>CAXULX010000128.1:0-2055 GCA_964252005.1 uncultured Acetobacteraceae bacterium | reverse complement strand
TCTGCGACGCCTGAAGCTGCGTGTTGGTGTTGTTGAGAGAAGACAATGCGACCTGTGCGCCGATGTTCGTGTTGACAGAGTTAAGCGACATGATGGTTTACCCCGGCGGCGCGCACGCGATCCAATCGGTGCGCCCCGTCTTCGTTCACAGCGCCGGATTTTGCCGGCGCAAGGGCATCATCGCCGAAATTGCTTAACGAAAACCCAACAGCAACGAAAAAAAGACGGCGCGTCAGGCGACCCAGCGATACAGCCACGTTTCCGAAAGCGGCCCCTGCTCGCCATGCAGCGCGCAGCGCAGGTCCGCCCAGCCGGCGCCGCCCGGGTCAAGCACGAGGCTGATCCGCCAGCCCCCGGTCTCCGCGTTGGGGCCGGAGTAGCCCGCGCTCACCTGCCCGGCGCTGCTGCCGAGTTCGACCCGCACCCGGGCGTCGGGCGCGAGCGCCCGCATCGCGCCGCCCATCAGGTCCAGCACGAACACCCGCGTGCCCGGCGCCGTCCCGGCCCCCATGCGCATCTCCGCCACCTGCGCCAGCCGCGCATCGCCCGGCGCATCGGCGCCCCAGTGCATGCGGTAGGTGAAGCCGTACTCCCCGCCGGCGCGCAGCGCCTCCCGCCCGCGCCAGAAGGCGACGATGTTGTCGTTGTACTCGCTGTTGGTCGGGATTTCGACCAGGTCCACGGCGCCCACGCCCCAGTCGCCGACCGGCTCGACCCACAGGCTCGGCCGGCGGCCGTACGGCACCTCCAGGTCGCCGAAATCGCGGAACTCCCGCTTGCGCTGCATCAATCCGAAGCCGCGCGGGTTGGCGTCGAGGAAGGCGCTGAACTGCACGGCGGCCGGGTTCAGCAACGGCCGCCAGAGCCGTTCGTCGCGGCCGGTGAGGGCCGCCATCCCGTCGCTGTCGTGCACGGCGGTGCGCCAATCGTCCGGGCGCAGGGCGTCGGGCCGGGCGTGGTCGCGGGGGCCGAACTCGTACATGCTGGTGAGCGGCGCGATGCCGGCCTCGGTGATGTCGCGGCGGGGGAACAGCACGCTCTCCACGTCGATCACCGTGGTGTCGCCGGGGCGCACGGCGAAGCGGAACGCGCCGGCGGCACTGGGGCTGTCGAGCAGAGCGTGGATCGCGAGCGTGCCGACGCCGGGTTGCGGGCGTTCGAGCCAGAAGGCGCGGAAGCGCGGGAACTCCTCCGGCCGCGGCGTGCCGGTGCCGAGGGCGAGGCCGCGGGCCGACAGGCCGTAGGACTGGCCGCGGCCCACGGCGCGGAAGTAGCTGGCGCCGAGGAACACGCAGAACTCGTCGAACTCGCCGGGCCGGTTGATCGCGGCGTGCGCGCGGAAGCCGGCGAAGCCCAGGCGGTCCGGCACGCGCACGGCCGGGTCGTCGTAGTCGAACAGGTCGGGGTCGTAGGGGATGGGCGCCGCCTGGCCGTCCCGGACCTCGTGGATGTCCACGGCCGGGCGATACAGGAAGCCGCGCGGGAAGAACTGCACCTGGAACGGCAGGTCCTGGCCGCGCCACAACGCGCGCTCGGGCTTGAAGCGGATGCCGCGGTACTGCTCGTAGCTCATCGACCCGGCGGCGCCGGGCAGGGCTGTGTCCGGCTCGCGGAACGGCTGCTTCGCCAGGTCCTGCGCGGCGCGGCGCACGGTGGACTGGGTGAACGGCGCCGCCGGCCCGGCCGCGGCGACGGCCAGGGCCGCGCCGCCCTGCATCGCCCGGCGTCGCGTGATGTCCTCCAAGGCGTGCCTCCGTCCCGGCTGGGCCGCGACCGTGCTCATTGCGATGGCCGATTGTCAATCAGGCGCTGCACAGCGGCGCGGCGGTCCCATATCTCGGCCCATGCATCCGACTGTCCGCGTGATCGACCTTGAAACCACGGGGTCCCGCCCGCCCGATGACGGCGTGGTGGAGATCGGTTGGCAGGACGTGTCCGACGCTGCCCCCGATGGCTGGCGGCTCACCCCGGAGCGCGGCGCGCGCTTCGTCCACCCGGGCCGCCCGATCCCGTCCCGCACCGCCGCCGTGCACCACATCATCGACGCCGACGTGG
>CAXULX010000127.1:0-2098 GCA_964252005.1 uncultured Acetobacteraceae bacterium | reverse complement strand
CCGCTCGCGCGCCTCGGCCTCGATCGTGACGTAATTGGCCATGGGTTGCTCCTAACAGGTATCGCGCCGGCCTCCAGGGGTGCCAGCGAGGCGGGCGGTGTAGCGGATTAGGCGGCTGCGGGCAACCATTGCTGCCGGGGCTGGGCTTGGTTGGCCCCAGCGCGTCCCGTGCAGCATGGGAGCCGCCTCGTGCCTGCGTAATCCTGGGGCGCGGCGACCGCGCCTTGATGGAGATCACGATGAGAACAATGACCATGCTGTGCGCCGCCGCGGTGCTGCTCGGGACCGCTGGAATCGCCGTGGCCCAGCCGGCGCCCCCGCCTGGGCCGATGGGGGAGGGTGGGCCGATGGGGGAGGGCGGGCCGAATGGCCACCCGGGCATGCACGGCGGCCCGCCCGGGATGCGGCACGGCATGATGCGGATGATGATGCCGTCCAAGGCGGCCCGGTTCCATTTCGAGCGCGGCGACAGCGTGATCAACGTGAAATGCGCCGATGACGAGCCGATGCGGGCCTGCGTCGACGCGGCCGGCGCCCTGCTCGACAAGGCCGCGGCGCAACCGTCGAAGTAGCGGACGGCGACGTCGCGGGCGGCGAATTAACGGGTCGTTCAGGCCGGGTGGGTCAGGCCGGGGCAGGCGCCAGCACGCCCGCGCAGATTGCCTCGAACCGCTTGGTCACCTGCGCCCAACTGAAGCGCTGGACGACAAGCTCCCGCGCCGCCGAGGCGATCGCCGCTCGGCGTGCGGCGTCGTCCAGCAACGCCAGCACCGCCGCGGCAAAGGTGCCCGCCGTGTCGGCCGCCAGGTAGTCGGTGCCGTCCGTCACCGCCAGGCCCTCGACGCCCAACGCCGTCGAGACGATGGGACGGCCCATCGCCATCGCCTCGAACACCTTGAGGCGCGTGCCGCTGCCGACCCGCAGCGGGATGACATAGACGTGCGCCCGCGTGACATAGGGCCGCACGTCGTCCACGAAGCCGCTGAACTCCCAGGCCAGGCCGCGCGTGCGGGCCTCGGCCACCAGCGTGTCAGGCGGGTGGCGGCCGACGATGACCGCCCGCGCCTGCGGCCGGCGCCGCAGGATCAGCGGCCAGACCTCGCGCATGAGGAACTCGACGCCCTCGACGTTCGACCGCGAGTCCATCGAGCCCGTGAACACCACCGTGCCCTCGGCGGGACCGCATGGCGGCGCGCTGCCGGGTCCGTGGAACGCATAGTAGTCGACGTCCACCCCGGTCTCGATCGGCTCGACCCGGCGCAGGCCATAGCCGTCGCGCAGCACGTCGGCGTCGCGGATCGACACGGCGATCACGGTGTCGAAGCGCTGCAGCGCCGCGGCCTCGAACCGGCGCATCTTGCGGGCCTGGTCCCGCCACACCAGGCGCATCGGCCCGGCGACCACGGTGGCGTGGCGCGCAAAGATCTCGGCTTCGACGTTGTGGGTGAACATGAGCGACGGCACCGCGAGCCGGTCCGGCAGCAGCACCGCCGCGTGCGGGAAGTCCACCAAGACGGCGTCGGGCCGCTTCGCCAGCTCTGCCGCGACCAGCGCCCGCCCGGCCGCCGAGTTGTCCGACGCGACCGCGACCGGCAGCCGCCCGGCCAGCGCCAGCACCCTGCCCAGGCGCGACATCGGCGCCTCCGGCCAGGACACGAAGCGGTCGCACACGGCGGCGGTCTGCTGTTGGAACCGTGCGGCGTCTGCGGGGGCCGGGGACGCCAGGGTGATGTCGAACGCGCCGCCCTTCATCTGGCGCAGCGTGTTCGCCGTCCGGATGCGGCCGCCCTGGTCGAGGGGAAACAGGAACCGCGGCGATACCACCAGCAGCCTTGGCCTCACCAGCACAGGCCCTGGTAGATGATCCCCGGATGGTCGCGCACCTCAGGGATGCCGGCGAGGTCCAGCACGCGGTGGCCGCGCAGGCCGGCCAGCAGCGCGGCGCGATCGTCGCGGCCGACATGGCCCAGCACCACCAGGCCCGCGCCATCGAGCGCCGCGGCCGGGTCCGCGGCCAGCAGCCGCTCCAGATGCGGGATCTCCCGCTCGATATAGGCGCGGTTGCTGCCGGTGAGCCGCGCGACCTGGACCGAGCGGT
>CAXULX010000126.1:0-2116 GCA_964252005.1 uncultured Acetobacteraceae bacterium | reverse complement strand
ACCGGGGGCCTCTTGTACCCAAAACAAGCGCGCTACCAGGCTGCGCCACGCCCCGAACCAGACGGCAACCTAGGTTCCAGCCCCCGGGAACACAAGGCCAGCACAAGATCAGCGCGAATCCGGGGCGCGTCCGGCGCTAGGGCGCGTTGCCGAAGATGCGGTTCTGCACCTTGTCGCCGACGCGGATATCGAGCCGCCTCGCCGTGCCCGCCGCAAGCTCAAGGGTCGCACGGACCGGTCCGCGGCTCTCGATGATCGCCAGGCTGCCGGGCACGGTGTCCTCGGCGATGCGGTGGACCGTGCCATCGGCGTTGATGAACAGCATGTCGAGCGCGCTGACGGTGTTGCGCATCCACATGCTGCTGTCGCGCGGGGCGCCCCAGTCGAACAGCATGCCGCCATCCGCGGGCACGCTGGTGCGGAACATCAGGCCGATCGTCTGCTGCGCCTCGTTCAACGCCATCTCGACCTGGAAGTCATGCCGTTTGCCGCCCCGGGTGACGATGGACAGCGGCTCCTTCGGCAGTTCAGGCTGGGCCGCGGTCTGGGCCTGGGCGGCGAGCGGCGCCATCAGCAAGAGAGCAAGCAAGTCGCGGCGAATCATGCGGGGTGCTCCGAAAGGGCCTGAACAGCGAGGTGCCTGACCTGGTCGCGCACCGGGCCGGGCCGTGGGGTGTCCCGGATCGTGGTGAACCAGTGCTGCGGCGGGTTGCGGCCCGCGGCGCGGTTGTAGGTCAGCGCACGCAGCACGGCCTCCGCCTCGGGCGTGGTGCGGTCCGGGATGGGGATCTCGTTCAGCGTGGCCCAAACCCCCGCCCAGCAGCGGCCGACTGTGTATGGGTTGTAGCCGCCGCCCCCGGTCACGATCAGGCGGGGCGCCAGGTCGCGTATGGCGTGGACCACAGCCCAGTGCGCGTTGTTGGACAGGGACAGCCGGGCCAGCGGGTCCTCCTCCAGGGCGTCCGCGCCGCATTGCAGGAAGATCGCCTGCGGGCGGTGCCCGGCGGCCAACGGCAGGATCGCGTGCCGCAGCAGCCAGTCCATCTCGCTGTCGTTGAAGCCCTGCGGGACCGGCAGGTTGCGCGCCGCCCCGCCGGCCCGGTCGGCGGCGAGCCCGGTGAACGGCCAGCGCCCGGCCTCGTGCACGCTGATGGTCAGCACGCGCGGGTCGTCGTGGAACGCGTCCTGCACGCCGTCGCCATGATGGGCGTCGATGTCGAGGTAAACGATGCGGTCGAGCCCCTGGTCGAGCCAGGCGAGGATGCCGAGCACCGGGTCGTTCAGGTAGCAGAAGCCGCTGGCGCGGTCGGGACGGCCGTGATGCGTGCCGCCGCCGGGGCAATGCACGATGCCGCCCCCGGCCGTGAGTGCGGCGGAGAGCATGACCCCGCCCGCCGACGTCATCGGCCGCCGGTAGATCTCCGGATACACCGGGTTGCCCTCCGCGCCGATGCGGTAGCGGGCGCGGTCGTCGTCCGAGACGCCCTGCTCCGCCTCGGCGCGGGCGAGGGCGGCGACATAGCCCGGCGCGTGGAACCGGGTGACGGCGGCGAGGTCGGCCATCGGGGCCGTGAGGAACACGTCGTCCGGCAGCCAGCCCATCGCCCGGCACAGGTCGGTGCAGGTCGTGACCCGCGGGATCGCCAGCGGATGGCCGGCGCCATAGGTGGACCGGCGATAGATCTCGCTGCCCACATACACCGGACGCTGCAACGGGGACGGCCGTCGCAGCGGATCGTCCAGCACCGTCAATCCCGCTGCGGCATGCCGTGCGGGACGACGGTGCTGACGATGCTCTGATCGAGCGCCTCGTAGCCGGCGTAGTCGATCGTGGCATACAGCTCGGCCCGGGTCTGCATCTGGTCGATGACGTTCTGCGTGCCGCCGTCGCGGCGGATGGCGGCATACAGGCGCTCGGACGCCTTGGCCGCGACGCGCATCGAGCTTACCGGCCAGATGACCATGCGGTAGCCCATGGCCTCGAACTCGGCGGCGGTGAAGAACGGGGTGCGGCCGAACTCGGTCATGTTGGCGAGCAACGGGACGCCGGGCATGCGGGCAGCGAACTCGCGGAACATCTCGGCGGAGTGCAGCGCCTCCGGGAAGATCGCGTCGG
>CAXULX010000125.1:0-2433 GCA_964252005.1 uncultured Acetobacteraceae bacterium | reverse complement strand
CCGCCCGAGAGCTGCGCGGGCATCCGGTCGGCGTATGCCTGCATTTGCACCATCTCCAGCCCGCGCCGCGCCCGCTCGTGCCGCTCGGCCCGGCCGACGCCGCGCATCTTGAGGCCGAACGCCACGTTGTCGAGGCAATTGAGATGCGGGAACAGCGCGTAGCTTTGGAACATCATGGCGGTGCCGCGCCCGGCGGGCGGCACCCCCGTCACGTTGCGGCCATCGACCAGGACATCGCCGTCCGACACCGCCTCGTGCCCGGCGATCATGCGCAGCGTCGTCGTCTTGCCGCAGCCGCTCGGCCCCAGGAGGCAGCAATACACGCCGCGTGGGATTTGCAGCGTGACGGCATCGACGGCGGTGGCAGTGCCATACCGCTTGCTCACCGCGACCAGCTCGACACCCTGCACCAACCCGCTTGCTCCCGCCTGCGCCAGGGGCGGTGCAAGCCACGTACCAAGAAGCGGCGCTACTTCGTCCCGTAGAGCCGGTCGCCCGCGTCGCCGAGGCCCGGACGGATGTAGCCGTGCTCGTCGAGGCATCGGTCGATGGCGGCGGTGAACACCGGCACGTCGGGATGCTCGTCCTGCAGCACGCCCAGCCCCTCGGGCGCGGCGAGCAGGCAGACGAAGCGCAGCTGCGCGGCGCCGGCCTGCCGCAGCCGGGTCAGCGCGGCCGCGGCGGAGTGCCCGGTCGCCAGCATGGGATCGACGACGACCACCAGCCGCTCCGGGATGTCGTCCGGCAGCTTGAGGTAATACTCGACCGGTACCAGGGTGGCGGGGTCGCGATACAGCCCGATGTGGCCGACGCGGGCCGAGGGCACCAGGTCCAGCATCCCGTCCAGGATGCCGTTGCCCGCGCGCAGGATCGGCACGAAGCACAGCTTCTTGCCGGACAGCAGCGGCGCCTCGGTGGCCTCCATCGGCGTCTCGATGGTGACGGTGTCGAGCGGCAGGTCGCGCGTCACCTCGTAGGCCATCAGCAGGCTGATCTCGCGGGCGATCTGCCGGAACTCGGCGGTGGGCGTCGCCTTCTGCCGCAGCAGCGTCAGCTTGTGCTGCACGAGCGGATGGTCGATGACCGTGACGGCGGGGAAGCGCGTGTCGGCGAGTGGCTGCATCAGAACACCGTCCCATCACTCTGGATGTGCAAGGGCGGCCCGCCATCGGCCCGCCGTTCCGCCGCCGCTTGCCGCCCCGCCGCCCAGGTCCCGCCCTCCAGCAGGCGGGACAGCGGCAGCGCGGCCTCATTGCCGCCCAGCCGGGCGCGGAGCGGCGGCGCGATGCGGTCGAGCAGCGCCACCGTCAGCGCGCGCCACTCCACGACGGCCGGATGCCCCGGCGGCAGTTTTGTCTCCGCCAGCCCAAGGTCGCGCAGCCGCAGCACGCCGAGGTCGAGGAACAGCCCGCCGTTGCGATACTCCGGCAACCCGGTCAGCGCCTCGATCCCCATGACGGCGATGCCTGCGTCCTCGAACACCTCGATCAGCGAATAGGTCAGCCATTGCGAGAGCTTGTGGAACGGCACCAGCCCAGCGCTGCCTGCCGGTGCGCCGGGTTCGAGCGGCAGGTCCGGATGGCGCCACACGTCGCCCAGGCTTCGCCCGGCCAGCACGATGCGCGGCGGCCAGACCGGGCCGAAACCGTCCAGCACCGCCGCCAGGATGTCGCGGGCCGCGACCGTCTCGCCGCCGCCGGCAAGATGGTCGAACAGCCGTCCAACCCGGGGATCACCGTGCCCGAACAGGTCCGGCCGGGCCAGCATCGCCGCGCCGAGCGCGCGCAGCAGGGCCGCACGCCCCTCCAGCCCCGGCAACGGGTTGTCCTCGTCCACCTGGAACGCACGCCCCAGCGCCGCCGCATCCACCCGGGCCAGCCCGCCCGCATCGGCGCGCATCCCGCCGTCGGCCGCAAACAGCCCGGCCTCGAAGGCGCGCAGGCTCGCCACCGCCAGCCCCTCCGACCGGGAAAGCGTCAGGCCGGTGCCCGGCTCGGTGTAGCGCCAGCCCCCGGCGCCCGCGTCCAGCAGCACGCTGACCACGCAAAGCTCGACCCGTGCGCGCGCCGCCTCGGCCGCGCCCAGGTCGGCCAGCTTGGCGCGCAGCGACTCCCATCGGTCGATGCCGCCCACCGCGAAATGCCGCCAGCGCGCGTGGTGCGGGATGCGGAGGTCCGGGTAGGCCGCGCGCACCACCGACGCGACATAGGCCGCGGCGTCGTCCAGCCGCGCGAGGTCCACGGTGAAGTGCCACAGCCCGTCCGCCTCCGCCAAGGCCAGCATCGCCCGGGCGCGGCTGCGCACCGCCTCCGGGGTGCAGAGCCAGGCCGCCGCCTCAGCCTCACTCATCCAGCGGACGGCCCTTGGCCTCGTGCAGCACCTCGGGCGGCGGCACGGCGTCGGTGTAGTAGCCGGCCGCCTTCTTGGCATCCA
>CAXULX010000124.1:0-2519 GCA_964252005.1 uncultured Acetobacteraceae bacterium | reverse complement strand
CGCTTGTTCTCGCGCAGCAGGTAGTAGATCAGCCCGGCGAAAAACAGCCAAAAGGCGTAAAGCACGATTTGGGCGACGTCGATATAGCTGGTCAGTGCACCGGTTTGCATCGTGGGACCTCGGCGGTCTGGAGTTCTAGCGGGAGTACTCGAGGGTGGTGAAGGCGGCGGTCGGGCGGGTGCGGTCCAGGCGGACCAAGGGGCCGATCGCGACCAGGGTCACGAACAGCAGGGCGATCTCGATCGAATAGACGGCGACATAGCCGGTGGCCGGGCTGACCAGCGTCACGCCCAGCAGGCCCTGGTCCGCCAGCGTCGCCACGCCGTCCCGCACCAGCCCGCTGATTGCGACGGCGCCCCCGGCGGCCGAGGCCTGCACCGCGCCCCAGATGCCGAGCGTCAACCCGACCTGACCGCGCGGCGCCGTCGCCATGGCCGCCGTGAGCGTGCAGTGCGCGAACAGCCCGGCGCCGAACCCGATCATCGCCACGCCCGAGGCGAACAGCCCCGTGCTGCCGAACGGGGCGGCGAAGATCACCGCGGTGAAGGCCACCAGGCCGGCCAGCGCACCGGTTCCCGCCAGCCGATACGGGTCTGCGCCACGGCCCAGGCTGCGCGCGGCCAGTGCGAACCCCAGCACGCCGCCCACCGCCAGCAGCGCCGTCATCGCCGTGGTGGCGCCGACCGTGAGGCGCAGCACGTGGCCGCCATAGGGTTCGAGCAGGATGTCCTGCATGCTGAACGCCACGGTGCCGAAGCCGAGCGCCACCAGCCGGCGGCGGGATTGGCCACCGGAGTTGAAGGCGCGCCAGGTCTCGATGAAGCTTGGCCGGTCGCGGCCGGCCGCGGTGCGGGCAGGGTCGCGCGCCTCCTGCTTCCAAAGCGCGACAGCGTTCAGCGCCATCGTCGCCACCGCCGCGCCCTGCACCACCTGGATCAGTTTTATCTGCGTGAAATCGGCCAGCAGCGCGCCGAACAGCAGGGCGCTGGCCACCATGCCCAGCAGCAGCATGACGCACAGCAGCGCCACGACCTTGGGATGCGCCTCCGGCTCCGCGAGGTCGGTCGCCAGCGCCAGCCCGACCGTCTGCGTGGTATGCAGCCCGGCGCCCACCATCAGGAACGCGAGCGCCGCCGCCGCCTGCCCGACCCAGGGCGCCGCGTGGCTGTCGCCCGACAGCAGGATCAGCGCGAACGGCATGATCGCCAGCCCGCCGAACTGGATCAGCGTCCCCATCCAAAGATAGGGCACCCGGCGCCAGCCCAGCACCGACCGGTGCGTGTCCGACTTGTATCCCACCACGGCCCGCAGCGGCGCGAACACCAGCGGCAGCGAGACCATCACCGCCACCAGCCAGGCCGGCACGCCCAGCTCGACGATCATCACGCGGTTCAGCGTGCCGATCAGCAGCACGACCGCCATCCCGACCGTGACCTGGAACAGCGACAGGCGCAGCAGCCGGCCCATCGGCAGCCCGGTCGAGGCAGCGTCGGCAAACGGCAGGAAACCCGGGCCGATCTTGACCCACTTGCGGCCGGCGCCGTCGTTCAGCCGCGCCACACGCCGCGCCATGCCCTCGATGGTCCAGCCGGGGATGCCCCGGTCCATGCCACGCTCGCTCATGCCCGGACCAGCTCCAGCGCCTGCGAGGTGTAGAAACCGCTGGCGATCCGTTCGGTGCGGGCGGGCCGCCATCCGGCCAGCGCAGGGTCGTCGCGCAGCAGGCGGCTGATGGTGGCGTGGCGCACCGGCTCGATCGAGGGGGCACGGTCGCCGCGGGGGAACAGCCGGCCGGTGGCATGCATGACCGACAGCAGCGGCGTGCGCGGCGCGAAGGTGAACAGGACCGACCCGGTGCTGCGGGCCGCCAACCCGGCGACCACGCGCGCCATGTCGGGCGCCCGGTAGTGGATCAGGCTGTCCATGCCGACGATGTGGTCGAACATGCCCAGCGCCGGGTCGGTCATGTCGCCGACGCGCCAGTCGATACGGCCGCCGCCCCCGCCGCCACGCAGCTCACCCGGCATCCGCTCGCCCGCCAGCGATACCAAAGTACCAGCCAGGTCGATCGCCACCACCTGCGCGCCGCGCCGGGCTGCTTCCACCGCCAGGGCGCCGGTGCCGCAGCCGGCGTCCAGCACGCGCTTGCCGTGCAGGTCGGCAGGCAGCCACGACATCAGCGTCGCCCGCATGCGGTCCCGCCCGGCCCGGACCGTCGCCCGGATGCCGCTGACCGGCGCATCCGAGGTGAGCCGCTTCCAGGCCTCGGCCGCGGTGCGGTCGAAATAGGTCTCAAGCTGGCCGCGGCGGGCGAGGTAGGAGGCAGACTGCATCAGTCGTATCCCAGCAGGTCGAAGATCTCGCGGTCGCGCATCGGGCTGCCCAGCAGCGGCTCGGTTCCGGCCCACAGGCTCGCGGCAAGGCGCAGGTATTCGAGCTTGACCGCCTCCAGCTCCGGCGACGTCTCCATCTCGAACAGGGTGCTCTTCTTCAGCCGGCTGCGGCGGATCACGTCGAGG
>CAXULX010000123.1:0-2831 GCA_964252005.1 uncultured Acetobacteraceae bacterium | reverse complement strand
GCGCTTGCCAATGCCGACGCCGTGCTCCCCGCTGCACGACCCGCCCAGCGACAGCGCGCGCGCCACGATGCGCTTGTCGAGCTCCCAGGCTTGCGCCAGGCCCTCATCCCCCGGCGGCACCAGGATCACGGTATGGAAGTTGCCGTCGCCGACATGGCCCACGATCGGCGCCACCAGACCGGACGCCGCGATGTCCTGCTTTGCGCCGGTAATCAGCTCCGTCAGCCGCGAGATCGGCACGATGGCGTCGGTCGCGATCCCGCGACGGCCCGGCTGCAGCGCCAGCGCGGCCCAATAAGCGTCGTGCCGGGCCTTCCACAGCCGGTTGCGCTCGGCGGTGTCGGTGGCCCATTGGAACCCGCTCGCGCCGAAACCCGCGGTGATCTCCTCGGCCAGCGCCGCCTGCTCGGCGACCGCCGCCGCCGTGCCGTGGAACTCCAGCAGCAGCGTGGTGCGCGCCGTGTAGCCCGCGAGCTTCGAGAACGCGATGCAGGCGCCCATCTGCACGTCGTCCAGCAGCTCGATGCGCGCGATCGGGATGCCGGCCTGCAACACGGCGATCACGCTGTCGACCGCGCCGCCCAGGTCGTCGTACTGGCAGATGGCCGCGCTCATCGCCTCGGGGATGCCGTGCAGGCGGAGCTGGATCTCGGTGATGACGCCGAGCGTCCCCTCCGACCCCAGCATCAGGTGCGTAAGGTCGTAGCCGGTGGCGGATTTCCGCACGCGCCCGCCGGTCTCGATCAGCCGGCCGTCGGGGAGGGCGACCTGCAGGCCCAGCACGTTCTCCCGGATGGTGCCGTAGCGCACGGCGGCGGTGCCGGAGGCGCGGGTGGCGCACATGCCGCCGATGCTGCACTCGCTGCCGGGGTCCACGGGGAAGAACAGGCCCTGGTCGCGCAGGTGCTCGTTCAGTTGCTGCCGGGTGACGCCGGCCTCGACCCGGCAGTCCATGTCGTCCGCGTTCACCTGCAGCACGCGGGTCATCCGCGACAGGTCGAGGCTGATGCCGCCGCGCACCGGGGTCACGTGGCCCTCCAGGCTGGTGCCGGCCCCGAACGGCACCACGGGGACGCCGTGCTGGTAGCACAGCGCCAGCAGGCGCGCGGCCTCCTCGCCCCGCTCCACGAACGCGACGGCGTCGGGCAGGGTGCGGGGCTGCACGTCCTCGCCATGGCTATGCTGCTCGCACAGCGCGGCGTTGGTGGTCATGCGGTCGCCGAGGAACTCGCGGGCCTGGGCGATCACGGCGTCGACGGGGCGGGCCATATCAGTATCCTTCCACAGGCAGCCTAGCGCATCACGGCCAAGCGCGTCACCCTCATGCCCGGCACCGGATGAGGCATCCATGACCCTTACGCCCCCGACCTTGACCTCCACGACCCCGATGATCGACCAGGCCCGGCTTTGGCAGGCCCACCTCGACATGGCCGCGATCGGCGGCACTCCGGAGGGGGGCAGCAACCGTGCGGCCTTGTCGGCCGAGGACGCCGCGGCCCACGTCCTGCTGCTGTCCTGGTGCGAGCCGCTGCGGCTCCACATGGAGCGCGACGGGATCGGCAACCTGTTCCTCCGCCGTGCGGGCCGGGAGCAGCGCCCCGCGGTCGCCTTCGGCAGCCACCTGGATACCGTGCCGACCGGCGGCCGGTTCGATGGCGTGTTCGGCGTGCTGGCCGGGCTGGAGGTTCTGCGGACCCTGGACGCCGCCGGGATCGAGACCGCGGCGCCGCTCGAACTCGTCGTTTGGACCAACGAGGAGGGCAGCCGCTTCCCGCCCGCGATGATGGGCAGCCGGGTCCACGCCGGCGACCTGCCGCTCGACCGCGCGCTGATGACCGCGGACGACGACGGGGTGACGGTCGCGGAGGCGCTGGGCGCGACGTTCCAGATCGGCTTCCTGACGCCGGGACCGCGCGATTGGGCCGCCTGGATCGAGCTGCATATCGAGCAGGGTCCGTTGCTGGAGCAGCATGCGCTGGAGCGCTCCGGCGCCGCGGTCGGCATTGTGACCGGCACCGTCCAGGCCCGTTACTTTCACCTGACCATCACCGGGGAGGCCAGCCACGCCGGCCCGACCACGATGGACCGGCGCCATGACAGCCTCGCCGCCGCGGCCGAGATGATCCTGGCCATCGAGCAGATCGGCCTGTCCGGCGAGCCCGGTGGGCGCAGCTCCGCCGCCTGGATCAGCAACATCCCCAACGCCCGCGGCGCCGTGCCGAGCCAAACCCGCCTGCACTGCGACGTGCGGCACGAGGACCCGGCCCGCGCCGCCGCCATGGAGGCCGCCGCCCGCATCGCCTGGTCCGCCATCGCCGCCCGCCGCGGCGTGCAACTCAACATCGACGCCTACGCCACCTTCGGCCCCGCCCGCTTCGACCCTGCGCTCGGCGCCGTGCTGCGCGAGGCCGCGGAGGCGCGGCAGCTGCTGGTGCGGGACATGGTGGCCGCCGCCGGGCACGACAGCGTACTGGTTGCGGCCCTCTGCCCCAGCGCCATGCTGTTCGTGCCGAGCCGCGGCGGCATCACCCACAACCCGGCCGAGTACACCGCGCCGGAGCACCTGGCCCAAGGCGCCCAGGTGCTGCTCGACGCCGTCATGCGGCTGGCGAATTGACGCTGTTTGGGCCGGGGCCTAGCCTGTCCGGACCATAATTGCGGGGAAATGCCGGATGGCGAACATAGTCAAGCAGGCCTGGCAGGAGGGCAGGGCGGTCGTCAACGGCTGGCTCGCTATCCCCAGCGGCTTCTCGGCCGAGGTCATGGCGCAGGCCGGCTGGGACAGCGTCACCGTCGACCTGCAGCACGGCGTGCAGGACTACCTGTCGATG
>CAXULX010000122.1:0-3016 GCA_964252005.1 uncultured Acetobacteraceae bacterium | reverse complement strand
TTCATCATCCTGCTGGTCGCGCTGATCCCGCTGACCCGGCTGATCGTCGGCACCTCCATCGGGACCGCGGCCGCCATCGTGCCGCTGTCCATCGCCGCGACCCCCTACTACGCCCGCATCGCCGAGGTGTCTCTGCGCGAGGTCGGGCGCGGGCTGATCGAGGCCGCGCGGGCCATGGGCGCCAGCCGCGCCACGATCGTGCGCCACGTGCTGATCCCCGAGGCGCTGCCGGGCCTGGTGTCCGGCTTCACCGTGACGCTCGTGACCCTGATCGGATCATCGGCCATCGCGGGCGCGGTCGGCGCGGGGGGATTGGGCGACCTCGCCATTCGCTATGGCTACCAACGGTTCGAGACGGGGGTGATGGCCGCCGTCGTGGCGGTGCTGATCGTGCTGGTGTGCGGCGTGCAATGGGGCGGCGACCGGCTGGCCCGCTTGCTGGACCGCCGGGGATAATGGGAGGAATGACGATGCTGCTGCGACGGACGATACTGGCCGCCGGCCTGGTCCTGGCTGGCCCGGCGATGGCGGAGGGACCGCTCAGGGTCGGCACGACCGCCGGCCCCTACGCCGCGATCCTCGACTACGCCGCCTCGCTCGCCAAGGCGCAGGGTCTGGAGGTCAAGGTGGTCGAGTTCACCGACTACACCATCCCGAACGAGGCGCTGTTCCGTGGCGACCTGGACGCCAGCAACTTCCAGCACCGGCCCTATCTCGACAACGCCAACCGTACCCGCGGCTACGACATCGTGCCGCTGGCCAGCAGCATCGTGACGCCGCTCGGCATCTATTCGCAGCGGCTGCGCGCCATCGCGGACCTGCCGGACGGGGCGGAGGTCGCCATTCCCAACGACCCCTCGAACGGGGCGCGGGCGCTGCTGCTGTTCCAGCAGGCCGGGCTGGTCAGGCTGCGGCCCGGCGCCGGCGTGTCCGCGACCGTGCTGGACATCGAGGCCAACCCCAAGCGGCTGCGCTTCCGCGAGCTGGACGCAGCGCAACTGCCGCGCGCCCTGGGCGACGTGGCGGCGGGCGCGGTGAACATGAACTATGCCATCAACGCCGGGCTGGACCCCAAGTCCGCGCTGGTGATCGAGGCCAAGGACACGCCGTTCGGCCTGGTCTGGACCACCCGTGCAAAGGACCGCGACGACCCGCGGGTGGCCAAGCTGATCGGCATCTACCGTTCGCCGGAGGTCAAGCAGTTCATCCTGGACCGCTTCGGCGGCACCATCATCCCGACCTGGTAGGCTCGGTCCCGTGCTATGAACGGCACCATGCGCCTGAACGCCTTCACGATGAACTGCGTCGGCCACCAGTCGCCGGGGCTGTGGACCCATCCGCGCGACCGGACGGTCGAGTACGTGACGCTGAGATACTGGACCGACCTCGCGCGCGTGCTGGAGGACGGGTTGTTCGACGGCGTGTTCCTGGCCGACGTGCTGGGCGTGTACGACGTGTATGCCGGCACGGCCGACGCGGCGCTGCGCCGGGCGACGCAGGTGCCGGCGAACGACCCCTTGCTGGTCATCCCCGCCATGGCGGCGGTCACGGAGCACCTCGGCTTCGGCGTCACGGTCAACCTGTCCTACGAGCCGGTGGTCCCGTTCGCCCGCCGCATGTCCACCCTCGACCACCTGACCGGCGGGCGCGTCGGCTGGAACATCGTGACCGGCTACCTCGACAGCGCCGCCCGCGCGGCGGGACGCCCGGCGCAGGCCGCGCATGACGACCGCTACGACATCGCCGAGGACTACATGGCGGCGGCCTACAGGCTGTGGGAAGGAAGCTGGGCGGACGATGCCGTGCTGCGCGACCGGGCCGCCGGGGTCTATGCCCGGCCGGACCGGGTGCGGGCCGTGAGCCATCCGGGGCCGCACCACCCGCTGCACGCCATCCACCTGTCGGAGCCGTCGCCGCAGCGCACCCCGGTGCTGTATCAGGCCGGGTCCTCCCCGCGCGGCCGGGCGTTCGCGGGCCGCCATGCGGAGTGCGTGTTCGTGTCCGGCCCCTCGCCCCAGGCCGTGGCGCCGCGCGTCGCGGCCATCCGGGCGCTGGCGGCCGAGCAGGGGCGCACGGTCGTGGTGTTCGCGATGCTGACCGCCATCCTGGGCGAGACGGCGGCGGCGGCGCGGGACAAGCACGCGGGCTACCGGGACCATGTGAGCCATGAGGGCGCGCTGGCGCTGATGTCCGGCTGGACCGGGGTGGACCTGTCCGCCTATGCGCTCGACGAGCCGATCCGCTATGTGGAGAACGACGCCGGCCGCTCGGCCATGGAGAACATCACCCGCGCCGACCCGGCCCGCAGCTGGACGGTGCGCGACGTGGCCGAGCACGTCGCCATCGGCGGCATTGGCCCGGTGCTGGTCGGCACGCCGGCCGCCGTCGCGGACGGCATGGAGGCGTGGATCGACGCCACCGGCGCGGACGGGTTCAACCTGGCCTCCGTCGTCGCGCACGAGACGTTCGCCGACGTGGCGTGCCTGCTGGTGCCGGAGCTGCAGCGCCGCGGGCGCTACAAGCGGCGCTATGCCCCGGGCACGCTCCGGCACAAGCTGTTCGGCGCCGGGCCGCGCCTGCGGGAGCCGCACCCCGCGGCCGCGTTCCGCTTCGACGCGCCGGCCCCCGTCGTGCCCGCACACACCTGATCGAGGATCGGCCCGCATGGACCAAACCCTGCCCAATCCACCCGCTGCGCTGGCCGGTCCCGTCCCCGCGACGGACCAGGAGGCGATTGCCGCCGCGCACCGCCTGGCCGCCGCCTATCGGCCCGGCGCCGCGGCACGCGACCGCGACCGCGTGCTGCCCTTTGCCGAGGTGGAGCAGTACTCCGCGGCGGGCCTCGGCGGCATCACCGTGCCGCGGGAGCATGGCGGCCCCGACCTGTCGGCGGCGACGCTTGCGGAGGTGACGGCGATCATCTCCGCCGCCGACCCCTCGCTGGGCCAGATCCCGCAGAACCACCACGGCTTCATGCGCCTGCTGCGCTACGAGCCGGACCCGGCCAAGGCGGCGC
>CAXULX010000121.1:0-3174 GCA_964252005.1 uncultured Acetobacteraceae bacterium | reverse complement strand
TCTGCGCCGTGCCGGGGGCGGCGATCTTCGTCACCAGCATGTGCTTCAACCTGGTCAGCGACGGCCTCCGCTCCGCCATGGACGTGCGGCTGAAATGAGCGGCGCGGTCCGCACCACCGGCGCCGGGGGCGACCGCGGCGGCCCCGGGCAGCCCATGCTGGTCGCCGCCGGCTTGCGCAAGCACTTCCCCATCCCCGGCGGCGGCGCGGTGCGCGCGGTGGACGAGGTGTCGTTCCGCGTCCTGAAAGGCGAGACGCTGGGCGTGGTGGGCGAAAGCGGCTGCGGCAAGAGCACGCTGGCGCGCCTGCTGCTGCACCTGATCCGCCCCGACGCGGGGGAGCTGGTGTTCGACGGCGAGACCGTCGGCGCCCCCCGCGGCATCGCCCTCAAGGACCTGCGGCGCCGGGCGCAGATGGTGTTCCAGGACAGCGCCAGCTCGCTCAACCCCCGCATGCCGGCGCGGGACAGCGTGGCGTTCGGCCCGCGCGTGCTGGGCCGCAGCCCCGCCCAGGCGGCGGCGGAGGCGGACGAGGCGTTGCGCCGCGTGGGCCTGGACCCCGGGCAGTTCGGCGCCCGTTACCCGCATGAGCTATCGGGCGGACAGAAGCAGCGGGTCAACATCGCCCGCGCGCTGGCGCTGCAGCCGCGCCTGGTGATCCTGGACGAGGCGGTGAGCGCGCTGGACAAGTCGGTCGAGGCGCAGGTGCTCGGCCTGCTGGCTCGGCTGAAGCGGGAGCTTGGCCTGACCTACGTGTTCATCTCGCACGACCTGGCGGTGGTGCGGCACGTCAGCGACCGGGTGCTGGTGATGTACTTGGGCTGCGTGGCCGAGAGCGGGCCGGCCGACGCGGTGTTCGCCCGCCCGTTGCACCCTTACACGCGGGCGTTGCTCGCCTCCCGCCTCAGCATGGACCCGGACCGCCGCGTGGAACAGGCGCCGATCGGCGGCGACCCGCCGTCGCCGGCCAACCCGCCGAGCGGCTGCCGCTTCCGCACGCGCTGTCCGCATGCGGAGGCGGTCTGCGCCGAGCGCGCCCCGGCGCCGGCGGGCTGGGAGGGCCACCAGGCGGCGTGCCATATGGCCCACCCAGGCTCCGGCCACTCCGCCGCGGGGCTGGCGGCATGACGCCCCCCGCTGCCGCCCGACCCGCCACGCCGCTGGCCGAGCTGGACGACCTGCGGGTGCGGTTCGGCGCCGGGCCGGAGGCCATGGAGGCGGTCCGCGGCGTGAGCCTGAGCGTGATGCCGGGCGAGGTGCTGTGCCTGCTTGGCGAGAGCGGCTCGGGCAAGAGCGTATCGATGCGCGCGCTGATGCGCCTGCTGCCGCCGCAGGCGCGCATCAGCGGCGGCGTGCGGGTCGAGGGGCGGGAGGTGACGACGCTGTCGGGCAAGGCGCTGCGCGGCCTGCGCGGCGGCACCGTGGCGATGGTGTTCCAGGAGCCGATGACCGCGCTCGACCCGGTTTACACCGTCGGCCAGCAGATCATCGAGAGCGTGCGGCAGCACCGGGGCGGCACCCGCGCCGCCGCCCGCACCCGGGCGCTGGAGGTGCTCGAGCTGGTGCGCGTGCCCGACGCGGCGCGCCGGTTGGACGCCTATCCGCATGAGCTGTCGGGCGGGCTGCGGCAGCGCGTGGTGATCGCCATGGCGCTGTCCTGCCGCCCGCGCCTGCTGCTGGCCGACGAGCCGACCACGGCGCTGGACGCCACGGTGCAGATCCAGATCCTGGTGCTGCTGCGCTCCCTGCAGCGGGAGCTCGGCATGGGGATGGTGCTCGTGACGCACGACCTGGGCGTGGCGGCCGAGGTCGCGGACCGCGTGGCGGTGATGTATGCCGGGCAGATCGTCGAGCAGGGGCCGGTGCGCGAGGTGCTGCGCCATCCCGCGCACCCCTACACCCAGGGGCTGCTGGCCTCCGTCGTGCGGGCGGACGGCGCCGAGACGCCCGGCATCCCCGGCGCGCCGCCCGACCTGCGCCGCCCGCCCCCCGGCTGCGCCTTCGCGCCGCGCTGCCCGGCGGCGATCCAGGCCTGCACCGCGGCGATCCCGGCGGAGCAGGCGCTTGCGCCCGGACGCATGGCACGCTGCATCCGTGTGGGCGAGCTGGCGGCGGCATAGGCGGGCATCGCCCACGGCGCAGAACTTGCTCTACCGGCCTGGCGTTAGCCTCAGCTCACAAGGCTTGAAGGAGCTAAGAGCATGAGCAGCCAGACGCCGAACCAATGGGCGATGCAGGACCCGACCAAGCAGTATCCACAGCCGAAGTTCGACCAGCAGCCGCAATCGGCGCCCGGCCTCGCGCGCGACATGGACCCAAAGCCGGATCATGGCGAGCAGAGCTACCAAGGGTTTGGACGCCTGGCGGGGCGGCGGGCGATCATCACCGGGGCGGACAGCGGCATCGGCCGCGCGGTCGCAATCGCCTTCGCGCGCGAGGGCGCGGATGTCGTGCTGAACTACCTTGCCGCGGAGGAGGCGGACGCGAAGGAGGTCGTGGCCCTGGTCGAGGCAGCCGGGCGCAAGGCGGTGGCGATGCCCGGCGACATCAAGGACGAGGCGTTCTGCACTCGGCTGATCGAGGAGGGCCGGGCGGCGCTGGGCGGCCTCGACATCCTGGTCAACAACGCAGGCAAGCAGACCGCGCAGAAGGAGATCGCCGACATCACGACCGAGCAGTTCGACGCGACCTTCCGCACCAACGTGTATGCGATGTTCTGGCTGTGCAAGGCGGCGCTGCCGCATATGCCGCCGGGCGCCACGATCATCAACACGACGTCGATCCAGTCGTATCAGCCGTCGCAGACGCTGCTGGACTACGCCTCGACTAAGGCGGCGATCACAGCGTTCACCCATGCGCTGGCAAAGCAGGTCGCGTCCAAGGGCATCCGGGTCAACGGCGTGGCGCCCGGCCCGATCTGGACGCCGCTGCAGCCGAGCGGCGGGCAGCCCGGCGAGAAGATCCCCGACTTCGGCGCGCAGGTGCCGTTGGGCCGCCCCGGCCAGCCGGCTGAATTGGCGCCCATCTACGTCCTGCTCGCGTCGCAGGAGTCGAGCTTCGTGACCGGCGAGATCTATGGCGTGACCGGAGGCAACCATCTGCCGTGATGGACGGGCGTCTGATGCAATAGTGGGTGCCTAGAGCTTTTTCCGATCGAAGTGGATCGGAGAAAATCT
>CAXULX010000120.1:0-3191 GCA_964252005.1 uncultured Acetobacteraceae bacterium | reverse complement strand
CAAGCACTTCAAGTTCGTGCCGCGCGGCAAGCGGCGCATCCACGAGAAGCCCGGCACCGGGGAGATCAACGCCTGCCGCTTCTGGCTCGACCTGGAACGAGCCACGGTGAGGCCGGCGCTCACGGTCATGCTCGGCGTTACGGCGGCACGTGCGGTGCTGGGCCGGGCGGTGACGATATCGCGGGAGCGCGGGCAGCCGATGCCGCTGCCGGATGGCGCTGGCGGCAACACGACCGGGTTCATCACGGTGCATCCGTCATACCTGCTGCGCCTTCCAGACGAGGACGCGAAGGCGCGGGAGTACGCGGCGTTCGTCGCGGACCTACGGCGCGTGGTGGAACTGGCGGCCTGACGCGCTCGGCGAATGAACGTTCCCTTGGAGTCCGTATCGGTCGTGGTACACCGTTACGGCCTCAGTCTGCCGCGAGCAGCGCCCCGCTCCTGCGGCCCCGCACCTCGGCGCCGAACGCGGCGAAGATGCCGTTGGACACCGGATCGCCGGCGAAGTCGTATTCCGGGTGCCATTGGACGCCCACCGCCAAACCGCGGGAGCCCGGCAGCCGGACGGCTTCGATCGTGCCGTCCGGGGCGGTCGCCTCGGCAACCAGGCCCGGAGCCAAGCGGTCGATACCCTGATTGTGCAGCGAGTTCACGCCGATGCCGTCCGCCCTGGCGACCCGGTGCAGCCAGCCGCCGGGGGCGATGCTCAGGCCGTGGGCCTTGCCGATGCGGAGGCGCGCGTTCGCATGGAGCGGGGTCGAGTGGTCCAGGCGGCCGGGGAGGTCCTGCAACCGTTGGTGCAGGGAGCCGCCCAATGCCACGTTCATCTCCTGCAGGCCGCGGCAGATCGCCAGCACCGGCACCCCGGCGGTGATGGCAGCACGGATCAGGCGCAGGGTGACGGCGTCCCGTTTCGCGTCCTCGGGCGTGCCCTCCGCATGGGGCGGGCCGCCATACAGGTCGGGGTGCACGTTGGACCGGCTGCCGGTCAGGATGATGCCGTCCAGCCGGGCGAGCAGCGTCTCGATGTCGGCGGCGTCCCCGTTGGCGGGCAGCAGCACCGGGACGGCGTCCACTACCTGATCGACGGCGCGGACATAGGTGTCGGACGCGGCGTGGTTCGCCATGCCATATTGGCCGAACAGCTTGGTGCAGCAGGAAATCCCGACCAATGGCTTCATGAGACTATTATGACGGTTAAATCCGCCCGCACGAAGCAAAAATCAGCCTCGGTTGCCATTGTTCTGGAAGAACTTGGGATCGACGAACTCGAACAGCTTTTGGCTGAATGCGCCGCCGAGCTCGATATTATATAACGTGATGCGGGTCTCCTGCCGCTGTGCGTCCAGCACGGTCCATTGCCGCAGCGCCAACGGCGCGTCGGCAAAGATCAGCGTCAGCGTCCCGTCGGCCGGCGACTTGGTGCGATACAGGCTCACCTGAAGCTGTCCCGGCAGCCGCGCGATTCCCGAAACCGTAACGTCGCCGGACAGGCGCAGGTTGTCCTGCAGCAACAGGCCGAGCGGCGTCGAGCCCAGCGGGATGTTGCTGGTCTGCCCCAGCTTGCTGTCGTGGAACACCAGCAGCCCGTTGCCGCCGACCAGCAGGAAAGGGGTCGGAGGGTCGTACTCGAAGCGCAGGCGGCCGGGCCGCTGCAGCCAGGCCTGGCCCTGGGCCGTGCCGCCGTTCGGCGCCACCTGCGTGAAGCGGGCGTGCAGGGTGCGGACGCCGTTCAAGTAGGTCTCGACCCGGGCGATGTCCGCACGGTCCTGTGCAGTCAGGGCGGGCTGGGCCTGCGCCCCGGCGAGATGCGGCAGGAGCGCCAGCAGCGAGGCGAGCATGAGGGTGCGGCGGTTCATCGCGCAGATGTGGCACTCGCGCAGGCCCGGCGAAAGCCCATGCGGGTCATGCTGCCCCCCGCGCATTGCTCGGCAGCCGTTCGCGGCACGGTCGCGACCGTGAACCGACGACGTGCAGCGGCGTTCAGGCCAGGGTAAAAGCCACGGTAAAAGGAGGACTCGCCATGACCGAAACGCCGCAGGACCCCAAGGTGACGGGAACCACGGGCGCCCCCAACCCGAAATCCGGCAGCAGCGACGCCGCCCGCGGGCTGGGCGGCCACAGCAAGGACGCGAACCACGCGCCGGGCGCGCCGGCCGAGTACGTGGAAGAGAACAAGCCGGTCAAGAAAGACTAGTTCAGCCGGGAGCGCAGTTCGTCGATGGCCGCGCGGGTGCGCAATGCCGCCTCGCCCTGCGGGACCAGGTCGAGGAAGCGCTCGTAGCAGCGCAGGGCGGCGCCGACATGCTCCAGCCGCTGGTTGATCAACGCGGCCTCGCGCCATAGCGGGGCCGTGTCGGGCGCGATGCGAAGCATGTCCTCGATGCCGCGCAACGCGCCCGACAGATCCCCGTTGGCCAAGCGTCGGGTCTTGATGTTGTTCTGCAGGCGCAGCAGCACGCTGCGGCTCGACATTGGCTGTAGTATCCCGGGGCGCAGCTCGGCCTCGGGACCTTCGACCCGCTTCAGCAAGGCGCGCATGGCGCGGGCGTCGAGCGGCACACCGCCGGCAAACACATCCAGCACCGTCTGCTGCTGCTCCGGCGCGCGGTTGCGGCGGGTGGTGTTCTGACCCTCTAGCGCCATAAGGAAATGGCCGGGGAAGTCCACGCCGTGCGCACCCCATCCAGCAGCGCGGGCGCAGTGCAGCCACAATATGCCGAGCGCCACCGGCAGGCCCCGGCGCCGCTCGATCACCTGGATCAGGTTGGCATTGGCGGCGCTGTCGTAGTTGTCGGTGTCTCCGGCATAGCGCATGCGCCCGGTGATCAGCCCGGCCAACGCCCCCGCCCGGGCCGACAGGTCGGTGCTGGGCAACTCGTTCGCCAGGCTCACGGCGGACCGCGCCAACTCGCTCAGGTGCCGGACCGCCGCACGCCAGTCGAGCCCCGGCGCGTCGATGCGGGCCAACTGCACCGCGGCACCGGCGAGGTCGATCTCGATGTCCGGCAACTGGCCGATCGCTTCCAACGCATCCCGCGGATCAGTCATGCCGGCATCCCATCCCTCATGCGATCGAAGGATGGGGACGGGTCCGGCAAGCTGCAACCGTTCGCGCCGGCCCTACTCCGCCGCGGGCACATACAGCGCCGCGCCGCCCTCCATGAACTCGGCGCTCTTTGCCTCCATCC
>CAXULX010000119.1:0-3326 GCA_964252005.1 uncultured Acetobacteraceae bacterium | reverse complement strand
AAGGCCCCTCACTTGCAGACGTATGAGGCGCCATTGTCACCAAAGAGAATGAAGAAACCCTTAAGCAACAGCCCGGGCCATGCATGACGTGCAGAGGCGTTCTGGACGATGCGGCCGGGCCGGCCGCACGCCAGGCCAGGCGTTGGTTTTAGATCAACGTCCAACCCGGCCGCAGCGGCGCTTGCACGGCCCTGGCCGACGGATGCGGGCCGGCTTCCGACAGGGCGCCCGACAGCCCTCCCGGGCGTGCCGCCGTCAGCGCCGGATGTTGGCGATGATGCCGGTCGCGAAGCCGGTCAGCGCGTCGCCGGCGATCACGCCGCCCGCGAACACCTCCATCTCGGTCTGCGCCGCGGCGCCGCGCAGCCGGGCGTAGATGAGGCGCAGGGCGACGCCCGCCAGCACGGCCCAGCCGGCCATCGGGAACACGATCAGCATCCCGGTCGCGAACAGGACGCCCATCTGCCGCCGCGGCCCGCCCAGCAGTTGCAGCGCGGCGCCCGGCACGGCCCAAATCAGCAACTGCCACGCCGCACCCGGCGTCGCGCCGGCCTTGATGGTGGCGACATAGACTTTCGCCACCGGGGCGACGAGGCCGGCGGCGAAATAGCCTTTATACGACACCGTGACGACCACGGCCGCGACGGCGAAGGCGAACATCGCCGCCAGGTATTGCTGGAACCGCCCGTCGGCCTCGAACGCCGGGTCGGCGCCCTGGCCCCGCAGCATGTAGCCGGCCTTGAGGTCGTAGCCCATGTCCGCAAACGCCGGCCCGGTCGCGGCGGAGAAGCCGACCAGCAGCGCCAGCGGCACCGGCGGGAAGCCCGCCAGCATGCCGACGATCAGCGTGATCAGCGCCACCGCAAAGGCCGGGAACCAGCCGGAGTGCATGGCCGCCAGGCCCACGATCAGCTCATGCACCAGCGCCGCAAACGCCGCATACAGCACGAAGGCCGCGAGCATCGGCACCGAAAGCTCGCTGAACAGCCCGCCGCCCGCCGCGATCAGCACGGCCACTCCGACATAGGCCACCGCCCCCGCCCCGAGCGCCCGGCCGGGACCCCGGCTTGTGTCCTGGGTGGCCCCCGCCCCGCCCGCCTGCCGCGCCGTCATCGCCAGGCCGACCTGCACCAGCGCCACCAGCCCGGCACCGATCATGATGCCGTGCGGAATGAGCGCACGGCCGATGTCGCCGCCGGGCAGGACGCCCGAGAACAACTGGGGCGAGTAGCCGCGCAGCAGCAGGCCCACCCCGAACATCGCCAGCGCCCAGATGTTGCCGATGAAGGCGACGCCAAAGGCCGACATCGGGATGCCCAGCGCCCCGGTGCCGACGATGCCCGTCCCCACGCCCGCGCCCAGCAGCGCCATGCGGCGCCCGCCCTGGTCCCCGGCGAGGATGGCCTCGGCCGCCGCGACGCCCGGCGGCCAGGCGCCCTCCGCCGGGAAGGCGCGGGAGCCAAACAGGCGGTACAGCATGGTCGCATCCACCAGCATCGCCAGCGCGACGCCGCCCAGCAGCGGCAGCACAAGGTCGCCGCGGCCGAGCAGGAACGGGACGCCGATGGGCAGCAGCAGGCTGTTGCCGGCGCCGAACGTGGCGGCCGAGATCGCGCTCTGCGCCAGGTTCTGCACATGGATCGAGCGGAAGCGGGCAAACGCGCGCAGCCGCACCCGCGCCAGCCCCATCGCGACCAGCGCGCCGACGATGGAGGTGTTGGCCGTGACGCCCAAGGTGACCAGCAGCTGCATCCCGATGACGGCGCCGACGATGCACAGCACCGTCAGCAGGATCAGGGTCGCCGGCTCGAAGATGGTCGGATGGCGCTGCGCGTCGCGGGACGGCGTGGCGAGATTGGGGATCGTGTCCAACGTGGCTACTCCGCGGCGTCGGAGAGGGGGTGTGCAAGCGCGATGCCATACGCCTCCCGCGCCGCCGCGGCGGTCACGCGGCCGTCGCGCACGTCTGCCGCCAGCGCCGCCTCCTCGCGCGCGCCGGGGTCGCCGTGGCCCGCGCCGCCGGCGAACACGATCTCCGCCACCTCGTCGGCCCCGGTCAGCGTCACCAGCTCGCCCACGCCGCAGTCGCGCAGCAGGGTGCCGTCCGGCGCGCGGACGCCGGCAAAGGCGCGGGCGCCGGGCTGGCCGCCGGCCAGGCCGGGCAGCACGGCCTTGGCGCCCTCGGGAAACAGGGCGGCGAGCGTCGGCAGCCCGTCGTCGCGCAGCTTGCGGAAGCGGACGCGCTGGCCCAGGCCGCCGCGCCGCCGCCCGGCGCCGCCGCTGTCGGGCAGGAACACCTTTTCCACCACCAGCACGGGCACCCGCGCCTCGAACACCTCGATGGCCGTGTTGGCGGCCGACGTCGGATACAGCAGGCCGGACTTGCCGTCCGCGCGCTCACTCGCGCCCTGGCCGCCGCCCATGAACAGGTGGTCGGCATAGAGCGTGCCGTCTGCGTCACACCCGGACACGTTGACCGCGACCGGCAGGCCCGTCGGCGACTGCACCAGGCCCGGCGCCGCGCCGGCCAGCGCCTGGAACACCGCCGGCCCCAGGTACCAGCCGGTGCGGGTGCGCGCCGCGACCGCCGCGGGGCGCACGCAGTTCAGGATCGATCCCTCCGGCGCGCGGACGGTGAACGGCCGGTAGCAGCCGGCATTGCCGCGCACCCCGGGGGTCAGCATGCATTTCAGCGGATAGGTCGCGTGCGCCGCGGTGTAGTTCAGGGTCGAGTTGACGCCGCCCTGCGCCAGTTGCGGGGGCGCGCCCTCGAAGTCCAGCTCGATGGCGTCGCCCGCCACCGTGAGGCGGAGCGGCACGGTCAGCTCCGCATCGACCGGGCTGAACCGCACGCTGCTGGTGTACGTGCCGTCCGGCAGGGCGCGGATGGCGGCGCGCATCGCCGCCTCCGCCCGGTCCTGCACGATGGCGGCGAGCGCCGAGAGGTCGGCCAGCCCGTACTCGTCCATGAACGCGAGCAATCGCTGCGCGCCGATGCGGTTCGCCGACATGAACGCCTGGATGTCGCCGATCACCTGGCCGGGGTTGCGCACGTTCCCGCCGATGAGGGCGAACAGGTCCTCGTTGTCCACCCCGGCGCGGGCGAGCTTCATCGGCGGGATTTGCAGCCCCTCGTCGAAGATCTCCCGCGCCCGCAGGCTGTCGCGCGTGCCGCCGATGTCGGCGACGTGGCCCACCGTGCCGACCAGCGCCACCAACCTCATGTTTCCTGGGCCGCCGCGGAACACCGGCGCCACCACCGCGATGTCGAACAGGTGCCCGGCGCAGAGCCAGGGGTCGTTGGTCACCAGCATGTCGCCGGGCTG
>CAXULX010000118.1:0-3338 GCA_964252005.1 uncultured Acetobacteraceae bacterium | reverse complement strand
CGCCGGGCACGCACAGGTCGGCGCCCACGTCGAACAGGTCGTTCTGGATGCGGGCCAGCATGGCGTCGGCCTCCGCATCGCCCCCGGTATGCAGGCGCAGCAGGCCGATGGTCGCATTCGCCTCGTCCACGGTGCCGTATGCCTCGACGCGCAGCGCGTCCTTCGGCACGCGGGTGCCGTCGCCCAGGGAGGTCTCCCCGCCATCGCCGCCGCGGGTCACGACCCGGTCGATTCTGATCATTGCTTGTCCCCTAGGATAAAACGGATGTCGAGCGAGTAGTCGAACGGCACCGGCGTGCCCTGCCTCTGCGCCGGGGTGAAGCGCCAACTCCGCACGGCGTTGCGCGCCGCGCGGTCCAGGCTCGCGGCGCCGCTGCTGCTCGCAATCGCCACCTCCTGCGGCCGGCCCTGGGCCGACACGTGGATCAGCAGCGTGACGGTGCCCTGCGTGCGCTGCCGCGCCGCCTCGACGGGGTAGGTGGGGGGGAGATTGCGGAATGCGCTGTCCGGGCGCGCGGGAATCACGCCTTTTCCGGTCACATCGACGCCCTCACGGGTTTCCTCGGCATCCCCGAGGTTGACGGCCGCCGTGTCCACGGGCGACGCGGCCCCGGCGGGAGCGCGGGTCGGCAACGGTGCCGGGTCCGCCTCGGGCGGCTGCGCCTGGGGCGGCGGGGGCAGGCTGGCGGCCTCCGCAGCCGGGGCGGGGACGGGGGACGCGGCGAGGGCCGGGGCCGTGACGGGGGCGCCCTGGGTGGCGTCGGGCCGCTGCACCAACTCCACCTCGATGGACGGCTCGGCCGTGTCGCTGGCGTGCCCGCCGGGCCAGGGCAGCAGGGCCGCAGCCACCACGACGTGCAGCATCACCGACGCCGGTACGCCCCATCGCTTCATGGGATCGGTGCCGTCACAGCACCAGCACGCCGCTGTGCTTGGCCTTCAGTTCCGGCTCGACATGGATGGTGATGACCAGGCCCTCGACCTCGGCCTTCAGGGCGGCCTCGATGCGGTCGCAGATGGCGTGCGCCTCCGCCACCCGCATGTCGCCGGGCACCACCAAGTGGAATTCGAGGTAGGTGAGCCGCCCCGCGTGCCGGGTGCGCAGGTCGTGCGCCTCGATGGCGCCGTCCGCGTGCTGGCCGACCAGCGCGCGGATGCGCTCCACGATGACCCCCGCCGGCGCCGCGTCCATCAGTCCGCCGACGCTGTCCGTCACCAGGCGCACGCCGGACCACAGCACGCTGGCGGCGACGCACACGGCCAAGGTCGGGTCCAGCCAATCCAGCCCGGTCTGCACCGCCAGCACCAGCCCGGAGGTGATGCCGACCGAGGTCACCACGTCGGTCCACAGATGCCGCCCGTCGGCCGCCAGCGCCGGCGAGCGGTGCCGCTTGCCCGCCCGCGTCAGCACAACGGCCCAGCCCCCGTTCATCATGGTGGACAGGGCGTTGATCCCCAGCCCGAGCCATGGCTGCTGCAACGAGGAGGGCTGGTTCCAGGTCGCCCACGCATGCTGCAGGATCGACCCGGCGGCCACGATAATCAGCACCCCCTCGATCACCGCCGCGAAGAACTCGACCTTGTCGTGCCCATACGGGTGGTTCGCATCGGCCGGGCGGGCGGCCAGGCGCAGCGCCCCGAAGGCGACCAGGCTCGCCACCACATTGACCACGCTCTCCAGCGCATCCGAATACAACGCGGCGCTGCCGGTCAGCCACCACGCCCCCGACTTCATCGCCAGCACGGCAATGCCGACGAGGATCGTGATGCCGGCGATGCGCCCTATTTGGTCCAATGCTGCCCCTGCGCCTACCGCCGGACCGAATTAGCAGGGGAGGGCTACACGGAGAAGTACTTCGCCTGCGGGTTCAGCACGACGATGGCGCTTGTTGACTGCTCCGGGTGCAATTGCCACTCGTCCGACAGCGACACGCCGATGCGCTCGGCGTCCAGCAGGCGCAGCAGCGGCGCCTGGTCCTCAAGCTTGGGGCAGGCCGGGTAGCCGAAGGAGTAGCGCGACCCGCGGTAGTGCTGGGACAGCATGCGCTCGATGTCGCGGTCGTCCTCCCCGGCATGGCCCAGCTCGGCCCGGATGCGCTTATGGGTGTACTCGGCCATCGCCTCCGCCACCTCGACCGAGAGGCCGTGCAGGTACAGGTAGTCCTGGTAGCGGTTGTCCTCGAACCACAGCCGCGCCGTGTCGGACGCCTTCTGCCCGACTGTCACCACCTGCAAACCGATCACGTCGCGCTCCGCGTCGTCCACGTCGCGGAAGAAGTCGGCGATGCACTCGCCATCCTCCTTGGGCTGGCGGGGCAGGGCGAAGCGGCACAGCTCGGTCTGCCCGTCCTGCTCGAACACGATGAGGTCATTGCCCTGGCCGGCGGCCTTCCAGTAGCCGTAGATCGCCTGCGGACGCAGGATGCTGTCGGCCTCGCAGATCGCCAGCATCCGGCGCATCACCGGGCGCAGCTCCTGCTTGGCCCAGCCCAGGAAGTCCTCCAGCGTCTTGCCCTGCTTGCGGAAGCCCCACTGGAATTGGTACAGCGACCGCTCGTTCAGGAACGGGATCACCGCCTTGGGCGCCGCCTCGATCATCCGGGCGCCCCAGAACGGCGGCGTGGCCGGGGGCACGTCCGCCGTCAGCCGGCGCCGGCGGGCCTGCACGGCGGCGACATCCACCGGGCGGAAGGCGCGCTGATCGGCCTGGCCCAGCGTGCGCTGCGTGTTGCGCGCCTTGCCGGACCGCTTCGCCTGCACCGCCGCGAGGTAGTCGTCGAAGCCGTTGCCCGTCACCTTGTCCATCAGGTTCAGCCCGTCAAAGGCGTCCCGCGCATA
Organism: uncultured Acetobacteraceae bacterium; assembly: GCA_964252005.1. GTDB lineage: Bacteria > Pseudomonadota > Alphaproteobacteria > Acetobacterales > Acetobacteraceae > CAHJXG01. The sequence continues at coordinate 500 of CAXULX010000118.1, read as the reverse complement.
GGCGACGCGCCCGCTGGCATAGGCCCGCACGCAGTCATCCTCGACATAGTTGCGGGTGAGCGCGGCACCCCCCAGCATGACGGGGATCTCCAGCCCCTGCCGCCCCATCTCCTCCAGGTTCTCCCGCATCACGACGGTGCTTTTCACCAGTAGCCCCGACATGCCGATGGCGTGGGCCTGGTGCTCCTTCGCGGCGGCGACCATGTCGGCGAGCGGCACCTTGATGCCGAGGTTCACCACCCGGTAGCCGTTGTTGGTCAGGATGATATCGACCAGGTTCTTGCCGATGTCGTGCACGTCCCCCTTCACGGTGGCCAGCACGATGGTGCCCTTCTCCTGCCCGGCCACCCGCTCCATGTGCGGCTCCAGATGGGCGACAGCGGCCTTCATGGTCTCGGCGGATTGCAGCACGAAGGGCAACTGCATCTTGCCCGCGCCGAACAGCTCGCCCACCACCTTCATGCCGTCGAGCAGCACGTTGTTGATGATGTCGAGCGGCG
>CAXULX010000117.1:0-3492 GCA_964252005.1 uncultured Acetobacteraceae bacterium | reverse complement strand
GTGATGTTCTTCACCACGCCGTCGAGGATCATGCCCTCCTTGAGGCCCTGGATCAGCTCGCTGCGCTGCTCGGCGCGCGTCTCCTCCAGCACGGCGCGGCGGCTGACGACGATGTTGCCGCGGGCGCGGTCCATCTTCAGGATTTGGAACGGCTGCGGCGTGCCCATCAGGGGACCCACGTCGCGCACCGGGCGGATATCCACCTGGCTGCCCGGCAGGAACGCCACGGCGCCGCCGAGATCAACGGTGAAGCCGCCCTTGACCCGGCCGTAGATCGTGCCGTTCACGCGCAGTTGCGCCTCGAACGACTTCTCCAGGTTGGTCCAAGCCTCCTCGCGCCGCGCCTTCTCGCGCGACAGGACGATGGCGCCGTCGCGGTCCTCGTAGCGCTCGACATACAACTCTATGTTGTCGCCGGGCTTCACCTCGGGCTTCTGGCCCGGCTGCGCGAACTCCTTGAGCGCGACGCGCCCCTCGCTTTTCAGCCCGACATCGACGATGGCGTATTCTTCGGTCAGGCGGACGACGCGGCCGGTGACGACGGACCCTTCGAACCCGGTCTCCCGGCCCATCGACTCATCAAGCAGCGAGGCGAAATCCTCGCTCATGTCACCGTGGGACGGGCGGTCGAGAAGGGCAGTGGCGGATAATGCCATGTGTTGAATAAATTCCTGTGCATGAACCCGGCCGGACCGGAATCATCAAATGCGCGCTCCGTCCCGGTGGGATCGGGGAACGTCTGGCCCGCACTGCGGGCTGGGTGAGAAACAGCGACAGGCCCATGCCAAACGGCTGGACCCTGTCGATTTCAGATAGCGTGCGAAGACATACGGGCCGCATGGCGGGAGTCAAGCAAAACCAGGGCGGCGCCGGACGATTTCCATCGCCAACGCGAAGGCGGCGTCGGCGTCAAGTTCGGTCGTGTCCAGCATCACCGCGTCCGCCGCCGCCCTCAACGGAGCGGTCTCCCGTGCCGCATCCTGCGCATCCCGGGCCTGCAACTCGGCCTCGACCTGCGCCAACGGCATCGCGACGCCCCGGCTTTGCAGTTCCAGCCAGCGCCGGCGCGCCCGTGCGGCGGGGGATGCCGTGACGAACAGCTTGATCCCGGCGTCGGGCACCACGACGGTGCCGATGTCGCGCCCGTCCAGCACCGCGCCCTGGGCGGCGAAACGGCGCTGGAACGCCAGAAGCGCCGCACGGACGCCGGGCAGCGTGGCGACGAGGCTTGAGGCCCGGTCCGCCTCGGGTCCGCGGAGATCGGTTCGCGTGAGGTCGGCCGCCGTCAATCTTCGGGCCGCGGCCTCGGCCGCCGCCGGGTCGTCCGGCGTTGCCCCGGCGTCGAGCACCAGCCGCCCGACCGCCCGGTACAGCAGGCCGGTGTCCAGGTAGGCGAGGCCGAGCGCCGCCGCGAGCCGCCGGGCCAGGGTGCCTTTGCCGGCAGCGGCCGGCCCGTCGATGGCGACGACGCGGCTCATGCGAAGGGAGCGCCCACCTGGCGCAGCAGCGCCAGCAGGCCCAGGACGTCCTCGTCAATCAGCGCGGCCTTGTCCACCTGGATCGGCGCGGCGGCTGCGAGGCCCAAGATCAGCCCGCACAGGGCGATGCGCGGGGCCGTGTCCGGCCCGATCCGGATGCCGCCTGCCGGTGCGGCGCGGCCGTGCACCGTGAGGTCGCCGCCTTCCTCCTGAACGTGGATGTCGTTGAGCCGCAGCATCGCCGCCGCAGCGGATAGCGGGCCGCCATCGGCTCGCAGCTCTGCATGCCCGCCTATTCGCGTCGGTCCGTCGGCGCATGCGGCCGCGACGGCCAGGATCGGAAGGTCGTCGGCCATGCTCGTGGCACGCGCCGCCGGCACGTCCGTGCCGTGAAGGCCGGTGTGGCGCGCCGTCACATCGGCCACCGGCCCGCCGGCCTCCAGGCGTTCCCCGGTGATCTCCAGTTGCGCGCCCATCTCCTGCAACGCGGCGAACAGCCCGGCGCGCGGCGAACCCATGGCCACGCCGCGGACCGTCACGACCGAACCCGGCACGATCAGCGCCGCCACCAGCGGATACGCCGCCCAGGATGGGTCGCCCGGAACCGCCAGATCCGCCGCCCGCAGTTCCGGCTGGCCCAGCACGCTGGTGATGCAGCCATCCTCAAACGGCTCGACCATCACGTTCGCGCCGAAATGGCGCAGCATCCGCGCGGCCTGGTCGCACGTCGGCGCGGCCTCGGCGATGCGGGTCCAGCCCGGCGCGTTCAGGCCGGCCAGCAGCAGGGCCGGTTTCGCCGACGCGGACGGGGGGGACAAGCGGCGGTCGATCGGCAAGGCGTTCCGGGCGCCTTGGATGGCCAGCGGCAGCCAGCCTGCCGACGGGCACAGGACCCGGGCGCCGCAATCCCGCAGCATGGCCGTCATCCAGCGCATCGGCCGGCGGCGCAGGCTGGCGTTTCCCGTCACGGTCGCGAACAGGTCATGGCTCGCGAGCACGCCGCAGATCAGCTGGGCGGCTATGGCGGAACCGCCCATGTCCAGAACGTCTCCAGGCTCGCGCAGGCCGCCCACGCCGCGGCCGGCCACGCGCCAAGTGCCCGGCGCGTCCTGGACGATTTCGGCGCCGAGGTCGCGCAACGCGGATGCCATCTGCGGCACGCTGTCCCGGTCCAACAGCCCCGACACCCGGCTTTCCCCGACCGCAAGCGCCGCGAGCAGCAGCGAGAGATGGCCCATGGCCTCGTCGCCGGGCAGGTCAATGCGGCCCGAGAGCGGGCGTGTTGGGCGCTGGGAGGCCAGGCAAAGGTGGGCAAGGCTCATGCAGGTGTCTTCGGGTGCGGTGCGGCGCGGGGGTTAGCATGGCGCAACGGCGTTTGACAGCGAGGCGCTGCGATGGCATGGGCCCCGCCCTTTGCCGTTTACCTGTGGCGAATGGAATTGAGGGACTCGATGGCGAAGGCTGAACTCGGCACGAAGCGCGTCTGCGTCGCCTGCGCCACGCGCTTCTACGACCTGACCAAGACCCCGGCAGTCTGTCCCAAATGCGGCACCGAGCAGCCGACCGAGCAGCCGCGCGCGCGCCGGACCGGGGGCAACGTGGTGGACGAGAAGCGCCTGAAGAAGGTCCCTGCGCCGGGCCTGGAGGACGCGGACGTCGAGATTGAGACCGCAGAGGAAGAGGCGGAGGAGGATGTGCTGGAGGACGCCTCGGACCTTGAAGATGACGCGGATGCGATCAGCGGGGATATCGAGGTTGAGCCGGAGACCGACGAGAAGGAGATGTAGGTTGGGCGCTCACCCGGCCGGCCCAAGGTTGGGACGTGGTTTTGGGTGAGGGATGGCGCCTTCGAGATTCTTGGTTCTCGCCGCTTGACCTTTCTGCATATTTCTCTTAGTTAAGGCTCACCAGCGTAATTTCGGCCTTGACGGCTTCTCTCACGTTGGTGTAAGTTCTTTCTCCCGCTTGGTTGTGGGATAGATTTCGTCATTGGAGTGTTGACTGACCCTTAGGC
>CAXULX010000116.1:0-4183 GCA_964252005.1 uncultured Acetobacteraceae bacterium | reverse complement strand
AGTGGGCCGCCACCCGCCGGTTCGCCTCCAGCAGCCAGGGCGTCGCCTCGGCCGCGCGCCTGGCCTGGGCGGCGTAGTCGCGCCGGAAGCCGGGCATCAGCGCCGCCGCCTCGGCGCGCAGCGCATCCTCGTCGAACGCCGTGATCCGGCCGGCATCCAGCACCAGCTCGCCCCCGACCATCACGCTGTGGACGCCGCGGCCCGACTCGGCGAACACCACCTGGCGCGCGGCGCTGTTGAACGGCACGTAGGCGACGTCCCGCAGGTCCAGCATCACCAGGTCGGCCTGCATCCCCGGCGCGATGGCCCCGACCTCGCCCGCCAGCCCGACCGCCCGTGCCCCGCCCATGGTCGCGGCGTCGATCGCCGCCGCCGCGCCCACGCCGGTCGGATTGGGGTCTGCGGCCGCCGCCAGCAGGCATAACAGCTTCATCGCCGTGAACATGTTCTGGCAATCCCCGCAACTGCAGTTGTCGCACCCTAAAGCAACATTCACGCCAGCGTCGATCACCCGGCGCATCGGAGCGACGCCGCTCTTGAGCTTCAGGTTGCTCGCCGGGTTGTGCGCCAGACTGGCGCGCGCCTGGCCCAGCAGGGCCACCTCGTCCTCGTCCAGCCAGACCCCGTGCGCGATGGTCAGCCGATCGTTGAGCAGGCCCACGTCCTGCAGCCAGCGCAGCATGGACCCGCCTTGCGCCGAATACAGCGACCGTGCCCGCGCCGCCTGCGCCCGTGTCTCATACACGTGGGTCAGCACCGGAAGCCGGTAGCGGTCGGACAGGCCGGCGATGCCTTCGAGCAGCGCGCGGCTGGACCGCTGCGGGCCGGAGGGGCTCAGTGCCCAGCGCAGCCGGGGCGGCAGCGGGTCGAGCCGCCTGATCTGCGCCTCCACGAAGTCGAGCTGCGCCTGGGCGTCCGCCGGGACGCCGCGAACCAGCGCCTGCACCGCCTCGGGCGCCTCCGCCGGCACGAACGGCGCGATGTCCAGCGCCGCCACGTCGCGCACCGCCGCCGAGAACACGACCCGCAGCCCGCTCTCCGCATAGGCCGCGAGGATCGTGTCGAGCGTCGGCTCGTCCATCGGCACCAGCGAGTTCATGTCCTGCACCGTCGTGACGCCATGGCGCAGGCAATCCACCGCGCCGATCAGCGTGCGCAGCCGCAGCTCGCGCGGGCTGCGCGGCCCGAGGTAGGCCGGCTGCGAGTGCAGCGCCCACACGTCGAACGGCATGTCCTCCAGCAAGCCCTTCTGCAGGACGTCGTAGGAATGGTAGTGCGCGTTGACGAAGCCGGGCAGCACCAGCAGGTCCCGGGCCTCGATGACCCGCGCCTCGCCCGCCGCGGCCCGGCGGCGCAGCCCGGCCTTTGATGCCGCCTGCTCGTCCGGGGCGTCGACGCTCATGATCCGGCCGTCCTGCACCAGGATGTCGCGCACCGGCGGATCGTGCGGATCGCCGCCCGGAAGGTAAACGCGGCCGCCCGCGACCAGCGCGTCCCGCTTCAAAGGCTGTGCTCCTGGCTGCTGGCGGGCATTGCCGTAGCCGGCAGCTGGAACAGGCTGCCCCAACGGGTGATCGGCGCCGGGTCGGCGCCGGCGAGGCGCAAGCCCGACCACAGCGCCGTCGCGACGGAGTCGTACACCGGCAGCCGCAGCGCCGCCTCCAGCCTCGGCGCCAGCGCCGCGGCACGCAGGTTGGTGCAAACGATTGCGATGGCCTGGGGCGCGACGGCCTGCGGCTCGTGGGCGGCGACCTCGTGCGCCATCCGTTCCAGCTGCGCCTCGGTCACAGCGGCGAAGGAAAAGTTGTCCTGCAGCCGCAAATGCCGTTCGGCCGTGCAGTCGACGCCGATGGCGGCATAGTTGGCGACGATCCGCGCCTGCACGTCGTCCCGATACGGAGTCACCAAGCCCAGGCGCCGCACGCCGGTGCGGCGCAACGCCTCGTTCAGCGCCAGGACGCTGGAGGTCGCCGGGATGCCCGTCGCCGCCTCGATGCGCCGGCACAGCCGCTCGTCGGCGTCGAACCCCAGCCAACTCGCGGAGGTGCCGCTCCAGGCGATCGCGTCCACCCGGGCGTCGGCCAGCAGCCCCGCCGCCTGCAGCACGGCCGCATCGTCGAACTGCGCCAGCGCCGCGTCGCTGAGCGCGATCTCGGTCACGCGGAAGCGGCTGAAGTGCAGGGTCACGCCGGGCAGCTCCGCCGCCATCGCGGTCGACAGCGGCTCCAGCACCGTGTTGGACGAGGGCGTGAGCAAGCCGAGCCGGATCGGGCGGCGCATCAGCCGATCCCGCCGAACAGCCGCACCAGCGGCGCGGGCAGCCCGGTCATCGGCTTCGCGTCGGGGCGGCGGAAGCTGCCCGCGACCGGCTTGCGCGGGCGCAGCGCCGCCAGGGTCTCCGCCTGGCGTACCGCGGCGGCGACCGCGTCCACCAGCGGCACCGCGACCTGTCCAGCGATCTCGGCCGCGAGGCCGGCCAGCGGCGCGCCGCCCAGGATGCACACCTCCGCCCCGGCCGCGACCGCCGAGGCGCACAGCGCGGCGAGCTGGGCCGCCTTCTCCTCGGCCACATGCGCCACGTCGGCGAACGCCTCGTCGAGGCAGTGGATGCCGGAGCACCGCGCGCCCAGGCCGTTGTAGTCCACGATCTCCCGATACCAAGGCCCGAGCGCCGGCGCGAAGGTGACGATGGCGAAGCGGCGTCCGAGCATGCAGGCCGTCAGCATCGCCGCCTCCGCCATGCCGACGACGGGGATATCCAGCAGCTCGCGCGCGGCGGCCAGGCCGGGGTCGCCGAACGCCGCCACGACCGCTGCGTCGGCGCCTCCGGTGCCGCTGGCGTGCTCGGCGCCGCCGGCGTGCTCGGCGAACAATTCGAGCACGGCGCGCGCCCCGATCACGGCCTCGGCGCGGGTCGCGATGTAGGGCACGCCGGCCGCGGCGGTGACGGCCTGGATCACGGTGCCGGCGGAGGCGGCAGTACGCCCCACGGCGGCGATCCGGTCGGTCACGGCCTGGCTGGTGTTGGGATTGGCCAGCAGGAGCCTCATGCGATGCTGCCCTCGGAGCCCAGTGCGGCGCGCAGGCCGCCGGCGATTGCGGCGAACCCAGGCATGCCGGCCAGGCGCGGGCGCGGCAGGTCGACGGCGACGTCGGCCGCGAGGCGTCCAGGCCGCGGCGTGAACACCAGGATGCGGTCGGCCAGCAATACCGCCTCGTCGATGCTGTGGGTGACGAATAGGACAGTGGTGCGCTGCATGGCCCAGATCGACAGCAGCTCGGCCTGCAGGTGGGCGCGGGTCTGGGCGTCGAGCGCGCCGAACGGCTCGTCCATCAGCAGCGCCTGCGGCCGGGTCGTGAGCGCGCGGGCGATGCCGACGCGCTGGCGCATGCCGCCCGACAGCTCATGCGGGTAGCGGGCGGCGAACTCGGACAGGCTGGTCAATGCGAGCATCTCCTCCGCCCGGGCGCCGCGGGCCGCCTTGCCGACGCCGCGGGCCTTGAGGTTGAACTCCACGTTGGCGCGGACCGTCATCCAGGGGAACAGGCCATGGTCCTGGAAGACGATGCTGGTCGCGGGCGAGGGGCCGTCCAGCTCCCGCCCGGCCACGATGATCTGCCCGACCGTGGGCATCTCCAGCCCGGCGATCATCTGCAGCAGCGTGCTCTTGCCGCAGCCGGACAACCCGAGCAGGCAGACGAACTCGCCCTCGGCGCAGCGGACGTCGATCCCGCGCAGCGCCTCGACCCGGCCCGCCTTGCCGTCATAGGTCTTGCCTACGCCCATGCATTGGATGAAGCCGCTCAACCCGGGCTCGCGGTCAGGCCGTCCTGCCAGCGGCAGGCGCGCACCCGCAGGCGGCGCACCGACTGGTCGGCGAGCAATCCGATAGCGCCGATGACGATGATCCCGGCGAAGATCAGCTCGGTCCGGAAGGTCATCTGCGCGTTCAGGATCATGTAGCCGAGCCCGGACTTCACCGCGATCATCTCCGCCGTGACCACCGTCAGCCAGCCGCCGCCGATCGCCAGGCGCAGCCCGGTGAAGATCGCCGGCAGGGCGGCCGGCAGGACGATGTCGCGCAGCACCAGCGCCTCGCTGGCGCGGGCCGACGCCGCCACCTTCAACAGGGTGCGCTCGATCCCGCGCACGCCGAAGATGGTGTTCAGCAGCAGCGGCCAC
>CAXULX010000115.1:0-4376 GCA_964252005.1 uncultured Acetobacteraceae bacterium | reverse complement strand
ACTGCCGCCGTCCGTCAGAAATCTACCACACCTGTGAATCCGATAGACTGGTAGGCAGGCCGCCCGCATACCTTCGGCAACGAAAATGCTTGAACGCCGTTCATGAAGCTGATAGCATGAACAGCGTTCAAGAAAGGACTAGCCCCATGCCGTTGCTCACCTCCCGCCGCCTCGCGCCGCTGCTGCTCACCCAGACGCTTGGGGCGCTGAACGACAACCTGTTCAAGAACGCCCTGGTGGTGCTGATCCTGTTCCGGGCGGCGGAGTCGTCCGGGCCGGCGCTGGTGGCGCTGGCGGGGGGCGTGTTCATCCTGCCCTATGCATTGCTGTCGGCGACCGCCGGGCAGGTCGCCGACCGGTTCGAGAAGTCGCGCACCATCCTGGTCGTCAAGCTGGCGGAGGTGGCGCTGATGGCGCTGGCGGCGGCCGGGTTCCTGCTTGGAAGCCAGCCTTTGCTGTTCGCCGTATTGTTCGGGCTGGGCGTGCAGGCGACGTTCTTCGGCCCGCTGAAATACGCCATCCTGCCCAGCCACCTGGCCGAGCATGAGCTGGTCGCCGGCAACGGCCTCGTCGAGGCCGGCACGTTCCTCGGCATCCTTGCGGGCACCATCGCCGGCAGCGCGCTGTTCGGGTTGGAGCACGGCCCGGCCATCGTCTCGGCCGCCGGCATCGTCGTGGCATTGGCCGGGGTGGCCAGCGCCGCGCTGGTGCCGCGCGCGCCGTCCCACGCCCCGGACCTGCGCCTCGGCTGGAACCTGCCGCGGGAGACGGCGGCGCTGCTGCGGGCCGCGCGGGCCCATCGGCCGGTCTGGCTGTCCCTGCTGGGGCTGAGCTGGTTCTGGACGGTCGGCGCCACCTTGCTGGCCGAGTTGCCGACGCTGGTGCGGGACGGCCTGCACGCCGCTCCGCCGGTGTTCACCCTCATGCTCGCCTTTTTCTCCGTGGGCATCGGCGCCGGGTCCGTGCTGTGCTCGCGGCTGCTGCGGGGCGAGGTGTCGGCCCGGCTGGTGCCGTTCGCCGCCATCGGCCTGTCCGTATTCCTGTTCGATTTCGGACTGGCGGTGCCCCGCGCGGAGGGGCTGGCGACCCTCTCCGCCGTGCTGCACAGCCTGGCCGGCTGGCGCATGCTGCTCGACCTGCTGCTGCTCGCGACGTGCGGCGGGCTGTATTCCGTGCCGCTCTACGCCCTGATCCAGGAGCGCTCGCCCAGGGCGGAGCAGGCGCGGATGGTGGCGGCCAACAACGTGGTCAACGCCGCGGCCATGGCGGCGGGCGCCGTCGTGGCGGCGGGGCTTGCCGTGCTCGGCGTGACGCCGGCTTCCATCCTGGTGGGCCTGGCCGGGCTGAACCTGCTGGTCGCCGGCTGGATCATCCGCATCCTGCCGCAGGACACGCTGCGGGCGGTGTTCCGCTGGTATTTCACCACGTTTCACGGCGTGGACGTGGCCGGGCTGGAGAACCTGCCCGGCCATGAGCAACGCGCCGTCTATGTCGTGAACCACCAGAGCTTCGCCGATGGCTGCTTCGTCGCGGCCTTCCTGCCGGGCAGCCCGGTGTTCGCCGTCAACGTCCACACCGCCCGGCGCTGGTGGGCGCGGCCGTTCCTGGCGGCGGTGCGCCATTTCCCAGTGGACCCGGCCAGCCCGTTCAGCGCCAAGGCCATGGTCCGCGTGGTGAAGGACGGCGCCAAGCTGGTGGTGTTCCCCGAAGGCCGCATCACCAAGACCGGCGCCCTGATGAAGATCTACGAGGGCGCCGGCATGGTGGCCGACAAGTCCGGCGCGGTCATCGTGCCCGTCCGCATCGACGGCTTGCAGTTCACCCGGCTGTCCCGCATGGGCGGGCGCGTGCCGCGGCGCTGGTTCCCCCGCCTGTCGCTGCATGTGCTGCCGCCCGTGTCGCTGGACGTGGACCCGGACCTGCGCGGCCGGGCGCGGCGCCGGGCGGTGGGCACGGTGCTGGGCGGCGTGATGGAGCAGTCGGGCTTCGCGGTGGCCAACACCGGCCGGCCGCTGTTCCGCGCCCTGCTGGACGCCCGCGCCCGGTTCGGAGCCGCCATGCCGGTCGTGGAGGACATCGCGCGCGAGCCGATGAGCTATGGCCGGCTGGTCCTGGGATCGGCCGTGCTCGGCCGCCGCCTGGCCCGCCTGGCGCCCCTGGGCGGCACGGTCGGCGTCATGCTGCCCAACGCCAACGGCGCGGTGGTCACGTTCATGGCGCTGCAAGCCTGGGGCCGGGTGCCGGCGATGCTGAACTTCTCCGCAGGCGCCGAGGCCATGCTCGCCGCCTGCACGGCCGCGGGCGTCACGACCGTGCTGTCGTCACGGAGCTTCATCGAGCGCGGCAAGCTCGGCCCCACGGTGGCGCGCATGGAGGGGCAGGTCCGCTTCGTGTGGCTGGAGGATGTCCGCGCGGGCCTCGGCCCCCTCGCCAAGCTGCGCGGCTGGTGGGACGCGCGCACCGCCCACCGGCTGCCGGGCGCCCGCGTGGCGGCGGACCGGCCCGCGGTGGTGCTGTTCACCAGCGGGTCGGAGGGCAGCCCGAAGGGGGTGGTGCTGAGCCACCGCAACATCCTGTCCAACATCGCGCAGGTCGCGGCCGTGGTGGACTTCAACTCGGCCGACCGGGTGTTCAACGCCATGCCGATGTTCCACTCCTTCGGCCTGACCGGCGGCACCTTGCTGCCGCTGCTGTCCGGCGTGCGGACGTTCTTCTACCCGTCGCCGCTGCACTACCGCATCGTGCCGGAGCTGATCTACGACACCGACAGCACCATCGCCTTCGGCACCGACACCTTCCTGACCGGCTGGGCCCGCTTCGCCCATCCCTACGACTTCTACGCCATGCGCTACATCTTCTCGGGCGCCGAGAAGCTGCGCGACGACACGCGGCGCCTGTATGCCGAGCGGTTCGGCGTGCGCGTGCTGGAGGGCTACGGCGCGACCGAGACCGCGCCGGTGCTGGCGCTCAACACGCCCATGCACAGCAAGCCCGGCGCGGCCGGCCGGCTGCTGCCCGGCATGGAGCACCGGCTGGACCCGGTCGAGGGCATTGCGGAGGGCGGGCGGCTGGTGGTGCGGGGGCCGAACGTGATGCTGGGCTACCTGCGCGCGGCGGCGCCCGGCGTGCTCGAACCGCTGGCGGAGGGCTGGTACGACACCGGCGACATCTGCACGGTGGACGCCGGGCGGTTCGTCACCATCGTGGCCCGGGCCAAGCGGTTCGCCAAGATCGCCGGCGAGATGGTGTCGATGCCCGCGGCGGAGGCGCTGGCCGCCGCCCTCTGGCCCGGCGCCGCGCACGCCGTGGTGGCCGTCCCGGACGGGCGCAAGGGAGAGGCGCTGGTGCTGCTGACGACGCAGCCGGATGCGGCGGTCCCGGCCCTGCTGGCCCATGCGCGGAGCAAGGGCGCGGCGGAGATCGCGGTTCCCAGGGTCATCCGCCTGGTGCCGGCCCTGCCGCTGCTCGGGACGGGGAAGGTCGATTACGCCGCCGCCACGCGCCTGGCCACGGAGGAGCGGGCGGCGGCCTGACCTGCCGGGATCAGCGCGCCAGGCCGCGGGCCATCGCCTCCACGACCGTCTGCAGTTGGGCGCGCAGCACGGCGACCGGCATGGCCGCCACCTTCTCGTCGAGGCCCAAGGCGACCACGCCGTGCACCGCCGAGAACAGGGTGCGGGCCAGCAGGCTCTGCTCCTCCGGCGGCAAGCCCGGCATCAGCGCCGCGAGCGGCTGCTCGACATGGGAAAAGGCCGCCGCTTGCCGGGCGGCGTAGTCGGGCGGGATGGGTTGGCCCGCCGCCATGCGGTGCTGGAACAGGGCGTTCCAGCGTTGCCGGTGGGCGGCGGCGTAGCCGAGGTAGGACAGGGCCAGCTGCACGAGGTGCTCCACCGGATCGTGGCCCGGCGCCACGTCGCCCATGGCGGCGCCGATCGCGTCCAGGGTGCGCCCGTTGACCGCCAGCGCCAAGGCATCGAGGTCGGGGAACACGCCGTAGATGGCCCCCACGGAGCATCCCGCCGCATCCGCCAAGGCCCGGGCGCGCAGGCTACCCAGCCCGGCTGCGGTGATCGCGGCCTCGGCTGCGGCCACCAGCCGGTCATGCAGGTTATGGTGGCGCGCCGCGGTCGCCGGGCGACGTGAACCTTGTTCAGATTTTTCTTGAATGGTGTTCATGGTGTGACTATAAGGGTTTGAACCATGTTCATACAGGAGAGCAGCCGATGTTCAAAACCCTTATCGCCTTGCGGCTGGGGGATCTCGCCGACGCGAACGCCCGGTTGCCGGATAAGGGCGCTCGACGGCAGCACCCTACCCGCGCCTTTTGGCTGCGCTCCCCGGTCCCGGCGTCTGCAGGCGGCATGACGCGGGATCAT
>CAXULX010000114.1:0-4400 GCA_964252005.1 uncultured Acetobacteraceae bacterium | reverse complement strand
GCGTGCTGCGCAACCTGCAGCGCCGCTGGCAGGAGACCGACAGCGCCTGGGTGCGCGAGGAGATGAGCCGCTACCAGGCCGACAAGCCCTGCGCGGTGTGCCACGGCGCACGGCTGAAGCCTGAGGCGCTGGCGGTGAGGATCGCCGGGTTCAACCTGGCGCAGGCCGCGGAGCTGCCCATTCGCCGCGCGCTGGCCTGGTTCCAGGACGCCGGCGAGACGCTGACGCCGCAACGCCAGGAGATCGCCCGGCGCATCCTGCGGGAGATCGTCGAGCGGCTGCAGTTCCTGGTCGACGTCGGCCTCGACTACCTGACCCTCGCCCGCGGCAGCACCACGCTGTCCGGCGGCGAGAGCCAGCGCATCCGGCTGGCGAGCCAGATCGGCTCCGGCCTGACGGGCGTGCTGTATGTGCTGGACGAGCCCAGCATCGGCCTGCACCAGCGGGACAACGAGCGGCTGCTCGGCACGCTGCGCCGGCTGAAGTCGCTGGGCAACACGGTGCTGGTGGTGGAGCACGACGAGGACGCGATCCGCGCCGCCGACCACCTGATCGACATGGGACCGGCGGCCGGGCTGCTGGGTGGCCACGTCATCGCCCAGGGCACGCCGGAGGAGGTCGCGGCCAACCCGGACAGCATCACCGGCGCTTACCTGTCGGGCCGCAGCAGCATTCCGGTGCCCGCACGGCGCCCGGTCGACGCGAAGCGCGTGGTTCGCGTCGTCGGCGCACGCGGCAACAACCTGAAATCCGTCACGTCGGACTTCCCGCTCGGCACCTTCACCTGCGTGACCGGCGTGTCCGGCGGCGGCAAGTCGACGCTGGTGGTCGACACGCTGTACAAGGCCGCCAGCCGCCGGCTGATGGGCTCCGGCGAGGCGCCCGCGCCGCACGACCGGGTCGAGGGGCTGGACCTGCTGGACAAGATCATCGACATCGACCAGTCGCCGATCGGCCGCACGCCGCGATCGAACCCGGCCACCTACACCGACCTGTTCGCCCCCATACGCGACTGGTTCGCCGAGCTGCCGGAGAGCCGCGCCCGCGGCTACAAGTCCGGCCGGTTCAGCTTCAACGTCAAGGGCGGGCGCTGCGAGGCCTGCCAGGGCGACGGGCTGATCAAGATCGAGATGCACTTCCTGCCCGACGTGTTCGTCACCTGCGACACCTGCAAGGGCGCCCGCTACAACCGCGAGACATTGGAAATAAAGTTCCGCGGCAAGTCGGTCGCCGACGTGCTCGACATGACGGTGGACGAGGCGGTGCCGTTCTTCAGCGCGGTCAACCGCATCCACGACCGGCTCAGCATCCTGCAGAAGGTCGGGTTGGGCTACATCAGCCTGGGCCAGCAGTCGACGACCTTGTCGGGCGGCGAGGCGCAGCGGATCAAGCTGGCCAAGGAGCTGGCCCGGCGCGGCACCGGGCGCACGCTGTATATCCTCGACGAGCCCACCACCGGGCTGCACTTCGAGGACGTGCGCAAGCTGCTGGAGGTGCTGCACGCCCTGGTCGAGCAGGGCAACACGGTTGTCGTGATCGAGCACAACCTGGAGGTCATCAAGACCGCCGACTGGGTGTTGGACCTCGGTCCCGAGGGCGGCGAGGGCGGTGGCCGCGTGGTGGCGGAGGGCACGCCCGAGGACATCGCGGCCAGCACCGCCAGCCACACCGGCCACTTCCTGCGCCAGATGCTTCCGCAGGCCGAGTTGCGCAAGTCGGCTTGAGATTGGCGGAACCCAAGGTTCACTCAGGCCATGTCACCGCCCTGTGCCTTTTCGACGTCGCCTATGCAATCGACCCGCGCAGAAAGGGCTTAGGCCCGCTCGCCGTATAAAGGCTTGCCCGGCTTTGAGACGAATTGGCCATACAACGGCTTGCCGTGCCCCCAGGCAGCCTTGCTGGCCTTTGGCCTCAGCCGAAGTGGCCGGTCTACCGTGTAACGCTTGGCGAGATAGCCCACCAGATACAACAGGCCCGGCATTACGATCAGCAAAAGTCCGATAATGGCCAACGAAACCAGCATGCCGCCTCCAACAAGGCGGTTCAGACCCGCCTACGTCGCGATGACGTAAGGTCATTTTACGCTTTGCCTAGCCTGGAACGAGGACCCCATGCCCGAGGCCGGCCTAGACCCGGCCGCGGGCCGCGGCGATCGTGACCCGGAGCCGGTCGCCGAGCCCGCGCCCCGGAGGGCAATCACCGCCCCGCCGCAGATCGAGCTGCGCCAGGGCCGCGGGCAGGACGGCGGCAATCGCCCGCCGCGGCACCCGCGCGGCCCGGCCGGCGTCGAGCCAGCCGGACCCGATCGCGGCAAGCTGGGTCCGCACCGGCAGCAATGCGGGCTGCCGTGGGTTCGCGATCACGCTGGCCGGATCAAGGCCGTGCCGCGCCAGCAGGTCCTCCGGCAGCAGGCAACGGGACTGCTGGGCCAGCGCCGGGATGCTGCGCAGGATGCCCGCCACGCCGTAGGCGGCCCCGAGGTCACGCACGGCGGGCAGCGCCCCGGAACCCGGGACGAGCGCCCGACCGGCCGCCACCGCGACGCCGCCGGCGGTCGCCCGCACATAGGCGCGGAACGCCGCCTCGGTCTCAATCGGGTCCGCCTCTGCCTCCCGTCCCTCGATCATCGCCAGCACATCCGGCGCATGCAGCGCGCCGCTGTCCAGCGCCTCCCCGAGCGGCCCGGCCACCTCATGCCGGCGCCGCGCCCCCTCGGCCACCTCCCGCCACCATTGCAGGCGGATCAGCGCCAGCATCGGGTTGGACACGGCCTCACGCGCCCGGGCCAGCTCGTGGTTCACGGCATAGAGGGTGAACAGCGCCTCCCGCGCCTCGGGCGGCGCGAACAGGGCGGTGAGGAAGCGGTCGGGATCGTGGCGGCGGACGATTTCGGCGCAGGGCGAGAGCATGCGGCGGAGTTGGCCCCAGGCGTCGCGCCGCGCAACCTTGACGCGCCGCCGCCGCCTCCAGCACTCTGCGGCCCGCCACCAGGAGGACCATACCATGGCATTCGAACTTCCCCCGCTTCCCTACTCGCACAGCGCCCTGGCCGAGCGCGGCATGTGCCAGGAGACGATGGAGCTGCACCACGACAAGCACCACCAGGCCTATGTCACGGCGCTGAACGGCTTCGTCGAGAAGAACCCGGCGCTCGCCGGCAAGTCACTGGAAGAGATCATCCAGATGAGCCACGGCCAGGCGGAGATGGCGCCGGTGTTCAACAACGCCGGGCAGCACTGGAACCACGTGCTGTTCTGGCAGAACATGTCGCCGCAGGGCGGCAGCATCCCGGGCACGCTGGAGAGCAAGATCACCAGCGATTTCGGCAGCGTCCAGGCGTTCAAGGATGCGTTTAAGGCCGCCGCGGTCGGCCAGTTCGGCTCCGGCTGGGCCTGGCTGGTGCTCGGCACCGACGGCAAGCTGAAAGTCACGAAGACGCCGAACGGCTCCAACCCGCTCGCGACCGGCGAGGGCAAGGCGCTGCTCGGCTGCGACGTCTGGGAGCACAGCTACTACCTGGATTTCCGCAATCGCCGCCCGGACTACGTGGGCAATTGGCTGGACAAGCTGGCCAACTACGAGTTCGCCGCCAGCCAGATGGGCTGAGGCACCCGGCCCCTCCCTCGGCGCCTGAGGGAGGGGACGCATTCAGCCGGATTTGACATCGTTCGCCGCGACCGGCTTCAGCACGGTCGTGATGGTATCGCGGATGATGGTCACGCGAACGTTCGGCGCGATATCGACCTCGATCTCGTCGCTGCCCTCCTTCACCCGCTGCACCGTGCCCAGGATGCCGCCGGCGGTCACGATGCGGTCGCCGCGGCGCAGGGCGGCGAGCATCGCCTTCATCTGCTTCGCCCGGGTTTGCTGCGGGCGGATCAGCAGGAAGTAGAACACGCCGAAGATCAGCACCAACGGCAGGAACTGGGTCGCGCTGCCCATCAAGCCGGCAACGTCTTGGGCGTAGGCGGGAGAGATCAGCATCATTGTCCTGGGTTGCCGTTGTTGCGCCGGGACCATAGTTTGAGGCCCCGGCCCGTCAAGCCATGGCGTTTCCGGACCATAGTCCCGCCCATAGTCTAGGACCTCAATTGGACACAGCCTTGCTGACCCGCATCGCCGACGCGCTCGATCGCCTGGCGCCGCCCTTGCCTGGGGCGCCCGACCTCGCCGACGCCGACGCCTATGTCTGGCACCCGGCGCCGATGCGTTTGGCGCCGGTGCGGCGGGTGTCGCGGGTCGACATCGGGCTGTTGCAAGGCATCGAACGCCAGAAGCGGCAGGTGCTCGACAACACGCTGCGGTTCGCGCGGGGCTTGCCGGCCAACAACGCCATGCTGTGGGGCGCCCGCGGCATGGGCAAGTCGTCGCTGGTCAAGGCCGCGCACGCCGCCGCCAAC
>CAXULX010000113.1:0-5297 GCA_964252005.1 uncultured Acetobacteraceae bacterium | reverse complement strand
TGCGCCCCGGCGTGCCCGGCCTGTCCGAGAACATCCGGGTCAAGAGCATCGTCGGCCGCTTCCTGGAGCACAGCCGCATCTTCGCGTTCGGCAACGGCCACCGCCTGCCGAGCCGGCACGCCCGCGTGTTCATCAGCAGCGCCGACTGGATGGCCCGCAACATGGAGTGGCGGGTCGAGACGCTGGTGCCGATCCACAACCGCACCGTCCACGCGCAGGTGCTGGAGCAGATCATGGTGGTGAACCTGCGGGACACGCTGCAATCCTGGGAGCTGGGCGCGGATGGCGCCTGGCGCCGGGTGGCGGCCGGGCCGCGCCCGGTGTCGGCGCACGACTATTTCATGACCAACCCGTCCCTGTCCGGCCGCGGCTCCGCCCTGCACGGCAGTGCGATCGCGGCCCAGGCCCAGGCGATCCGCCGCCCCGACCGCGTCAGCCAGGACTAAGCCGCTGTCCCATCTACCCCGCTGCGCAATCGTCGACCTCGGCTCGAACTCCGTCCGCCTGGTCGTGTTCGAGGGCCGTGGGCGCAACCCCACCGCCATCTTCAACGAAAAGGCGGTGCTCCGCCTAGGCCGCGGCCTCGCCACCACCGGCCGGCTGCATGAGGCCGGGGTCGTGCAGGGGCTGCGCGTCATGACGCGCTACAACGCCATCGCCCGCGCCATGGGCGCCGAGCCGTTCGAGGTGCTGGCCACGGCCGCGGTGCGCGACGCCGCCAATGGCGCGGAGTTCGTCGCCGCCCTGCAGGCGCGCATGCCCGGCGTGCCGATCCGCGTGCTGTCCGGCGAGCAGGAGGCCGCGATGTCCAGCGCCGGCGTGCTGTGCGGCATCCCGGAGGCGGATGGCATCCTGGCCGACATCGGCGGCGGCTCGCTGGAGGTCGTGCGGGTGGGCGCCGGCGCGGTGGCGCGGGCGCAGAGCCTGGGCCTGGGGGTGATCCGCCTGTCCGACCGGGCGGAGGGCGACCTCGCCCGCGCCCGCTCCATCGCCGACGCCGACCTCGCCACGGTGCCCTGGCTGGCGGAGGGGCAGGAGCGCGACCTCTATCTGGTTGGCGGCGCCTGGCGGGCGCTGGCCCAGGTGCAGATGTACCTGGCCAACTATCCGCTGCATATCGTGCACCACTACACGATCACCCGCGACGCCGGACGCGACCTCGCGGCGCTGATGCTGTCGAGCCCGCGCCGTGTGCTGGAACGGCTGCCCGGCGCGCCGCGGCGCCGGGTGGAGGACCTGCCGTTTGCCGCGACGGTGCTGCGCCGCCTGCTGCGCCAGACCGGGGCGCGCCGCATCGTGTTCAGCGCGAACGGCATCCGCGAGGGCTGGTTCATGCAGCAGGTGGCGCCCGAGGTCCGCACCGCCGATCCGATGACGGCGCTGGGCCACGAGATCGCCGCGCGCTACGGCCGGGACACGCGGCTGCCGCCGGCCCTGCAGGACTGGACCGCGCCGCTGTTCCCCGGGGAGTTGCCGCCGCATGCCCGGCTTCGCGTCGCCGCCTGCTGGATGTCCGACGTCGGCAGCCAGGATCACCCGGACTATCGCGCCGAGCAGGCCTTCTTCCGTGTGCTTCGCCAGCCCGGCGTCGCCATGGACCACCCGAGCCGCGCCTTCCTGGCCCTGACCTTGGCATTGCGCTACGAGGCTGAGCCGGACGCCCCCTATCTTGCGACCGCCCGCGCCCTGTTGGACCCCGCCGCGATCGGCCGTGCCGAGATCTTGGGCAGCGCGCTGCGCCTCGCCTATTCCCTCTCCGCCGGCACGCCGGAGCTGCTGGCCGGCGCCAACCTGCGCGTGCTGCCCGGCCGGCTTACGCTGCGCCTGGCCGAGGACAGCGGGGTGTTTGCCGGAGACCCGATCCAGCGGCGGCTGGAACGCCTGGCGGCGGCGATGGGCCTGGCGGTGGATCAGGCGGCGTAGGCGACATACAGGTAGCCGGCCCCGCCGGTGGCGCCGGTCGAGACGGTGAACTTGCTCTGTGCGTCGGCGAGGCTTACGCCCGCAAAGGTTACCGAGGCATTCGTGCCGGTGCCGGCTCCGCCCAGCTCCGCATGGATCGTGGCGCCCGTGAAGCCGGCGGCGCCGTCCGAGGCGGTCCAGGAAAAGGCGCTCTGCCCGGCCTGGAAGCCGAACAGCGTCATCGCGTCGCCCGAATGGAAATTGACGATGCTGCCCCAGGTCGTACCCGTGCGTCCATCGACGAAGAACGTGTCCTTGCTGCCTTCCACCCCGGTGGCGCCGACCAGGAAGTTCGATCCGCCGCCGCCATCGAGCACGTTGCTGCCGCCGGCGGCCTGCAGCGCGTCGTTGCCTGCGCCGCCTTTCAAAAAGACGTTTTTAGAAAGTGCAGCAATGCCGGCCGGGTCGTTGCCCGCCCAAATGTATTGACGCTGCAGGCCGATAACCGGTCCGGAATAGGCGCTGGCAGCATCGAGCGAGCTCAGTTGCAGAACCGAGTCCAGCACCTCGATGTCCTGCGCCGGCGGGGCAACCGTGGTGGTGATGGCCGTAGTGCTGACGTTTCCCGTGGTTGTCGTCGTCAGCGTGAAGTCGGACTGCTGGTAGATGCCGTCGAAAGCGATGCTGGCCAACGTTGTCTCTCCATTGGACAGCGTGAGCACGCCGCTGGCGGTGCCGGTGCTGGCGTAGGCGTAGCTGGTGAAGGGCTGGGTGATGACGCTGATGGTGTCCGCTGCGGCGAAACCGGCGATGCGGTCCTGCGACTTGCCGAATTCGTTGAACATCAAGGAAGACGCGATGCCGGCGCCACCGATGAAGCGGAAAGTCTGGCTGCCGCTGTTCAGCGGCGCCGTGACGTGCGTGTCGGCAAAAAGCTGGACCAGGCCGGCGCCAGCGACGAGCGAGGCCAGGTTGGCGGTCTGCGCCGCGCCTGAAGAGTTCCAGACGGAGATGACGCCGTCGTTCTGCACCGATCCGAACGGCGGCCGGCCGATCCCGACGAGAAGCGCTGGTCCATCGACGATATTGATCGTCCCGGTATTGCTCAAGACCCCGGCGGTACCGGTCGGTCCGGTCGAGGAAAACAGGTTGACCGCACCTATGGCGGAGATGATGCCCTGGTTGTTGATCTGCCCGGCCAAGATGCCGCCTATGCCCAAGAAGGTGATCTGCGTGTCAGCGGCGATGGTCGTGTCCGTGAGACCGATCGATCCGCTCGCGCCGTTGATGCCGTTCGCCTCGAGGTTGAGGCCTTGCAGCAGGCCGCCCCTGGCCGTCACGGTGCCGGCATTGATGACGGCGATGTCGCCGGGCTGAGGCACGCCGGTTGGCGACCAGTCGGCTGCGCTGTCGAAGCTTTTGGTCGTTCCGTCCCAGGTCTTCGTGGCCATGTTTTTATACCAAGCTGTTTATAGCTTTAAATTAGCGGCGACTCGTTTCGGATAACATATAATTGCATCGAACTCAGGCGGCGTCCGGCCAGAACGCCTCATCGACCGCCTGCTCGAAGGGGTATGGGCAGCTCCAGGCAGCATGTCGCGGGCAAGGTTCATCTCCAACTCCGCCCGCAGCACTGCGTCGCCGTAGGCGTCGGCCATGGCATGGTCGGTCCACGCCCGTAGACTCAGGTTGTCGCGAAGACGCCGAGCAAGCTGTCGGCGCTGCCCCTTGATGGTCAACTCCCAGCTCTTGCCGCGCCGCTCCGGTCGACAGCCCCATTTCAGCAGATGCAGCAGCAGGACCGATAGGCGGCTGACCAATTCGCGCTTTTCGCCGCGGCCCAAGGTCTCGATCTCCTCGGCGATGTGCTCCGCATCGATCTTGGACAGGCGGCCGGCCCGCAGCAGCGTGGCCTGTTCGTTCGCCCAAGCATAGAAATCTGAGTCGTACTTGCGATCAACGTCCAGGGAGTTTCCCACATCCTTGGAACCCCAGGCATGCCATGCGGCTCAGATCCGTACCAGCTTGATCCGCTTGCCGTCCACCCCCAGCGTGATCGCCCCGGACTTCAGCGCCAGCGCGTCGGCGCCGAACATGTCGCGGCGCCAGCCCTGCAACGCCGGCACGTCCGGCTCGGCCTCGCTCGCCAGGCGGTCCAGGTCGTCCGACGACGCCAGCAGCTTCGGCGCCACGTTGTGCTCCTCGCACTTCGCCGCCAGCAGCACCTTCAGCAGCGCCACCAGCGCCGGCGAGGCGCGCGGGCCGTCCTTCGCGCGCGGCGCCTCGGGCAGGCCGGCCTCGGGCAGCGCCGCCGCCTGCTGCAACGCCGCCACCAGCCCGGCGCCGCTGCGGCCCTCGGCGAACCCGCGCGAGATGCCGCGCACCCGGGCCAGTGCCTCGGCGCTGTCGGGCGCCGTCGCGGCGATCTCCAACAGGCTCTCGTCCTTCAGCAGCCGCTGCCGCGGGATGTTGACCCGCTGCGCCTCCCGCTCGCGCCAGGCGGCGGCGGCGCGCAGCAGCCCGAGCATGCGGCGGTTGCCGGTGCGGGGGCGCAGCCGCTCCCACATCACGTCTGGGTCCGGGCGATAGGTGCCGGGCAGCGCCAGCACGGCCATCTCCGCCGCCACCCAGTCGAGCCGCCCGTCGCGCTGCAGCCGCTCCAGCAGGCGTTCATAGACATGGCGCAGATAGGTGACGTCCGCCGCCGCATACGTCACCTGCGCCGGGGACAGCGGGCGGACCGACCAGTCGCTGAACCGGTGCGCCTTGTCGATATGGCCGCCGGTGAGCGACGACACCAGCGCGTCATATCCCACCTGGTCGCCGAACCCCGCCACCATGGCCGCCACCTGGGTGTCGAACAGCGGCGCCGGCACGCTGCCGAACAGCTCGAGGAAGATCTCCACGTCCTGCCGTGCCGCGTGGAACACCTTGACGACGCCGCCGTCCGCCAGCAGCAGCCCGAGCGGCGTGAGGTCGATGCCCGGCGCCAGGGTGTCGATGACGGCGATGTCGTGCACCCCGGCCAACTGCACCACGCATAGCTCGGGGTAGTAGGTGCGTTCGCGCATGAACTCGGTGTCGATCGTGACATAGGGTTCGGCCGTCAGGCGTTCGCACAGGGCGGTGAGCGCTGCCGTATCGGTGATCAGCACCGGGTCGGCGAAGGCGAGGTTGGGGCGTGGCATCGCCCGTGTGTACAGGCCGCGACTTGACACCGCAAATGTCAGTGGTTTGTGTGCCCAACCTTTCAGGGACCAGAACCATGCACGCCTATCGCACCCACACCTGCGGCGCCCTTCGCGGCCCGGACGCCGGCCAGGCCGCCCGGCTGTCCGGATGGGTGCACAGCAAGCGCGACCATGGCGGCCTGCTGTTCATCGACCTGCGCGACC
>CAXULX010000112.1:0-5652 GCA_964252005.1 uncultured Acetobacteraceae bacterium | reverse complement strand
CGATGCGGTCATAGCCGACGCCCATGCGCACGACGGCGCGCAGCCGGGTGAAGCGGGCGAGGTCGGCGGCGGTCAGGAACTGCCGGAACAGCATCAGCCCGTCGACCGACGCGCACTCCGCGTCCGGCAGCTCCGCCAGCACCTTCGTGTCGCGCCGCAGTATGGTCGCGTTGGGGCCGAAGATGCGGCGCTCCTCGGTGTCGTCGGGATACATGGCCTCGGGATAAAGGATCGTGGTCATCGGCGCGGCGTCCCCCGGCATCGTTGGCCTCGATGGGTAGTGCCGCGCGGCAGCCGGGGCAAGTTGCCAATGTGCAGCTGCCGGGGCCAAGTTGCCGGGGCCAAGTTGCCAATCAGAGGCGCCAGGGGCAGTGTCGACGATTGGGCTGGAGCAAAACTGGAGGGAACCGCGGATGAACGGCGCCGAGAGCCTGGTGCACACATTGCTGGCCTGCGGGGTCGATACCTGCTTTGCCAACCCTGGCACCAGCGAGATGCACTTCGTCGCGGCGCTCGACCGCATCCCCGGGATGCGCTGCGTCCTCGGCCTGTTCGAGGGCGTCGTGACCGGCGCCGCAGACGGCTATGCCCGCATGCAGGACCGCCCGGCGGCGACGCTGCTGCACTGCGGGCCGGGCCTCGCCAACGGCCTGGCGAATCTGCACAACGCGCGCCGCGCCCGCTCGCCGATCGTCAACCTGGTCGGCGACCAGGCGACCTACCATCGCCCCCTGGACGCGCCGCTCACGGCGGACACCGAGGGCTGGGCGCGGCCGGTTTCCGCCTGGACCCGCACCGCGGCGCATGCCGCCACCGTGGGCGGCGATTGCGCCTCCGCCGTGCAGGCCGCCCACAGCGCGCCCGGCGGCATCGCGACCCTGATCCTGCCCAGCGATACCTGCTGGGACGATGGCGGCGTGGTCGGCACGCCGCTGCCGGTGCCGGCGGCGCCCCAAGCGTCCCCGGACTCCGTCCAGGCCGCGGTGCGGGCGCTGCGGTCCGGTGAGCCGGCTGTGCTGCTCCTGGGCGGCATGGCGCTGCGGGCGGGGCCGCTGGACGTTGCCGCCGGCATCCTGGCCGCGACCGGCGCCCGCATGATGGCGCAAACCAGCAACGCGCGGATCGCACGCGGCGCCGGGCGGCCGCCGATCGATCGCGTGCCCTATCCGGTCGATCAGGCGGTGGCCGCGCTGGCCGGGGTCAAGCACCTGATCCTGGTCGGCGCGACGGCGCCCGTCGGCTTCTTCGCCTATCCGAACAAGCCCGGCCGCATGGCGCCGGTGGATTGCCAGGTCCACGTGCTCGCCCGGCCGGAGCACGACGCCGCGGACGCGCTCGCCCGCGTGGCCGACGCCCTTGGGGCTGAGCCGGTCCGGCCACCGCCGGGCGCCGCGCGACCCTCGCCCGCCCGGGGCGCGGTCACGTCCGAGGCCGTGGCTCAGACCCTCGCCGCGCTGCTGCCGGATCAGGCGGTCATCGTGGACGAGAGCGTGAGCTTCGGGCGCGCGTTCTTCCCGGGCACGCACGATGCCGCCCCGCACGATTGGCTGCAGATCACCGGCGGCGCGATCGGCTGCGGCATCCCGCTGGCCACCGGCGCCGCCATCGGCGCACCCGGGCGCCGCGTCGTGGCGCTGCAGGCGGATGGGTCGGCGATGTACACGCTGCAGGGCCTGTGGACCCAGGCGCGCGAACGGCTGGATGTCACGACGGTCATCCTCGCCAACCGCAAGTACGCGATCCTGCTGGGCGAGTATCAGGGCGTGGGCGCGAACCCTGGCCGTACCGCGCTCGACATGCTGGACCTCGGCAACCCGGAGCTGGATTGGGTTCGGCTCGCGAACGGCATGGGCGTGGAGGCTGCCCGGGCGGAGACGATGGAGACCTTCGCCGACCTGTTCAGCCAGGCCAACGCCCGGCCCGGCCCCTTCGTGATCGAGCTGGTGATCTAGTGGTGCAAATCAGACGGAAGCATCCGTCCAATTTGCACCACTAGCCTTTGTTTGGTGGACCGATTCACCTAACGCTCGGGAACCAAGCGTTAGGATCGGACCACTAGGCCGGCCCGCAGCACCGTGTTCGCCGCTGCGGGCCGGCCGAACGCCGCAGCGGCGGCGGGCAAGCCCGGCCCTGCGCGTACTCATGCGCCGAGGCCCAGCAAGCCCAGCACCTCGCGCCGCAGCCGCACCAGCTCCGGGTCGTCGCGGTGCCGCGGGTAGGGCAGGGGCACCGGCAGGTCCGCCCGGATCTGTGCCGGCCGGTCGCTGACGACCACGACGCGCCCGGCCATCAGCAGCGCCTCCTCCACGTCGTGCGTCACCAGCAGGGCGGTGAAGCCGCGGTCGCGCCAGATGCGCACCAGCTCCTCTTGCATCTGCAGCCGGGTCAGGCTGTCGAGCTTGCCGAGCGGCTCGTCGAGGATCAGCAGGCCGGGGTCGTTGACCAGGGCGCGGGCCAGCGCCGTCCGCTGCGCCATGCCGCCCGAGATCTGGTGCGGGTAGGCGGTGTCGAACCCTTCCAGCCCCACCAGGCGCAGCGCCTCGTCCACCCGATGGCCCAGGCGCCGCAGTTCGCCGCGGGCCTCCAACCCCAGCCCGACGTTCGCCCGCACGGTGCGCCAAGGATACAGCGTCGGGTCCTGGAACATGAGCACGCGGGACGGGTCCGGACCGGCGACGGGTTCGCCGCCCGCATACAGCGCGCCCGCGCTGGGCGGCTCCAGCCCGGCGACCAGGCGCAGCAGGGTGGACTTGCCGCAGCCGCTCGGCCCGAGGATGGCGACGAACTCGCCGGGCGCCAGCGACAGGTTGACCCGTTCGAGCACCGGCAGCGACTGCCCGTCCAGGGTGAAGGCGTGGCTCACGTCCACGACCTCCAGCCCCAGCGCGCCGGGCTGCGGGCGGGGGGCTGCGGCTACCACCGGACCAGCCCCCGCTGCCAGGACAGCAGCCGGTCGCGCACCTGGAACAGCAGCGTGACCAGCGCCGTGCACATCAGGGCCATGACGCCGAGCGCCACGTACATGTTGGCGTAGGCCGCCCATCCCTGCGCCCATTGCATATACCAGCCGAGGCCGGCCTTGACGCCGAGCATCTCGGCCACGACCAGCACGGAGAACGAGGCGCCCAGCCCCATGAACAGCCCCACGAACACCGACGGCATCGCCGCCGGGACGGCCACCTTGCGCACCAGGAACCAGGGCTTGGCGCCCATCGTGCGGGCCACGTCGTAATAGGCGGCGCTGACGGCCGAGACCCCCGACCAGGTCAGCACCGCGACGGGGAAGAACGTCGCCAGGGCAATCAGGAAAGTGCTGGCGCTGCGGCTGCTGGGGAACACGAAGAAGGCGATCGGGATCCACGCCACCGCCGGCACCGGCCCGATCAGGCGCAGCACCGGATGCACCCAGTAGCTGACGGCGCGCGACCAGCCCACGGCCACCCCGGTCAGGAAGCCCGCCCCGGCGCCGAGCAGATAGGCCGGGACCAGCAGCCATAGGGAACGCAGCAGGCTCTCGCCCAGGCGCGGCCAGTCGTCGGTCAGCACCTCCAGCATGGACTGCGGCGCGGCGAAGAACGGGCGCGGCAGCAGGTCCAGCTTGGCCGTAACCAACTCCCACCCGCCCAGCGCGACCGCCAGCGCGACCAGCCACGGCCCGGCACGGCGCAGCCCCTCCGGCAGCGGCCGGACAACCGCCGCCAGCGACGCGAGGAGCACTATCCCCGCCATTCCGGCCGTCAGTCCGCCGAGCAGCGCCGTGCGGCCCAGGTCGTCCGCATCCGGCCAGGCCAGGGTCAGCGCCGCAACACCCGCCCACAGGCAGGCCGCCCCGGCGCCGCTCCACCAGGGAGGCGGGCGCCGGTGCGTGCTCGACTGGAACGCAGCCTTGGTGCGGACCTCGGTGACCGCGTTCATGAAACGAGCACGTCCGCGAACACCTTTTCGGAGAAGCGGGCGGTGTCGGTGCCGGGCCGGATCACTCGCACCAGCTTCAGCTCGTCCGTGTAGGCGGCGATCTCCGCCTTCAAATCGGCGCCGACAGGGTGGTGGTGGTGCGTGTGGCTGCGCAGCATCGCCGCCAACTGGGCCTGCGGCGCCGGCGAGTACTTGGCAAACAGCGCGGCGGACTGATCGGGGTTCGCGGCCACCCAGTCCTGGGCCTCGAGCAGGGCCCGGGTCAGCGCGCCGGCAGCTGCGCGGTTGCCGCGGATCAAGCTGCCGCGGACGCCCAGCACGCAGCACGCGCGATGGGCGTATTCGCCGGCCAGGTTGTTCGCGACCTCGTACAGGTCGTTGCGCTCGCGGATCACCCAGGCCAGCGGGTCGCCCAGCGCAAACGCCTGGATCTCGCCTTTCTGCAGCGCCACGCCCAGCAGGTCGGCCGGGAACTGCCGCCAGGCGATGTCCGTGTTGGGGTCCAGCCCCTGCTTGGCCGCCACGATCGAGAAGAAGTTCTTGTCCGGCGCGCCCATGTCGCTGCAGCCCACCTGCTTGCCGCGCAGGTCGGCGATGGTGTTGATGCCGCTGCCCTTCTTGGCGAACAGCCGCATGCAGCCGCCATGGATCGCCGTGGTGATCTTCACGTCGAAGCCCTGCTCCAGCGGCTTCAGCCAGCGCAGCGCCATGCCCACGCCGGCATCGGCCTTGCCGGTGCTGATCGCCTCCAGCAGCTGGTCCGTGCTGCCGCCGAAGTTGATCGTCTCCACGTCCAACCCGTGCTTGGCGAAGATGCCCTGACTTTCGGCCACCGGCACGCCGACGGTGCAGATGGCGTTGGCGTTCCAGGTCAGCTTCAGCTTGACGGGCGGCCCCGCGGCAACGGACGGCGGCGTGTCCGCCACACGGCAAATCGGCGTTCCCGCCAACGGATCGGGCGTCGCCGCCCGGCGGAGCGGCGCCATCGCCCCGAGCGGAAGCAGCGCGGCGGCACTGACGGCAGCACGCAGGGCGCCGCGGCGGGCGAGCAGGCGGTCCATCACGCGACTCCTTCCGGCGAACGGACGCGCTCGTCCTGCGGCGCCGGGCCGACGCGGCGCACCCCGCCGGCGACGCGCTGCGGGTTGCGCAGCAGGTTCAGCACGGGGCATAGCCGCTCGACGGCCTCGTGCAGCTTGGTGACGGCCTCGTCCGGCGCGCTGGTGCCGATGTGGGCGGTGTAGGCGATGCCGTGCGGCTCGCGCGGCACGTCCTCGTATCCAGCCTCGCCGGCGCGCTGGTCGATCTGCCCCGTCACCTCGACCTCTAGGCTGTCCAGCGTGACCCCCTGCACCGCCGCCTGGATCAGGTAGCTGTGGGTCAGGCAGCTTCCGAGCGCGCCCAGCGCCAGCTCCGGGCTGCTGGGGCCGAGGTCGTAGCCCACGAAGTCGCGCGGGCTGTCGGTCAGCACCTGGTGGTCGCGCAGCCGGACGCGGCGCACCCCGCTGCGGCCCTCCGCGGTCACGTGGGCGCGTAGGGCGACGGGCTCGTAGCCAGGAGACAGCACGCGGCTTCGTAGGGCGCGGAACGCGTCGCGCTTGTGGGTCAGGTATTCGGCAAGTGTTGTCATGGGTCGCTACTCCGCGGCGGTTTGGTGTTGGGTCCGTTCGGCCAGCAGGCGCCGGGTCAGCGGCAGCAGGGTGCGGCCGTATTCCAGCGCGTCCTCCAGCGGATCGA
>CAXULX010000111.1:0-5737 GCA_964252005.1 uncultured Acetobacteraceae bacterium | reverse complement strand
GTCGGACAAAGATGCTCGTTAAAACAAGCAGCTAGAGATTTTCTCCGAGCCACTTCGATCGGAAAAAGCTCTAGCCGCCGAAAATCGAGTCCCGGTCAGGCCAGGGCGGCCACGGCCCGCGTCGCCACCGCCAGGCCGGCGAAATCCGGTGTGGCCGCGGCCTCGCGCGCAAGGTGCAGCACCGCTGGCGCGCCGGGAAGCTGCGCCGGGTCCGAGCCGCGCAGCACGGCCCGGGCCAAGCCGATCTGCGCTCCCATGAGATCGGCGAGCAGGACGGCTTTGGCCCGCCCGGCAAAGCCGCCCACCGACGGGACCACGCCGATCGCGGCCCGGAGGTCCTCGATGCCCAGCGACTGGCCGACCTGCTGCCAAGCGGCGGCGGCGGAGGCCGGCAGCACGCCCAGGCTTTCAGCGAGGCGCACGACGGTGGGCGCCGCGGCGAGGGCCGGCGCCGCCGCGACCTGCGCCGCCAGACCATCCGGCAGCCCGGCGTCCCGCAGCCGCTGCGCCGCCGCCCCGTCCGCCATCTGCAACGAGGCCGACGCTGCCAGGGCGGCGATGCCCGGGTGCAGGGTTGCGATGGCCGCATCGAGCGGCCCATCCAGCTCCGCGGCGCCGAGCAGGTCGCGGGCCGTCAGCTCGTGCAGCCGCCTTACCGTCAGCAGCGCATCGAGCCGGACCGCGGCAGCGGCCGGCGCCCCGTCTATCGCGTCATACAGGCCCTCCAGCCCGCACAGCGCCCCCGCCAGCCAGGCCGCGCGGGCGACGCGGAGGGGGCTGGCCTCGACGGCCAAACGCCCGAGCGCCGCCGGGCCGAGCCGGTTGGCGATGCCGTTGGCGACCGTCGTCGCAATCAACTGCCGCCGCAGCCGATGGCCGCGCACGAAGCGGGCGAACCCGACCCGCAGCTCGGTCGGGAAATAGGCCAGCAAGGCATGTTCGAACGCCGGGTCGGTGGTGAGGTCGTCGGCTGGTGCCGCGGACTCGATGGCATCCGTCAGCCAAAGCTTCGCGACCGGCAGCAGCGCCGCGACCTCCGGGCGCAGCAGCGACTCGTTGGCGGCGGCGCGGGCCTGCAGGGCGGCGGCGTCCGGCAGGCCGGAGACCGCGCGGTCCAGCGTGCCCTCGGCCTCCAGCCGCGCGATCAGCGCCGCGTGGGATCCAAGGTCGCGCCCGCCCTCCTGCATCTCGAGCGACACCGCAAGCGATTGCTGATGGTTGTCCCGCAGCACCAGGGCGCCGACCTCGTCCGTCATCGCGGTCAGCAGGTCGTCGCGCTGACGCCGGGTCAGGGCGCCGTCCCGCTCGGCATCGGCCAGGAGGATCTTGATGTTCACCTCGTGGTCGCTGGTCGAGACGCCGGCCGAATTGTCCAGCGCGTCCGTGTTCACCCGACCGCCCGCGCCCCCGGCGCCGAGCCGGGCATAGTCGATCCGGCCCGCCTGGGTGATGGCGAGGTTGGCGCCCTCGCCGAGGACGCGCGCGCGCACCTCGGCGCCGTTGACCCGGATGGTGTCGTTGGCGCGGTCCCCCGCCTCGGCCTGGCTCTCCGCGCCGGCCTTCACGTAGGTGCCGATGCCGCCGAAGTACAACAGGTCGGATGGGACGCGCAGAATGGCCTGCATCACCGCCGCGGGCTCGACCGGGCCGGCGGGCAGGCCGAGCAGCGCGGCGGACCGGGCCGGCAGCGTGAGCCGCTTCTCGGCGCGGGAGAACACGCCGCCGCCGGGGCTGATCCTGGCCCGGTCGTACTCCGCCCAGGACGACCGCGGCAGCGCGAACAGCCGGGCGCGTTCATCATATGAGGTCTCGGCGTCGGGATCGGGGTCGATGAAGATGTGGCGGTGGTCGAACGCGGCCAGCAGGCGGGTCTTGCGGCTGACCAGCAGGCCGTTGCCGAACACGTCGCCGCTCATGTCGCCGACGCCGACGCAGGTGAAGGGGTCGGCCTGGATGTCCAGGCCCAGTTCGTCGAAGTGCCGGGCGATCATCACCCAGGCGCCTTTGGCGGTGATGCCCATCGCCTTGTGGTCGTAGCCCTGGCTGCCGCCGGACGCGAACGCGTCGGCCAGCCAGAAGCCGCGCTCGATGGCGATGCCGTTGGCGATGTCGCTGAAGGTCGCGGTGCCCTTGTCGGCGGCGGCGACCATATAGGGATCGTCGCCGTCCCGCCGCACGACGCCCCTCGGCGTCACCACCCGGTCCCCGTGCAGCGTGTCGGCCATGTCGAGCATGGCGTTGATCAGGATGCGGTAGCAGGCGACGCCCTCGGCCATGAGGGCCTCGCGGTCGCCCGGCGCCGGCGGGCACTTCAACACGAAGCCGCCCTTGGCCCCCGTGGGCACGATGACGACGTTCTTCAGGCGCTGCGCCTTCATCAGGCCCAGGATCTCGGTGCGGAAGTCCTCGCGCCGGTCGGACCAGCGGATGCCGCCGCGCGCCACCGGCCCGGCCCGCAGATGGCAGCCCTCCATGCGGGCCGAGTGCACGAATATCTCGCGCCATGGCCGCGGCAGGGGCATGTCGCCGGCCGCGGCGCTGTCGATCTTGAGGGCGATATACGGCTCGTCATTGTAGAAATTGGTGCGCAGGACGGCGCGCGTCAGGGTCATCAGGCGGGTCAGGATGCGGTCGTCGTCGGGGCTGGTCACCCGGTCCAGCAGGGCGGTCCAGTCGGCTTCGATGGTGCCCTCGTCCCGGATGGGGCAGTCTGGCGCAAAGCGGGTTTGGAACAGCCCGCGCAGCATGGCGACGGCCTGCGGATTGGCGACCAGGGTCGTCTCGACGCTCGCCTGGCTGAAGCCGAAGCCGACCTGCTTCAGCCAGCGATACATGGCCCGCAGCAGCCAGCACTCGCGCCACGTCAGCGCGGCCCGCAGCACCAGGCGGTTGAAGCCGTCGGCCTCGGCCCGGTTGTCCAGCAAGGCATCCAGCGCCTCCAGCAGGGCGGGGAATACGGCCGGGGCTGCGTTCACCCCGGCCCGCAGCCCGAACACCTGCAGCACGACCGGCGGGGCGCCGGCCGGGTCGAGGTCGAACGGCACCTCCTGTATGGCCCGGAGGTCGAGGCTTTCGAGCAGCGGCAGCACGTCGGCCAGGGGCAGCGGCGCGCCGGGCTGAGCCAGCCACATCGTCAGCTGATCGGCGTCGGTGCCGGGCTGGTGCTCGAGCCGGATCGCGGCGCGGCCGGTGGCGATCGCACGCTCGGCCAGGGCCAGGTCGGCCGCCCCTTGCGCCGCCGTCGCGTGCTCCCGATAGGCCGCGGGGAAGGCGTCGCCCCAGCGGGCGATCAGCTCGGCCGCGGCGGCCTCCCCCTCGCTGTCGATCAGCGCCTCGCCCAGGCGATCACGGAAGTCGCGCGCCGCCTGCCGGATA
Organism: uncultured Acetobacteraceae bacterium; assembly: GCA_964252005.1. Lineage (GTDB taxonomy): Bacteria > Pseudomonadota > Alphaproteobacteria > Acetobacterales > Acetobacteraceae > CAHJXG01. Next base: position 2,362 of record CAXULX010000111.1, on the reverse strand, counting down.
GCCGTCTCCAGCACCGCCGCCTCCACGCGCGGAACGGCGCCCGGCGTGGTGCTGACGATATAGTTGATCCGGGCCAGCGGCTCGTCGCCTAGCGCGATGTAGAACGCGGCGATGCGCCCGGCGAAGGCGCGGGCCAACATGCCGCCGATGCGCTCCCGCAGGCGGGTGTCGAACACGTCGCGCGGCAGCCAGACGATGGCGGAGACGAACCGCTCGAACGGGTCCTGCCGCAGCACCAGGGCAGCCCGCGGGCGCAGGCGCAGGTCCAGCGCCCGCCGCGCGCCCTCCATGATGGCCGCCTCCGGCGCCTGGAACAGCTCGTCGCGCGGCCAGGTGTCGAGCGTGTTGCGCAGCGCACGTCCGTCATGGCTGTCGGGGTCGACGCCCGACATGGCGAGGATGGCCTCGACCTTTTGGGCGAGCAGCGGGATCGACCGCGGATTGCGGTTGTAGGCTGCGGCGGCGAACAGCCCGAAGAACATCCGGACGCCGGTGATCGTGCCGTCCTGCCCGAAGATGCGCGTCACGACGACGTCGCCGTGCTGGGCGCGGTGGACGGTGGAGCGCAGGTTCGCCTTGGCGACGGCCAGCGCCGTGGGCTCCAGCAGGGCCGCGCGGACGGCCTGCGGCACGGTGGCAAGGTCGGCAAGCGCGTCGAACACCGCCACCTCGGGATGCCTGAGCAGGCCGCGGTTCTCCTGGGGCACGACGGACAGCGCCCCGCCGGCGCCGACTGCAATCCGCCGGTGCCCGAGCAGGACGAAGTTGTCGTCCGCCAGCCAGCGCAGGAACGCCTGGGCGGGAGCGGGGGCGTCGCCGGGCGCCGGATCGGCAGCGACCTCGTTCTCGGCACGGCGGACGAGCGCCAGCATGGCGTCGTAGTCGGCGGTCGCCGCCCGCACGTCGTCCATCACGCCGCGCAGGGCCGCCTCCAGCGCCGGTCCGTCGTCGCTGCCCTGGCGACGGGCAGAGCCGGTGAACTCGATGCGCATCCAGCTTTCCAGCACGGTGCCGCCGTGCGGCTCGCCCCAGCCCAGCAGCCGTCCCTCGGCGTTGCGCCGGATCGGCGTCACCGGGTGGAGCAGCTGCCGCACCACCCGGCCGCCCTTGGTCAATGCCGAGACAGCGCTGTCCACCAGGAACGGCATGTCGTCCGTGACGATCTCGGCGACCGCGCGGGGTCCGGCCGAGGACCCGGGCCGGGTGACGCGCACCAGGGCCTCGTTGGGCCGGCGGTGCAGCGCGAGCGACCACAGGCTGGCGGCGCCGGCGGCGAGCGCCTCGGGCGTGGCGTCCGCCAACTCGGGACTGGAGACCCCGGCGTAGAGCTGGGCCATGAAGCCTGCGGCTTGTTGCGGCAGGGCCGGGGCGGCGCGGGCGAGCGCCTCTGCGGCGGCACGCAGCAGTTCCGCCCGAACCGTGTCCTGGGAGTGGGGCGCAATGTCCGGCATGGGCGTCTCCGCTGCAAGAAAGGGATCGATGCGGCCGACCTTAGCCCGAGCACCACGATGAGAGTATGGCGGCCAAATTTTAAGACATGAGGGCCAACGATGCGCCAGCCATCGCCGGTGGAGGGCAAAGCCGCGCGTAGGCGTCTATTTCCAACGTTGCAACTTCGGCTTGCTGTCGCCAGTATCTGTGCGGTGCTGGCCTGCCGCCCCAGTGCTCATGATATCTTTGTCGAATGAAAGAACCTTGTCGTCAAAGGTTGTGTTTTGTATGAAACAACGTTAGCACTCTAGTCGTTAGAGTGCTAAAAGCGTTGTGCGGACCTGCTTCCGGGGCTGTTGCGGCCCTTGGTTACGGCACTCCGATCCTCGTTTTGGAGACATCAACATGAAATTTCGCCCATTGCATGATCGCGTCGTGGTCCGGCGGATTACGCCGCTCGAGAAGTCGGCCGGCGGGATCATCATCCCGGACACCGTGAAGGAAAAGCCGATGGAGGGCGAGGTGATCGCCGCCGGGCCGGGCGCGCGCAACGAGCAGGGCGCCATCGTCGACCTGGACGTAAAGGCCGGCGACCGCGTGCTGTTCGGCAAGTGGTCCGGCACCGAGGTCAAGCTCGATGGCGAGGAGCTCCTGATCATGAAGGAGAGCGACATCATGGGCGTGATCGAAGGCGCCCCGGCCGTCGCAAAGGCCGCATAGACGCTCTAGCCGACACACGTAAGTAATAAGAACTAAGGAAAGCAATCACATGGCAGCCAAAGACGTTCGCTTCGGCGACGACGCACGCGCACGAATGCTGCGCGGCGTGGACATCCTCGCCGACGCCGTGAAGGTCACGCTGGGTCCCAAGGGCCGCAACGTGGTCATCGACAAGAGCTACGGCGCGCCGCGCATCACCAAGGACGGCGTG
>CAXULX010000110.1:0-6440 GCA_964252005.1 uncultured Acetobacteraceae bacterium | reverse complement strand
ACGGCGGCGAAGTCGGTCGAGGACACGACGTTCTACCGCTACGGCCGCCTGCTGTCCCGCAACGAGGTCGGCACCGAGCCGTCGCAATGGTGCCTCAGCCCCGCCGCCTTCCACGCCGCCGGCAAGGAGCGGCAGAAACGCTTCCCGCACGCTTTGCTGGCGACCGCCACGCACGACCACAAGCGCGGCGAGGACACCCGCGCCCGGCTTGCGGTGCTGAGCGAGGTCCCGTCCGAATGGGAAGCGGCGCTGCAGCGTTGGACACGGCTCAACGCCCCGCTCAAGCGCGACCTCGACGGCCCGGCGCCGGACGCAGCCGACGAGATCATGCTCTATCAGACCCTGGTCGCCGCCTGGCCGCTCGATCTGGCGCCGGACGACGCCGAAGGGTTGGCGGCGTTCGAGGCCCGGGTGGCCGCCTGGCAGGAAAAGGCGCTGCGCGAGGCCAAGCGCCGCACCGGCTGGGCCGCGCCCGACACCGACTACGAAGGGGCCTGCCGCACGTTCCTGGCGGGCCTGCTCGACGCCGGGCGCAGCGTGAACATGGCCGGGGAACTCGCGAACTTCGCAGCCCGGATCGCGCCCGCGGGCGCGGTCAACAGCCTGACGCAGACGCTGCTGCGGCTGACCAGCCCCGGCATTCCGGACCTGTATCAGGGGACCGAGTTCTGGGACTTCAGCCTGGTCGATCCCGACAACCGGCGCCCGGTCGATTTCGCGGCGCGGCGGGCCGCCCTGGATGCGGCGGAGGAGCCGGCCTCGCTGCTGCCGTCCTGGCGCGACGGCCGGGTGAAGCAGGCGATCATCGCCCGCACCCTCGCTTTGCGCGCTCGCTCGCCGGGCCTGTTCACCCAGGGCAGCTACGTCCCGCTCCGCCTGGAGGGGCCGTTCGCCGACCATGCCCTGGCCTTCGCGCGCGTGCATGAGGGCCGTTCAGCCATCGTGATCGGCACCCGGCTCTCAAACGCCTTGGACCCCTCCGCCGACAAGCCGCTCGTGGATGCTGGTAATTGGCGGGAAACTGCGGTTTTATTGCCTCGCAGCCTGGTTGACCGGAGACTTGTGCATATTTTGGACGAAGAGGTGGAAACGATGAGCACAACGCGCCTGTCCCTGGCCGGAATCTTAAGCCGGCTGCCAGTGGCTTTGATGGAGCTGAGGTGAACCGCCTCGTCGTCGTCAGCAACCGTGTGCCCGCACCCGCGGCGGCGGGCGCGCAGGCGGGTGGTCTCGCCGTCGCGCTCGAAGCCCTGATGGAGCGGCGCGGCGGCGTGTGGTTCGGCTGGAGCGGCAACATCTCGGACGCCCCCGGTCCGGTCCGCCTGGCCGAGGCGGGCCGGGTCAAATACGCGACCGTGGACCTGACGCCCGAGGAGCACGAACGCTACTACAACGAGTTTTCCAACAGCACCTTGTGGCCGTTGCTGCACTCGATGCCCGAACTCATGACGTTCGACCGGCGCAACGCGCAGATCTACCGGCAGGTGAACGAGCGGCTGGCGGAGGTGCTGCAGCCGATGCTGCGGGCGGACGACCTGATCTGGATCCATGACTACCACCTGATGGGGATGCCGCAGGCCCTGCGTTCAAGGGGGGTACGGGCGCCCATCGGCTTCTTCCTTCACATCCCATTCCCGTCGGCGGATATGCTGGCCAGCGTGCCGGAGGCCGGCGCGCTGTTGCGCGACCTGCTCGCGGCCGACCTGCTCGGGTTCCAGACAGAGAACGACGTGGAAAACTTCGCCGAGGTCGCCTGCCGCATCGGCAATGCCCTGCGGATGCCGAACGGCTGGCTGAACGTCGGGGGCCGCCGGGTCCGCCTCGGCGTGTTCCCGGTCGAGATCGAGGCGCATGAGTTCGCGGCGATTGCCGAGGATGCCTGGCGCGCGGCGCCGACGGAACGCCTGCGCCGGAGCCTGGGCGGACAACGCCTTGTGCTCGGCGTGGACCGCATGGACCCGACGAAGGGTCTCCTGCAACGGGTGGCAGGGTACCGGCGGTTGCTGGAGACCCGGCCCGAGTTGCGCCGCCGGGTGACGTTCCTGCAAATCGCCGCCGAATCGCGGAAGGACGTGGTGGCCTACCGGGACTTGCGCACCGCCATCGAGCGTGAGGCCGGCAGCATCAACAGCGAGTTCAGCGAACCCGACTGGATGCCGCTCCGCCTTGTGGCCCGTGCCGGGGCGCGCAGCACCGTTGCCGGCTATATGCGGGAGGCGCGGGTTGGACTGGTGACGCCCCTGCGGGACGGAATGAACCTGGTCGCCAAGGAATACATTGCCGCCCAGGACCCCCAGGATCCCGGCGTGTTGATCCTGTCCCGCTTCGCCGGCGCGGCCAAGCAGCTTGGCTCCGCGCTGATCGTCAACCCGCATGATGCCGACGAGGTCGCGGACGCCTTGGACAACGCGCTGAACATGGGCCTGGCGGACCGGCAGGCGCGTTGGCGGGAGAGCTGGGCGGCGATCCAAGGCACGTCTGCGCTGGCCTGGGGACGCTCGTTCGTCGGCGCGTTGCTGCGGACGGCCGCCTGGCCTTCGACTGCGCGCAGCGTGCCTGGTGGCCATGCCGACGAGAACGGCCTGTTGGCGATCACCGACCCCTTGGGGATGATCGCACGCCCGCTCGGCAGCATGGATGTTGATCTTGCAGAAGGTTCATCCGGTTTGCGCCCACGCCGCATGTCGTGACAGCCTCCGGTGACTCGTGAAAATCACGTTAATATGACTTCCATTCCGGTAGGATATCGTTACAATCCGTGCTGGAAATTGGGAGTTTCAAGATGTCAGAGTCGTTGAAAACGCCGGCGCAGGTGTCTGCGGCGGTGCGAGAGCTTGATAGTCTTGCCAACCTCCTCGGCATGCCCGCCTTGGAGCGTTGCGGCATCCTGGGCTTGAACGGCCCCTCCTACCGGTCGTGGTATAGCGGCCTGATGCATGCCGAGGTCACTGCGGAGTTGGTGCGCCGCCTGGGTTACGCCTTGCCGCTGATGCGGCGCATGGCGGCGCACACGCCGGTTGGCGCCATGGCGCGCGGCCAGAACCGGCCGCATGCCATCGGGAACGAAAGGCTCGCCTGAGTCAGGCTGCGGTCAGCACGATCCGGCCGGTCACGGTTCCGTCGCGCAGCCGATGCAGGGCGGCGGTTGCGTCGGATTGCGGAACCCGCGTGATGGGCAGGGCCGAAATGCCGCCGTCCTGCGCCAAGGTCACGAGTTCCCGCAGCTCCTTGGGATTGCCCACGTAGCTTCCCTGGATCGTCAGCGCCCGCATCGGCATCAACGGCAACGGCAGCGTCATCTCTCCGCCGAACAACCCAACCTGGATCAGCTTGCCGCCCTTCCGCAGGGCCTCAAACGCGAAGGCTGCCGTTGCCGTGCCGTTCACCAGATCAATCACCGCCAGAACCGGCCCGCCGCAGGCATCCAGGATGCGCTTTGTCGTGCCGGGCGTGCTGGCGTCCACCACTGACGTGGCCCCCGCGGCCGTGGCCGACTCCAGCTTCTCTGCGCTGAGGTCCACCACGACGATGGTCTTGTGCCCGAGCGCCTTCAGGATTTCGATCGCGTTCAGGCCCAGCCCGCCGGCGCCCACCACCACGATCGGCTCGGTCGGCGGCATCGGCAGCACCTTGCGCACGGCGGAGTACACCGTGACGCCGGAACAGGCGTAGGTCGCGGCGACCGCCGGGTCGAGCGTGCCGGGGTCGATCAGGTGGCGCGGGTGCGGCGCCACGACATGCGTGCCGTAGCCGCCGGGCTGGAAGATGCCCAGGCTGCGATTGGCGACAACGCACATGTTGTCTTCCTCCGCCAGGCAACGGTCGCATTGGCCGCAGCCCAGCCAGGGGAACACGATCCGCACGTCGCCCACGGCCACCCCGGCCGCATCCGGGCCGAGCTTCGCGACCCGGCCGACGATCTCATGTCCCATCGCCAGCGGCAGCACCACGCCGCGGTCCTTCAGCGACAGCTGCTTGCCGCCGCCCATGTCGTAGTGGCCGTCCCAGATATGCAGGTCGGAGTGGCACACCCCGCAATGCGTCACCTCCAGCAGCACCTCGGTGCCCCGCGGTTCCGGCGTCGGCAGCTCCAATTCCTGCAAGTCTGCCCCGTTCTCGATCACCGCCCATGCCCGCATCGTCCGTCTCCCCCGTTTCTTATCCGCGCATCCGACCCCCGCGGCGCCCCGTGGTCAAGCCGGGCGCGGCCGATGCAAGGCGTCGGGGTTGACGAGGTGGATCGGGCGGCCGTCCAGGAACGCCAGGATGTTCTCCACGCTCTCGCCGTAAAATTGCGCGAAGGTGTCCTGCGTCCCATAGCCGAGATGCGGGGTCAGGACGGTGTTCGGCGCCGTCCGCAACGGGTGGCCCGGCGGCAACGGCTCCTGCGCGAACACATCGAGCGCCGCGTGGATGCGCCCGGCGTGCAGCGCGTCCAGCAGCGCCGCCTCCTCCACCAGCGGGCCGCGCGAGGTGTTGACCAGAATGGCGCCGGGCTTCATGCCCGCGAGGTCCGCCGCCGCGATCATGCCGCGCGACCGGGCCGACAGCACGACGTGCAGGCTGACGACATCCGACTGCGCCAGCAGCCCGGCCTTGGAGACAAGCCGCGCCCCGGCGGCCTGGGCGGCGGCCTCGGTCAGGTTCGGGCTCCAGGCGACCACGTCCATGCCCAGCGCCCGCCCATAGCCGCCGACGCGCGCGCCGATCCGGCCGAGGCCGATGATGCCCAGGGTGCGGCCCTCCAACACCGGGCCGACGCCGACGCCCTCCTGGAACCGCCCGGCCCGGATCGCCGCGTCGCCCGCCGGGATGAACCGGGCCGCCGCCAGCATCAGGCCCAAGGCAAGCTCCGCCGTGCCGATGGAGGAGCGTTCGCCGCCGGTGTTGCACACCAGGACGCCCGCCGCGGTGCAGGCGTCGAGCGCCAGCGTCTGCGCCCGGCCGCCGGTGAGCGCGATCATCCGCAGCCGGGGCAACCGGGCGATCAGCGCGGCGCCGAGTTCCGTGCGTTCCCGCATCGGCACCAGGATGTCGAACCCCGCCAGCGCCGCCGCGGCCGCGTCCGCGTCCGCGAACGGCTCGGCGAACACCGTGACCTCCGCCCGGGCCTCGACCGCCGACCAGTCCGCCGCGCCGCGCGCGACGCCCTGCCAATCGTCCATGATCGCGACGCGCATCCGCAGACCTCCGATGGGTTCAGCGCCGCCGGGGATCGAGGGCGTCCCGCAAGCCGTCGCCGACCAGGTTGAACGCCAGCACCGCCAGGAAGATAGCCGCCCCCGGGAATACCGCGAGCCAGGGCGCCTGCGTCAGGAACCGCTGCGCCGAGTTCAGCATGCTGCCCCAGCTCGGCGCCGGCGGCTGCTGGCCGAGGCCGAGGAAGGAGAGGCTGGCCTCCGCGATGATCGCGAGCGCAATGGCCAGCGTCGCCTGCACCAGCACGGGCGGCACGATGTTCGGCGCCACGTGGCGCAGCGCCACGCGCCAGGGCGGGTTGCCGACGGCGCGGGCGGCCTCGACGTAGTCGTGCGTCATCGTGTCCATCGTGGCGCTGCGGGCGACGCGGGCGAACACCGGCGCGGCGGTCACGCCGATGGCGACCATGGCGTTGGTCAGCGCCGGGCCGAGGAAGGCGGCAAGGGCGATGGCGAGGATGAGGAACGGGCACGCCAGCATCGCATCCACCACCCGGCCGATCACCATATCGACCCGGCCCCCGGCGAACCCGGCCAGCAGGCCCACCGGCACCCCGACGCCCGCCGCGATCAGCACGGAGACGACGCCGGCCAGCAGCGACGCCCGCGCGCCGAACACCACGCGGGACAGCACGTCGCGTCCGTTCTCGTCGGTGCCCATCCAGTGCTGCATCGACGGCGCCTTGCGAATCGCGGTCCAACTGGTGGCGACGGGATCGAACGGCGCGATCAAGGGTGCGGCCACGGCGATCACGATGAACAGGGCGATGACGACGAAGCCCAGCACCGCCGCCGGGCGCCCGCGGAACCGGCGCAGCGCCAGGGCCATCGGACTCGACGTCATGCGTCGCGCAGCCGCGGGTTGATGACGACATACAACACGTCGGCCAGCAGGTTCAGCAGGATGTACAGGCACGCGGTGACCAGCACGACGCCCTGGACGACCGGGTAGTCCCGGTTGAATACCGCATCCACCACCAGCTTGCCGAAGCCCGGGATGCTGAACACCTGCTCGGTCAGCACCGCGCCGGACAGCAGCGTGCCGAGCTCGAGCGCGCCCAGGGTCACCACCGGCACCAGCGCGTTGCGGAAGGCGTGGCGCAGCACGACGACCCACTCGTTCAGGCCCTTGGCCCGCGCGGTGCGCACGAAATCCTGGTCGAGCGTCGTCAGCATGGCGCTGCGGGTATGGCGCATCAGGATGGCGGCGATGGCGTTGCCCAGCACGAAGGCCGGCATGAT
>CAXULX010000109.1:0-6677 GCA_964252005.1 uncultured Acetobacteraceae bacterium | reverse complement strand
TAGATCGCCTCGCTCGCGGCCACGGCGCCCATCGGCACGGCGGCGTTGGTCAGGCCCTTCGCCATCGTCATCAAATCCGGCACCACGCCCAGCCGCTCGGCGCCGAAGTTGGTCCCCATGCGGCCGAACCCGGTGATCACCTCGTCGAAGATCAGCAGGATGCCGTGCTTCGTGCAGATGTCCCGGAGGCGCCTGAGGTATCCCGCCGGCGGCACCAGCACGCCGGTCGATCCCGCCACCGGCTCCACCATCACCGCGGCGATGGTGTCGGCCCCGTGCAGCGCCACCAGCCCCTCCAGCGCGTCGGCCAGATGCGCGCCCCAGGCCGGTTCGCCCTTGGTGAAGGCGTTGTGTTCCGGCGCATGGGTGTGGGGCAGGTGGTCCACGTAGGGCAGCATGGCGCCGAACTGCTTGCGGTTCGGGCTGATGCCGCCGACCGAGATGCCGCCGAAGCCCACGCCGTGGTAGCCGCGCTCCCGCCCGATCAGCCGCACCCGCTGCGCCTCGCCGCGCGCCCGGTGGTAGGCGAGCGCGATCTTCAGCGCGGTATCCGCGCTCTCCGACCCCGAGTTGGTGAAGAACACGCGGTCCAGCCCGTCCGGCAGGATCTCGGCGAGGCGCGCGGCGGCCTGGAAGGCGATGGGGTGGCCCATCTGGAAGGTCGGTGCGAAGTCCAGCACGGCGGCCTGCTTCTGGATCGCCTCCACGATCTCCCGCCGTCCATGGCCCGCGTTCACGCACCACAGGCCCGCCGTGCCGTCCAGCACCTCGCGGTTGTCGTTCGTGTAATAGAACATCCCCTCGGCGCGGGCGAGCAGGCGCGGCGACGCCTTGAACGACCGGTTGGCCGAGAACGGCATCCAGAAGGCGTCGAGGTTGTTCGGGCGGCTGATCTCGTTCATGGCTTCACCTTCGGGGAGCGGGCTTGCATAGCAGGCCCTCACGTTCGCGCTTTGGCGGGCGCGGGGCAAGCGTGGCAACCTGCCCGAAACGTGACCAGAGACATGTAAGGAGCATTCCATGCCCGACGGCCGCCTGTATCTCGGCACCCGCCGCTACTCCTCCTGGTCGCTGCGCGGCTGGCTGGCGGTGCGGCTCGCCGGGCTGGATGTCGAGGAGGTGGTGATCCCGCTCGGCGACAGCCGGCAGGGTCCCACGGGGGCGGTCGCGGCGGTGTCGCCCAGCGGCCTCGTGCCCTATCTGGAGCATGGCGGGCAGCGCGTCTGGGAGACGCTGGCGATCTGCGAGTACTGCGCCGAGATCGAGCCGGCCCTGTGGCCCGCGGACCGCGCCGCCCGCACCCGCGCCCGGGTGGTCAGCGCCGAGATGCATGCGGGCTTCCGCGCGCTGCGGGTCGCGATGCCGATGGTGCTGAACAAGACGGCCGCCGGCGCCGGGCAAACGCCCGAGTCGCTGGCGGACGTGGCGCGGATCGAGGCGCTGTGGCGGGAGACCCGGGCCGAGTTCGGCGCGGGCGGCCCGTTCCTGTTCGGGGCCACGTTCAACGCGGCCGACGCGATGTTCGCGCCCATCGTCGCCCGGCTGCTGTGCTACCAGCCGCCGCTCGCCGCCGACACCCGCGCCTATTGCGACGCGGTCCGCGCGCATCCATTGATCGCCGCCTGGTACGACGCGGCGGCCCAGGAACCGGCGGACTGGCGCCTGCCGCATTACGAGGCGGCCAGCACGGTTTAGGGGCCGCGGCTTGATCCGCAGCCTGGACCGCGCCGGGCTGGCGCTCACGCTGGCGCTGCCGCTGGTGCTGCTGCATGGGCGCGGCATCGCGGAGGCGCTGCTGATCCTGCTCGGCCTGCTGTTCGTGGCGCGCTGCGCGGCGCTGCGGGACTGGGCGTGGCTGCGGCGGGGGTGGGTGCCGGTCGCGCTCGCCTGGTGGGCGTGGCTCGTCGTCTGCTCGGTCCCGGCCGGGATCGGGCCGGCGACCCAGGCCGCGGGCCTGGTCCGCTTCCTGGCGCTCGTCGCGGCGCTGGAGCACTGGACGCTGCGCGACGCCGCCGCCCGTGCCTGGCTGGCCCGGCTGCTGCGCTGGGCGGCGCTGTATATCGCGCTGCAATCGCTGCTGCAGTTCGCCACCGGGCGGAACCTGTATGGCTACCCGCGCGGTGCGGACGGCGAGCTGACGGGGCCTTATGCGAATCCGCGCGCCGGGCCGCCGCTGTCCCGGCTGCTGTTCCCGGCGCTGCTGCCCACGGTCGGCCGTTGGGTGGGGATGGCCGGCTGGCGGCCGCCCGCGGCCGTGCTGCTGACGCTCGCGGGCGTGGCGGTGATGGTGCTGATCGGGCAGCGGATGCCGCTGCTGCTGACCTTCCTCGGACTGTTCGTCACGGCCTTGCTGCTGCCCCGGCTGCGCGGCGTCGTGCTGTTCTCGCTGGTGGCGGCCGGGCTGCTGCTGGCGGTGGCGCCGGCGGTGTCGCCGCCCGCGTTCAACCGCCTGGTCACCAAGTTCTCCGGCCAGATGCAGCACTTCCCCGACAGCCCCTATGGCCAGATCGCCGCGCGCGCAATGGCGATCGGGTCGGCGCATCCGGTGGTGGGCGCCGGGTTCGATGCGTTCCGCCGGCTGTGCGGCGATCCCGCCTACTTCCAGGGCTGGAACGGCAACGACGGCGGGGGCGCCGCGATCTGCGTGCAGCACCCGCACAACCACTACTTGCAGGCGTTCACCGAGTCCGGCATCCCCGGCCTGCTGCTGTTCTGCGCGATGATTTTGGCATGGCTGCGCGGCGTGGGGCGCGGCCTGTGGCGCGACCCGGACCCGCTGCGCGTCGGCCTGTTCGTCGCCGTGCTGATCCAGGAATGGCCCATCGCGTCCGCCAGCGCCTTCAGCTCCATGCCGCTGTCCGGCTGGTTCTTCGTCACCGTGGGTTTTGGATTGGCGGAAGCCCGCGCCTATATGACGGCGACGCCGCCCTAAGGAGCCTCCATGTCCGACACGCTCGTCCCCGTCACCGTCCTGACCGGCTACCTCGGCGCCGGCAAGACCACGCTGCTCAACCGCATCCTGAGCGAGAACCACGGGCGCAAGTACGCCGTCATCATCAACGAGTTCGGCGAGCTCGGGGTGGACAACGACCTCGTCGTGGATGCCGACGAGGAGGTGTTCGAGATGAACAACGGCTGCGTCTGCTGCACCGTGCGCGGCGACCTGATCCGCATCGTGGGCGGCCTGATGAAGCGCAAGGGCGGGCTGGACGGCATCATCATCGAGACCACCGGCCTCGCCAACCCGGCGCCCGTGGCGCAAACCTTCTTCGTCGATGACACCGTGCGCGCCCGGACGCGCCTCGACGCCATCGTGACCGTCGTGGACGCGAAGCACCTGCTGGCGCGGCTGGAGGACAGCACCGAGGCGGAGGAGCAGGTGGCCTTCGCCGACGTGATCGTGCTGAACAAGACCGACCTCGTGACGCCCGAGGAGCTGGACGCCGTCGAGGCGCGCATCCGCACGATCAACCGCTTCGCCCGCATCCACCGCACCAGCCGCGCCGCCGTGGCCATCGACCAGGTGCTGGACCAGGGCGCCTTCGACCTCGCCCGCGTGCTGGAGCGCACGCCCGGCTTCCTCGACAGCGACGAGCATTCGCACTCCGACCAGATCATCAGCATGAGCTTCGAGGCGAAGCGCCCCATCGACCCGGAGAAGTTCAACGCCTGGATCGGCACGCTGCTGGCGGAGAAGGGCCAGGACATGCTGCGCACCAAGGGTATCCTCGCCTATGCCGGCGACGACCGCCGCTTCGCCTTCCAGGCGGTGCACATGATCGCCGACGGCGGCTTCATCGGGCCGTGGGCGCCGGGGGCGGAGCGCACGTCCAAGATCGTGTTCATCGGGCGCAACCTGAACCGCCCGCAGCTGCGCCGCGGCTTCGAGGCGTGCCAGGCCGGTTTGCAGCAGGATATGGCATCGCATAGCGGGGCGTCGCAAGTCGGGGCGGCCACCGCTTGAGCCAGGCGACGGAGCGGCAGTTCCTGCTGGACAGCCGGGGCGCCAGCCGGGAGCTTGGCGCCTTCGTCGTGGGCGTGGCGTTCGACCGCGCCGGCGCCACCGCCGGCTTTGCCCTGGGCGACGGCACGGTGCGCCTCACGCCACACGACCCGGCGGCGGACTGGCAGGCGGTGGAGGCGCATGACGGCGCCATCCTCGCCATCGCCGCCGACGTGCGGCCCGGCTTCGTCACCGGCGGCGACGACGGCCGGTTCCTGCGCATCGGCTTGGACGGCGCCACCACCGAACTCTCGCGCTTCGGCTCGAAGTGGGTCGAGCACGTGGCGGCCGCCGACGCGAAACCCGGCGTGCTGGCCTGCAGCGTTGGCAAGGCCGTGCACCTGTTCACCGCGGCCGGCGAGAGGCTGAAGACGCTGGCCCACCCCTCGACCGTCACCGGCCTGGCGCTCGACGGCAAGGGCAAGCGGGTCGCCGCGTCGCACTACAACGGATGTAGCCTGTGGTTCGTCGCCGCCAAGACCGACAGCCCGCGCGTCCTGGAGTGGAAGGGCAGCCACACCGGCGTCGTGCTGCACCCGGCGGCCGAGGCCGTCGTCACATCCATGCAGGAGAACAGCCTGCACGGCTGGCGGCTCGCGGACGGCCAGCACATGCGGATGAGCGGCTATCCCAGCAAGACCGAGAGTATGTCGTTCACCCGCAACGGCAAGTGGCTCGCGACCTCGGGCGCGGAGAGCGTCGTGCTGTGGCCGTTCTTCGGCGGCGGCCCGATGGGCAAGGCGCCGACTGAGCTGGCGGGCGGCGACAACGTCACCTGCACCCGCGTCGCCTGCCATCCGCAGCACGAGGCGGTGGCGGCCGGGTTCTCGGACGGCTTGGTGGCGTTGGCGGACATCGCGACCGGGCGCATCCTGCCGGTGTCGCCGCCGGGCCGCGGCCCGGTGTCGGCGCTGGCATGGAACGCGGACGGCTCCCGCCTGGCCTTGGGAACCGAGACCGGCTTCGCCGCGCTGATCGATTTTACCCCACGCTGACGGAGCACGTTATGGATCGCATCACGACCCAGGGCATGTCGATGCCCAAGCTCGGCCTCGGCACCTGGCGCATGAAGGGGGCGGAGTGCACGGAGGCGGTGCAGCGCGCCTTGGGCCTCGGCTACCGCCACATTGACACGGCGGAGATGTATGGCAACGAGGAGGCGGTCGGCGAGGCGCTGGCCCATGCCGGGGTGCCGCGCGGCGAGGTGCACGTCACGACCAAGGTCTGGCACGAGAACCTGTCGGCCGACGCCATGCAACGCTCCATCGATGCGTCCCTGGCCAAGCTGCGGACGGACTACGTGGACCTCTACCTCATCCACTGGCCCAGCGTGGACATGGACCTGCCGGACGCCGTGCAGAACCTGATGCGGGTCAAGGAGCAGGGAAAGGCCCGGGCCATCGGGGTCAGCAACTTCCCGGTGGCGCTGCTGCGGCGCGCGGTCGAGGAGGTTCAGGCGCCCATCGCCTGCAACCAATTCGAGTACCACGTGCTGCTCGGGCAGTCGTCGCTGGCGGGCTACTGCCGCTCGCACGACGTGGCGGCGTCGGCCTACGCGCCGCTGGCGCAGGGCCGGCTGGCCGAGCATGAGGAGTTGCAGGCCATCGCCCGCAAGCATGGCGCGACCCCGGCGCAAGTGGCGCTGAAATGGCTGCTGGACCAGCCCGGCGTCGCCGCGATCCCCAAGGCGATGCGGGTCGAGAGCCAGCAGGCCAACCTCGATGCGCTGAGGATCGAGCTGGACGACACCGACCGCGCGGCGATCTCGATGCTGCCGAAGACGCAGCGTTTCGTGAATCCCGGCTGGGCGCCGGTGTGGGACCTGGCGGCCTGAACCCGCCGCGGCCGGGGGCTCAGGCGGACGGGACCGTCACCCCGATCATGTCGCCCTCCCGCAGCAGCGCCACCAGGCGGTCGGCGTCCCAGCCTTCTGTGCCGGCCGGGCGTTGCGGCAGGACCATCCAGCGGTAGTCGGCGGTGCTGTCCACGACGCGGATGCGACGCGCCTCCGGCAGCACCGTGCCGAACTCCGCCAGCACCCCGCGGGGATCGCGGATCGCCCGGGCGCGGTAGCCCGGCGATTTGAACCAGAACGGTGGGTACCCCAGCACCGCCCGCGGATAGCAGCTGCACAGGGTGCAGACGACCAGGTTGTGCGTGTCGTCCGTGTTCTCCAGCACGCCCAAGGGCGCCAGGCCGCGCATCGCGATGCCCATCGCTTCCGCCGCCTGCGCGCCGTCCCGCAGCAGCAGGGCGCGGTACTCCGGGTCGGTCCAGGCGCGGGCGACCATGCGCCCACCCTGGGCCGGGCTGGCGCGGTCGGTCTGCGCCATGCGCTCGGCGATCTCCTGCGCGGTGGCGATGCCCTTGGCTTCGAGCAGCGACTTGAGGCCGGCCAGCAGGCGCTCGCTCGGCGCCTCGATCAACGGGGTCATACGGCCTCCAGCCAGGTTTCGTACAGCTCCACCACGATCTCATCCCCGCCGGCATCCGGCCAGATCGACCGCGGCTCGAACGCCACGTGATACAGCGCGAGCGTCGGCGCCGGGCGGGCGAAGGCGAGGTCCTCGGGGTTGGGGAACGCGCCGAGCGGCCGGACCACGGTGCCGCGGCGGCCGCGCAGGTAATGCGGCGTGCGGATGTGGCAGGGGCCGCGCGCCTCCGGCCAGTCGTC
>CAXULX010000108.1:0-6704 GCA_964252005.1 uncultured Acetobacteraceae bacterium | reverse complement strand
GCGTGCTGCGCAACCTGCAGCGCCGCTGGCAGGAGACCGACAGCGCCTGGGTGCGGGAGGAGATGAGCCGGTTCCAGGCCGACAAGTCCTGCGCCGTCTGCCACGGGGCGCGCTTGAAGCCCGAGGCGCTGGCGGTGAAGATCGCCGGGCAGAACCTGGCGCAGGCCGCCGACCTGCCGATCCGCCGGGCGCTCGCCTGGTTCCAGGACGCCGGCGCGACGCTCACGCCGCAGCGCCAGGAGATCGCCCGGCGCATCCTGCGGGAGATCGTCGAGCGGCTGCAATTCCTGGTGGATGTCGGCCTCGACTATCTCACGCTCGCCCGCGGCAGCACCACGCTGTCGGGCGGCGAAAGCCAGCGCATCCGCCTCGCGAGCCAGATCGGCTCCGGCCTCACCGGCGTGCTGTATGTGCTGGACGAGCCCAGCATCGGCCTGCATCAGCGCGACAACGAGCGGCTGCTTGGCACGCTGCGCCGGCTGAAGTCGCTCGGCAACACGGTGCTGGTGGTGGAGCATGACGAGGACGCGATCCGCGCCGCCGACCACTTGATCGACATGGGGCCGGCAGCCGGGATGCTCGGCGGCCACATCATCGCCCAGGGCACGCCGGAGGAGGTCGCGGCCCATGCCGACAGCGTCACCGGCGCCTATCTGTCGGGCCGCCGCAGCATCCCGATCCCCGCCCGGCGCCCCATCGGCCGGGACCGCATGATCCGCGTCGTCGGTGCCCGCAGCAACAACCTGAAGTCGGTCACGGCCGAGTTCCCGCTGGGCACCTTCACCTGCGTCACCGGGGTGTCCGGCGGCGGCAAGTCGACGCTGGTGGTCGATACGCTGTTCAAGGCCGCGAGCCGCCGCCTGATGGGGTCGGGCGAGGCGCCGGCCCTGCACGACCGGGTCGAGGGGCTGGACCTGCTCGACAAGATCATCGACATCGACCAGTCGCCCATCGGCCGCACCCCGCGGTCCAACCCGGCCACCTACACCGACCTGTTCGCCCCCATCCGCGACTGGTTCGCGGAGCTGCCGGAAAGCCGGGCGCGCGGCTACAAGTCCGGGCGGTTCAGCTTCAACGTCAAGGGCGGGCGCTGCGAGGCGTGCCAGGGCGACGGGCTAATCAAGATCGAGATGCACTTCCTGCCCGACGTGTTCGTCACCTGCGACACCTGCAAGGGCGCCCGCTACAACCGCGAGACACTCGAGATAAAGTTCCGCGGCAAGTCGGTGGCGGACGTGCTCGACATGACGGTGGACGAGGCCGTGCCGTTCTTCAGCGCGGTGAACCGCATCCACGACCGGCTGAGCATCCTCCAGCAGGTCGGCCTCGGCTACATCAAGCTGGGGCAGCAGGCGACGACGCTCTCGGGCGGCGAGGCGCAACGGATCAAGCTCGCCAAGGAACTGGCCCGGCGCGCCACCGGCCGTACCCTCTACATCCTCGACGAACCCACGACCGGGCTGCACTTCGAGGACGTGCGCAAGCTGCTGGAAGTGCTGCACGCCTTGGTCGCGCAGGGCAACACCGTCGTCGTGATCGAGCACAACCTGGAGGTCATCAAGACCGCCGACTGGGTGCTGGACCTGGGACCCGAGGGCGGCGAGGGCGGCGGGCGCGTGGTGGCGGAGGGCACGCCCGAGGACATCGCCGCGAGCACAGCCAGCCACACCGGCCGCTTCCTCCGCCCCCTGCTGCCGCAGGCCGCGCCGCGCAAGCTCCGCAAGTCCGCCTGAGGGTGACGGAGCTTCAGGTCCGCGCGGGCCATGTCGCCGCCCTGCGACTGTTCGACATCGCCTACGCCATCGACCTGCGCCGCGTGGAGGACATCTGGGCGCGCCGCGCCGGCACCGCGAGCAGCCGCAGCCGGCTGAGCGCCACGCCGGCCAAGGCGGTGGCGTTCGGCGTGCCGCCGGTGGCGCTCTCCTTCGACCCGATCCCGCTGCACCTCGGCCCGCTGGCGGTGACGGCGGCGGTGACGGTGCGCATCTACGACTTCGGCGTGGTGGCGCTGGCGCTGCGGGTGGCGGCCGTGGACCTGAGTTGGCCCGAGTACACGACCCTGCTGAACGCGATGGACGCGCATGTCGGCGACGGCGGCGACGGCCGCCTGTGGGACGGCCTGCTGGCCCGGGTCCGCACCCTGCTGGCCGACGCGCTGGAGCGCCCGACCGGCTCGGCCATCGAGGAGGACTACCTGATCGGCACCGTGCACGCCTTCAGCGAGCCGCTGACCGCCGCCGCCTTGCGCGACCGCGTGGACCTGGTGCCGCTGCTGTCCGGGGAGCAGCGCGCCCTGTCGGACGGCGCCCGGCGCGACCTGCTGCGGCAGAGCTTCTCCTATTATGCCGACGACCTCGTCGTGCTGACCTGGGACCGCGCCTTCATCTACGAGCCGCGCGGTGACAGCGACGTGGCGGACGTGCTGGAGGTCGCCAACGCGCAGTTGCTGGAGATGCGCTACTACGACGAGCTGCTCGACGACGAGCTGCCGCGCATGTACGGCCTGGTGCAGACCACCCGCCGGACCGTCAACATCCTGGCGCCCCGCCGTTTCGCCACCCTGGCCCGGCGGCTCTATACCCTGGTCGCCGAGGTCACCGAGCTGACCGAGAAGGCCGACAACGCGCTGCAGGTGACGGAGGACGTGTATCTCGCCCGCATCTACACTTCCGCCCTGGGCCTGTTTCGCGTGCCCAACGTGAGCGCCGCGGTGGACCGCAAGCTCGCGATCATCCGCGACACCTACACGGCGCTGTATGACGAGGCGAACAGCAGCCGCGCCGGGTTGATGGAGTTCCTGATCCTGGTGCTGATCGCGGTCGAGATCGTCCTGGCGCTGGTCCGGCCGTAGCGGCGGCGTGACCTGGCCCCGCGGCGAGAGTGCTATGCGGCGGCAAGGCAATGCGTTAAATTGCACCAACAATGGCCGGGCCGCCATCTGGAGCAGCTTCTCCGATGAATGACACAGTCACCACTCCAAAAGCCAAGATCGAACTCAAGGTCGAGCGGCCGAAGCTGCACAAGGTCATCCTGGTCAACGACGACTTCACCCCCCGCGAGTTCGTCGTGCGGGTGCTGAAGGCCGAGTTCCGCGTGACCGACAGCCAGGCGCAGCAGGTGATGATGACAGCGCATAAGCGCGGCACCTGCGTCGTCTCCGTCTATACCAAGGACGTCGCCGAGGCCAAGGCAACGAACGCGACCGATGCGGGGCGAAGCAAGGGGTATCCGCTGCTGTTCACCACCGAGCCCGAGGACTGACCGAGGCGTCGAGCCCGGGCGGACATCGCGGCCGCATGTCGGCGGGATCGGCTCGATAACAAATGTATGCGCGCCTGGCTCGGTTTTTCCGTAGCACCTCCCGGTTCACCGTGAGGGATCGGCGTGGCCAGGTTTCCGACGTTCCAAGACAAGATGCAGAGCGCGGGCGGCGCGACGACCGGGTTCGACTATCTCCGGATCGGCCTGTCCGTCGCCGTCCTCGGCTGGCACAGCATCACGCTCGCCACGCCTTCGCCTGAGTTCGACGCGGAATTGTGGTCGGGACCGTTCCGGTTCCTCGCCGCCGCGATCATCCCCATGTTCTTCGCCCTGTCCGGGTTCCTGGTGACGGGAAGCCTGGGCCGGACCCGGCTGCACCAATTCGTCACGCTGCGCTTCATCCGGCTGATCCCCGCCTTGGCGGTCGAGATCACGCTGTCCGCCGGGATCATCGGGCTGCTCTTCACCACCCTGCCAGCGTCGCAGTACCTCGGCAGCAGCGGGTTCTACGCCTACTTCCTCAACATCGTCGGCGACATCCATTTCTACCTGCCAGGCGTGTTCGACGAGAAGCCCTCACAGGGCTTGATGAACGGGCAGCTCTGGACCATCCCGTTCGAGCTCGAATGCTACTTGGCGCTGGTCCTGCTGGCCGTCGCGACGATGACCCGGCGGCGGTTCGCCTTTACCGTCATCATCGCCGCACTCTCGCTCGCGTTCACCGTGCGGGCTTTGACCGGCCCTCCCATCAGCGCCTTCACCCACGCGCCGGGCCGCGTGCTGGTCGTCTGCTTCCTGGCCGCCGTCAGCCTTTATTTGTATCGCGACCGCATCCCCTATTCCAACCTCCTGGGGGTCATCGCGGCGGTTGCGACGGCGGTGTTCCTGCAAATTCCCAACGCCTCATACCTGGCGGCTTTTCCTGTCGCCTACCTGACGGTCTGGCTCGGGCTGATGCGCCCCCCGCCGGTCCCGTTCGGCGACCTGTCCTATGGCGTGTACCTGTTCCACTGGCCGATCCAGCAGTCGGTCCTGCACCTGTTTCCGCAGACGCATCTCTGGTGGCTGCTGATGCTGGTCTCGTTGCCATTGACGGCGGTTTGCGCCTGGCTGTCCTGGACTTGGATCGAGAGGCCGATCCTCGTTCGGAAGAAGCCGATCCTGGCGGCCGTTGACCGCGCCTGGGCCGCCGTGCCGACGCCGGGCCGTCTCGCCTCGCGCCGTCCGGGGGAGAAGGTGGCGAGCTAGCCTGCCCCCGTCAGACCCGGCCCTGTAGGGCCGCGGCCGTCACCGCAAGACGATCCGCCAGGCCCCGTGTCTCACGATGGGGCCGCGCCAGGTCCCGCGCGGCAAGCACGGCCGGAAGCGCCGCCGCGATGGCCTGCCGCGGCAGGCGGCAAGCCCGGCCGGCCTTGAGCCATTCGGACGCCGCGGCGGCGACATGCGCTTGCACCCGCTCCAGGGCGGCGTGGTCCCGGCCGGCGATGACGGCCTCCGAACTGAGGCCGTGTTGCGCCAGCAGGTCCTCCGGCAGCACGCAGCGGGACTGCCGGGCCAAGGCCGGGACGCTGCGCAGGATACCCGCCGCGCCGTAGGCGGCCCCCAGGTCGCGCAGCGCATCGAGCGCCGGCCCGGCGGCGCCGAGCGCCCGCCCGGCCGCCACCGCCACGCCGCCCGCGGTCGCCCGCACGTAGTCGCGGAACGCGGCCTCCGTCGCCACCGGCTCGGCCTCCGCCTCCCGCCCGTCGATCATCGCCAGCAGGTCCGCGGCAGACAGCCGGCCCGCATCCAGCGCCTCCCCGAGCGGCCCGGCGACCTCGTGACGCCGCCGGGCGCCCTCCGCCACCTCCCGCCACCATTGCAGGCGGATCAGCGCCAGCATCGGGTTCGACACGACCTCCCGCGCCCGGGCCAGCTCGTGGTTCACGGCATACAGGACGAGCAGCGTGTCCCGCATGGCGGGCGGCGCGAACAGGGCGGTGAGGAAGCGGTCGGGGTCGTGGCGGCGGACGATGGCGGCGCAGGACGACAAGGGTTGGGACACCATGCCGCGGACGTGGCCCCAATCGCCGCGCCGCGCAACCTTGACGCACCGGGCGCCCCGCGACCAATCTGCGCCGCGTCACTGAGAGGACCGACCCATGGCATTTGAACTCCCCGCCCTCCCCTACCCGCACAGCGCGCTCGCCGAGCGCGGCATGTGCCAGGAGACGATGGAGCTGCACCACGACAAGCACCACCAAGCCTACGTCACGGCGCTGAACGGCTTCGTCGAGAAGACCCCGGCGCTGGCCGGCAAGTCGCTGGAAGAGATCATCCAGATGAGCCATGGCCAGGGCGACATGGCGCCGGTGTTCAACAACGCCGGGCAACACTGGAACCACGTCCTGTTCTGGCAGAACATGTCGCCGCAGGGCGGCAGCATGCCGGGCGCGCTGGAGACCAAGATCACCAGCGACTTCGGCAGCGTCCAGGCGTTCAAGGACGCGTTCAAGGCGGCCGCCATCGGCCAGTTCGGCTCCGGCTGGGCCTGGCTGGTGCTGGGCACCGACGGCAAGCTGAAGGTCACGAAGACGCCCAACGGCTCCAACCCGCTCGCGACCGGCGAGGGCCGCGCACTGCTCGGCCTCGACGTGTGGGAGCACAGCTACTACCTGGACTTCCGCAACCGCCGCCCGGACTACGTGACGAACTGGCTGGACAAGCTGGCCAACTACGAGTTCGCCGCAAGCCAGATGGGCTGAATGGCCGTCCTCCCTCCCTCGCGCGCCGAGGGAGGGAGGCGTTCAGCCAGGCTTCGCGTCGTTCGCGGCGACGGGCTTCAGCACCGTCGTGATGGTGTCGCGGATGACGGTCACGCGGACGTTCGGGGCGATATCGACCTCGACCTCGTCGCTGCCCTCCTTCACCCGCTGCACCGTGCCGAGGATGCCGCCCGCCGTCACCACGCGGTCGCCCCGGCGGAGCGCCGCGAGCATCGCCTTCATCTCCTTGGCCCGCGTCTGCTGCGGCCGGATCAGCAGGAAGTAGAACACGCCGAAGATCAGCACCAGCGGCAGGAACTGGGTGACGCCGCCCAGCAGGCCGGCGGCGTCCTGGGCGTAGGCGGGGGAGATCAGCATATTCATCCTGGGTTGCCGTGGTTGCGCCGGGACCATAGTTTGAGACCCTGCCCCGTCAAGCCATGACGTTCCCAGCCCCGGCCCCAGGAGTTCCGTTGGACACAGCCTTGCTGACCCGCATCGCCGACGCGCTGGACCGGCTGGCGCCCCCGCCGCCGCCCGCGTCGGACCTGCTCGACGCCGACGCCTATGTCTGGCAGCCGGCGCCGGCGCGTCTGGTCCCGGTGCCGCGCGTGTCCCGGGTGGAGATCGGCCTCCTGCACGGCATCGAGCGGCAGAAGCGCCAGGTGCTCGACAACACGGGGCGCTTCGCCCGCGGCT
>CAXULX010000107.1:0-6899 GCA_964252005.1 uncultured Acetobacteraceae bacterium | reverse complement strand
CACGGCCCCGGCAGCCGCCGCCCGTCCCACAGCACGCTGGCGCCGCGGTCGCTGACGGTCTGCCAATCGCCGGACACCGCCATGCCGCCGGTGGCGATCGCGTTCAGATAGCCCGGCAGTAGCGCCAGCCCGTGCGTGGTATGGCCCAGCAGGTCCCCTTCGACCAGCACGTCGGCCACCACCGCCGCACGGTCGGCGGCGAGGCCCGCGGCCTCGAGCAGCCGTTGCGCAAACCCGAGCAGCTCAGCGTGGCGGTAGGCGGGCTCGGTCATGTGCGGCGTCTCCCTTATTGAGGACGATAGCAGCGAAGCACTACCGCTGGAACCGTGCGTGCCTTGGGGGCCTCGCTCCAGGCTTCACAGCCGGCCTCGGACAAGCCAGTCTCCATGCCGGGGGGACAACGCATGGACACCGGGATCGCGAGCGTGGCCGATCAGCTGCAAACCCTGCACGAGGTGGTCGCCGCGGCGCATGCGCGGCTCGACCGCAACATGTGGGACTACCTGGCCGGCGGCGCCGGGACCGAGACCACGCAGCACCGCAACCGCGCGGCGCTGGACCGCATCGCCTTCCGCCCGCGCGTGCTGCGGGACGTCTCGTCCATCGACGTGTCCAGCCAGTTCCTCGGGCGGCGCATCCGGCTGCCGGTCTGCCTGGCCCCGGTGGGCGGCCTGGACTACATGGGCGAGGGCGGCGGCGTCACCGTGGCCCAGGGCGCCGCGGCGGCCGGCGTACCGTTCATGCTGAGCTCGGTGTCGGAGCGCGGCATGGAGGAGGTCGCGGCGACGGCGGCCGGCCCGCGCATCTTCCAGCTCTATGTGCGCGGCGACGGGGCGTGGGTAGACGACCATGTGCGCCGTGCCGTGGACGCCGGGTATGACGCGT
Source organism: uncultured Acetobacteraceae bacterium (assembly GCA_964252005.1). Classification (GTDB taxonomy): domain Bacteria; phylum Pseudomonadota; class Alphaproteobacteria; order Acetobacterales; family Acetobacteraceae; genus CAHJXG01. The sequence continues at coordinate 6,014 of CAXULX010000107.1, read as the reverse complement.
TCTGCATCACGGTCGACAGCGCGCTCTATAGCCGGCGGGAGCGGGACATCGCCAACCGCTTCGCCAAGCCCTGGCGGGCCGCGGCCGGCGGCATGGAGTTCCAGGCCGCGCTGAGCTGGGACGACATCCGGCGCTTCAAGGACAGGCACGCGATCCCGTTGATCCTCAAGGGGATCGCCACCGCCGAGGACGCCGCGGCGGCCTGCGAGATCGGGGTCGAGGTCGTCTATGTCTCGAACCACGGCGGCCGGCAGCTGGACCACGGCGCCGGGGCGATCGATGTGCTGCTCGAGGTCGTGGCCGCGGTGGCCGGCCGGGCGCGGGTGATGGTCGATGGCGGGTTCAGCCGGGGCAGCGACATCGTAAAGGCGATGGCGCTCGGCGCGGACCTGGTCGGCATCGGCCGGCTCTACTGCTACGGCTTCGCCGCCGCCGGGGCCGCCGGGATCGCGCGGGTGGTCGAGCTGCTGGACATCGAGGCCACGGAGTGCCTGGGCCTGCTGGGCCTGACCGGCTTCGCAGGGCTCGACGCCTCGTATCTGCGGCCGGCGGAACCGGTCGCGGCCCCGCACGTCCATAGCGCCTTCCCGTTGCTGACGCTGCCCTGACCGCAGCCGCCCAAGCGCCGGGCAGGCTTGCTTGGTAGAGGGGGATCATCGGGTTGCCAGCTTCGTTGCTTTGGCGCAACACCCCGCTTTGCGGTCGAGCCCGGTGTCTGGAGGGGATGATGATGCAACTTGGCCGCGTGCTCGCGGGCCTGGTTCTGCTATGCGGGTGCGCGCCCGACTATTCGCCCGACACCTATGCCAGCGGCGCAGTGCAGCAGGCGAACAAGGTGGAGCAAGGGGTGATTGCCGGCCGCCGTCAGGTCGGCGTCAGCGCCCAGGGCACCGCCGGCGCGTTCACGGGTGCGGCTGCGGGCGGGATCGCTGGGGCGCAGATGCCGGGCGGCGGCGTGCGGACGGCGTTGACGGCGCTGGGCGGCACGATGGTCGGCGGACTGGTCGGCACCGGGATCGAACGGGCCACCGGCGACACCACGGCGTTTGAATACATCGTCCGCAAGGCGGGCGGCGAGCTGGTTTCGGTCACGCAGAAGGACACGCAGCCGCTGGAGCTCGGCCAGCGGGTGCTGGTGATCGCTGGCGGCCAGGCACGGATCGTGTCCGACTACACGGTCCCCGCCCCGGTCACGGCGCTGGTCGAGCCGGTGGTCAGCGTGCCGCTCGCTCCACCGGAGCCTGCGCCGGAAGTCCCTGGACCCTAACCCACCATATCCTAACCCACGACCGGGAACGTCGCCGCGATCGCCCAGGCGAAGGCGAGCGCGACCGCCACGGCGCCGACCAGCGGGTGCCGGGTCCGACGATAGGCCCATGAGCTGAACAATCCGTAAACGACCAGGAACAGCAGGATCACGGGCACGATGATGATCAGGAAGAACAGCCGCGGCGGGTTCAGCGCGATGGCCAGCACGAGCGACAGCACGAAGCACGCCTTCGTCACCGCATAGGCGCCCCGGCGCGCGCCCGGGCCGCGCGTCAGCCACTCGTCCGCCACCGAGAAGGCCAGCGTGCCGACCAGCACCGCCAGCATGATCGGCGCGCGGCCCGCCGGCAGCACGAACGACGTCACATAGCGGTCGATCGGCAGCCCGATCGCCAGGATGCAGTATCCCGCCATCAGCCCGGTCGCCGCCAGGAACCGCCCCGCTGGAAACGGCCCGGCCAGCAACGGCCCGGCCAGGAACGGCCCGCCCGCCCGCCGCCGCAGGAACCACAGGCCCGCCGCGGTCAACAGCCCATAGACGGCATAGTGCACGGTCAGGTAGTCGCCCAGCAGGCTCGGCAGGAAGTCCGTCGGCAGCTTCCACAGGATCAGCGGCGTGAGCAGCGCCGGCAGGAGCGCGAGCGGCAACAGGGTGCGCCAGCCCAGCCCGGCCCCCACCGGCGCCGCCGCCACCCGGGGCAGCAGGCCCGAAAGCGGCCATGCCAGCGCCACCAGCCCCAGGTAAAGCAGCCCGAGCCACGGTCCCCGTGCGTCGATCCACCGATCGCCCGACGCGGCGCCCGGACGCCCAAACGCCTGGTCGAGCCAGTCCAGCGCCTCCTCCAGGCTCTGCCGGCTGAACAGCACGCCGATGTGCTCGACCCCACCCGACAGCGTCGAGCGCCGGGCGGTGCCGTCCTCGAACCGCCCATAGGTCACGCGCTGCTGCACCGAGTCGCCGCCCGTCATGCGGGCGATGCGCAGCCCCTCGTCCCGGATCATCCCCGGCTCCAGTGCCCCCGCGACCACCAGCAGGTTGCGCGGCGACGCGGCCGTCACGCCCGGCGAGAACAACGAGACTGCGACCGTCGCCTGCACCTCCGCATGCGCCCGCGCATAGCCGACCACGATGTCGGACGCCATGGAGTGCCCGAGCAGCGCGACCCGGTCACCACCCGGCAGCCCGTGCGCGAAGCCGACCACGGCCTCCAGCGCCTGCATCAGCACCGCATTGCGCGCGGCGTCGTCGGTGAGGCCGCCCCGCAGCGGCGCAGGGTTCTGCCCGTGGCCCGGGAAGTCGAAGGTGACGACCCGAAAGCCGTTGCGCGCCAAGGTGACGGCGAAAGGAAGCATGAGCTGCTGCGACCCGGCGAACCCATGCGCGACCACCACGACCGGCGCCGGCCCGCCCGCGGCAGGCGTGAAGACTGTGATTGGGATGACGCCGACCCGGCCCGCGGTGACCTTCAGGCCCGCCTCCGCCGCCTCCAACTGCCACAGCGCGGCCACGATCGCCGCAATGGCAAGCGCCGCGACCGCCAGCCGCGCCATGCCCAGCCGCGCCACGTTTCGTATTTTCATCCGCATCCGTCGCCCTGGCCGCTGGTCGTAAGTGTCAGGATGCTGTTACAGTCCAAGTGTCATGTCCATGCTGCTCGTCACTCCCGCATCCCATGCGCCGGCGTCAACGCCCCGGCCGCACGCCGTCGTCATCGGCAGCGGCTTCGGCGGCCTGGCGGCGGCGGTCCGCTTGGGCGCGCGGGGCTACCGCGTCACCGTGCTGGAAAAGCTCGACGCCCCCGGCGGCCGCGCCTACGTGTTCCGCCAGGACGGCTTCACCTTCGACGGCGGCCCCACCATCGTCACCGCGCCGTTCCTGCTGGAGGAGCTATGGGCGCTGTGCGGCCGGCGCCTGGCGGACGACGTCGAGCTGCGCCCCATCACCCCGTTCTACCGCATCCGCTTCGACGACGGCGCCGAGTTCAACTACACCGGCGACCCCGCCGCCATGCGCGCCGAGGTCGCCCGCTTCTGCCCGGCCGACGTCGCCGGCTACGAGCGCTTCATGGCCGCCAGCGAGGCCATTTTCCGCGTCGGCTTCGAGCAGCTGGGCGACGTGCCGTTCGACCGCTGGACCGACATGGCCCGCTGCGTGCCGGACCTGCTGCGGCTCGGCAGCCTGCGCAGCGTCTTCCAACTGGTCGCCAAGCACATCGGCGACCCGCGGCTCCGGGTCGTGCTCAGCTTCCATCCGCTGCTGGTCGGCGGCAACCCGTTCAGCGCCAGCTCCATCTATGCGCTGATCGCCTTCCTGGAGCGGCGCTGGGGCGTGCACTTCGCCATGGGCGGCACGGGTGCGCTGGTGACCGGCCTCGTGGACCTGATCCACGGCCAGGGTGGCGCCGTGCACTGCAACCAGGAGGTCGCGGAGATCACCGTGGACCAGGGCGCCGCCACCGGCGTGCGCCTGCGGTCCGGCGCCGTGATCCCAGCCGACATCGTCGTGTCGAACGCCGACTCCGCCTGGACCTACCGCCATCTGGTCGCGCCGCAGCACCGCCGTCGCTGGACCGACCGCCGGATCGAGCGCGCGCGCTACTCCATGAGCCTGTTCGTCTGGTATTTCGGCACCCGGCGGCAGTATCCGGACGTCGCCCACCACACCATCCTGCTGGGACCCCGCTATCGCGAGCTGCTGCAAGACATCTTCAGGCATCACAGGCTCGCCGACGACTTCTCGCTCTATCTGCACCGCCCCACCGCGACCGACCCGTCGCTGGCGCCGCCGGGCTGCGATGCGTTCTACGTGCTGTCCCCGGTGCCCCACCTCGCCAGCGGCACCGACTGGCCAGCCACCGCCGAGGCCTACCGCCGCTCCCTGGCCCGCGCGCTGAGCGACTCGATCCTGCCGGGCCTGCAGGACGCCATCGTGACGCAGCACATCATGACGCCGCAGGACTTCCACGACCGCCTGCTGTCCTACCGCGGCGCCGCCTTCGGCATGGAGCCGATCCTCACCCAGTCCGCCTGGTTCCGCCCGCACAACCGCAGCGAGGACGTGGACCGCCTGTTCCTCGTCGGCGCCGGGACCCACCCCGGCGCCGGCCTCCCCGGCGTGCTGTGCTCGGCGCGTGTCCTCGATACGGTGGTGCCGCATGCCGCAGCCCTTGCTCGATAGCGCCGACCTCGCCGCCTGCCGGAGGCTGCTGCGCGGCGGCTCCCGCAGCTTCTTCGCCGCCTCGCTGCTGCTGCCGCGTCGGGTGCATGCGCCGGCGACTGCGCTCTATGCGTTCTGCCGCGTGGCCGACGACCTGATCGACCACGGCGCCGACCCGGCCGACGCCCTCGCGGGATTGCGGGCACGGCTCGACGCGGCCTACGCAGGCCGGCCGCAGCCGATCGCCGCCGACCGGGCCTTGTCCGCCGTCGTGCTGCGCCACGCCATCCCGCGCACCCTGCTCGATGCGTTGCTGGAGGGCTTCGAATGGGACGCCGCCGGACGGCGCTACGACACCCTGGCCGAGCTGGAAGCCTACGCCGCCCGGGTTGCGGGCGCGGTCGGCGCCATGATGGCGACGTTGATGGGCGAGCGTTCGGCGGAGGGCGTCGCGCGGGCCTGCGACCTCGGCGCCGCCATGCAGCTCAGCAACGTCGCCCGCGACGTGGGCGAGGACGCCCGGGCGGGACGCCTCTATCTGCCGCAGGACTGGCTGCGCGCAGCCGGGATCGACCCGGACGCCTGGCTCGCGCATCCGAGCTTCGACCCCGCGCTGGCCGGGGTTGTGCAGCGCCTGCTGCATCGAGCCGACGAGCTTTATCGCCGCGCCGACTCCGGGATCGCCGCACTGCCCCGCGTCTGCCGTCCCGGCATCGGCGCCGCGCGGCACCTCTATGCCGAGATCGGCCGGCAGGTCGCCCGCCAGGGCTTCAACAGCGTCGGATGCCGCGCCGTCGTGCCGCCTGCCCGCAAGCTGCGCCTGCTGGCCCGCAGCCTCTCCGACGCGGCGCGTGGACCGAGACCGGTCGGCCCGGTCCCCACGATCGAGGCCGCGCGCTATCTCGTGGACGCCGTGGCCGCCGTCCCGCCGCCGCCGCGGCCCGAGGCACGGCTGCCCCGTTGGCAGGCCTTCGACGACCGGGTCGCCTGGCTGTGCGCGCTGTTCGACCAGCTCGACCAGCGGCAGATGAGCCGGGAGCGGCCCTGATGTTCGGACGGTGGGAGTGGATCATCCTCGAACTGCTGTTCCTGGGCCTGCTGATCGCGGAGCTGATCTCCGTCCGCCGCTCGATCCGCCGCGCCAAGGACGAGGAGCGAAATAAGACCGGCCGTTAGCAGCCGGCCCACAAGCGCCACCAACTCAGTATGCCCGGCGTCCGTCAGGCAGGCGAACCTCAGACTCAGGACACTAGGCCCAAGTCGTCCTGGATGTGTCAGGACGCCTGGGACCTAGGCTTTTCTGGCCCGGCGACTCACGTCCTGACTGCTCCAGTAAGGACGATCGCGTTCTAACTGACCAGCGAGGCGTCCAGGGTGATCGCAGCATTCAGCAGCTTCGACACCGGGCAGCCCGCCTTCGCCTTGCCCGCCAGCTCCTGGAACGTCTCCTCACTCGCGCCGGGGATCTTGGCCTTGAGCGTGAGGTGCACGGCGGTGATGGCGAAGCCGTCGGCGACCTTGTCCAACGTGACCTCGGCCGTCGTCTCCATGTGCTCGGCGGTGAGGTGCGCCTCGCCGAGGATCAACG
>CAXULX010000106.1:0-7276 GCA_964252005.1 uncultured Acetobacteraceae bacterium | reverse complement strand
TGGTGGCGCCCATGCTCGCGCCACAGCCGGCCCAGCAGCATCCGGGTGCCGTCCGGCTTCAGGTGGGCGGGCGAGATTGCGTCCATGGCGGCCCGTGTATCAGCCAGCCACCCGCCTCGCCAGTTCGCCCCGGCAGGCGGCGGCGTTGGCGCGGCAGCCGCCCTCCATCCACCAGTCCCGGACCCCGCGCAGCAACTCGCCCACGGCGGGGCCGGGCGGCACGCCGAGGGCCAGCGCATCCCGCCCCTCCAGCGGAAACACCGGGCGTGGCAGCGCCTGCAGCCGGACCCGGACCGCCTCCCACGCCGGACCGGCGTCACCGGCGAGCCAGGCGCGCCCGAGCAGCGCACCCGGCGGCGCGTCGGCCGACAGCCGGCGCACCGCGTCGTCGTCCATGCCCGGCGCAGGCGGCGGCCCGGCCAGGGCCAGCAGGCGGTCGCGCTCGGCCACCGACATCCGGAGCCGCGCCGCGAGGTCGAGGCCGGCCCCGGGCGCCAGGGCCGCCAACCGCAGCAAAGGGTCGGCCGGACCGCCGGCCTGCACCAGCCGGTCCAGCCGCGCCGGCTCCAACCGGCCCGGCAGCACCGCCGCCAGGACGCCAAGACCGACCATCAGCCGAACGGCGCCGCAGGGGTCGGAGGTCGCCAGGATGCGTTTCAGCTCGCTCCAAACCCGCTCGGGGGACAGCCGCGCCAGGCCCGGCACGCCGTCACGCAGCGCATCGAGCGCCGCCGGATCGGGATCGCCATGGCCGTAACGGGCGTGAAAGCGAAAGAACCGCAGGATACGCAGGTAGTCCTCGGCGATCCTCGCGGCAGGCTCGCCCACGAACCGCACCCGGCCCGCGCGCAGGTCGGCCACCCCGTCGAAATAGTCGAACACCGCGCCATCGGGCAGCATCGACATCGCGTTCATCGTGAAATCGCGCCGGGCCGCGTCCTCCTGCCAATCGGCGGTCCAGGCGACCTGCGCATGGCGGCCGTCCGTGGCGTGGTCCTGGCGCAGCGTCGTGACCTCGAACCCCCGGCCGCCGCTCACCGCCGTGATCGTCCCATGGTCGAGTCCGGTCGGCACCGCGCGCAGTCCGGCGGCCTGCAACGCTGCGGCGACCACGTCCGGCGGGCTCGGTGTCGCGAGGTCCACGTCCGCCACGGTCCGGCCGGCAATGGCGTCCCGTACGCAGCCGCCGACCAGCCGGGCGCCGGGCAGCACGGCGAGCACGGCCTGCAACGCCGGGTCGGAGAGGAACGCCGGCGGTGCGATGTGCAGCGCCGGCTCAGACGTCATCCGGCACTCATCCGGCGTGGCCCGGCACGATCCGGCCGTCTTGCATCGAGGCCGGGATGTAGCGCCGACCCGCGGGCAGCCGGTCATGCACGCCAAACCACGCCAAGCCGCCGCCGAACACCAGCAGTCCCACGAAGATGGCGGCGAGCACCTGCGACGACGGCCCGGCCTGCCCACGCGCGACGGTGATGCGCCACAGGATGTAGGCGCCGAGCGGAGCGAGGAACAGCGCCAGCTCCGCCGCGCGGATCATTGCGCCGCCATCGCCACGCCTTGCCCGTCATAGGTGTCCTGTGCCCGCAGGCGCTGAGCGAGGTTGACGAGGATGGCGGCCGTCGCGCCCCAGATGTAGTGCTCCGGATGCGGCCAGACCCAAAACTCGCGGTCCCGTCCGCGGAAGTAGACGCGCCGCCGCTCGGGGGCATTCGGGTCCAGCAGGACGGACAGCGGCAGGGTGAAGATGGCCTCGACCTCAGCCTCGGAAGGCGTCAGCGCCAGGCCGTCTGGCAGCAGCGCCAGCACCGGCGCGATCAGGAACCCTGTGCCGGTCACGTAGTCAGGCAGCCGCCCGGCGATCTCGACACTGTCGGGATGCAGGCCGATCTCCTCCTCCGCCTCACGCAGCGCGGCCGCCTCGACGGAGGCATCGCCGCGTTCGATGCGTCCGCCGGGGAAAGCGACCTGGCCGGCATGGGATTTCAGCCGTGACGAGCGCTTGGTCAGCAACACGCCCGGCCGCTCGCCGTGGACGATGGGCACCAGCACGGCCGCCGGAACGAGGGAGCCGCGATTGAGGCCGACCGCATCGTCGGATGTTGCGAGAGCGGCGATGGCCTCCGGAGGAACGTAGGCCAGACGTTCGCGCAGCGCGGTCAGGTCCAACCCGTTAGGCCTCGCGGCAATCTTGCTCAGAGCAGGTCGGCACGTCGCCCAACGAGAAAAACCGATCCTGGCTCCAAACGCCCAGCACGCGGCGGCCATCGACCAGCCCAGGCACCGCCAGCGCAACCAGCTCGTAATACACCGCGCGGCCAATTCGCGCCTCGAGCGCAACCCCTTCGGACGTGCGGATCGTGATATACGGCGTCGGCTCGCTGGTCAGGCAGTCATGCTTCACCCTGATCGGATGCTCAGGCCCGGCCGCCACGACCTGATCGACGTTGGTGCGGAACGACAGCACCTGGTCGCGGCCGTTGCCCGACCAGTCCATCTCGACTGCGAGCCAAGGCGCATCCTCGACTTGGATACGGCCGCGCTCGACCGGGGTTTCAAGCCAATAATCGCCGTTCGCGGTGCGTTTCAGCACGCTGCTGAACAGGCACACCAACTCCTTCCGGCCGATCGGGCTGCCCCGGTACAGCCAGGTGCCGTCGCGCTGGATCAGGAATGGTAGGTCCCCGCACTCGACGCGCGGAGGTCGCGTTCGCTTCGGACTCGCTTCGGCCGGACAGGTGAAAACCTGCGGCGACTTGGTTTCATGTCTAGCAATGTGCCGCTCGGGCATGGCATCGTTCACGTCTGCGTCTCCGGGCAACGCCGTGCTTCCGTTCCCGTCCCCGATATAGGTAGCCTCCCCCCGTTGATGAAACCCCTGGCGTGGGCAGATGATGGGGATCACGTAGCAACTATTCCTTGAAGGACCCGCCGTTGCCAATAAGCGACACAGATGGCCTGGTTGCGGACGTCGAGGCCCTAGGCGCCAGGGCGGCAGCCGCGCGGGCGGAGATCGGTCGGGTCATCTTCGGGCAGGAAGCCGTAGTGGAGGAGGTCCTGGTCACCCTGCTGTCCGGCGGCCACGCGCTGCTGGTCGGCGTGCCCGGCCTCGGCAAGACGCTGCTGGTCGAGACGTTGGGCACCGTGCTCGGCCTCGTGCCCAAGCGGGTGCAGTTCACGCCGGACCTGATGCCGGCCGACATCACCGGCAGCGAGGTGCTGGACGACGACGGCCAGGGACGCCGCAGCTTCCGCTTCGTGCCCGGCCCGGTGTTCTGCCAGCTGCTGATGGCGGACGAGATCAACCGCGCCAGCCCGCGCACCCAGTCCGCGCTGCTGCAGGCGATGCAGGAGGGCCGGGTCGCGGTCGGCGGCGTCGACCATCCGCTGCCCCGGCCCTTCCATGTCCTCGCGACGCAGAACCCGATCGAGCAGGAGGGCACCTATCCGCTGCCGGAGGCGCAGCTGGACCGCTTCCTGCTGCAGGTCGACGTGGGCTACCCGGACCTCGCGGCCGAGCGCACGATGCTGCTGGCCACCACGGGGGCGGAGATGGCCCGTGCGCGGCCGGTGCTGACCGGGGAGGAGTTGATCGCAGCGCAACGGCTGATCCGCCGGGTTCCGGTGGGCGAGGGCGTCGTCGACGCCATCCTGGGCCTCGTGCGTGGCGGCCGGCCGGAGACGACCGGCATCGACGCCGTGCGCCGCCACGTGGCCTGGGGTCCCGGACCGCGGGCGGCGCAGTCCTTGATGCTGGCCTGCCGCGCCCGCGCCGTGCTGGACGGGCGGCTGTCCCCCAGCCTCGACGACGTGGCGGCGCTGGCCCAGCCCGTGCTGCGGCACCGCATGGCGCTGAATTTCTCGGCGCGGGCCGAGGGCGTCGGCCTGCCCGACGTGATCGACAGCCTCATCGGCCAAGTCGTGTGACGGCATGAGGCCGGGTCCGCCGCCAGGCCAGAACGCGCGCCGGGCCGAGGCGCTGGGGGCCCGCCTGCCGCCGCTGCTGGTGGCGGCGCAGCGGGTCGCGGCAACCGTGGCGCAGGGCGTGCACGGCCGGCGGCGCGTGGGCCAGGGCGACAGCTTCTGGCAATACCGGCCATTCCTGCCCGGCGACGCCCAGACCCGCATCGATTGGCGCGCCAGCGGCAAGTCGGACCGCGCCTTCGTCCGCGAAACCGAATGGGAGGCGGCGCAGTCCGTGTTCCTCTGGCGCGACGCCTCGGCCAGCATGGCGTGGCGCTCCGGCGCCGCGGTGCCGGAAAAGCGCGAGCGTGCCGAACTGCTGCTGCTGGCGTTGGCAGCCCTGCTGCTGCGAGGCGGCGAGCGCGTGCGGCTGCTCGGTGGGCCGATGCGCCAGCGCGGCGGCCGTGCGGCGCTCGACGGCCTGGCCGATGCGCTCGCGGAGCTGCCGGTCGATGGCGGCATGCCGCAAGCGGTGCCGCTGCCGCGCTACTCGTCGGTCGTGCTGATCGGCGACTTCCTGGCGCCGTTGGACGAGATCCGCTCCGCCGTGGCGAGCCTCGCCGCCCTCCCGGTGTCCGGGCACCTGCTCCAGGTCCTGGACCCAGCCGAGGCGCTGCTGCCCTATACCGGCCGGGTCCGCTTCCGCGGCATGGAGCAGGAGGTCGATGCCGTGGTCCCCCGTGTCGAGGGCATACGCGCCGGGTATGCCGAGGCGCTGCAGGTGCAGCAGCGCGGCCTGGCCGCCCTATGCTCCACCGCGGGCTGGAGCTTCGGCGTGCATCGCACCGACCATCCACCCGAGGCCGCGCTGCTGGGACTGTTCACCGCGATGAGCCCGGCTTGATCTTCACCATGCCATGGCTCCTGCTGGCGCTGGCGGCATTGCCCTTGCTGTGGTGGCTGCTGCGTGTCACCCCGCCGACGCCGCGCATCCAGAGCTTCCCGGCGATCCGGCTGCTGGCGGGGCTGCGGGCCGAGGAGCGGACCGCGTCCCGCACGCCATGGTGGCTGCTGGCGCTGCGGCTGCTCGCGGCCGGCCTGGTGATCGTGGGCCTGGCCGGACCGGTGCTGGACGCGGCGGGTGGCCTGCCGGGCAGCGGGCCGCTGCTGCTCGTGGTCGACGACGGCTGGGCCGCGGCGCCGGACTGGGCGGCGCGGATGCAAGCCGTAGGGTCCGTGCTGGACCGCACCGAACGCGCCGGGCGCACGGCGGCGCTGCTGACTACGGCCCGGACCGAGGCGGACCAGCCGCCGCGCCTGTCTCCCGTTATGGCGGTGCCGGACCTTCGCACGCGGCTGGCCGCGCTGCGTCCAAAGGCCTGGCCTCCCGATCGCCCGGCGGCCACCGCAGCACTCAGGGGCGCAGGCGCCACCGCGGCGGTCTATATATCTGACGGCGTGGCGGCGGCCGGGGACGACGCGTTCGGGCAGGCGCTGGCCGCTCTCGGCCCGGTCACCCAGATCCAACCCGATCCGCTGCCGGTCCGGCTTGCCCGGCCGCCGCGCGCCGAGGCCGGGCGCCTGGTCGCCCGCGTCTCCGCCCTGCCGCAGCCGGCGGAGCGGCCGGTCGCCATCCTGGCGCAAACAGGCGACGGCCGCACCCTGGCGCGTGTGGACGCCAGCATCCCCGCCGGCGCGGCGTCCGCCGAAATCCCGATCCCGTTGCCGCCGGAGCTGCGCAACCAGCTCGCCCGTCTCGTGCTCGACGGCGCGGCGGGCGCCGGGTCCGTCGTGCTGCTCGACGAGCGCTGGCGGCGACGCCCGGTCGGCCTGCTCGCCGCCGAGGAGGGCGCCGACACGCCGCTGATCGGCCCGCTGTTCTACGTCCGGCGTGCGCTCGCCCTCACCTCCGAGCTGCGCGAGGGCAACCTGGCGGCGCTGCTGTCCCGCGAGCTTTCGGTCCTGGTGCTGGCCGACCTGCCGATCGAGGGGGAGGACGCGGCGGCGCTCGGGCGCTGGGTCGAGGCCGGCGGCCTGCTGGTCCGCTTCGCCGGGCCGCGCATGGCGGAGGCGAGCGGCGACCCGTCCTGGCGCGATCCGCTGCTGCCGGTCCGCCTGCTTGCCGGCGATCGGCAACTCGGCGGCGCCCTGTCCTGGAGCCAGCCGGCGGCGCTCGCGCGCATCCCGGCCACCTCGCCCTTCACCGGGCTCGAGGTCCCCGAGGAGGTCCTGATCACCCGCCAGGTGCTGGCCGAGCCCTCTGCGCAGTTGGCCGAGCGGAGTTGGGCGTTGCTGGCGGATGGCACTCCGCTGGTCACCGCAGCACAGCGCGGGGCCGGACGCATCGTGCTGTTCCATGTGACGGCCAACGCCGACTGGTCGAACCTGCCGCTGTCCGGCCTGTTCGTGGACATGCTGCACCGGCTGGTGGACCTCTCGGCCGGCGTGGCCGGGACGGCGGAGGACAGCGTTCTCGCCCCGGCGGAGGCGCTGGACGGCTTCGGTGTGCTGGGCGCGCCCCCGCCCGCCGCCACCGGCCTGACGGCGGCAGACCTGGCTGCGCCCGCGGTCTCCGCACGCCACCCGCCCGGCACCTATGGGCCGGAGAGCGGGCGGCGGGCCTTGAGCCTGGGCGCCGCGCTGCCGGAGCTTGCCGCCGCCATCCCGGTGCCGGGCGCCGAGCGCGCGCAGCTCTCGGGCATGGCGCGCGAGCGGGCGCTGGGTCCGGCGCTGCTGGCGGTCGCCGTCGGCCTGTTGGCGCTCGACCTGCTGGTGTCGCTGTGGCTGCGCGGCCTGCTTCGGCTGCGGAGCGCGGCGACGACGGCGGTGCTGCTGACCGTGGCGTTGTCAGCCTGGGCGCCGCCAGTCCGGGCGCAGCAGGACCTGCCGGCCAATGCGACCCGGCTGGCCTATGTCGTCACCGGCGACGGCCAGGTGGACGGGGTGTCGCGCGCCGGCCTCACGGGCCTGTCGGCCTATGTGAACCGGCGGACCGCCGCCAGCCTGGCCGACCCCTCGGCGGTGACGCCGGGGCAGGACGACCTTTCGTTCTACCCGCTGCTGTATTGGCCGATCGTCGCCGACGCCGCCCCCAACCCGGCCGCCATCGTCGCCTTGAATGAATATACCAGCCACGGCGGCATCATCCTGATCGACACGCGCGGCGGCGGCACCGGCGAGGGCTTTGCCCCCGGCGCCGACGCGGCGCTGCGTCGGGTCGCGCAGGGCCTGGCGGTGCCGCCGCTTACGCCGTTGTCGGGCGACCATGTGCTGGCGCGCTCGTTCTATCTTCTGCAGGAGTTCCCCGGGCGTTTCGCCGGCGACACGGTCTGGGTGCAGCGCGACCAGGACCGCAGCAACGACAGCGTCAGCC
>CAXULX010000105.1:0-7464 GCA_964252005.1 uncultured Acetobacteraceae bacterium | reverse complement strand
CGCAACCACACCCTCTCAGCCCAGCCCCGGAAGGACAACCTCCATAGCAGCGACATCTAGCCTTTGTTTTTGCGAGCATGTTTACCGATCAGGTGAGTCCACCTGATGCGGTCATGCTCTAGCCGAGTTGCTCGCCATGCAGCACGACATCCAGGCCCTCGCGCTCCTCATCGACGGACACGCGCAGGCCGATGACGACGTCGACGACCTTGAGCAGGATGAACGTCGCGACGGCGCTGTAGGCGACCGTCGCGGCCACCGCATAGACCTGCGCGGTGAAAAGCGTGGTTCCCGCGATGTAGATGCCCTCCGGCTTGTCCGTCGTGGCCGAAAGCGGGCCGTAGGCGAACACCCCGGTCAGCAGCGCGCCGATGATGCCGCCAATGCCGTGCACGCCGAACGCATCGAGGCTGTCGTCATAGCCCAGCAGGTGCTTCAACCCGGTCGCCGACCAGAAGCAGACGACGCCCGCCACCACGCCGATGATCAGCGCCGGCCCCGGCAGCACGAAGCCGGAGGCCGGCGTGATCGCCACCAGCCCCGCCACCGCGCCGGAGATCACGCCGAGCACGCTCGGCTTGCCCTTCGCCACCCATTCCGCCACCACCCAGCCCAGCGCCGCGGCGCCGGTTGCGATCTGCGTCGCCAGCATCGCCATGCCGGCCCGGCCGCCGGCCGTCAGCGCCGACCCGGCGTTGAAGCCGAACCAGCCGACCCAAAGCAGCGACGCCCCGATCACCGCGTAGGCCAGGTTGTAGGGGCTCATGTTGTCCTGCCCGTAGCCCACCCGCTTGCCCAGCACGAGCGCGCAGATCAGCCCGGCCACGCCCGCGTTGATGTGCACCACCGTGCCGCCCGCGAAGTCGGCCGCGCCCAAGGCGTTGATCCAGCCGAGCGGGCTCCAGACCCAGTGCGCCACCGGCGAGTACACCAGCAGCGACCACAGCGCCATGAACACCATCAGCGCCGAGAACTTCATCCGGTCGGCGAAGGCGCCGGCGATCAGCGCCGGGGTGATGATCGCGAACGTCATCTGGAACATCAGGTAAACGGTCTCGGGGATCGTGTTGACCGTGCTGTTCTCCGTACCCAGGCCCAGGGTGAACGGCTTGTCCCAGTTCGTCGCGATCCCGTTCAGGAACAGGCGGGACAGGTCGCCGACATAGGGGTTGCCGTTGGTGAAGGCGAGGCTGTAGCCCGCGACCATCCACACCACCGTCACCAGCGCGCAGATGCTGAAGGACTGCATGAGGGTCGCCAGCACGTTCTTCTTGCGCACCATCCCGGCGTAGAACAGCGCCAGGCCCGGCACCGTCATCATCAGCACGAGCGCCGTGCTGGTCAGCATCCAGGCGGTGTCGCCGGAATCGACCTTGGCCTCGGCGACGGCCGCAGCCGCCGCGGCGGCAGGGGGAGCCGCCGCCGTCGCGGCGTTCTGCGCCCAGGCGGGAACGGCGGCCAGCAGCACGGCCGGCAGCGGGGCCAGCCGCCAAGCTTGTATCCTCATAGTGCTTCCTCGTTGGTCTCACCGGTCCGAATCCGCACCGCGCGCTCGATGTCCATCACGAAAATCTTGCCGTCGCCGATCTTGCCGGTGTGCGCCGCCTTCATGATGGCCTCGACCACCTGCTCCGCGAGGTCCTCGGAGACCGCGATCTCGACCTTCACCTTGGGTAGGAAGTTCACGTGGTATTCGGCGCCGCGGTAGATCTCCGTCTGCCCCTTCTGGCGGCCGAACCCCTTCACCTCCGATACGGTCAGTCCCTGCACGCCCAATGGCGTCAAAGCCTCCCTGACATCATCGAGCTTGAAGGGCTTGATGACGGCTACGATCAGCTTCATCGAACCTTCCTCTTTCCAATTCCGCGCCTCGCGCCACATTCGGCAGGTCGCGTCGGGCAACCATATTCAAGAACCGTGCCGGCCCGTCGGGGCGATGTGCGGTCGCCGGGCCAGGATGTCTGCCCGTGGCATGGGCAACCCGTGCCCCGGTCCGTAACTTGGGTGCAACGGATTGCTGCCCAATTACTATGCAACCAAGGAGAGAGCCGATGGCTGACCTGACCGTGGACGTCTGCGTGGTCGGGGCCGGGCCGGTGGGCGGCACGCTCGCATGCCGGCTGGCGGCGGGCGGGGTGCGCGTGGCCGTGATCGACCGCGCGGCGCTGCCGCCGATGGAGCACCCGGATTTCGACGGGCGCGCCTATGCCGTCGCGGCCGGCTCGCGGCGCCTGCTGGAGGCGGCGGGCGTCTGGGACGCGCTGCCGCAGGCGCCGTCGCCCATCCTCGACATCCGGGTGTCCGATGGCCGGGTGGGGCAGCGGGCCTCCAGCCTGTTCCTGCACTTCGACCATCAGGACGTGGGCGACCAGCCGTTCGGCTGGATGGTGGAGGCGCGCGCGCTGCGGGTCGCGCTGAACGCCCATATGCACCGGACGCCGGGCCTCCTCGTGCATGCCCCGGCGGAGGCGGCCGTGACGCGCCGCGCGGATGGCGCCGTGGTGCAGGTCTCCGGCGGTCCCGCCATCGCCTGTCGCCTGGTGGTCGCGGCAGAGGGCCGCGGCTCGCCGTTGCGCGAGCAGGCGGGCATCCCGGTGACGCGGGTGCCCTACAAGCAGCGCGGCATCGTCTCGGCCGTGGCGCATGAGCGCCCGCACCACAACACGGCGCTGGAGCACTTCCTGCCCGGCGGCCCCTTCGCGCAACTGCCGATGGGACCGACGGAGGGCGCGCCGCACGTCTCCGCCGTCGTCTGGACCGAGCGGACCGCGGCGGCGGACCGGGTGATCGCGCTGGACGACGCGGCGTTCGGGCGCGAGGTGGCGCGGCGGCTGGGCAACCATCTGGGGGCGGTGCGGCCGATTGGGCGGCGGTGGATCTACCCGCTATCGGCCATGCACGCGCAGCGTTATGTCGATACGCGGCTGGCGCTCGTGGGCGACGCGGCGCACGGCATCCATCCGATTGCCGGGCAGGGGCTGAACCTCGGGTTCCGCGACGTGATGGCGCTGTCCGAGCTGGTGATCGCGGCGGTGCAAGGGGGTGCGGACCCGGGCGGCGCCGCGCTGCTGGCGCAGTATCAGCGGCGTCGGCGGCCGGACAACCTGCTGATGCTGGCGGCGACCGACGTGCTGGACCGGCTGTTCAGCACCGACAACCCGCTGCTGCGCGCCGCCCGGGACGTGGGCATCGCCGGGGTGCACCGGATGCCGGGGCTGAAGCGGATGTTCATGCGGCAGGCGATGGGCGGCTGATTGGCATGGTGCGCGCGAGGTGCCCTGCCACCGCCGCATAGACCCGGCGGCGGTCGTCCGGACGCACGAAGCCGTGCCCGGCATGATCGAACGCCTCGAACTGCACGGGCTTGCCCCGGGAGCGCAGTGCCGCGACGATCTGCTCGCTTTCGGAGAACGCGACGCGAGGGTCGCGCCTGCCATGCAGCACCAGCAGCGGCGCCCGGATGCGGTCCACATGGCGGATGGGCGAGATGCGGTCGAACAGGGCGCGGTGGCGGACGGGGTCGCCGTACTCGTCCGCCCGGTGCGCCCGGCGCCAAGGGCCTGTGCTGGCCAGGAGCGTGCCGAAATCGGCGATGCCGTAGAGGTCGATGGCCGTGCACCAAAGCTCCGGATGCTCGGTGATGGCGGCGAGCACCATGTAGCCGCCGTAGGATTGCCCCATGACGGCGATGCGCGCCGGGTCGATGTCGGGCCGGGCGGCGAGCCAGCGGCCCCCGGCGGCGAGGTCGTGCACGGACAGCAGGCGCTGCTCCCGGTCGTCGCTCTCCATCGCGGTGCGGCCGTAGCCGGTGCTGCCGCGCACGTTGGGCATCAGCACGGCGTAGCCCTGGGCCAGCAGGGCCTGCATGTCCGGACGAAAATTGGCGCGGGTTTGCGACGCCGGGCCGCCATGCACCCAGACCACCGCGGGATGCCCGCCGGGCGGAACCGGGCCGGGCGGCATGGCAAGCCAGCCGGGGACCGGCCGCCCGTCGAGGCTGTCCCATTCGACCAAACCGAAATCCTGCACGGGCAGGGCGCAGTCCGGGCGCCATAACGGGCGCACCGCGCCGTCCCGCCACATCCAGAGACCCGGCGGCTCCGTCGGCGACGCGGCGGCCATGGCCAGCGTGGCGCCGTCCGGCGACCAGGCGGGATCGGACACGACGCCGCGCGGCAGGCCGGCCGCCACGGGACGCTCGCCGTCCGAGGGTCCCACGCGCAGCAGGGCATAGCCGCGGTCGTTCTCCACCGTGGCGAGCAGGGCGCCGCCGGGCGAGAGCGCCCAAGCCTCCACGTCGCGGCCGGGCGGGGCGAACACCGGGGCGGCCTCGCCGGTCGCCGGGTCGATGTGGCACAGCGCCATGGTGTCGCGCCCGGCGTCGGTCAGGCCCATGAGCGCCGTGCCGTCCGCGGCCCAGCGCAGGCTGGCATACCGGGCGGGCGCGGCGCGCGGCACGGGCTGCACGGTGCCGTCCAGGTGGATCACTAGGGGCCGCACGTCGCCGCTGTTCCTGTCTTGCATGACGATCAGCCGGTTGCCATCGGGGTGCCAGGCCGCGGCGGCGGCCTCATGCGTGCCCTGGAACAACCGCGTGCGCGCCCCGGTGGCCGGGTCCATCACGAGGACATCGAAATGCGCCGCGTCCCGGTCGTTGGCGGTCAGGCTGATGCGGGCGCCGTCCGGGGACCACGCGCCGAAACCGTGGATCACCCCGGGCGCATCGGTGAGCCGGCGCGACCGCCCGTCCTGCAGCAGCCAAAGCTGCTGGCGCTCGTCGCCGCCGGCGTCGATGCCGTAGATCAGGCGGTCGTCGCCGGGGGCGCGGCGCAGCAGGGCCACCCTCTCGTCGTGGTCGGTAAGCGGCTGGGACCGCCCGCTCTCGATCTCCAGCGCCCAGACCTGCGCCAGCCCGGCGCCGCGCAGGTGGAACAGGGTGCGCCCGTCGCAGGAGAAAACCGGGGAACTTGCGGCGCCGATGGCCGTGTAGTCCTGAGCAGTGGAGGAAGGGGGATCAGCACTCATGCCGCAGCATAGGCCAGCCCGAACCGGTTGAACATTTGCCGGGATCGCTTAACTTCGGTGGATGGAGAACAAACGTTCTATGGACCTGCTGGCAAAGCTCAAAATCTTGGCCGACGCGGCGAAATACGATGCGTCTTGCGCTTCGAGCGGCACCGTGTCGCGCAGTTCGCTGGGGGAGAAGACCGGCATCGGCTCGACCGAGGGCATGGGCATCTGCCACGCCTACGCGCCGGACGGGCGCTGCATCTCCCTGTTGAAGATCCTGCTGACCAACAGCTGCGTGTACGATTGCCTCTACTGCATCAACCGGCGGTCCTCCAACGTGCAGCGCGCCCGCTTCACCGTGGAGGAGGTCGTGACGCTGACGCTCGGCTTCTACCGCCGCAACTGCATCGAGGGGCTGTTCCTCAGCTCCGGCATCATCCGCAGCCCCGACTACACCATGGAGCAGGTGGTCCGGGTGGCGAAGGCGCTGCGCGTGGATCACGGCTTCCGCGGCTACATCCACCTGAAGACCATCCCCGACGCCTCGCCGGAACTGCTGCTGGAGGCCGGGCTGTATGCCGACCGGCTCAGCATCAACGTGGAGATGCCGACGGAGGACGGGCTGGCCCGGCTGGCGCCCGAGAAGGACATGCCGAGCATCCGGCGCAGCATGGGACGTATGCGCCTGCGCATTGACGAGGCGAAGGCGGAGAAGAAATCGGCGCGCTTCGCGCCCGCCGGGCAGAGCACGCAGATGATCGTCGGCGCCGACGACAGCTCCGACCGCAAGATCCTGGCGCTCAGCACCAACCTGTATGGCAATTACGGGCTGCGCCGGGTGTACTTCTCGGCGTTCAGCCCCATCCCGGACGCGAGTGCCATCCTGCCGCCTAAGCGCGCCCCGCTGCTGCGGGAGCATCGGCTGTATCAGGCCGATTGGCTGATGCGGTTCTACGAGTTCAAGGCGGACGAGCTGGCGCTGGACGCCGCCGGGAACATGGACCTGTCGATGGACCCGAAGCTCGCCTGGGCGTTGCAGCACCGGGAGCAGTTCCCCATGGACGTGAACACCGCGACTCGGGAGCAGTTGCTGCGGGTGCCGGGCATGGGCGTGAAGTCGGTGGACAAGCTGCTGCAGGCCCGGCGGCACCGGCGGCTCCGCATGGACGACCTGGCGCGGCTGCGCCTGCCGATGGCCAAGGTCGCCCCGTTCGTCATCGCGCTGGACTACCAGCCCGGCGGCCTGCTGGACAGCGCGCGGCTGGCGCAGCGCCTGGTGCCGAAGGCGGCGCAGCTGGACATGTTCGCATGAGGCCGGTCGTCCTGGCGCACGAGGTCGATTGGGGCGCCTGGCGCGCCGCGGCGCGCGCGCTGGCGCTGTCGGACGTGGCCCCGGATGACGTCGTCTGGTCCGTGCGCAGCGTCACCGACCTGTTCGCCGAGCCCGAGGAGGCGGCCATCCCGGCCCCGGCCGGCGGCTTCACCGTGCCGCGCGCCCTGGTGACGCTGGCGGAGACGGTGATCCAGGCGCGTGACCCCGAGCGGTTCGCCCTGCTGTATCGCCTGATCTGGCGCGCCCATCGCGGCGAGAAGCACATCCTGGAGATGACCACCGACCCCGAGGTGCAGCGCGCGCAGCGCCTGGCCCAGGCGGTGCGGCGGGACACCCACAAGATGCGCGCCTTCGTGCGCTTCCGGGAGGTCGTGGAACCCGAGGGCACGCGCTACGTGAGCTGGTTCGAGCCGGAGCACTACATCGTCGAGGCCAACGCCCCGTTCTTCGCCCGGCGCTTCGCCACCATGACCTGGTCCATCCTGACGCCCTACCGCAGCGCGCACTGGGACGGGGACGCTCTGCGGTTCGACGTGGGCGCCTCGCCGTCCGATGTGCCGGACGACGACCGGCTGGAGGCATACTGGCGGGCGTACTACAGCAGCATCTTCAACCCCGCCCGGCTCAAAATCGGCGCGATGCGGTCCGAGATGCCACAGAAATACTGGCGGAACCTTCCGGAGGCCGCCGCGATCCCTGAACTGATCCGCACGGCGTCGGGCCGCGTGGATGCCATGGTGGAGCAGCCCTTGTCCTCAGCCCCCAATCCGTCCCGCCCGAATCCCTCCCGTGTCGTCGCGGCACCCATGGCCGAGCACGGCAGCCCCTTGCACGAGGCCGCGCGGGAGGCGGCGGAGTGCCGGCGCTGCCCGCTCTGGGAGCCGGCCACGCAGGTGGTGTTCGGCGAGGGCTCGCCCAACGCCCGCATCGTCATGGTGGGCGAGCAGCCGGGCGACCAGGAGGACCTGGCCGGACGCCCGTTCGTCGGCCCGGCCGGGCAGTTGCTGGACCGCGCGATGGCGGAGGCCGGGCTGGACCGGCAGACGGTCTACGTCACCAATGCGGTCAAGCACTTCAAGTTCGTGCCGCGCGGCAAGCGGCGCATCCACGAGAAGCCCGGC
>CAXULX010000104.1:0-7611 GCA_964252005.1 uncultured Acetobacteraceae bacterium | reverse complement strand
GGTCGCCGGACAGGCTGCTCGGGTCGATCACCTCGGCGGCCGAGACGATCTCCTCCAGCTCGATCACCCGGCCCTCGATGAAGGACTGGCGCTCGCGCGCCGCGTGGTATTCGGCGTTCTCGCTCAGGTCGCCATGGCTGCGCGCCTCGGCGATGGCGCGGATGATCGACGGGCGCTCCACCGATTTCAGGTGGCGCAACTCCTCTTCCAGCCGAAGCAGGCCGGGCGCGGTCATAGGAAACTTCTGCAAAATGCGCCGTCCCGTCCGTTTAAGTTCGAGTGGCCGCAACCACTCTAAAATGATCCGCGAAAGTAAGACTGCAGCGGTGCGACTTCAAGCGTCCCCGCCTTGAGCGCCGCGATGGCGTGCACCGCCGCCCGCGCGCCGGCGATGGTGGTGTAATGCGGCACGCCGTGCAACAGCGCGCTGCGCCGGATGTCGAAGCTGTCCGTCACCGATTGCGGGGAGCCTGCGGTGTTGATCACCAGCTGCACCTCGCCGGAGCGGATGGCGTCCACGCAATGCGGCCGGCCCTCCAGCACCTTGTTCACCACCCGCACCGAAAGCCCCGCGTCCCGGATGCGCGCTGCGGTGCCGCGGGTGGCGAGGATCGCGAAGCCCATGTCGATGAGCCGCCGGGCCATGGGCACGAGGCCGACCTTGTCGGTCTCCCGCACCGAGAGGAGCACCGTGCCGGCGTCGGGCAGCTTCACGCCGGCCCCCAGCTGCGACTTGGCGAAGGCGCGCTCGAAGCTGGCGTCGAGGCCCATGACCTCGCCGGTGGACTTCATCTCCGGCCCCAGGATGGTATCGACGCCGACGAAGCGGGCGAAGGGGAACACCGCCTCCTTCACCGCGACGTGGGGGGCGATGGCCTGGTCGTCCAGGCGGAACTCGCTGAGGCGGGCGCCGGCCATCACGCGGGCGCCGATCTTGGCGATGGGCACGCCGGTCGCCTTGGCCACGAAGGGCACGGTGCGCGACGCCCGCGGGTTCACTTCGAGGACGAACACCACGCCGTCCTTGATCGCGTACTGCACGTTCATCAGCCCGACGACGCCCAAGGCCCGCGCCATCTCCTCCGTCTGCGCCTTCAACTCCGTCACCGTGGAGGGCGACAGCGAGTACGGCGGCAGCGAGCAGGCGCTGTCGCCGGAGTGGATGCCGGCCTCCTCGATATGCTCCATGACGCCCGCGACATAGACGGTGTGGCCGTCGGAGATGCAGTCCACGTCTACCTCAATGGCGTCGTTGAGGTAACGGTCGATCAGCACCGGGTTGTCGCCGGACACCCGCACGGCTTCGCGCATGTAGCGGTGCAGGCCCGCGCGCTCGTGCACGATCTCCATGGCGCGCCCGCCCAGCACGTAGGACGGGCGGATCACCACGGGGTAGCCGACGCGCTCGGCGATGGCCTCCGCCTCCGCCGCCGAGCGCGCGGTGCCGTTCTCCGGCTGGCGCAGGCCGAGGCGCTGCAGCAGGACCTGGAACCGCTCCCGGTCCTCGGCGATGTCGATGGCGTCGGCGCTGGTGCCGAGGATGGGGATGCCGGCGGCCGACAGCGCCTGGCTCAGCTTCAGCGGCGTCTGCCCGCCGTACTGCACGATGCAGCCCAGCACCTCGCCGCGCTCCTGCTCCTTGCGGACGAGGGCGATGACCTCCTCCGCGGTGAGCGGCTCGAAGTATAGCCGGTCGGAGGTGTCGTAGTCGGTGCTGACGGTTTCCGGGTTGCAGTTGACCATGATCGTCTCGAACCCGGCGTCGCGCAGCGCGTAGGCGGCGTGCACGCAGCAATAGTCGAACTCGATGCCCTGGCCGATGCGGTTCGGCCCGCCGCCGAGGATCACGATCTTCCGGCGGTCCGTGGGCGCGCTCTCGCAGGCGGGCGGGCCGAAGCCGCCCTCGTAGGTCGAGTACATGTAGGGCGTGGCCGAGGCGAACTCGGCGGCGCAGGCGTCGATGCGCTTATAGACCGGCTGCACGCCGAGCCCGGTCCGGGCGGCGGCCACCGCCTCCGCCGTGGTGCCGGCCAAGTCCGCGAGGCGGATGTCGGAGAAGCCCATCGCCTTCAGCCGCCGCATCGCCATGGCCTGGCCCGGCAGCCCCGCCGCCGCCACCTCGCGCTCCGCCTGCACGATGCGCTCCAATTGGCGGAGGAACCACGGGTCGAACTTGCAGGCGTCGTGGATGTCCTCGACCGACAGCCCGGCCCGCAGCGCCTGCGCCGCCATCAGCAGCCGGTCCGGCCGCGGCGTGGACAGGGCGGCGCGGAACGCATCGTGCCCGCCGTCGCCGGGCGGCTCCACCGGGTCGAGGCCGTGGAATCCCGTCTCCATGCTGCGCAGGCCCTTCTGCAGGGCCTCCGCGAAGCTGCGGCCGACGGCCATGGCCTCGCCCACCGACTTCATGCTGGTGGTCAGCAGGGCCGGGGTGCCGGGGAATTTCTCGAACGTGAACCGGGGAATCTTGATGACGACGTAGTCGATCGTCGGCTCAAAGCTTGCGGGCGTCGACCCGACGCGTTTGCCGTCGACAACGACGGACGTAATGTCGTTGGCGAGCTCGTCGAGCGTGTAGCCGACCGCGAGCTTGGCCGCGATCTTGGCGATGGGGAAGCCCGTCGCCTTGGATGCGAGCGCCGAGGAGCGCGACACCCGCGGGTTCATCTCGATCACCACGAGGCGCCCGTCCGCTGGGTTCACCGCGAACTGCACGTTGGAGCCGCCGGTATCGACGCCGATCTTGCGCAGGCAGGCGATGCTGGCATCGCGCATCATCTGGTATTCTTTGTCGGTGAGAGTGAGCGCCGGGGCGACGGTCACGCTGTCCCCGGTGTGGATGCCCATGGGATCGACGTTCTCGATGGCGCAGACGATGATGCAGTTGTCGGCGCTGTCGCGCACGACCTCCATCTCGTATTCCTTCCAGCCGAGCACGCTCTCCTCGATCAGCACCTCGTCCGTGGGGCTGGCGTCGAGGCCGCCGGCCACGATCTGCTCGAACTCCTCGCGGTTGTAGGCGATGCCGCCGCCGGTGCCGGCCAGGGTAAAGCTCGGGCGGATGACGGCGGGCAGCCCGGTCATGGCGAGCGCCTCGCGCGCCTCGGCCATGCTGTGGGCGATGGCGCTGCGCGGGCTTTCGAGGCCGATCTCGCTCATGGCGTCGCGGAACTTGAGGCGGTCCTCCGCACGGTCGATCACGTCGGCCTTGGCGCCGATTAGCTCGACGCCGTGCCGGGCCAGCGCGCCGTTGGCATGCAGCCGCATCGCCGTGTTGAGCGCGGTCTGCCCGCCCATGGTCGGCAGCAGCGCGTCGGGCTTCTCACGCGCGATGATCTTCTCGACGATCTCCGGCGTGATCGGCTCGATGTAGGTGGCGTCCGCGAGGCCCGGGTCGGTCATGATGGTGGCCGGGTTCGAGTTGACCAGGATGACGCGGTAGCCCTCCGCCCGCAGCGCCTTGCAGGCTTGCGCGCCGGAGTAGTCGAACTCGCACGCCTGGCCGATGACGATGGGCCCGGCGCCGATGATGAGGATGGAGCGGATGTCGGTGCGTT
Source organism: uncultured Acetobacteraceae bacterium (assembly GCA_964252005.1). Classification (GTDB taxonomy): domain Bacteria; phylum Pseudomonadota; class Alphaproteobacteria; order Acetobacterales; family Acetobacteraceae; genus CAHJXG01. The sequence continues at coordinate 4,054 of CAXULX010000104.1, read as the reverse complement.
TGGGCATGGCTATGCGCCTTCCATCGTCGCGGCCGTGCCGCGCTCGATCATATCGACGAACCGCCGGAACAGATGCTGGCTGTCGGCCGGCCCCGGGCTGGCTTCGGGATGGTACTGCACGCTGAATGCGGGCCGGTCGTCGCAGGCGATGCCCTCGTTGCTGCCGTCAAACAGGCTGACATGGGTGATGCGCACGCCGGGCGGGAGGCTGCTGTCCTCCACCGCGAAGCCGTGGTTCTGCGCGGTGATCTCGACACGCCCGGTCGCCAGGTCCTTTACCGGCTGGTTCGCGCCGCGGTGGCCGCGGTCGAGCTTGTAGGTCCGGCCGCCCAAGGCCAGCGCCAACAACTGGTGGCCCAGGCAGATGCCGAACAGCGGCACGCCGCGCTCCAGGACGCCCTGGATCGCCGGCACGGCGTAGGCGGCGGTCGCGGCGGGGTCGCCGGGGCCGTTGGACAGGAACACGCCGTCAGGCGCATGGCGCAGGATGTCCTCGGCCGTCGCCGTCGCCGGCACCACCGTCACCCGGCACCCGGCGGCGGCCAGGCTGCGCAGGATGTTGCGCTTGGCGCCGTAATCCACGGCGACGACGTGATGCCGGTGCGGCGAGGTGTCGTGGCGGTCCGGCCAGGCCCAGGTGCCTTCCTCCCAGGTGTAGGTCTGGGTGCAGCTCACCTGGAGCGCGAGGTCCATGCCCGCGAGGCCGGGCCAGTCTTGCGCCCGCGCCTGCAACGCCGGAAGGTCGAAGCGGCCATCGGCGGGGTGGGCGATCACGCCGTGCGGCGCGCCGGCGTCGCGGATGCGGATGGTCAGCGCCCGTGTGTCCACGCCGGCGATGCCGGGCACGCCGCAGGAGCGCAGCCAGGCGTCGAGCGACTGGGTGGAGCGCCAGTTGCTTGGCTCCGTCACGTCCTGCTGCACGACGAGGCCCAGGGCGGCGATGGTGGCGGCCTCCAGGTCCTCGCTGTTGCAGCCGGTGTTGCCGATGTGCGGGAAGGTGAAGGTGATGATCTGGCCGGCGTAGGACGGGTCGGTCAGCGTCTCCTGGTAGCCGGTCATGCCGGTGTTGAAGCAGACCTCGCCGACGCGCCCGCCCCCGGCATCATGGGTATAGGCGCCGAAGCCGCGGCCCCAGAACACCGTGCCGTCCGCGAGCACGAGGGCGGCGGTGGCGCCGTCCGGCGGCTCGGCCGCGGCGGGGACGGGTTCGGGCATGGGGGCCTCCTGGGTTGGGACGCCCGACAGGGCAGAGAGCGGCAGTCCGGTGGCGGCGATCACTGCGGCCCAATGCTTGCTAGGCACGGCGCGGGCCTGCCGCCATTTGCGGACGGCCTCGGTGCCCACGCCGGTGAGCCGGGCGGCGGCGTCGGGTCCGCCAAGCTGGTCGATGATCTCGTCGATGGCCACCATGGCCGCAGCCTATGGGAAAAAACTTACCAGGGCAACAGAGGCCAAAATACCCGGAGGTTTTTTCCGGACGCGCTTCTCCCTGGCAACCAGGCATTCTATACAAACATGCGAAACAGCACGGGATGGAAACGATGGGGTTGCGCGAGACATTCAGCGACGGCTTGAAGGCGTCGATGCGGGCCGGGGACGCCGCGCGCACCTCGACGCTGCGCATGATCCTCGCCCGGATGAAGGACCTCGACATCGCCGCCCGGCCGAAGGGCGTGACCGCCATCCCCGATGACGAGGTGCTCTCGATGCTGCGCGGCATGGTGAAGTCTCGGCGGGAATCAGTCGAGCTTTACCAGAAGGGTAACCGGCCCGAGTTGGCCGCCAAGGAGGAGGCGGAGATCGCCGTGATCGAGGGCTTCCTGCCGCAGCAGATGAACGACGCGGACCTCGTGGCGGCGGTCGATGCGGCGGTGGCGGCGACGGGTGCGGCCGGCCCCAAGGACATGGGCCGGGTGATGGCGGCGTTGAAGGCGTCGCACGGCGCGGCGCTGGACATGGGCCGGGCCGGGCCGCTGGTGCGGGCGCGCCTGGCGTCCTGATGGCGCTGCCGCCGGCCTTTCTCGACGAGCTGCGGGCGCGCACGCCGCTTTCGGCGCTGATCGGGCGCCGGGTCAAGCTGTCGAAGTCGGGCCGCAACTGGAAGGGATGCTGCCCCTTCCACAACGAGAAGTCGCCGAGCTTCCAGGTGTACGAGGACGGCTTCCACTGCTTCGGCTGCGGCGCGCATGGCGACGCGGTGACCTTCGTCATGCAGACCGAGGGCGCGTCGTTCCTGGAGGCGGTGGAGCGGCTGGCGGGCGAGGCCGGGCTGGACGTGCCGAAATCGTCGCCCCGCGCCGTCGAGGCCGAGCGGCAGCGGCTGGACCTGCACGGCGTGCTCGACCTGGCGCAGGAGAGCTTTGCCCGGCGCCTGCACCAGGCGGAGGGGGGGGCGGCGCTCGACTACCTGCGCCGCCGCGGACTGTCGCCCGAGACGATCTCGCGGTTCGGCCTGGGATGGAGCGGCGACGGGCGCGGCGCGCTCACGGCCGAACTGGGACGCGGCGGCGTGGAGCCCGCCCGCATGCTGGAGGCTGGGCTGCTGCGGGAGGCCGAGGATGGCCCGGCCCGTGAACTCTATTGGAACCGCGTCACCTTCCCGATCCGCGACCGCCGCGGGCGGCTGGTGAGCTTCGGCGGGCGCACGCTGGGCGACGCGAAGCCCAAGTACATCAACGGACCCGAAAGCCCCGTGTTCTCCAAGAAGCGCAACCTGTATGCGCTCGACCTGGCGCGCGCCGGGGTGCGGGCCGGGCAACGGCTGGTGGTGGCGGAGGGCTACATGGACGTGATCGCGCTGCACCAGGCGGGGTTCGCAGGCGCGGTGGCGCCGCTCGGCACCGCGCTGACCGAGGAGCAGATGGAGGAGCTGTGGCGCCTGTCGCCCGACCCGGTGCTGTGCTTCGACGGCGACGCCGCGGGCGCCCGTGCCGCCGCGCGGGCGGCCGAACTCTGCCTGCCGCTGCTGACGCCGGAGCGCACCCTGCGGCTGGCGGCGCTGCCGGGCGGGGAGGACCCGGACACGCTCATCCAGAAGCGCGGCCCGGCGGCGTTCCAGGACGTGGTGGACGGGGCGCGCCCGTTGTCGGAGGCGCTGTTCGACTTCGTGCGCGAGCAGGGCGGCGGCGACACGCCGGAGCAGCGCGCGGCGCTGCGGGCCCGGCTGGTCGCGGCGGCGGGACGGATCGCCGACCGGTCGCTCGCCGCCGAGTACCGCGGCGCCCTGCTGGACCGGTTCTACGCGAGCCGCAAGCGCCCCGGCAAAGTCCTGCTGCCCAAGGCTCGGCCGACGCGCACGCCGTCCACCCTGGACGCGACGCAGGCCGAACGCGGGCGCTGCCTGGTGGCGATCCTGCTGCGCCATCCGGACCTGCTGCGCGACACCGAGGAGGCGTTCGCCGCCCTTGAGCTTTCGCCCGCCATGTCGCGGCTGCGCGACGCGATCCTGCACGCTTCCGAACGAAACCCGCTTGATTCCACAGCCTTGCTGTCCCACCTGCATGCATCTGGTGCAATGGAAGAGGCAGACCAGGCCCTGTCGTCGGCGCCATACCCCCTACCGGCCTGTGCCCACGCCGATGCCATGCCCGCCGAGGCGGAGGCGGGCTGGTGGCACATCTTCGGGCTGATGCACCGCTCGCGGCTGGACGAGGAGGTGGCGGCCGCGGGCCGGGCCTTCATCGAGCGGCCGGATGAGGCGGCGCAGCGCCGCCTGATCGCGCTGTGCGCCGCACGAGACGCGCTGTCCATGCCCGACCAGGGCGCGGAGGCTGAACCCTGATGTGCCGCACGGGACGCCGTGCCGCACGCATTTATGGAGTGCCCTAATCCATGGCGACCAAGCAAGCCGCGACCGCCGACGCAGCGCCCGCCGACCAGGACGGCGACACCACGCTGCTCGACACCAACGCGGTCGCCGTCAAGCGCCTGATCGCGAAGGGCCGGGAGCGCGGCTACATCACCTTCGACGAGCTGAACGCCGTGCTGCCGTCCGACCAGAACAGCTCGGAGCAGATCGAGGACGTGATGGCGATGCTCAGCGAGATGGGCATCC
>CAXULX010000103.1:0-7899 GCA_964252005.1 uncultured Acetobacteraceae bacterium | reverse complement strand
GTCGCCTCCAGGTCCAGGTGGTTGGTCGGCTCGTCCAGCAGCAGCAGGTCGGGGGCGGCGAACAGCGCAGCCGCCAGCGCCACCCGCATGCGCCAGCCGCCGGAGAAGCTGTCGACCGCCCGCGCCTGCGCCGCCGCGTCGAAGCCGAGCCCGGCGAGGATCGCCGCCGCCCGGGCCGGTGCCGCGTCGGCGCCGATGGCGCGCAGCCGCTCATGCACCTCGGCCAGCCGCAGCGGCGGCGCGGTGTCGAGCTCGCCGAGCAGCGCGAGGCGCTCCGTGTCGGCCAGCAGCACGGTGTCGAGCAGGTTGCCGGGGCCGCTCGGCGCCTCCTGGCGCACCTGCGCCATGCGGGCGCGGCTGTTGAAGGTGATCTCGCCGCCGTCGATCGGCAGCTCGCCCGAGATGGCCTTCAGCAGCGTGCTCTTGCCGGCGCCGTTGCGGCCCACCAGCCCGATGCGCCGCCCGGGGTCGACGCGCAGCTCCGCCTGGTCCAGCAGCGTGCGGCCGGCCATGCGCAGGGTGACGCGGTCGAGGGTCAGCAGGCTCATGCACGGGATGTAGGCGCAGCGGCCGGGTCAGGAAAGCCCGAATGGCCCCAGTTCAGGACGGGGGTCCAAGGCGGCCACCTTGCCCAAAGCGGGTCGTTGGCCTAAACGCCCGACGGACGTTGATTAGGGAAGCACCATGGCCATCGAGCGCACGCTGTCGATCCTCAAGCCCGACGCGACCCGCCGCAACCTGACGGGCAAGATCAATGCGGTGTTCGAGCAGGGCGGCCTGCGCATCGTCGCGCAAAAGCGCCTGCAGCTGTCGCGGGCGCAGGCCGAGGCGTTCTACGGCGCCCATCGCGAGCGCGGCTTCTTCAATGACCTGGTCGGCTTCATGGTGAGCGGACCCGTCGTCGCGCAGGTGCTGGAGGGCGAGGACGCCATCGCGCAGAACCGCAAGCTGATGGGCGCCACCAACCCGGCAAACGCCGACGAGGGCACGATCCGCAAGCTGTTTGCCGAAAGCATCGAGGCCAACAGCGTGCATGGCTCCGACAGCCCCGAGGCCGCCGCGCACGAGATCGCCTTTTTCTTCGCGGGCACCGAGATCGTCGGCTGAACCCTATGTGCCGGGCCGGAAGCCTGCTGCTGGCCGCGATGCTCGCTGCCTGCGGATCGGCCGCCAAGCCCATCGTGCTGAGCCCGCTTCCTGCCAGCTCGCCCGCCGGCATCGACGGCCGCTATCGCGGGACCGTCCGGCTGGTCCGCGCCGCCGGGCCGTACTGCCCCCGCAGCGGCGCCCGCGTGCTGGAGATCTCCGGCGGCAGCATCTCGCTCTCCTACAGCGTCGCTCCCCGGCAGCGCGTGTCCCTCACGGCGCAAATCGCCTCCGACGGCCGCATCCAGGCCGGCGACGGCGAGGGCACGATGGAGGGCCAGGTCACGAACGGCCGCCTGGAGATCACCGTCGCCAGCCGCCAGTGCGAGCACCGGTGGACACTGATGCGGGTGGACTAGCTCGGCTCCGGGGAGATTGGCCGGGACGGGGGTCCCACATCCGGTCGTCGCGTCTGCGCCCAGGCCGCCCAGGACGGCACAGGCCGACCGGTGGCGTGTTGCTCAGGCCAAGAAGATCAGCATGCCGATCAGCAGCACGGTCACCGCAACCACCGCGCCCATCGTAAAGGTGGTGAACCGAGACCAGAAAATCTGCCGATCCTCGATGAAGGTCTCGTTGATGTCCGGCATCGGGGTGCTTTGCTTCGTCTCGGGAACGTCCATGGTTTTCCTCGGGTTGCGATCGGTGCATGGGTTCTACGGCGTGGGGGCTGGCGGCGGCAAGGGCGAGGCGAGGGCGGCCTCGGGGTCGAAGACGCCTGGAAGGCCGCGGGCGTACAGGCGCAATGCCTCCGGGTAGATGCGGTGCTCCTGCGCCAGCACCCGGGCGGCCAATGTGGCGTCGGTGTCGTCGGGCAGCACTGGGACCGCGGCCTGGGCCAGGATGGGACCGGCATCCATCTGATCCGTCACCAGGTGAACGGTGCAGCCGTGCAGCTTCACGCCGGCGGCCAGCGCCCGGGCGTGGGTGTCGAGCCCGGGGAAGGCCGGCAGCAGGCTTGGGTGCACGTTCAGCATGCGGCCGGCCCAGGCGCCGACCAGGAACGGAGTGAGCAGCCGCATGTAGCCGGCCAGGCAAACCAGGCCGATCCCGTGCTCGAGCAGGGCCGCATGGATCGAAGCCTCGTGCGCGGCGCGGTCGCCGGCGAAACGGCGATGGTCGATGCAGAGCGTCGCCGTGCCGCGGCGCGCCGCCAGCTCCAGGCCAGCGGCGTCAGGCCGGTTGGACAGCACCAGCGCGACGCAAGCGGGATAGCCTGGCCGCTCAGCCGCGTCCAGCAACGCGCCGAGATTGCTGCCGCGCCCGCTGATCAGGACCGCGACCCGGGTCGCGGTCACGCCAGCCAATCGGCCGGGGTGCGGACCTGGGCAATCGGCGAGCCGTCGCCGGCCTCGACCTGGCCGATGTGGAATGCCGCCTCGCCATGCTCCGCCAGCAGCGCCATGGCGGCCGGGGCGTCGCCGACCACCAGCGCCATGCCGATGCCGCAGTTGAACACGCGCAGCATCTCGTCCGCCGCGACCCCGCCGGCCTGCGCCAGCCAGCGGAACACCGGGGGCAGCGGCCAGACCCCCGCGTCCAGCACGGCGCGCATGCCGTCCGGCAGCATGCGCGGGACGTTGCCGGGCAAGCCGCCCCCGGTGATATGCGCCGCCGCCCGCAGCAGCCCGGCGCGATGCAGCGCCAGCATGGGCTTCACATAGATCCGCGTCGGCCGCATCAGCGCCCCGCCCAACGTTTCGCCCAATATTTCACCGGGCGTTTCACCGCCCGCCCAGGGCGCCGCCGCGTCCCAACCGAGGCCGCTGATCTCGACGATGCGGCGCACCAGGGAGAACCCGTTGCTGTGCACGCCGCTGCTGGCCAGGCCCAGCACGGCATCGCCGGGCTTGACGCCCGCCGGCAGCAGGGCGTCCCGCTCCGCCGCCCCCACGCCGAACCCGGCGAGGTCGTAGTCGCCAGCCGCATACAGGCCCGGCATCTCCGCCGTCTCGCCGCCCACCAGCGCGCAGCCGGCCTGCCGGCAACCCTCGGCGACGCCGGCGACCACCCGCGCAGCCTGGTCGACCGACAGGGCGCCGGTGGCGAAATAGTCCAGGAAGAACAGCGGCTCGGCCCCCTGCACGATCAGGTCGTTCACGCACATGGCGACCAGGTCGATGCCCACCGTGTCATGCCGCCCGGTGTCGATGGCGATCTTAAGCTTGGTGCCGACGCCGTCGGTCGTGCTGACCAGCACCGGGTCGCGGAACCCGGCGGCGCGCAGGTCGAACAGCGCGCCGAACCCGCCCAGCCCGCCCATCACGCCGGCGCGCGACGTGGCGCGGGCCAGCGGCTTGATCCGGTCCACCAGCGCGTCGCCCGCCGCGATGTCGACGCCTGCGTCGCGGTATGTCACGCCGTTGCGGGAAGGGGTCTCGGTCATGGCAGTGGTCCTGTGACGGCGCGTGCTGGATGCGGTAATAGCCGGGGATGACGGGTCCGGACAGTGGCGGCGACCGAACGCCCGCGCGCGGGGCGCACGATGCCGCGCAGCGGGCGCGCGGAGCGCACGGTATGACACAGCAGGCGCGCGGATCGCACGACGTCGTGAACCTGCCCAACATCATCACCTTCGGCCGGATCTGCGCGGTGCCGCTCGCGGTTTGGCTGGTGCTGCGGCAGCAGACGGCCCTCGCCTTCGGCCTGTTCGCGCTGGCGGGCGTGTCGGACGGGGTCGATGGCTGGCTGGCCCGGCGCCGCGGCGGCAGCGCGCTCGGCGCCATGCTCGATCCCATGGCCGACAAGGCGCTGCTGGTCTGCATGTTCATAACCCTCGCCGCGATCCGCGTGCTGCCGGACTGGCTGGCCATCCTCGTGGTGTTCCGCGACCTCGTGATCGTCGGCGGCGTCATGGTGATGTGGCAGCTCTCGATGCCGGTGCGGATCAAGCCGCTGCTGCTCTCGAAACTCAATACGGCGCTGCAGTTGCTGCTGGTCGGCGTGGTATTGTTCCTCGAAGGGTTCGAGCTGCAGGCGCCGTGGCTGCGCATGCTATTGATCTGGACGGTGGCCGCCACGACGCTCGGGTCCGGCGCCGCCTATGTATGGAAGGCTGCGCGCCAACGATGAAAGCACTCGGCCTGCCGCGGCCCGATCCTGCGCCAGAGCTTGCGCCCGAGCCTGCGCCGGAGCCGCAGCGCACGGCATTGCCCCATGCCACCAGGGCGCAGCGAATCGGGCTGCTGGTCGGGCTCGCGGTCGTGGTCGCGGCGGCGCTGCATCTGTTCGCGTCCATCCTGCTACCCTTCGTGGCGGCGGCCGGGATCGCGTACTTCCTCGATCCGCCGACCACGCGGCTGACGCGCGCCGGGATGCCGCGCGGCCTGGCGGCGCTGCTGATCGTGGTGGCGTTGGTCACGGCCACCCTGCTGTTCGCGCTGCTGCTGTATCCGCTGCTGCTGGCGCAGGTCGGCGTCCTCATCAGCCGGGTGCCGACCTACATCTATTCCGTGCGGCTCTGGGCGGGCGAGGTCATCGTCCACCTGCAGGAGCGCCTGGGGTCGGAGTACGTGGACGAGAAGCTGCGCGACCTCGTCGGCGGCCAGGCAGGTGCGATGCTGGCCTTCCTGGCGGCGGCGCTCAGCCGGATCGTCGGCGGCGGCTTCGCGCTGTTCAACGTGCTGTCGCTGGTGGTCGTGACCCCGGTGGTCGCGTTCTATCTTTTGCGCGACTGGCGCCGGGCGGTGGCGCGGGTCGATAGCTGGCTGCCCCGCCGCTATGCCGGAGTGCTGCGGGCACAGGCGCGCGAGGTCGACCGCATCCTGTCCGCCTGGCTGCGCGGCCAGGCGCTGTGCTGCCTGGTGCTGGCGCTGTTCTATGCGGTGGCGCTGTCGGCAGTGGGGCTCGACCTCGGGCTGATCGTCGGCATCTCGGCCGGGCTGCTGTCGTTCATCCCCTATGTCGGCAGCATCACCGGCGGAGTCGCGAGCATCGGCCTGGCGTTCGCGCAGTTCCCAACCTGGACCGGGGTGGCGACGGTCGCCGGGGTGTTCGTCGTCGGCCAAATCTTGGAGGGCTACGTGATCTATCCGCGCTTCCTCGGCGACCGGGTGGAGCTGCACGCCGTCTGGGTCATCTTCGCGCTGTTCGCCGGAGGCGCCGCGTTCGGGTTCCTGGGCGTGCTGCTGGCGGTGCCGGTGACCGCGGCGATCGGCGTGCTGCTGCGCTTCTGGCTGCGGCGATACCTGCAAAGCCCATTGTACCTCGATCCGCCGGTTTGACCGCCGTCCGCCAGTTGGCGCTGCCGTTCGTGCACGCGCCCCGCCTGTCGGAGGCCGACTTCCTGCCCAACGCCGCCAATGGCCCGGCGCTGGCCTGGCTGGCCCGCGACGCCGACTGGCCGGGCGGGCGCCTGGCGCTCTGGGGCGGCCCCGGGTCCGGCAAGACGCACCTGCTGCATATCTGGGCCACCCGCGCCGGCGCCAGCCTGATGACCGGTCCGATGCTCCGCCAGGACTGGCCCTGCGGCCCGCTGGCGATCGACGACGCCGACCTGGCGCCGTCCGACCTCAGCCTGCTGCATGCGCTGAACGCCGCCCAGGAGGCCCGGCATCCCGTGCTGCTCGCCGCCCGCACCCCGCCCGCGCGCTGGCCCACGCGGCTGCCGGACCTCGCCAGCCGGCTGCGCGCCGCCACGGCCGTGCCGCTCGGCACCGCCGACGATGCGTTCCTTCGCACCCTGCTTGCGCGCCTGCTCGCGGATCGCCAGCTGCGCGTGCCCGGCCCGGTGCAGGATTGGCTGCTGGCCGTGCTGCCGCGTGAGCCGGCGGCGTTGCGTGAGGCCGCGGCCCGGCTGGACCGCGCCGGCCTCGTTGCCGGGCGCAGCGTCACCCGGGCGCTGGCCGCGCAGGCGTTGCAATCCCTGATGTGTGAAGATTATGCCGACGAGACATCGGAAGTCTCGCCGCCCCACCCCGCGCTGTTCTAGGGTGCCGCCATGAATACGATCAGCGTGCTTCCCAAGCCGGCCGTCGACCCGGGCATCGCCGTCGACAGCCCGGACCGCTTCATCAACCGCGAGCTAAGCTGGCTTGATTTCAACCACCGCGTGGTCGAGGAGGCGCAGAACCGCCGGCATCCGCTGCTCGAGCGCCTGCGCTTCATCTCCATCAGCGCATCGAACCTCGACGAGTTCTTCTCGGTCCGCGTGGCCGGGCTGATCGGCCAGGCGAAGGCCGGGGTCGCCGCCATCAGCGCGGACGGGCGCACCGCGGCGCAGCAGCTCGCCGAGATCCAGCCTCGGGCGCGGGCGCTGATGGACATGCAGCAGAGGGCATGGCGCGACCTGCGCGGCCAACTGTGCGAGGCCGGGATCGAGCTGTGCGAGACGGCGGCGCTGACGCAGGCGGACCGCGAGTGGCTCGACGTCTGGTTCATGGACCGCGTGTTCCCAGTGCTGACCCCGCTCGCCATCGACCCGGCGCATCCGTTCCCGTTCATCCCGAACATGGGCCTGGTCATGGTGCTGAAGCTGCGCCGCGACGAGAACCAGCACATCATGGACGCGCTGATCCCGCTGCCGGCGCTGATCGAGCGTTTCGTCCGCCTGCCGGCGCATGCCGTGGGCGACACGATCCGCTTCGTGCTGCTTGAGGACTTGGTCAGCCTGTTCCTCGGCCGGCTGTTCCCCGGTTTCCGCGCGGTCGGACAGGGCCTGTTCCGTCTGATCCGCGACACCGGCGTGGAGTTCGAGGAGGAGGCCGAGGACCTGGTGCGGTCGTACGAGACCGCGCTGAAGCGCCGCCGCCGCGGCGTCGCGATCCATCTGTCGGTCGACGCCGCCATGCCGGACGACCTGCGCGCGCTGGTGATCGACGAGCTGGACGTCGACGATCACGAGATCCCCGGCGACGAGGTCGTGGTCCAGCATGGCATCCTGGGCGCCGCCGACCTCAAGCAGATGATCGTGGACGACCGGCCGGACCTGTTGTTCCCGCCCTATACGCCCCGGTTCCCCGAGCGCATCCGCGACTTCGCCGGCGACTGCTTCGCCGCCATACGCGCCAAGGACATCATCGTCCACCATCCGTTCGAGAGCTTCGACGTCGTCGTGCAGTTCCTGCGCCAGGCGGCGGCCGATCCCAACGTGGTCGCGGTGAAACAGACGCTGTATCGCACCAGCCGCGACAGCCCGATCGTCAAGGCGCTGATCGAGGCGGCCGAGGCCGGCAAGTCGGTCACCGCCCTGATCGAGCTGCGCGCGCGGTTCGACGAGGAGGCCAACATCCGCCTGGCTCGCACCATGGAGGCCGCCGGGGTTCAGGTCGTCTATGGGTTCGTGGAGCTGAAGACCCACGCCAAGCTGTCGCTGGTGGTGCGGCGCGAGGGCGGCGCCATGCGCTCCTATGCCCATTTCGGCACCGGGAACTACCATCCGATCACCGCGCGCATCTACACCGACCTCAGCTTCTTCACCTGTGACCCGGACCTGACCCGCGACAGCGCCCGGCTGTTCAACTACATGACCGGCTATGCCCAGCCGGAGCGCATGGACAGCCTGGCGTTCAGCCCGTTGACCACCCGCAGCACGCTGGTGGGCCTCATCGATGCGGAGATGGCCGCCGCCGCCGCCGGGCGCCCGGCGCAGATCTGGCTCAAGATGAACAGCCTGGTCGACGACCGGCTCATCGACCGGCTGTATGCCGCGTCGGCGGCCGGGGTGCAGATCATGTGCGTGGTCCGCGGCATCTGCTGCCTGCGCCCCGGCGTGCCCGGCCTGTCCGAGAACATCCGGGTCAAGAGCATCGTCGG
>CAXULX010000102.1:0-8186 GCA_964252005.1 uncultured Acetobacteraceae bacterium | reverse complement strand
GCGTCGAGAGCATGAGCCGGGTGCCGATGCTCGGCTTCAACCCGGTGCTGAACCCCCGTCTGCAGAAGGAGAAGCCCGACAGCTACGTCGGCATGGGCATGACGGCGGAGACGCTGGCGCAGCGGTATCAGATCGACCGCGCCGCCCAGCAGGCATTCGCCGTCACCAGCCAGCAGCGCGCGGCGGCGGCGCAGGCGGAGGGGCGCTTCGCCGAGGAGATCGTGCCGATCCAGACCAAGGGCGGCATCGTGGACCGGGACGGCTGCATCCGCGCCGACACGACGGAGGACGGGCTGTCCGCGCTGAAGCCGGCGTTCCTGGCGACCGGCACGGTGACGGCGGGCACCAGCTCGCCGCTGACCGACGGCGCGTCGGCCGTGCTGGTGGCGAGCGCCGGCTATGCGGAGAGGCACGGCCTGCCGGTGCTGGCGCGCATCGCCGCCATGTCGGTCGCGGGCTTCGCCCCGGAGGTGATGGGCATCGGCCCGGTCCCGGCGGCGCGCAAGGCGCTGGCCCGCGCCGGGCTGGAGATGTCGGCGATGGAGGTGGTGGAATTGAACGAGGCGTTCGCAGCACAGGCGCTGGCGGTCGAGCGCGACCTGATGCTGGACCATGCCCGGGTGAACCTGGACGGCGGCGCCATCGCGTTGGGCCATCCGCTGGGGGCGTCCGGTGCGCGCATCACCGGCAAGGCGGCGGCGCTGCTGGCCCGCACCGGGGCGAAGTTCGCCATGGCGACCATGTGCGTGGGCGGCGGCCAGGGCGTCGCGACCATCCTGGCGCGGGCCTGACGGCCGTGGCGCCCCATGTTTCGACAATCGAACGCTGCGCCGTGCTCGGCGCCGGGTTGATGGGCAGCGGCATCGCGGCGCACCTCGCCAATGCCGGGCTGCCGGTGCTGCTGCTGGACCTGCCGGCCAAGGAGGGGCCGCGCAGCGCCGTCGCCATGGGCGCAATCGCGCGCATGATGCGGGCGGACCCGCAGCCGTTCATGCTGCCGGAGTCTGCGAAGCTGATCACGCCGGGCAACCTCGACGACGACATGGGCGGGCTCGCCGAGTGCGACTGGATCATCGAGGTGGTGGTCGAGGACCTCGCGGTGAAGCGCGCGCTGTACGACCGGATCGACGCCGTGCGCAAACCCGGCAGCATCGTGTCGAGCAACACCAGCACCATCCCGCTGCGCGCCCTTTCGGCCAAGCAGTCGCCGGGGTTCAAGCGGGACTTCTGCATCACCCACTTCTTCAACCCGCCCCGCTACATGCGCCTGTTGGAACTGGTGACCGGCCCCGACACGCGGGCGGAGGTCGGGGACGAGCTGACGGCGCTGTGCGACGTGCGGCTGGGCAAGGGCGTCGTGCGCTGCAAGGACACGCCGGGCTTCATCGCCAACCGCATCGGCACCCACTGGATCACCGTCGCCGTGAACGAGGCCATCGCCCGCGACGTGTCCGTCGAGGACGCGGACGCGGCGCACCGCCCGATGGGCATGCCGAAAACCGGCGTGTTCGGCCTGGTGGACCTGGTCGGGCTGGACCTGATGCCGCTGGTCGCCCAGTCGATGCTGGTGAGCCTGCCGCCCGGCGACGACTTCCGCCGGGTGTTCCGCGAGCAGCCGCTGCTGACGCGGATGATCGCCGAGGGCAACGTCGGGCGGAAAGGCAAGGGCGGCTTCTACCGCATGAGGGCGGGCAAGGAGCGGGTGCGGGAGGCCATCGACCTCGCGACCGGCGAGTATCGCCCGGCGGTGAAGCCGAAGCTTGAGGCGGTCGAGGCCGCGCGCCGCGACCTCGGCGCGCTGGTGCGGCACCCCAGCGCAGCGGGCCAGTACGCGCATGCCGTGCTGGTGCAGGTGCTGGCCTATGCCGCGTCCCTGGTGCCCGCCATCGCTGACGACATCGCCTCGGTCGATGAGGCCATGCGGCTCGGCTACGGCTGGGCGCAGGGGCCGTTCGAGCTGATGGACCGGCTGGGCGCCGATTGGCTGGCCGACGCCGTGGAGGCGGCCGGGCTGCCGGTACCGCCGCTGCTGGCGCTGGCGCGCGGGCGGTCGTTCTATCGCGTACAGGACGGCGTGCTGGAATGCCTGACCCCGGCGGGCGAGTATGGGCCGGTGGTGCGACCCGTCGGCGTCCTGCTGCTCCAGGACATCAAGCGCGCGTCGCAGCCGGTGCTGCGCAACGGCTCCGCCAGCGTGTGGGATATCGGCGACGGCGTGCTGTGCTTCGAGTTCACCAGCAAGATGAACGCGCTCGACCCCGACAGCCTGGGGCTGCTGGGCCGCGCGCTCGGCGTCGCGGCCAGGGGCTACCGCGGCATGGTGATCTACAACGAGGGCGAGAACTTCTCGGTCGGCGCCAACTTGGGGCTGTCCATGTTCGCCGCCAACGTCGCCGCCTGGCCGGTGATCGAGCAGCAGGTGGCGGGCGGGCAGGCGGCCTACAAGGCGCTGAAATACGCGCCCATCCCCGTGGTCGGCGCGCCGTCCGGCATGGCGCTCGGCGGCGGGTGCGAGGTCCTGCTGCATTGCAGCGCGGTGCAGGCGCACGCCGAGACCTACATGGGCCTGGTCGAGGTCGGCGTCGGCCTGCTGCCGGGCTGGGGCGGCTGCAAGGAGCTGCTGGGGCGCTGGCAGGCGGACCCCAGGCTGCCGCGCGGCCCGATGCCGGCGGTCGCCAAGGTGTTCGAGATCATCTCGACCGCGCAGGTCAGCAAGTCCGCCGCCCAGGCGCGGGCCTTGGGCTTCCTGCGCCCCACGGACGGAATCACCATGAACCGCGACCGGCTGCTGCATGACGCGAAGCAGCGGGTGCTGGCGCTGGCCGACGGCTACCGGCCGCCGAAAGCCTTCGAGTATAGCCTGCCGGGACCCGGCGGCCGCGTGGCGCTCGACCTCGCGGTGGAGGGCTTCGCCGCCACCGGCAAGGCGACGCCGCATGATGTCGTGGTGTCGAAGCAGGTGGCCCGCGTGCTGACCGGGGGCGACGCCGACCCGCTGGACGTGATGACCGAGGACGACGTGACGGCGTTGGAGCGCCAGGGCTTCATGGCCCTGGTGCGCTACCCCGCCTCGCTCGCCCGCACCGAACACATGCTCGCCACCGGCAAGCCGCTCCGCAACTGAGGACATCCGACCCATGGCAACCTACACGGCGCCCCTCCGCGACATGCGCTTCGTGCTGCACGAGCTGCTGGACAGCAGCGCGCTGTCGGGCCTGCCGGGCTACGAGCAGGTGAACCGGGAGCTGATCGACGCCGTGCTTGAGGAGGCGGCGACGCTGAGCCAGGAGGTGCTGTTCCCCCTCAACCTGTCCGGCGACGCGGAGGGCTGCACCTTCGAGAACGGCGTCGTCCGCACGCCCAAGGGGTTCAAGGAAGCCTACCGGACGATGATCGAGGGCGGCTGGACCTCGCTCGCCTGCGACCCCACCTATGGCGGCCAGGGGATGCCGATGCTGGTCAGCACGGTGTTTGAAGAGATGGTGTCGAGCGCCAACCTCGCCTTCGGCATGTATCCGGGCCTGTCGCATGGCGCCTACCGCGCGCTGCACGCCCATGGCAGCGAGGCGATGAAGGCGGAGTACCTGCCAAAGCTCGTGGACGGCACCTGGTCCGGGACCATGTGCCTGACGGAGCCGCAATGCGGCACCGACCTCGGCCTGATCCGCACCAAGGCGGAGCCGGCGGGCGACGGCAGCTTCCGCATCAGCGGCACCAAGATCTTTATCAGCGCCGGGGAGCACGACCTGACGGAGAACATCGTGCATCTGGTCCTGGCGAAGCTGCCGGGCGCGCCCGCGGGGACCAAGGGCATCAGCCTGTTCCTGGTGCCGAAGTTCGTGCCCGCCGCGGACGGCAAGCCCGGCCCGCGCAACGGCGTCACCTGCGGCAGCATCGAGCACAAGATGGGCATCAAGGCGTCGGCCACCGCCGTGCTGCACTTCGACGACGCGCAGGGCTGGCTGATCGGGCGGGAGAACAGCGGCATGCGCTGCATGTTCACCATGATGAACGCCGCGCGCCTCGCCGTCGGCATGCAGGGCCTGGGCATCGCCGAGACCGCCTACCAATCCGCCGCCGCCTACGCCCGGGACCGCCGCCAGGGCAAGTCGGCCGCGCGCAGCGATGCCAAGGAGACCAAGAGCACGGACGCGACGCCGGAGGGGCCGGCCGCCGACCCGATCATCGTGCACCCCGACGTGCGCCGCATGTTGCTGGAAAGCCGCTCGATGACCGAGGCCGGGCGCGCCCTGTCCTACTGGGTCGGCCTGGAACTCGACCGCGCCGAGCACCATCCGGACCCGGCGGTGCGGCAGGAGGCCGACGACCTCGTCGCGCTGCTCACCCCCATCGTCAAGGCCGCGCTGTCCGACCTGGGGTCGGAGGCGGCGAACAACGCGGTCCAGGTGCTGGGCGGCCACGGCTACGTGCACGAATGGGGCGTCGAGCAGCTGGTCCGCGACGCCCGGATCGCGCAGATCTACGAGGGCACCAACGGCATCCAGGCGCTGGACCTCGTGGGCCGCAAGCTCGGCCAGGATGCCGGCCGGCTGCTGCGCCGCTTCTTCCACCCGGTCAGCGCCTGGCTGGAGGCCCATGCTGACGACGCGGAGCTTGCCGCCTTCGCCGGCCCGACCGCCAAAGCGTTCGGCCGGTTGCAGCAGGCGACCCTGACCGTGGCAGGGCGCGGCATGGCCCAGCCAGAGGAAGCCGCCGCGGCCGCCACCGACTACCTGCGCCTGTTCGCCCTGGTCGCCATGGCGTTCATGTGGTGCCGCATGGCCGAGGTCGCGGGCGGCAAGCTCAAGGCGGGCGCCAACGGGGAGGCCGCGTTCTACGAGGCGAAGCTGGACGTGGGCCGCTTCTTCATGGCCCGCGTGCTGCCGCGGCACTCCGTGCACTTCCAGGGCATCATGGCCGGCGGCGAGACGCTCGTGCGCATGAAGGCGGAGGCGTTTTGAGGCGGCGTGGGGCCGGCCTGCGTCGGGACGAACCGCTTTCCAAGCGTCAAGCCGTGGATGACGCTGGCGTCGCTCGGCTGTCATACGGACGGCTTGGTTGAATGACCGTCATCCGCCGATGGGTTGCACCCATCCAAGGGTATAAATCGCGTAGGATGGGTGAAACCCATCAACAGCCGCACACGGGTCGATCAATGATGCCGCCCGTATCAGACCTGCTGATGGGGCCTCAACCCCGCTGCGCCCGCGGCGCCTTGCGGCTGGCGTAGGACCGCCCCGCCCGCGCGCCCGACGTGCGCGCCTCCGCCCCAGCCGTCGCCGGCTCGATCCGGGTCCCACCCTCCCCGGCATCGCGCACCGCGGCGGCGAAGCGGTCGGCGGTTCCGGCCGCGATCTCGAACCGCGTGTCGGTGTCGAAGATGCGGATCGCGCCGATGTCGGCCTTGGTCACGCCGCCCAACCGGCAGATCAGCGGGATCAGCCACTTGGGATCGGCATTCTGGCGTCGCCCGATCATCAGCCGGAACCACGCGCCGCCATCCACGGAACGCTGCGGCGCGCGGGGTTCGCGCACAAAGCGCTCACCGGGTTCGCGCACGAAGCGCTCGCCGGCTTGCCGGGGCGCCGCGACGGGGGCCGCATCGAACTGGTCCTCCGGCGCCGGCAGGCGGGCGCGATAGCTGCGGACCAGCGCCGAGGCGATCCACTCGGCCGGACGGCCCTCCAGCAGCAGCCGGGCCAGCGCCAGGTCCTCCTCCGCCGGCTCCTCCGCCAGGATCGGGTCGGCCAGCAGACGCTCCTGGTCGCGGCCACGGATCAGCTCGGCAGAGGGCGGGTCGCTCCAGCCCGCGTCCACCCCGGCGGCGGCGATCAACTGCTCGGCGCGGCGGCGCTTCGGGAACGGCACCAGCAGGACCGAGGTGCCCTTGCGCCCCGCCCGCCCGGTCCGCCCGCTCCTGTGCAGCATCGTCTCCTTGTTGGTCGGCAGGTCCGCATGGATCACCAGGTCGAGGTCCGGCAGGTCCAAGCCCCGCGCCGCCACGTCGGTCGCGACGCAGACGCGCGAGCGCCCGTCGCGCAGGGATTGCAGCGCGTTGGTGCGCTCATGCTGGCTGAGTTCGCCGGACAGCGCCACGGCGTCGAAGCCTCGCTCGATCAGGCGGCCATGCAGCCGGCGCACACCGTCCCGCGTCGCGCAGAACACCAGGCTGGCCCGCGATTCGAAGTAGCGCAGCACGTTGACCGCCGCACGCTCCGCGTCGTGCGGCGCCATGGTGACGGCGCGGTACTCGATGTCGCCATGCGGCTCGTTCCGCCCGCCCACGTCCACCCGCAGCGCGTCACGCTGGTAGCGCCGGGCCAGGGAGGCGATCTCCTTGGGAATGGTGGCGGAGAACAGCAGGGTGCGCCGCTCGGCCGGCGTCGCGTCCAGGATGAACTCCAGGTCCTCGCGGAAGCCGAGGTCCAGCATCTCGTCCGCCTCGTCCAGCACGGCGACGCGCAGGCTGCCGAGGTCGAGGCGCCCGCGCTCCAGGTGGTCGCGCAGCCGCCCCGGCGTGCCGACGACGATGTGGCACCCGGCCGCCAGCGCCCGCTGCTCCGCCCGGCTGTCCATGCCGCCGACGCAGGACGCGATGCGGGCGCCGGTCTGCTGATACAGCCAGGCCAGCTCCCCCTGCACCTGCATCGCCAGTTCCCGCGTGGGCGCGATGGCGAGGGCGAGGGGAGCGCCGGGCCGGTCGAACCGCTCGGCCTCCCCCAGCAGCGTGGGGGCGAAGGCGAGGCCGTAGGCGACGGTCTTGCCCGAGCCGGTCTGCGCGGACACCAGGAGGTCGCGCCCCTGCGCCTCCTCCACCAGGACAGCGGACTGCACGGCGGTCGGCTCAAGGTAGTCGCGGCCGGCGAGCGCGCGGTTGAGGGCCGGATTGACGGTCGGAAAGGACATGATTTTACCAGTTGGCCGCGGCCGACAGGCCACGTAAGCCTGCGGTTTAGCCGAAAACCGCCGCGAATGCTAAATATTGCGGTGCACACCAGACCGGCGTCCGATGGGCGGCGTCCGGTGGGCGGATCGCGGAAGGGTCAGGCGGGCGTGGCCCATTCCCCCCGGCGCATCACCGGCACGGCGTGGCCGGCACCGTCGATGCCGTCCACATCCACCTCGCCCGAGCCGATCATCCAGTCGATGTGGATCAGGCTGCTATTGGCGCCGCGCGCCGCCAACTCGGCGTCCGACGCGGTGGCGCCGCCCTCCAGGCAGGTGCGGTAGGCTTGGCCGAGCGCGATGTGGCTCGCGGCGTTCTCGTCGAACAGCGTGTTGAAGAACAGCAGCCCGCTGGCCGAGATCGGCGAGGAGTGCGGCACCAGCGCCACCTCGCCCAGGCGCCGGGCGCCCTCGTCGGTGTCCAGCACCTTGTGCAGCACGTCCTGCCCGGTGCGCGCCTGGGCATCGACGATGGCGCCGGCCTCGAACCGCACGGCGATGTCCTGGATCAGCGTGCCCTGGTAGGACAGCGGCTTCGTGCTGCGCACCGTGCCGTCCACCTGCCGGCTGTGCGGCGTGGTGAACACTTCCTCCGTGGGGATGTTGGGGTTGCAGGTGACGCCGTTCTTCGCCGTCTCCGCGCCCCCAAGCCAGAGGTGCCCGTCCGACAGGCCCACCCGCAGGTCGGTGCCGGGGCCGCGGAAGCGCAGGGCGGCGAAACGGCCGGCGTTGAGCATGGCGGTGCGGGCACGGAGCGCCGCGTTGTGCCCGGCCCAGGCGGCGACCGGGTCGGGCGCGTCGATGCGGGACGCGGCGAAGATCGCGTCCCACAGCCGGGCCACCGCCGCGTCCTCCGGCACATCCGGGAACACCGTGCGCGCCCAGGCGGGCGTCGCGTAGCTGGCGATGGTCCAGTTGATGCCGAACCCGGTGATCAGCTCGAGCGCCGGGCGGTAAGCGACGGAGCGGGCGCGGTTGGCGCGGGCGACCCGGGCCGGGTCCTGTCCAGCGAGCAAGGACGGGTTATCGCCGGCAATCGCCAGACGCGCCGCCCCGCCGCGGAACGCCGCCGCCATGCCGTCGAACAGCCAGCCCGGCGCCGTGTCGAACGCCGCATCCGGCGCGTGCCCGAAGCGGGCGAGGGTGGCGGCGTCGTCGTTCAGGAAGGTGGTGACCAGGGACGCGCCGGCGCGATAGGCGTGCTCGGTGATGCGGCGGACCAGCGGCACGGCGTCGAGCGG
>CAXULX010000101.1:0-8195 GCA_964252005.1 uncultured Acetobacteraceae bacterium | reverse complement strand
GACCTCGTCGTGCAGGTCGCGGGCGAGGTCGGCGCGTTCCTCCTCCTGCAGCGTGACGAGCTGCTCGTGCAGGCGACGGTTCTGCGCCTCGGCCAGGCTCAGGCGCGCCACCATCGCGTTGAAGCCCTGGGTCAACCCCGCAAGCTCCGAGGTGCCGGGTTGCGGCAGGCGCACGGCATACTCGCCGGAGCCGACCGCCGCGAGCGCCGTCGAGACCCGCTTGAGCGGCTGCAGGGCACGGCTCACGACCACGCTGACCAGCACGGCGCTGAGCACGCAGAACAACGCCAGCACGGCCAGGCTGTCCCGGAGCTGGGTCCAGACCTCGCCGACCTCGTTCAGCGGCTCGGCCGCCAGCACGACCACCCTGCCCCCGGCCTCCGTCTCCACCGGCAGCCGCTCGGGCGGCAGGTCGGGGGCGATCAGGCGCACGAACCAGCGGGGCGCCGGCTGCGCCGGCCGCGGCAGCGCCGAGCCGACCAGCATGTGCCCGGCCGCGTCGAGCAGCGCGGCGCGCAGGTGGCGGTCGCCGTCGAAGGCCTGCACGAGCCGGCCGAGGTCGGCCGGCGCATCGCGCGACCCCGGGAGGTCCTCCAGCCCGTGGCGGATCGTCTGCTCGCCCACGGCGAGGGCCGCCTGCATCTCGGTGCGCACCGACCGGGCGGCGTTCCAGCCCGCGGACGCGCAGCCGACGCCCAGGCTGACGAGCAGCACGAGCACGATGGACGCGATCAGCCGGGTGCGCAGCGACATGCAGGCTCCTACTGGGCCGATGCTAGCCGCGCGCCGCATGGAAGCGAAGCTCGGACGGTCGTCCCGGCAGTATCGAGAGGGGTTGCCCGGCGGCTCGGGCCTGCTCGCCTCTAGCACGGGGCTAACCTTATGAAAGAATGGGGGAGAGAGCAGGGTGAGACAACGCTATGCGGCTGTCGCACCACGGCCCAACCTTGACCTTCACCGAGGTGGAGCCTCACTGGCTCGAAGCCCGCATTGAACGGACGCCGTTGGCTGGGGGACCTGGATTCGAACCAAGGCTTTCCGAGTCAGAGTCGGAAGTTCTACCGCTAAACTATCCCCCAACGCCGCGCGGCGATGCGGTCCCGCAGATAACATGCGTCCCAGGGCGCGGCAACCGTGCACAGGCGATTGTGAAAGTTCAGCTTGCCCCCGCCATCGAAGCGGGCCGACACTGCAACCTTATGGGACCGGTGAAGGAACCCGTTCATGGTCAATGCATTACGCGCCGACGTCGACCGGGAGCGCCACGGGCCAGCGTTCGCGGCGCTCGACCTCGGCACCAATAACTGCCGGTTGCTGGTCGGCGCGCCCTGCGGCAGCGGCTTCCGTGTGCTGGACAGCTTCAGCCGGATCGTGCGCCTGGGCGAGGGGCTGCAGAGCACCGGCCGCCTGGATGCCTCCGCCATGCAGCGGGCGATCGACGCGCTGCGTGCCTGCTCGGACCGCATGGCGCGGCGGCCGATCCGGGCCATGCGGGCGATCGCGACCGAGGCGTGCCGCCGCGCCGCCAACGTCGGCGAGTTCCTGGCGCGCGTGCGGACAGAGACCGGCATCCGCTTCGACGTGATCTCGGCGCGGGAGGAAGCGGAGCTGGCACTGGAAAGCTGCGCCTCGCTGCTGACCGGCGCCGGGCGCCGGGCGCTGCTGTTCGACATCGGCGGCGGCTCGACCGAGGTCGCCTGGGTGCGGCTCGATGCCGGCGGCCGGCCGGCGCTGATCGGCTACGACAGCCTGCCGCTCGGCGTCGTCACCCTGTCCGAACGCTATGGCGCGGCGGCGTTCACCGAGCCCGGCTTCTGGGCCATGGTCGACGATGTCGCGGCCCGGCTCGAACCGTTCGAGCGCGTCCACTGCATCGCCCATGAGGGCCGCATCGGCGGCGTGCGCATGCTGGGCACCAGCGGCACCGTCACCACGCTCGCCGGAGTGTCGATGGGCCTGCTGCGCTACCGCCGCCCGTTGGTGGACGGCGCCGTGCTGACGGCCGGCGCCGCGGACCATGCGCTGGGCGTGCTGCGCGGCCTCGGACGGGACGGGTTGGCGCTGCACCCCTGCGTGGGCGCCGACCGCGCCGACTTCGTGCTGCCGGGCTGTGCGGTGTTCGAGGCGATCCGCCGCACCTGGCCGGCAAGCGAGGTCGTCGTCGCCGACCGCGGCCTGCGGGAGGGCATGCTGCTGCGCATGATGCGCCAGCGGCATGGCGGCGGCCCGCGCGGCGCCGTGCACCAGGACTGGCAGCCGCAGCCTTTCTCCCGTACTGCACTGCCGGCATGAGCAACGATCCACCCAAGGCGCCGACGGCGCTGCCGTCGCGCGGCCTCTCGGTCTCCCTGAAGACGGCACGCGGCCGCACGACGGCGTCGCAGAAGTGGCTGCAGCGCCAGTTGAACGACCCCTACGTCCGGGCGGCAAAGGAGCAGGGCTGGCGGTCGCGCGCCGCCTTCAAGCTGATCGAGATCGACGACCGCTTCCACCTGATCGGCAAGGGCGCCAAGGTCGTGGACCTGGGTGCAGCACCCGGCGGCTGGGCGCAGGTGGCGGTGAAGCGGGGCGCTGCGAGGGTGGTGGGCGTCGACCTGCTGCCGATGGACAGCGTGGCGGGCGCCACGATCCTGCAGGGCGACTTCATGGACGACGCGATGCCGGAGCAGCTCGCGGAGATGCTGGGCGGCAAGGCCGACCTCGTGCTGTCCGACATGGCGCCCAACACGACCGGGCACAACGCGACCGACCACCTGCGCATCATGGCGCTGGCGGACCTGGCGCTGCTGTTTGCGGTCGAGATGCTGGCCGACGGCGGCAGTTTTGTCGCCAAGGTGTTCCAGGGCGGCTCGGAGCGGGCGATGCTGGACCGGATGAAGCGGTCGTTCGCCAGCGTGCGCCACGTGAAGCCGCCGGCCAGCCGCAAGGAATCGAGCGAGCTGTATGTGGTGGCGACCGGATTCCGGTCGCGCCCGGCGGGTTAGCAAGGGCCGGGTTCGCCGCGCTTGCACCGGTCCCCGCCGGGGCCTATGTCAAACCGCCAAGGATGGGGACCCGCAGCTGGGCCGCCCGCGGATGAAAGGTCCCCACCATGGCCGCCCCAAACACCCCAGGCCCCACGTTCCCCCGCATCGAGGAGGCGCTGGCCTTCGACGACGTGCTGGTCGTGCCGGCCTACTCGCAGGTGCTGCCCGCCAGCGTCAGCACCCGCACCCGGCTGACCCGCAGCATCAGCCTGCACATCCCGCTCATCTCGTCGGCGATGGACACCGTGACCGAGGGCGCGATGGCGATCGTCATGGCGCAGCTCGGCGGCATCGGCGTCATCCACAAGAACCTGGAGATCGCCGAGCAGGCAGCGCAGGTCCGCCGGGTCAAGAAGTTCGAATCCGGCATGGTGGTCAACCCGCTTACCATCCATCCCGACCAGACTCTCGCCCAGGCCCGTGCCCTGATGGCGCAGCACAACATCAGCGGCTTCCCAGTGGTCGAGCGCGACACCGGGCGGCTGGTCGGCATCCTGACCAACCGCGACGTCCGCTTCGCCACCGACCCGGCGCTTCGCGTCTATGAGCTGATGACGCGCGAGAACCTCATTACCGTCACGGCCGACGTCGACCGGGAGGAGGCGCGGCAGCTGCTGCACCGCCACCGCATCGAAAAGCTGCTGGTCGTCGACGACGCCTATCGCTGCATCGGGCTCATCACCGTCAAGGACATGGACAAGGCCCAGGCGCATCCGCTCGCCAACAAGGACGAGCTGGGCCGGTTGCGCGCCGCCGCGGCGACGGGGGTGGGCGACGACGGCTATGCCCGTGCCCAGGCGCTGGTCGCCGCCGAGACCGACGTGATCGTGGTCGACACGGCGCATGGCCACTCGGCCGGCGTGCTTGGGGCAGTCGAGCGGATCAAGCGGCTGTCGAACGCCGTGCAGATCATCGCCGGCAACGTGGCGACGCCAGAGGGCGCCATCGCGCTGATCGAGGCCGGCGCCGACAGCGTGAAGATCGGCATCGGCCCCGGCAGCATCTGCACCACCCGCGTCGTGGCCGGCGTCGGCGTGCCGCAGTTCACCGCCGTGCTGGAGACCGCCGCCGCCTGCCGCGAGCTGGGCGTTCCGGCCATCGCCGACGGCGGCATACGCACCTCGGGCGACATGGTGAAGGCGATCGGCGCCGGGGCGGACTGCGTGATGATCGGCAGCCTGTTCGCCGGGACCGAGGAGGCGCCGGGCGAGGTGTTCCTGTATCAGGGCCGGTCGTTCAAGAGCTATCGCGGCATGGGCAGCATCGGCGCCATGGCGCGCGGCTCGGCCGACCGGTATTTCCAGCAGGAGATCAAGGACACGCTGAAGCTGGTGCCCGAGGGGATCGAGGGCCGCGTGGGCTACAAAGGCCCGGTGTCGGCGGTGGTGCACCAGTTGGTCGGCGGCCTGCGGGCGGGGATGGGCTACACCGGGAGCGCCACGATCGACGACCTGCAGCGCAACACGCGGTTCCGCCGCATCACCGGCGCCGGGCTGCGCGAGAGCCACGTGCACGACGTGGCGATCACCCGAGAGGCGCCGAACTATCGGCAGGAGCCATGACCCCAGGTGCCGAGACTCCTGGCGCCGAGACTCCAGGCGCCAGGCCTGGCATCCGCGCCGTGGTGTTCGATGCCTATGGCACGCTGCTTGACGTGCACGCGGCGATGGCGCGGCACGCCGCCCGCCTGCCGCCCGACTGGGAGCCGATCAGCGCCGAGTGGCGGGCAAAACAGCTTGAGTATAGCTGGGTCCGCTCGCTGACCGGCCCGGCGTACCACCGGGATTTCTGGGCCTTGACGCAAGAGGCCCTGGCCTTCGTCGCCGCCCGGCACGGCATCACCGACCCCGCCGTGCTGGCGTTGCTGCTCGACGCCTATCGCCATCTTGCGGCCTATGCGGACGCGGCTCCCGTGCTGCGTGCGCTGCGGGCGCAGGGCTTGCAGACGGCGATCCTGTCGAACGGCGATCCCGGCATGCTGCACGCCGCCGTCGATGCTGCGGGCCTGGCTCCGTTGCTGGATGCCGTGCTGAGCGTCGAGGATGTCGGCGTGTTCAAGCCTGACCCGCGGGTCTATGCCTTGATGACGCGGCATTTCAGCCTTGCGCCGGAGCAGGTCGCGTTCGTGTCGTCCAACGCCTGGGACGCGCAGGCGGCGGCGGCGTTTGGCGCCCAGGTGTTCTGGTGCAACCGGAGCGGCCAGCCGGACGAGTACGGCCTGCGCGACACGGCGGCCGTCATCCCCGGCCTGGCCGCCCTGCCCAGCCGCCTCGCATGACCCTGCCGGCGTGACTCCGCCCGCACGCCTGGCGGCCTCGATCGAACTGCTGACCGAGATCGACGCGCGTCCCCGCCGGCCCGCCGACGCGGCGGCCAACGACTTCTTCCGCGCACGGCGCTTCATCGGCTCCGGCGACCGCCGGGCGGTGTCGGACCGCGCATGGCGCGTGCTGCGGGCGCGGCGTCGGCTCACCTGGTGGATCGAGCAGGCCAAGACCGCGCCGACCCCGCGCATGCTGGTCGCGGCGTCGCTGCTCCTGGAGGGCTGGACCGCGGCCGGGGTCGCGCAGTCGTACTCCGGCGGCCAATACGGTCCGGCGCCCATGCTGCGGCAGGAGGCCGACGCCGTCCGCGCCCTGGAGGGGCATACGCTGAGCCATCCGGAGATGCAGGCCGCGGTCGCGCTGGAGGTGCCGGACTGGGTGCTGCCGCACCTGCAGGCCCGGTTCGGCGAGCGCCTCACGGCCGAGATGGCCGCGACGCTCGACCCGGCGCCGCTCGACCTGCGGGTGAACCTGCTGAAAGGCACCCGCGACGAGGCCCGCGCTGCCCTGCTCGCCGAGGGGTTGGACACCCAGCCGACCTCGATTTCGCCTTGGGGCCTGCGGATCGACGGCCGCCGTGCGGTCACGACCGGCGCCGCGTTCCAGGGCGGCCTGGTCGAGATCCAGGACGAAGGCAGCCAGCTCGTCGCCGCCCTGGTCGGCGCAGCGCCCGAGATGCGCGTGGTCGACTGGTGCGCCGGCGCCGGCGGCAAGACGCTGGCGCTGGCGATGCTGATGGGCAACCGCGGCCATCTGATGGCCTGCGACGTGTCCGCGCCGCGGCTGGATGGCGCGGTGCGCCGCCTGCGTCGGGCCGGTGTGCACAACGCGGAACGGCATCTGGTCGAACCCGGCGACAAGTGGGCCAAGCGACGCGCCGGCACGTTCGACCGGGTCCTGGTCGACGCGCCCTGCACCGGCACCGGCACCTGGCGCCGCAACCCGGACGCGCGCCTGCGCCTGCGCCCGGTCGACCTCAATGAGTTGGTGCCGAAGCAGGCTTCCATCCTGGACGACGCGGCCCGCCTGGTGCGGCCCGGCGGACGGCTTATCTATGCCACGTGCTCGCTTTTACTGGAGGAGAACGAGGCGCAAGTGGACAGCTTCCTAGCCCGCACCCCAGGGTTCGCCGTTGTGCCGCTGCCGGCCGCCTGGACCCTGGCGGCACCGGCGCCCGGTCCCGGGCCATACCTCTCGCTGACGCCGCTGCGGCACGGCACGGACGGCTTCTTCGCCGCGGTGCTGGAGCGCACGGCGTGATCCAGGTGCGCCGGGCGCAGACCGCGGACGCGCCGTCGATCGGGGCGGTGCACGTCTCCGCCTGGCGCAACGCCTATGCCGGCATCCTGCCGAACGACTATCTCAGCGCCCTGTCGATGCCGCGCCAGGCCGCGCAGTACGACGCCACCATCCGGACCGACGGCGGGGTGTATGTCGCCATCGCCGCCGCACCCGGCGCCAGGCCAGGAGTGGTCGGCTTCACGACCGTCGGCCGTCCCCGGTTCCGCGGCCTGGCGGAGGGCGAGGTCCAGACCCTGTATGTCCTAGACGACTGGCGCGACCGCGGCATCGGCCGGCGGCTGCTGGCGGCGGGGGCGTCCCATCTTGCGGCGGCCGGCTGCTCCAGCGCGTTCCTGTGGGTCCTGCGCGACAATCCGAGCCGTTGGTTCTACGAACGCCTGGGCGGGCGGCAGGCGGCGGCGTCCACGACCCGGGTGGCCGGCGTGTCGCTCCCGCAGGTGGCGTTCGTGTGGGACCCCATCGACCGGCTTTTGGCCGAGGCTGACCGCCCGTGACGCTCGCCGCTTGCTGTCCGACCCCCGCCATGCTGCAAACTGCGCCATGACCCAACTCCCCCCTGCGAGTCCGGCTCAGGACCGGGTGCTCATCCTGGATTTTGGCGGCCAGTTCACCCAGTTGATCGCTCGTCGCGTCCGCGAATCCGGCGTTTACTGCGAAATCCTCCCGGCCGATGCCGCCCCCGAGCGCCTCGCCGCGTTCGGCGCCCGCGCCTTCATCCTGTCCGGCGGCCCGGCCAGCGTGACCGAGGCGGCCGGGCCGCGCGTGCCGCAGATGGTGTTCGACGCCGGCCTGCCGGTGCTCGGCATCTGTTACGGCCAACAGGCCATGTGCGCGCATCTGGGCGGCGAGGTCAGCATCAGCGACCACCAGGAGTTCGGCTCCGCCTTCGCCGAGATCACCGACGACTGCGCCTTGTTCCATGGGGTGTGGACGCCGGGCAGCCGCGAGCAGGTGTGGATGAGCCACGGCGACCGCGTGACTCGGCTTCCGCCCGGCTTCCGCGCCGTCGCCCGCAGCGAGGGCGCGCCGTTCGCCGCCATCGCCGACGACGCCCGCCGCTACTATGGGGTGCAGTTCCACCCGGAGGTCGTGCACACCCCGCACGGCCGGCAACTGCTGCACAACTTCACCCATCGCGTGGCCGGGCTGTCCGGGGACTGGAGCATGGCCGGCTTCCGGGATGCCCAGATCGCGCGGGTTCGCGCCCAGGTCGGCGCGGGCCGGGTCATCTGCGGGCTGTCGGGCGGCGTCGACAGCTCGGTGGCCGCTGCATTGATCCACGAGGCCGTGGGCGACCAGCTCACCTGCATCTTCGTGGACAGCGGGCTGCTCCGCCAGGGCGAGGCCGCCGAAGTCGTGAAAACTTTTCGGGATCGGTTCAACATCAAGCTGGTGCATCGCGACGCCAGCGAGCTGTTCCTGGGCCAGCTCGAAGGCGTCACTGACCCGGAGGCCAAGAGAAAAACGATCGGCCGCGTATTTATAGAAGTGTTCGAGCAGGAGGCCGCCCGCATCGGCGGCGCCGACTTCCTGGCGCAGGGCA
>CAXULX010000100.1:0-8218 GCA_964252005.1 uncultured Acetobacteraceae bacterium | reverse complement strand
AGGCCGCCGCCCAGGCAGAAGCCCTGGATGCGGGCGATCACCGGCTTGCCGAACGCCGCCAGCATGGCCCGCCCGGCGCTGGTCAGCTTGTCGTACTCCCGCTGGGCGTCCGCGTTGCTGCGGCTTTTCTCGAACTGGCTGATGTCGGCGCCGGAGACGAACGCCTTGTCCCCGGCGCCGCTCAGCACGACCACGCGCACCGACGGGTCATGCTCCCAGGCGTCGAGGATGGCGGCCAGGCCGTCCCACATCTCGACGGACATGGCGTTGCGCTTCTCCGGCTGGTTGAGGGTGATCAGCCCGACCCCACCCTCCACCAGGGCGAGCATCTTGCCGGAGGCGTATTGCGTGGCGCTCGAAGCATGGTCCATCGCTGCACTCCCTGCGTCGCCTCGACCCTAGGTTCCGCCATTACGGTTGACAATCCGGCCGCCGGCAAACCACGGTGGGTGGAGGGGTGTGCATGACCAGAGCGATCGAGCCATGAGGCCAGCCCTTGCCGTACTGCTGCTGCTGGCCGCGTTCCCGGCCGCAGCCCAGGATGCCCCGATGGCCCCGGTCGTGCACGAGCCCTTGGACGCCGGGACCGCCACGCCGATCCTCGGACGGCAGGTGCTGGACCAGTCCGGCAAGGCCGCCGGGCGCATTGTGGACGTGCTGGTGGACCAGGATGGGCAGATCCGTGCCGCGGTGATCGACGTCGGCGGCTTCATGGGCCTCGGGCAGCGGCGCATCGCGGTCGCCTGGCGGGGGCTGCGCTTCAACCCGGTCGATGGCGGGATCACCTTGCTGCTGCCTGCCGACCAGATCGGCGCCGCCCCTGAATACAAGCCCGCAGCAGCACCCGTCGTGCTGGCAAGCCCGCCGCCCCAGCCCTGATGCCGCCCCCTGCGACGTCCCTCGGGCGAGGCCGCGCTTGCTGACCGCCCGCTGCTCCCGTGGCCTCGATGCCCTGAACGCCCTGGTGGCCAGCAGCCAGACCGGGTTCGGCGCCTTCATCGCGGTCTATCTGACCACCCAGGCCTGGACCCAGGCCGACATCGGCCAGGCGCTCAGCCTTGGCACGGTCGTCGCCATGCTCAGCCAGCTTCCGGCCGGGGCGCTGGTGGACGCCATGCGCAGCAAGCGACTTGCGATCGCCGTGGGCGGCATCGCCGTGGCGCTCAGCGCGTTGCTGTTCGCCGCCTCGTCTGCCTGGCTCGCCGTGCTGTGGGCCGAGGCGCTGCACGGCTTTGCCAGCTGCATGATCGGCCCGGCCATCGCGGCCGTGAGCCTGGAGCTGGTCGGGCGCACCGGTCTCGGCGTGCGCCTGGGCCGCAATGCGCGCTTCGCCTCGATCGGCAGCGCGGCGGCGGCGGTGATCCTGGGCGCCGTCGGAACCTACATCTCCGGCGCCGCGGTGTTCTGGGCCACCGCCGTGCTGATGGCGTTGGGCCTGCTGACCCTGCAGGCCCTGCCGCCGCCGGCCACGGAGGCGCGAACGACCCATGTCGCGGCCGAGACCCGCGGCCTGCCCGGCGCGATCTGGTCCCTGCTCGACCGGCGCCTGCTGATCTTCGCGGCCTGCGTCGGGCTGTTCCATCTGTCCAACGCCGCCATGCTGCCGCTGGTCGCGAACGAGGTCACGCGCAGCACCGGCGCGTCGGCCAACCTGGTGATCGCGGCCTGCGTCGTGGTGCCGCAGGCCATCGTCGCCGGGCTGTCGCCGCTGGTGGGGCGGACGGCCGAGAGCTGGGGGCGGCGGCCCGTCCTGCTGCTGGGCTTCGCCGCGCTGCCTATACGCGGCCTGTTGCTGTCGTTCGGCACGCATCCCGCCTTCGTCGTGCTGGTCCAGGCGCTGGACGGCGTCAGCGCCGCGGTGTTCGGCGTGCTGCTGCCGCTGGTCGCGGCCGACCTGACCCGCGGGACACGGCGTTTCAACCTCTGCATGGGGCTGCTCGGCCTCGCGGTCGGCGCCGGCGCCACGCTGAGCACGGCCATAGCGGGGCTGGTGGCGGACCGCTCCGGCAACAACTCGGCCCTGCTGGTGCTCGCGGCCGTCGGGGCGGTGGCCATGCTCGGCCTGCTGGCGCTGCCGGAGACGCGGGAGACGTCGCCAGGCTCCACAGTCGCGGGAGCTTTTGGCGCCGACGCGCGTTGAACGGGGGCTGAACCAAGGAGAAAGCAGCCATGAAGACAATGTTGATCGCCGCCGGAGCCATCACCCTCATGCTCGGCACCTATGCGCCAGCCCAGGCGGCTGGATGCCTCAAGGGCGCTGCGGTCGGCGGCGTTGCCGGGCACGTCGCGGGCCATGGCGTAATGGGCGCCGCCGCAGGCTGCGCCGTTGGCCGCCACCAGGCCAACAAGTCGGCGCGCGAGGCGCAGCAGACGCCGGCGGCGGCCAATGGCGGCCAGGCCCCGGCCTCGACCGCTCGCTAGGCATCGCCTGCCGCCGCCGGCCGGGAGGCTGGCGGCGGCTTGCCTGCGTTCCACAGGTTCTGCATACACGGCGCATGTCGCCCTCTGCGCTCGGTACGACGCCATTCACATCCGCCGAGGATGCGCGCGTCACCGGCGGCCCGTTGCTCCGCCTGCATCGCGCGGCGCTGGGGCGTGACCCGGATGCGGCGGGCCTGGCTTCGCTGGTCGCTGCGCGGCGGCAAGGGGCGGGTCTTCTCGACCTCGCGCGGGTGCTTGCGGATACGATGGAGTTCGGCGCCGTGCATGGCCCCGGCGACGGCCAGGCGCCCGCCGATGCCGCGTTTGCCGCCCGCGCCGCCCGACAAGCCTTCGGACCCGATGGCGATCCAGCGGCAGCCGCACTCGGCACCGCAATGCAGGGGCTCGGGCGCGCCGAGGCCCTGGTCGGCATCGCCGAGGCTGCCCCGGTCCGCGCACGTTCGCCATTGCTGCCGGGCCTGTTTCCCGACGTGCCGCCCGACGATCCCGTCGCCTACGCCTTCTGGATCGACGCCTATGACACTCTCCCGCCCGGGGTCGCGTCCGGCGTCGGCCTGTCGCCGGGTCCGCGGGTCAGCCTCGCCATGCGGGCGGGGGACAGCGAGATCGAGGCCGTGTTGCGGTCCGCCGCCTCGCTGCAGGGACAGGCCCACCAACACTGGGAGCTCTGCCTCGCCTGCCAGTTGCGGTCACCGTGGCCACGGCGCGCCATCGCCGCGCTGGCTGCGGCCGATCCCCGGATCGTCTTGGCCGACCTGCCGCCGACGACGCCGGCCGCCGATGCGTTGAACCAGGCGCTTGCCCTTCGCACCGGCGCCATCGTCGGGCTGCTCGAACCCGGCGACACGCTGCCCCCAACCGCGCTGTACGAGGCGCTGCTGGCGTTCGCGCCCGATGTCATGCTGGTGTTCACCGACGAGGACCAAGCCGACCCTGCGGGCAATCGGAAGGCCCCACGGTTCAAGCCTGACTACAGCCCGGACGCCATGCAGGCGGCCGATGTGATCGGCCAGCTGGCCCTGTATCGCGCCGAGCTGATGGACGCGCTCGGCGGCCTCCGCCCCGAGGCCGCGCCGCATGCGGCCTATGACCTCGCCCGCCGTGCCGGCCTGCGCGCCGGTGCGTGCCGCATCCGCCACGTGCCCGCCGTGCTCTGCCACCGGGCCGCGCCGCCACCGCCGGACCCGGCCGCCGCGCCGCCGCCCGCGCCCCCCGATCCGCTGCCGCTCGTCACGGTCGTCCTGCCGTCGCGCGACCGCGCCGACCTGCTCGCCGCCAGCGCCTGGGGCGTGCTGCGCGGCACCGACTACCCGGCGCTCGAACTGATCGTCGTCGACAACGCCAGCGCCGACCCGGCGGCGCTGGCGCTGCTGTCGGAGATCGGCGCCGATCCGCGCGCGGAGGTGCTGGCGTTCCCTGGCGCGTTCAATTTCTCCGCGATGAACAATGCCGCCGCGCGCCGGGCGAAGGGCCAGGTCCTGGTGCTGTTGAACAACGACACCGAACTGACCGACCCCGGCTGGCTGCGCGCCATGGTCGCCCACGCCGTCCGCCCGGACGTTGGCGCTGTGGGCGCCCGGCTGCTTTATCGCGATGGCAGCCTGCAGCATGGCGGCATGGTGCTCGGCCCGGCCGGGCGCGCGACGCATGTGCTGCGGGGCGCCCCGCGGGACGCGCCGGGCTATCTCGGCCAACTGGCTGCGACCCGGGACCTGTCGGCAGTGACCGCCGCCTGCCTCGCCATGCGCGCCGAGGTCTGGGCGCAGGTGGGCGGCATGAACGAACGGCTGCCGGTCGCCTGGAACGACGTGGACCTGTGCCAGCGCGTCCGGGCGGCCGGCCTGCGGGTGATCTGGACGCCGCACGCCGTGCTGCTGCACCTAGAGGGCGAGACCCGCGGGGAAGACGCCGCCGACCCGGCCCGGCAGGCGAGGTTCCTGGCGGACCAGGCGCTGTATCGCGAAACCTGGGGGAACGCTGCCGACGTGGACCCGTTCCTCAATCCCAACCTGATCGCGACGGATCATCAACTTGTGTTGGCGCCGCCGCGCCGCCCGCGTCTGCGGCCATAGCCCTGGTTTGGAACGGTTGCCAGCCCCGGGCAAATCTGATTTCAGTCTTTATGCTCCTGCAAACGGGGCTCCCACGAACGCCGACCTCTCGAATTGGAACCAGGTCCTGGATCAACGCCTGACCGATACGCCGGGGTCCAACCTGGTCACGGCCAACACGCTGCAAGTGCTGTGCGATCCGGCGCTCAACCCGCTGTTCCTTCGCCCGGCGCTCGTCGGCGTCGCCAGCACCTGGTATGGCCACGTCCCGTTCGCCAACTGGATCGTCGCTGCCAGCCGGCCGCGCCTCATCGTCGAGCTCGGCACCCATAACGGCGTCTCCTATGCCGCGTTTTGCGAGGCCGTGGCCCGCTACGGCGTCGATGCCCGCTGCTACGCCGTCGACACCTGGGAGGGCGACGAGCACGCCGGCCACTACGGAAATCAGGTCTTCGAAGCCCTGAGGCGCTTCCACGACCCGCGCTATGCCGCGTTCTCCGAACTGCTGCGCTGCACGTTCGAGCAGGCGCTGCCGCACTTCGCCGACGGCTCGGTCGACCTGCTGCACATCGACGGCCTCCACACCTACGACGCCGTGCGCGGGGACTTCGAGGCCTGGCGCCCCAAGCTCTCCGACCGCGCCGTGGTGCTGTTCCACGATACCAACGAGCGCCGCGGTGACTTCGGCGTCTGGCGCCTGTGGCGGGAGCTGCAAGCCGAGTATCCGGCCTTCGAGTTCCTGCACAGCCACGGCCTCGGCGTGCTGGCCGTCGGGTCCGACGCGCCCGCGGACGTGCTCGCGCTGTGCCGGCTCGGACCCGAGCAGCACACGGTCCGCCAGCGCTTCGCCCTGTTGGGCGAGCGTTGGATGGATCACTTCGAGCAGGTCCAGGCCGTCGGTGCGCAGCAGCGGGCGGAGGCGCGCAACGCCGGCTATGCGGGGGAGGTCAAGGCGCTGCAGGGCGTGCGCGAGGCGGCCGCGCGCAACGAGGCCGAGGTCGCGCGGCTGAACGAGCAGCTCAGGGCCGCACAGGGCATGGAGCGCGAGGCGGCGGAGGCGAGGGCCGAGCTGGACGACGCGTGGTCCTATTTGGCGGCGCTCAAGGGCCAGCTTGCCCAGCGCGACGCCCATACCGCGGAGCTGCTTGCCATGCTGGCCGCCCGCGCCGAGGACTGGGAGCGGGTGCACCAAGTGCTCGCCGCCCGCGAGGCCGAGGCGGCGGCGACGCGCGCGGCGCTCGCGCGGGCGGAGGCGCTGCAGGAAGCCGTGTATCGCTCGGCGTCCTGGCGGTTCGCCGCTCCGGTGCGCGCGGTGGGCCGATACGCGCCCTGGCTGGGAAGCGGCATTCGGCGCGGGCTGCGCTTCGCCCGCCTGGTGTTGTCGGGCGGGCTTGCGGCCCATCGCCGGCTACGGGCCATGCGCACGGCCGAGGTCGCGGCCGTGCGCGCCTGCCCGCTGTTCGATGCCGCGTTCTATCGTGCGCAGCTGCCTGAGCTGGCGACGGCCCGGCACGACCCGGCGGCGCATTTCGTCTGGATCGGCGTGCAGTCCGGCGCCAAGCCGAACCCGTATTTCGACACGGCCTGGTATCTCGCCCGCAACCCCGAGGTGGCGGCCAGCGGGGAGAACCCGCTGCTGCACTGGATACGGGACGGCGCGGCGCGGGGCCTGGACCCCAACCCGTTCCTGGATGTGGACTGGTATGTGGCACGAAACCCGGACCTGGGCGGGGAGAACGCGCTGGCGCACTGGATTCGGGCCGGGCGCGCCGCCGGGCTGGACCCCAATCCGATGCTGGACGCGCGGGCGTTCGCATTGGAGCACGGCGGCGGCGCGGAGTTCGACCCGCTGCTGCATTGGTGGCACCATGGCGTCAGCGCCGGGCTGAACCCGCATCCGCTGTTCGACGCCGCCTGGTACAGCGCGCAGCACGGGCTGCAGGCCGGCGCGGACCCGCTGGCGCATTGGCTGGAGATCGGCCGCGCTCAGGGCCTGCGGGTCTCGGCGCTCGACGCTACCGGCGCCGCCGGTCCGCCCGCGGTGGCGTTCCCCGTCGAGCCTGAGCCCGACGTCTCGATCGTCGTTCCGGTGTTCGGCCACTATGCCGACACGCTGCGCTGTTTGCAGGCCGTCATGCTGCATAGCGGCGCCGCGCTCCGCTATGAGGTGATCGTCGCGGACGACAAGCCGGCCGGCCGCATCGCGCCGCTGCTGGGCGCGCGCGTGCCGGGCCTGCGCATCGTCGAAAATGCCGACAACCTCGGCTTCCTGCGCAACTGCAACAACGCCGCCCGGTCGGCGCTCGGCCGGCATATCGTGTTCCTGAACAACGACACGACGGTGCGGCCGGACTGGCTCGCGCCGCTCGTGAGGCTGGCGGACGCGGATGTGCAGGTGGGGCTGGTCGGCTGCAAGCTGCTGAACCCGGACGGCACGGTGCAGGAGGCCGGCGGCGCCGTGCTGCGCGACGGCTGGGGCCTGCCGTATGGCGCCGGCCGTGATCCGGCCGCGCCCGAGCTGAACTTCGTCCGCGACGTGGACGTGGCGATCGGCGCCTGCATCCTGGTCCGCGCCGAGGCGTTCCGGCAAGCCGGCGGCTTCGACGACCGCTACGCGCCCGCCTTCTACGAGGAGTTCGACCTCGCCTTCGAGCTGCGCAGCCGCGGCTGGCGCGTCGTCTATCAGCCGGCCAGCGTCGTGGTGCACCACGGCAGCAACTCGTATGGCGCCGAGGCGCGCGATCGGCACAGCCAGGCGAACCACGCGAAGTTCTGCGCGAAATGGGCGCAGGCCCTGCTGGCCCAGCCGCTGCCCGGCGCGCCTGAGCTGCAGATCCGCAGCCGCCCGGCCCCCGCGGGCACGGTGCTCGTCATAGACGACCGCCTGCCGGAATGGGACCGCAACGCCGGCGGCGTCACGCTCAACCAGTATCTCCATTTGCTGCAGGGCATGGGCTACCAGGTCGTGTTCTGCCCGGCGTATGACGGGACGCCCACCCAGCCCTACACCGCCGTCCTGCAGCAGCAGGGCATCGAGGTGCTGCACGCGCCGGAGACGCTCGATCGCTGGCTGCGGGCAAACGGGCGTCAGCTCGACCTGGTCTGGACCGCGCGGCCCGACGTGACCGGCCCCATCCTGGAGCTGATCCGGGCGGAGACCCGGGCGCCGGTGCTATACTACACCCACGACCTGCACCACCTGCGCGAGCGCCGCCGGTGGGAGCTGGAGGGAGACCCGCACGCGCTGAGCGAGAGCAAGCGCCTGAAGCGGATCGAGGAGCGCATCTTCGCCCAGGTGGACCACGTGATGACGCCGAGCGCGGACGAGGCGGCGGTGATCCGTGCCGACGTGCCCGCAGCGCGGGTGCACGTGATCCCGCCCTACCTCGTGCCCGCGGCGCCGCTGGCCGGCCAACGCCCTGCGAGCGAGGGCTTTGCCGGCCGCGAGGCGCTGATCTTCGTCGGCGGTTACAATCATCCGCCGAACGTCGATGCCGCGGTCTGGCTGGTGCGGGACATCATGCCGCTCGTCTGGGCGGTGCTGCCGGACGTGCGGCTGCTGCTGGTCGGCAACGCCCCGCCGCCGGCGGTCACGGACCTGGCTGGCCGGCGTGTTGTCGTCACCGGCTTCGTGCGCGACATCGCGCCGCTCTATGCGCAGGCGCGGCTGTCGGTCAACGCCCTGCGCTATGGCGCCGGGGTGAAGGGCAAGATCGTCGCCAGCC
>CAXULX010000099.1:0-8815 GCA_964252005.1 uncultured Acetobacteraceae bacterium | reverse complement strand
GGAGGCGATCAGCGACGCCGTGCGCATCGCCACCATCGGCGACGTGCCGGCGAACCTCGCGAAGTTCCGGGCGGGCGACCGGCTGATCCCCATCCGCGTCCAGGTGGACACGGCGCTGCGCGGCAACCTCGACGCCCTCCAGGCTTTGACGGTCACCGGCGCCACGGGGCTGCCGGTGCCGCTGCTGGCGGTGGCCGATGTGGAGCTGGGGCAAGGGCCGGCCAGCGTCGAACGCTATGACCGGGTGCGCCGGGTGGTGCTGGGCGCCGACCTCGTGAAGGGCCTGGCGTTGGGGGATGGCTTGAAGGCGGTTTACGCGCTGCCGCAGGCGAAGACCCTGCCGCCCGGCGTGCGCATCCAGAACGGCGGCGACGCCGAGATCATGGCGGAGGTGTTCGCGGGCTTTGGCCTCGCGATGGGCGCCGGGCTGGTGATGGTGCTGGGCGTGCTGGTCCTGCTGTTCCGCAACCTGTTCCAGCCGGTCACGATCCTGCTGTCGCTGCCGCTCAGCCTCGGCGGCGTCATCCTGGCGCTGTTGCTGACGGGGGAGCCGATCAGCATGCCGGTGGTGATCGGCGTGCTGATGCTGATGGGCATCGTGACGAAGAACGCGATCATGCTAGTCGATTTCGCCATCGAGCGGCGGGCGGAGGGCATGGCGCGCGCCGACGCCATCATCGACGCCGGGCGGAAGCGGGCGCGGCCCATCGTGATGACCACCATCGCCATGGTCGCCGGCATGGTGCCGAGCGCGCTGGGCGTGGGCGACGGGGGCGAGTTCCGCTCCCCCATGGCCATCGGCGTCATCGGCGGGCTGATCGTCTCGACGCTGCTGTCGCTGGTGTTCGTGCCGTCGTTCTACACGGTGATGGACGACGCCTCGCGCCTGGCGGGCCGGCTGTTCGGCCGGCTGCTGACGCCGCGCGATGCCGACGTGCCTGCGGCGCGGCGCCCTGCCCTGCCGCCAGCGCGGCGCAAGCCCGGCGCGCTGGCCGCCGGGCGCGCGGCGGAGT
The DNA here is from genome assembly GCA_964252005.1 of uncultured Acetobacteraceae bacterium. Classification (GTDB taxonomy): domain Bacteria; phylum Pseudomonadota; class Alphaproteobacteria; order Acetobacterales; family Acetobacteraceae; genus CAHJXG01. The sequence continues at coordinate 7,802 of CAXULX010000099.1, read as the reverse complement.
AGCCGTTATCGCCGGGTCACATGCCGCCGGGTTTGGGTGCGGGCCGGCGCCGCCGGCTTCTTGGCGGGCGCGGGGGCCGGGGTCGGGGCGACCGCCTGGCCCTCGCCCGGCGTCACGGTCACGTCCACCCGCAGCGGGGCGTCCGGCGTGCCCGCCGTGTGCGACGCCAGGGCCACGGCGAAGCGGTCCGGCCCGACATAGCCGGGGTTCGCCGTGTACTCCACGCGGGTCTGACCGTTGACCGGCCGGATGTACACCCGCCCATGCTCCGGCCGTGTTTTCACGAGGCCGAACTTGAACGGCTGCCGGTCCGGCTCCGCCGTGACGACGCCGCACCAGCCGTCGTTGGTCAAGGTGATCGTCGCCGGCGCCGCCGCGGTCAGATCGACCGCGGACGGGGTGCAGGTCTTGGCGATCCCCTCGTTCTGCAGATCCACGGCCGCGGGCGGGGGCGCCTTCGTGGCGCATCCCGAGAGGGCGAGGGCCGCGGCGACGGCCGCGATCAGCTTCGTATGCAAGACTCGGCTCCTAACCGCAATGAGTGCGCCTGACTGCCACACCCGGTCCGGGACGCCAAGCCGAAGCCGGCAGATTATTCCAATTTTGCAATCAATGCTTGGCGTGCGGACGCCTGTAACTTTTCAGAACGGTGACTTATGACGCGCTGCATTCAAGGTTCCGTCCCCGTGATCCACCGTGGCGTCGGGCGGAGGGCCGCATGATGGACACCGAGGTGACGCCAGGCCGGCCCATGGCCCCGCATGGCAGCGAGTGGGGCTATTCGGCACAGCTCGACAGCCCGCCCGCCCCACCGGCCGCCCCGCCACCCGCACGGTCGTTGGATGGGGACAGCCGGCCCCGGCCGCCCGCCCGTCCCGTGAAGACGGCGGGGGAGGACGCCGGCAAGGACGCCGGCGGGCGCGACTCCGAGGACGACGGCGCCAAGGGCGACGGGGAGCAGGCGCCCGATAAAACGCCGATGCCGCGCTGGAAGAAGCTGCTGTATTGGGTGGTCGGCCTGCTGATCCTGGCGGCGCTCATCGTCGCCGGCGTGCTCTACTGGCTGCAGGCCCGGCATTTCGAAAGCACGGACGACGCCTTCATCGACGGCTACATCTCGCAGATCGCGGCGCAGGTGCCGGGCCGCGTGACCCGCATCGCCTTCACGGACAACCAGCAGATGAAGGCGGGCCAGGTCCTGGTGGAGCTCGACCCCCGGGACTACCAGGTGAAGCTCGACCAGGCGGTGGCCCAGCGCGCCCAGGCGGCGGCGCAGGCGGACCAGGCGCGGGCGCAGGTCGGCTTGCAGCAGGCGAACCTCGACCAGGCGGCGGCGAACGTCCGGGTGACGGAGGCCGACCTGCAACAGGCGCAGGCGGACCTCGCGCGCTACCGCGCCGTCGATCCCAAGGCGGTCACCCGGCAGCAGCTTGACACCTCCTCCTCCACCGTGCGGTCCGCCCAGGCGAGGCTGGACGCCAACCGCCAGGCCGTGGCCGCCGCGCGGGCGCAGTTGGCGGCACAGCGCGCCGCCGTGACCGCGGCCGAGGCCAGCGTGAAGCAGGCCGATGTCGCGGTGGCCAACGCCGAGTTGCAGCTCACCTACACCCATGTCGTGGCGCCCACGGACGGGCGGGCGACCAAGCGCACGGTGGACCTCGGCAACTACGTGAACGCCGGGCAGTCCATGCTGGCGGTGGTGTCCGACCAGATGTGGGTGACGGCGAACTTCAAGGAGACGCAGCTGGCGCTCATGCAGCCCGGCCAGGCCGTGCGCGTGCGGGTGGACGCCTGCCCCGGCCTCGACATCAACGCCCGGGTGGACAGCTTCCAGGCCGGCTCCGGCTCGGTGTTCAGCACCTTGCCGGCCGAGAACGCCACCGGGAACTACGTGAAGGTGGTGCAGCGCGTGCCGGTGCGGATCACGTTCGGGACGCAGGACCTGTCGCGCTGCCGGATGGCGCCGGGCATGTCGGTGACGCCGCGCGTCACGGTGCGCTAGATGGCCGACGCTGCGCTGCCGCGGTCCGCGGCCGGGCCGAACTCGCCCTGGCTGCTGGCGGTCATCGTGTCCATCGCGACCTTCATGGAGGTGCTGGACACCACCATCGCCAACGTGGCGCTGCGCCACATCGCAGGAAGCCTTGCGGCCGGGCAAGACGAGAGCACCTACATCGTCACCAGCTACCTCGTGAGCAACGCGATCATCCTGCCGATCAGCGGCTGGCTGTCGAACGTGCTGGGCCGCAAGCGGTTCTACATGGGCTGCGTCGCGCTGTTCACCGTGGCGTCCATCGCCTGCGCGTTCGCGACCAGCCTCTGGATGATGCTGCTGTTCCGGGTGCTGCAAGGCGTCGGCGGCGGCGGCCTGGCACCCACCGAGCAGTCCATCTTCGCCGACAGCTTCACCCCGAAGCAGCGGGCGCTGGCATTCTCCCTCTATGGCTTCACCGTCGTCACCGCGCCTGCGGTCGGCCCGGTGCTCGGCGGCTGGCTGACCGACAGCTATTCCTGGCATTGGGTGTTCCTCATCAACCTGCCGTTCGGGGCGCTGTCGCTCGCGCTCACCTGGCTGTTCGTCTACGACTCCCCGCTGCTCCAGGCGGACCGCCGCAAGCTGCTGGCGCGCGGCCTGAAGATCGACTACCTCGGCTTCGCCCTGGTCGTGCTCGGCTTCGGCACGCTCCAGGTCGTGCTGGACCGGTTCGAGCGCGATGACGGGTTCAGCTCCCCCTTCATCCTGACGCTCAGCCTCGTCTCCGCGGTGAGCCTGGTCGGCCTGGTGGTCTGGGAGCTGGTGCACCCGCAGCCCATCATGAACCTGCGGCTGTTCAAGATCCCGGCGTTTGCGATCAGCAACATCGTCATGTTCCTGTTCGGCTTCATCATCGTGTCCACGACGCAGCTCCTGCCGCAGCTGACCCAGGAACTGCTGGGTTACGACGCGACGACGGCGGGCTTGACGCTCGGGATGGGCGGCATCCTGTCGCTGGTCATCATGCCGCTCGCGGGCGTCGTCACCGGGCGGCTGATCCAGCCGAAATGGCTGATCTTCTCGGCGCTGCTGGGCACGGCGGGGGCGCTCAACTATGCGTCCGGCCTCAGCCTCGACATGTCGTTCTGGAACGTCTCGATGTCGCGGATGCTGCAGGTGCTTTGGCTGCCGTTCATCTTCATCCCGCTTTCGGCCGTGCAGTTCACCGGGGTGCCGCCGGACAAGAACAGCGACGCCAGCGCGATCATCAACCTGATGCGCAACCTCGGCGGCAGTTGGGGCGTGTCGGTCGCCACCACGGAACTGCAATGGCGCGGGCAGTTCCACCACGCGCGCCTGGCCGAGCACGTCACGCCTTATAACGGCTTCGGTTTCGGCGTGCCGCTGGGTCCGATCAGCCAGGCCGTGCAGACCCAGGCGACGATCCTCAGCTACCTCGACGTGTTCACCATCCTGGCGGTCATCTCGCTGGTGGCGGCCCCCCTCGTGCTGTTCCTTCCCAACCTCCCGAAGGGGGCTCCCGCCGGTGGCCACTAAGTTCCTGCCGATTGCGGCGCTGCTGCTGGGCGGCTGCACCGTCGGCCCCGACTTCGAACGGCCGCAGCTTTGGTCGCCCGCGTCCTGGTTCAACGCGCGTCCCAAGGCCGCGCCGCTGGAGGCCAGCATGCCGGTGGCCGAGCCGGTCGATGCCGAGTGGTGGACCCGCTTCAACGATCCGGTGCTGACCGGCCTCGTGCGTCGGGTCGCGGCCGGCAACCTGGAGGTGCGCACGGCGGCCGTCCGGCTGGCGCAGAGCCGGGCGCAGCTCGGCATCGCCGGCGCCGACCAGTTCGCCCAGCTCAACGGCAACACGTCCTACACCCGTCAGCGGCAGAGCAAGCAGGGCGTCATCAGCCTGCTCAGCGGCGGCGCCGGCGGATCGGGCAGCGCGTCGCCGGGCGCGCAGGCGAACGGCCTGGGCGGACGGCAGGGCGGGGTGCCGAACAGCGCGGGCATCGGCGCCTTCGACCTGTTCCAGGGCGGCTTCGATGCCTCGTGGGAGCTTGACCTGTGGGGCCGGGTCCGCCGTTCCATCGAGAGCGCCGACGCTGCCCTGGAAGCCTCGACCGAGGCGCAGCGGGCTCAACTGCTGTCCTCCATCGCCGAGGTGGCGCGCGACTACGTGCAGTTGCGCGGCACCCAGGAGACGCTGCGGATCACCCGGGCCAACCTCTCGGCGGCCGGGGAGAGCGTGCATCTCACGTCCGAGCGCGCCAGCGGCGGTCTGGCCACCGACCTCGATGTGGCCAACGCGCGGGCGCAGCTTGAATCGACCGCCGCCACGATCCCGCAGCTTGAGCAGCAGGAGGCGCAGTCGATCAACGCCATCGGCCTGCTGCTCGGCATGCCGCCCGCCGCGCTGCAGGCGGAGCTGTCCCCGCGCAAGCCGGTGCCGCCCGTGCCGCCGCGCGTCCCGGTCGGCCTGCCGTCGGAGCTCGCGCGGCGGCGCCCGGACATCCGGCAGGCGGAGGCGCAGCTTCACTCTGCGACCGCCGACATCGGCATGGCGAAGGCGGACTTCTACCCGAAGCTGACCCTGTCCGGCAGCGTGGCGCTCCAGGCGCTGCAGGTGAAGAACCTGGGCTTCTCCGCCGGCACCTACTCGTACGGCCCCAGCCTGACGATCCCGCTCTTTGAGGGCGGGCGGCTGCGCGGCACCTTGCAGCTGCGGGAGGCGCAGCAGCAGGAGGCGGCGGTCAACTACCAGCGGACCGTGCTGCAAGCCTTCACCGACGTGGACAACGCGCTCGTTGCCTATGCGGCCGAGCAGCGCCGGCGCACCCGCCTCCTGGAGCAGGTGGCGCAAAGCCGCCGCGCCTTCAACTTGGCGCAGGGCCAATACCGCCAAGGCATCTCCGACTTCCTGCAAGTGCTGACGGCGCAGCGCACGGTGCTGGCGGCGGAGCAGCAGCTTTCCGACAGCACCGCGACGGTCTCGGCCAACCTCGTTTCATTGTACAAGGCGCTTGGCGGCGGATGGGAGGCGGATCTGCCGATGGACGGGCCGGCCGCGAAGCCGTAGGCGCCTGACATTTCGAGACTGTTGATCGCGGCGGCACCCATGATAGTTCTTGGGCGGTTCCGGCGTTTGGAGAGTCGTTGCATGATGTCTTGGTGGTCTGCGCTCCGGCTGCGCTCGGTTGCCGTCGTGGCCTCGGCCGGGATCCTGCTGGCCGGGTGCGCCGCCGGCGGTGGCTACGACCCCAGCCTCAGCCCGGCGCAGAACCAGCTCCGCCAATCCAACGCGCGCTTCAACCAGACCGTCGCCACGGGCGCGGGCGCGGGCGCGCTGCTGGGCGGCGTCGCCGGGCTGGCGCTGGGCGGGCGGAACCGCGGCCAGGCTGCGCTGATCGGCGCCGCCGCGGGTGGGGCGCTGGGCGCCGGGGCCGGCTATGCCGTGGCGAGCAACAACCTGAACCGGGCGAGCAGCGAGGCACAGTTCAGGGACGCGATCCAGCAGGCCAGCGCCGATGCGGAGGCGTTCCGGTCGTCGGCATTGCTGTCGCAGCAGGTCGCCGACGAGGCTACGGCGGAGGCTCGCAAGCTGAACGGCCAGCTTCGGGCCGGGCAGATCACCCAGGCGCAGTACCGGGCCGGCCTTTCTAAATATCAGGCGGACAACGACGCCATGGCGAAGCAGATCAGCGAGGCGCGCAAGGCCGCCGCGACGATGCGGCAGAGCGCGCGAGTCGCCAGCGGCGCGAACACCGGGCAGTTCACCCGCTCGGCCGTGGATGTGGAGGCGTCCACCAGCCAGATCGAGCAGAACCAGGCGCGGTTGAGCCGCCTGATCGCGGGTGACGCATGAGGGCTTTGCTGGCCGGCGGCGCCCTGCTCGGGCTGGCCGCCTGCACGCCGCAGCAATGCGACCCGTCGCAGGCCGGGTTCTTCAGCGGAATCGGCTGCGCGGCCTCGGGCAGCTATGCCACGCGCAACCAGTATCAACAGACCGAACTGGCGCAGCAGCGCAATGCCGCGGCGCTGAACCGCGACCAGGCGCAGGACGCGGGCGCACGGGCCAGCCAGGCGATGCTGACCCGCGACCAGGCCCGGCGGCGCCTGGGCGCCGTCGATCAGCAGACGGCGCAGCTCCGGGCGCGCCTCAACGCCGCGCGCGCCCGCGGCGGCGTGGACCAGGTCCGCCTGAACGATGCACAGGCGGAGTTGGATGCGTTGCAGCGCCAGCGCGCTGGGCTGCAGCGTGGCGCGACCGATGAGGATGTGCGGGCGCTGGAAGGCCGCGAGCGGCGGCTCCGGGATCAGCTTGACTTCTAACGCGCCCCCTGCACCTCGGCCCGGCTCAACGCCGTGATCTGCGCCTTCGCCGCGTCCCGCTGCACCGCACGGCCCTCCACCAGCGTCGCCGCGTGCCCCTGCAGGATCGGCAGGAACGGCAGCATCGTGTTCTGGGACCGCGCCGAGACCTCCTGCCGCAGCACGCCCAATTGCGCTGCCACCGCTTGCCGGGCCGGGCCGGTCGCGATCTGCCGCACCAGGCGCATGTAGCCGTCCATCGAGGCGTCCGCCTGCGCCAGGTTGCGCGCCGCCGCCTCCCGGGCGAACCGCTGGTCGTCCGGCTTCGTCAGGTCGCGGCCGATCTCCGTCTGGATGCGGGCGCGGTTGGTGAAGTCCCACACGTTCTGCGCCAGCAGCACGCCCGCCTCCAACTGCGCCAGCAGGGCGACGTTGGCCGCGTCCGTGCGCTCCCGCTGGTCGCTCGCAAGCTGCGCCGTGAGCCGATCCAGCCCCTGCCGCAGGCCCTCGTCCGCTGTCTGCTCCCGCAGCGCCGCGATGGTGGCGCGGGGGTCGTCCGCCGCCTGCTGCCGCGCGCCGCTGACCTCGGCGAAGGCGGCGCGGGCGCGCTCGACCTCCGGCAGGTCGCCCACCGCCGGGGCGGACAGCACGAGGCGGAAGCCCATGGTGGGCAGCCGGGTCGGCTCGCCGGTGGCGGCGTCGAACGGCGGGATTTCGTCCCGCAGCGCCGTGTGCAGGCTGGCCGGGCTGCTGGCCGCGTAGTTGCCGCCGCGCACCACGATGCCGCCGGCCTGGCCGTGCGGGCGGCCGACCCGGTTCATGCGATACGGCTCCAGCATCATCTGCCCGGCGTTGCCCAGCATGTCGTACAGCCCGAGCGGGTTGGGCAGAAGCTGCCCCACCTGGCCCGCCCGGCCCCCCGCCGCCCGGCTGCCGGCCAGGATGTAGCGGTTGGCGCCCTCCAGCATGGGCCAGGCGGGCGCCAGGAACTCCTCCGGCGTCACCTTGTCGCCGCCGCGGGCCGCGTACTCCCACTCGTCCTCCGTCGGCAGGCGGGCATAGCCCACGGCGTCGCCCCGGCGCGGCAGCCGCGCCTTCGCGTTCTTCAGCAGCCAGGACGACCACTGCGCAGCATAGGCCACGGCGTCCGGCCAGGACACCGACGTTCTCGCCACCCGGCCGGCCGCCGACGGCTCCGGGCAGCGGGCCGAGAGCGCGTCGTACTGGTCCCGCGTCACCGCATACTTGCCGACGTAGAACCGCCGCCCGCTGCCGCCCGGCGTCGGGAACGGCGCCGCCAGGAAGGTGGCGCGCAGGTACTCGCTGTAGCCCTGCCCGGTCTCGGCCTGCCCTACCGTCAGCGGGCGGTCGTCGAGCGGCCCCGGGCCGGACGGCACATCGACCGGGCGGAACGCCATGGCGCCGCCGCAGGGCAGCGGCAGCACCAGATCGCCCTCCGCCGGCTGCGGGTTGAACCAGCGCGCGTCCCAGTCGGCCGCATGGGCGCGGCCGG
>CAXULX010000098.1:4920-8941 GCA_964252005.1 uncultured Acetobacteraceae bacterium | reverse complement strand
TCGTAGATCGGCTTCTCCGGATACAGCGCGGTGCACTGCCCGCCGACCTCCTCCAACGCGTCGATCAGCGTGGACCGCAGCTTGAGCATCCCGCACTCGAAGGCGGCGAACAGGCCGACAGGGCCTGCGCCGATGATGGCGACGTCGGTCTCAATTCGATCGGACATGCCGCCTAAGTAGCGACTATGCCAGGGACATCAAGCGGTTTGGGACATCAAGCGGTTTGGGACATCAAGCGGTTTGCCGGGCGCGTCCGGGTGGCGCAGATTGCGCGCGTGCCGCCATTAGCGATTCTCCTGTCCGACCTCGCCGCGACCGAGGCGCTGGCCGGCCGTGTCGCCGCCCTGCTGCGGGCCGGCGACGCCGTGCTGCTCGAAGGGCCGCTCGGCGCCGGGAAGAGCGCCCTGGCCCGCGCGCTGCTCCGGGCCCTGCTGGCCGACCCGGCGCTGGAGGTGCCGAGCCCGAGCTATACGCTGGTCCAATCCTATGAGGCGCCGATCGGTCCGGTCCACCACTTCGACCTGTGGCGGCTCGACGGCCCCGCCGCCGTCGCGGAGCTGGGGTGGGACGACGCGCAGGACGGCGCCGTCCTGGTCGAATGGCCCGACCGGCTCGGCGCCATGCGTCCGGCCGACGCGCTCACCATATCCCTCAGCTTGGCGGACGGCGACGCGCGCCGGGCCGTGCTGACCGGCTGGACCGGCCGGCTGGAGCAACTCGCATGAACCTGCATACGATCCCGCCGCACGTGCCGTTCCTGGATGCTCTGGCCCGCTATTGGCTGCATCGGGCCGGCGACGATCCGCTGCTGCTGGCCGACGGGCTGATCCTGCTGCCCACCCAGCGCGCTGCACGGGCGCTGAACGAGGCGTTCCTGCGGCAGTCCGGCGGCCGTCCGCTGCTGCTACCGCGCATCGCCGCCCTCGGCGCCCTGGACGAGGCGCCGCTGGCGCTCGCCGGCGCCCTCGACCTGCCGCCAGCGGTGGACGGCGCGCGGCGGCTCGCGGTGCTGACCCGGCTGGTGATGGCGCTCGGCGGCCAGTATGGCGCCCCCGGGACCGCCGACCGCGCCTGGCAGCTCGCGATGGAGCTGGCCAGCCTGCTGGATGAGGCGCACCGGTCCGAGGTCCGGCTCGCCGACGCGCTGCCGGCTGCGGCCGAGGCCGGCTATGCCGAGCACTGGGACCGCACCATCGAGTTCCTCAAGATCGTGACGAGCGCCTGGCCGGAGTGGCTGGCCGACAACGGCCTGCTCGACGGCGCCGACCGCAACATCAAGCTGCTGGACGCCCAGGCAGCGGCATGGTCGCGGCAGCCGGCGCGCTGCCCCGTCATCGTCGCCGGCACGACGGGCGGCATCAAGGCCGTGGCCCGGCTGATCCAGGTCGTCGCCACGATGCCGAACGGGATGGTCATCCTGCCGGGCCTCGACCTCGCGATGGACGACGCCGTGTGGGACCAGTTGGATCACGGCCATCCGCAGGCCGGGCTGCGACGGCTGCTCGCCGACCTCAATGCCACACGGGGCGACGTGCAGCCGTGGGAAGACGTGCAGCCGGGAGAGGAGCAGGCCACGCCGGTGCGTCCCGGGCGCTGCACCGCGCTATGGCGGTCCCTGCTGCCTGCGCAGGCGCTCGGGGACTGGCGCCGGCATGAGACGCCGGACATGGGCGGCCTGACCCGGCTGCAGGCCGCCGACCAGCAGGAGGAGGCGGTCGCCATCGCCCTGGCGCTGCGCAACGCGCTGCAGGTGCCGCACGCGCGGGCGGCGCTCGTGACGCCCGACCGGCAGCTCGCCGCGCGGGTGGCGGCGGAGCTGGGGCGATACGGCGTCGTCGTCGACGACAGCGCCGGGGAGCCGTTGGCGGACACTCCGCCCGGCGCGTTCCTGCGCCTGCTGGCCCACGCCGTCGCGGACGGCTTGGCCCCGGTGGCGCTGCTGTCGTTGCTGAAGCATCCGTTGGCGGCGCTCGGCCTGCGTCCGGCCGCGGCGCGCCGAGCCGCGCGCCGGCTGGAGCTTGCCTGCCTGCGCGGCCCCGCTCCAGCGCCGGGCCTGGGCGGCCTGCGTGCGGCGCTGGAGCGGCGGCCCGATCCGGCGGCGCAGGACCTGCTCGACCGCATCAGCCAACGGATGCAGCCCATATTCCAGATCGCCGTTCGCGAGGACGCGACGCCGTCCGAGGCGCTGACGGCGCTGATCGAGTGCGCCGAGGCCATGGCGGAGACCGACGAGCTGCCCGGCGCGGCGCGGCTATGGTCCGGGGAGGAGGGCGAGGCGCTGGCGACCCATCTTGCCGCACTGGGGGCCGCGCTGCCGATCTTGCCGGCGCAACCGGTCGAGACCCTGCCGGGCCTGCTGGACGCGTCGATGGAGGGCGCGGTCGTGCGCAGCCGCCGGGCGCTGCGGGGGCGGGATGGGCCAAACGCCGAGCACCCGCGCGTCGCCATCCTCGGCTTGTTGGAGGCCCGGCTGCAATCGGCGGACCTGATGGTGCTCGGCAGCCTGGCGGAGGGCGTCTGGCCGCCGGCGACCGACCCCGGCCCTTGGATGAGCCGGCCGATGCGCGCCGCCGCGGGCCTCGAATCGCCGGAGGAGCGCGTGGGCCAGATGGCGCACGACTACGCCATGCTGGCCTGCGCCGCGCCCGAGGTGATCCTGTCCTGCCCGCGGCGGCGCGAGGGCGCGCCGACCGTGCCCGCCCGCTGGCTGGTGCGGCTCGAAGCCTACCTCGACGGTCAGCGGGCGCCCCTGCCCATGCACCCGAGCGCGGCCTGGGCGAGGCTGCTCGACCTGCCGGTCGGCGAGCCCCGCCCGGCGCTGCCGCCGCAGCCCCGGCCGCCGCTCGACGCCCGGCCGCGCCGGCTGAGCGTCACGGAGATCGAGACCTGGCTGCGCGACCCCTATGCCATCTATGCCAAGCACGTCCTTCGCCTGCGTGCGCTGAGTCCGTTGGAGGAATCGGCCGACGCCGCCGACTATGGGAGCATCGTGCACGACGCGCTCGCCGACTTCCTGACCAACCTGCCGCCGACCTACCCGCGGCAGGCCGCAGGGTTGTTGCAGGCCGCCATGGACCGGGCGCTGGACGCGGCTGGGCTGCGCCCGGCTCTGACCGCGTGGTGGCGCCCGCGCCTGGCCCGCATCGCCGAGTGGGTGGCGGAGGCCGAACGCCAGCGCCGGCTGCATGGCCCCATGGCGCTGGTGCGGGCCGAGGTGGATGGCGTCTGGTCCGTGCCCGGCGCTGGGCGCCCGTTCACGCTCAGCGGCCGGGCCGACCGCATCGAGCGCCGGGCGGACGGCACGCTCGCCATCCTCGACTACAAGACCGGCGCGGTGCCCACGGCGGGCCAGGTCGAGCAGGGCCTGGCGCCGCAGCTGCCGTTGGAGGCAGCGATGGCCGCCGCCGGCGTGTTCGGCCCGGAGCTCGCCGGGCGGGCTGCGGAGCTGACCTATTGGCACCTGTCAGGCGGCTTCGAGCCCGGCAAGGAGACCGCGCTGTTCAAGCACGACCCCGACGAGACCGCGTCCGAGGCGGCGGCGGCGGAACGCGCGCTGATCGCCCTGGTGGCCGCCTTCGACGATCCCGGCCGCGCCTATCTGTCCCGGCCGCACCCCGGCGCGGCGCCCCGGTTCTCCGACTACACCCAGCTCGCCCGGGTCGCGGAGTGGGCCGCGCTGGAGGACGACCAATGACCGATCTGCCGACCGCCGCCCGCGCCCGGGCCGAGGCCGAGCAGCGCCAGGCGTCCGACCCCGCCGTGTCCGCCTTCGTCGCCGCGTCGGCGGGGTCCGGCAAGACCAAGCTGCTGACCGACCGCATGCTGCGCCTGATGCTGACTGGGGCGGAGCCGTCGCGCATCCAGTGCCTCACCTTCACCAAGGCGGCCGCGGCGGAGATGTCGCTCCGGCTGCAGCACCGGCTGGGCCGTTGGTTGGCCATGGACGATGCGGCGCTGGATGCCGAACTGGCCGCCCTGTTGGTCCCGACCGGGGACGATGCCCGCCGGGACGCCCGCGCGC
>CAXULX010000098.1:0-4910 GCA_964252005.1 uncultured Acetobacteraceae bacterium | reverse complement strand
CGCTGTTCGCCCAGGTGCTGGACCTGCCGGGCGGCATGCGCATCGGCACCATCCATGCATTCTGCCAATCGCTGCTGCGCCGCTTCCCGTTGGAGGCGGCGATCTCCCCGCACTTCCGCCTGGTCGAGGATGCGGACGCGCGGACGACCATGGACCAGGCGCGCGAGGGCGTGCTGGCCGGGTTTCCGGCCGATGCGTTGCTGGAGCTGGCGGGCCTGACGTCTGCCGATGGATTCAGCCGGCTCGTTTCGGCGCTCGACGCGAGGCGGGGCGTACTGGCGCCGGCGATGGCGTTGACGGAGCCGCAGCTTGCGGCGGCGATGCGGCGCGCGGCGGGCGCCGGGGCAGGGGACGACGCTGCGCTGCTCGCCGCCGCCGTGGATTGGCCCGGGCGCGAGGGCGTCGTCGCGGTGCAGCGCCTCGCCCAGGCGCATGGCACCCCGGGCGTGCAGCAAAAGGCGGAGCGCCTGCTCGGTTGGCTCGCCCTGCCGCCCGGCCTGCGCCAGGAGCATTGGGCCGAATGGCTGAAGGAGCTGCTCACCGCCGCCGGCGAGCCGCGCGCCCGCAGCGCGTTCGCGGCCAAGGGCCTGGACGCGAAGCACCCGGAGATCGCCGAAGCGATGGTCGCCGAGCAAAGCCGGGTGCTGGCGGTCGAGGACGAGCGCCGGGCGCTTCGGGTGGCTGCGGTCTCCACGGCGCTGCTGCATCTCGCGGCGCCGGTGCTGCGGGCGTATGGCGGGCGCAAGGAGGAGGGCGGGCTGCTGGACTACGGCGACCTGATTGCCCGCACCTCCACCCTGTTGCGCGACCCCGGAGCCGCCTGGGTCCTGTACAAGCTCGATGGCGGCATCGACCACTTGCTGCTGGACGAGGTGCAGGACACCGCGCCGGAGCAGTGGCAGATCGCGCACCGGCTTACGGAGGAGTTCTTCGCCGGGCTGGGCGCGGCGGCGGAGGAGGGGCGCAAGCGGACGTTCTTCGCGGTCGGCGATCAGAAGCAGAGCATCTACTCGTTCCAAGGCGCCGACCCGCAGGAGTTCGAGCGGTCGCGTGCCGAGATGGCCGCCCGCGTCGGCCCGGCCGAGTGGCGGGACGTGACGCTCGACGTGTCGTTCCGCTCGACGACGCCGGTGCTGGCCCTGGTGGACGCCGTGTTCGCCGACCCGGAGGCGGCGCGCGGGGTGGCCGACGACGGCCCGTTGCACCATTTCGCCGACCGCGCCGGGGTCGCCGGGCAGGTCGAGCTATGGCCGCTCGCGCCGGTGCCCGAGGTGCCGTCGACGGAGCCATGGACCGTGCCCGAGCGCAACATGGCCCAGGTCTCCGCGCCGCAGCGGCTGGCGGACGCGCTGGCGGGCTGGATCGGCGACGCGCTCCGCGACGGCACCCGGCTGCAGAGCCGGAACCGCCCGCTGGCGCCCGGCGACGTGCTGGTGCTGGTGCGCCGGCGCGACGACTTCGCCAAGTCGCTGGTGCGGGCGCTCAAGGCGCGCGGCGTGCCGGTCGCGGGGCTCGACCGCCTCGTGCTGGACGAGCAGGCGGCGGTGCAGGACATGCTGGCGCTGTGCGACGCGATCCTGTTGCCGGAGGACGACCTGGCGGTGGCCTGCGTGCTCACCAGCCCGCTCGGCGGCCTTGCCGACGATCACCTGATGCAGCTCTCGATCGGGCGGCGGGGCACGCTGTGGGACGCGCTGCGGGACCGGGCGGGAGAGCACGACGCCTGGCGCCAGGCCTGGACCCTGCTGTCCCACCTGCAATCCCGCGCCGACTACGTCACTCCGCACGCGCTGCTCACCGAGGCGCTGGGGCCGCTCGGCGGGCGCGCCCGGTTGCTGGCCCGGCTCGGGCCGGACGCCGCGGAGCCGCTCGACGAGCTGTTGAACGCCGCCCTCGCCTACACCGCGCAGCGCGCGCCCTCGCTGCAGGGCTTCGTCCACTGGCTGCGGCGGTCCGGCGCCACGGTGAAGCGGGAAGCCGAGGGCGCCGGCGGGACGGTGCGCGTGATGACGGTGCACGGCGCCAAGGGCCTGCAGGCGCCGCTGGTGATCCTGCCGGACACCACGGCGCTGCCGCCCAAGGAGGAGCCGTTCGGCTGGCGGGCCGACCCGCGGACCGGCGTCATGCTGCCGCTATGGTCCCCGCGCAAGGAGTTCCGTTGCGCCGCCGTGGATCAGGCGCGGGCCGCGGAGCAGGATTCGAAAATCAAGGAATACAATCGATTGCTGTATGTCGCTCTGACGCGAGCGGAGGACAGGCTGCTGATTTGCGGCTGGGAGACCCGCAAGGGCGTGCCGGACGGCAGCTGGTATCGCCTGGTCCAGCGCGGCTTCCACGCGATCGGGGCCGAGTCGGCGCCATTCGAGGCGGTGCCGGGCGCTTGGGCGGGCATGCGCCTGGTGCAGCAAAGCGAGCAGACCGTGTCGCCGCCCGGCCCCGGCGCGCCCTCGACCGACGTCGTGGCGCCGCTGCCGGCCTGGGCGGGCCGCCCCGGCGACTGGCGGCCGGAGCCGCCGCCGCCGGAGCCGCCGCTGCCGGTGCCGCTCGCCCCCAGCCGGCCGGATGGCGCCGCCTTCGGCCCGGTGCCGCGGGCCGCCTCGCCGTTGCTGTCACGCGACGACGCCGGCCGCCGCTTCCTGCGCGGCACGCTGGTGCACACGCTGCTGCAGCATCTGCCGGAGCTGCCTGAGGCGGCATGGGCCGGGGCGGCGCGCGCATACCTGCGCTTCGGCGGCTTCGAGCTGACGCCGGCAGAGGTCGAGGCGCTGGTCGGGCAGACGCTGGCCGTGCTGGACCATGCGGAGCTTGCCGCGCTGTTCGGCCCCGGCAGCCGCGCCGAGCAGCCGTTGACCGGCCTGGTCGGGGGCGTGGTGGTCAGCGGCGTGGTGGACCGCATGGCGGTGCTGCCGCATGAGATCCTGGTCGCCGACTACAAGACGCACCGGGCGGCGCCGGCGGAGGTCGCGGACACGCCGGTGCGCTACCTTCGCCAGCTTGCGGCCTATCGTGCGGTGCTGCGGGGGATCTACCCAGGCCGGCCCGTTCGTTGCGCGCTGGTCTGGACGGACCGGGCCGAGGTCGTCAGCATTCCCGGACGGTTGCTGGACGCGCATCAGCCCGGCGCTTGATCGGGCATGCATCGGTCCCCAAATCATTGAAATCAAGCAGGAGAGCAACATGAGCGAGAACACCGTCGCCGTCGCGGACGATACCTTCAAGACGCAGGTCTTGGACGCCAAGGGGCCCGTGCTGGTCGATTTCTGGGCCGAGTGGTGCGGTCCCTGCAAGATGATCGCCCCGGCGCTGGAGGAGATCGCGCTGGAGTACAAGGGCCGCGTGACGGTCGCAAAGGTGAACATCGACGAGAACCCGATGTCGCCCAACACCTATGGCGTCCGCGGCATTCCCACGATGATCCTGTTCAAGGACGGCAAGCCGGCCGCGACCAAAGTGGGTGCTGCGCCGAAGAGCGAATTGAAGCAGTGGGTCGCAAGCAACCTCGGCTGAGCAAAGGCCGCGGCGCACCTAGCCGAGCGGATACTCGTAGCGGATGAAGCCAGAGTTCGTCGCAATGCGGTCATAGAGTTGCCGGGCTGTTTTGTTATGATCCTGGGTTAGCCAATACATGCGCGCGCTGGCCCGGTCGCGAGCGCGCGCAGCGACCGCCTCGATAAGCGCGCGGGCCACCCCAAGGCCCCGCGCCGACTCGTCCACGAATAGGTCCTGGAGGTAGCAGACCGGCGTGGTCGTCCAGGCGCTGCCATGGAACAGGAAGTGGGTGAGGCCGACGATCCCGCCATCGACACGGGCCGCCAGCCCATGCAGTTCACTGCCCTGCAACAGCCGGGTCCATGTCCGATCAAACACCTCGTCGGGCAGCGATACCTCGTAGAACGTCAGGTATGCCCGCCAAAGCTCGGTCCAGCGTGCCCGGTCGTCCGCATCGAAGCCGGTGACCTCAAGCGTGCCAGCCCCGGCACTCAGGACCGCTCCCCGCCCTCCGGGCCGTAGAACATCACCCATGTCGCGAAGTCCTCCGTGAACTCCTCAAAACAATGGACCGTTCCGGCCGGGACGAACAGCGCGTCGCCGGGACCAAACGGCACCCGGTCCTCGCCTTGGATCGGTAGGGCCACGTCGTCGAACGGCGCGCTCTCTTTTCCGCGCATGAGGACCCCGGTTCCGGAGACGATGATATAGAGTTCGTCGCGGTCGTGCGGAGTTTGCGGATCGTGCTGCTTCGGAGCAAACCAGCGCAATTCCATGGTGCCGTGCGCCAGTAGGAGCGCAGTACCCCGGCCAGCATCGTTGGGCTTCAGCCGGGCCTCGGCAGTAGTTGCACGCAATTTGGCCGGTGCCGGCGCGTCTGGACCGTCCATGACCAGCTCCAAGATGTCAGAGGATGCGGCCTAACCGCGTCGAAGACAAGAGATGGGACGTTCTGCCATACGCCAAGTCCCCCCGGAACATCTTATTCCTCGCCATCCATGCGCAGAACCTCTCCGGCCAGGTACAAGCTGCCGCAGATCAGCACCCGGGCGGGCGGGCCCGGCGGCAGGCTGGACAGGGCCGCGCCGACGGTGGGACCGGGCCGGGCCACGCCGTCAGAGGCCGCAATGATCGCCTCGATGGGCAGGGCCAGATGCTGTCCCGGCTCCTGCACGGCCAGGACCTGGGCCGCAAGCGGCAGCAGCGGGCGCAGGAACTCGGCTGCATCCTTGGATTGCTTCATGCCGACGATCAGGTGCAGCGGACGGTCCGACCATCCCGCCGCGTGCTGCGCCAGCGCCACCCCGGCACCAGGGTTGTGCCCCCCGTCGAGCCAGACCTCCCAGCCCGGCGGTGCCAGCCGCGCCAGGCGCCCCCGCAGCCGCTGCAGCCGCGCCGGCCACTCCGCATGCGCCAGCCCG
>CAXULX010000097.1:0-8946 GCA_964252005.1 uncultured Acetobacteraceae bacterium | reverse complement strand
GCGAAGTTCAGCCCGATCTGCGGCTTCACCTGGATCTGGTTCACGCCGGACAGCTGGTACTCGATGGGGTCCTCCACCGTCACCACCTTCCGCGCCACCGAGTTCAGCGACAGCAGCCCGGTGTACAGCGTCGTCGTCTTGCCGCTGCCGGTCGGCCCCGTCACCAGCACGATGCCGTTCGGCAAATCCAGCGCGGCGTTCACCTTGGCGATCACCGGCGCCGGCAGGCCCAGCCGCCCGTAGTCGAAGGCGACGGTGCTGCGGTCCAGCACGCGCAGCACGACCGTCTCCCCATACAGGGACGGGATCGTCGACACCCGGAAGTCGATCTCCTGGCCGCGCACCGCGAGCTTGATGCGGCCGTCCTGCGGCAGCCGGCGCTCGGCGATGTCGAGGCGCGACATGATCTTGATGCGCGACGTGATGGCGGCGGTCAGGCGAGACGGCGGGCTGTCGGCCTCGTGCAGCACGCCGTCGTAGCGGTACCGCACACGCAGCCGGTCCTCGAACGGCTCGATGTGGATGTCGGAGGCCTGTGTCTCGACTGCGCGGGCGATGATCTGGTTCACCAGGCGGATCACCGGGGCCTCGCTGGCCAGGTCCTTCAGCCGCTCCGCGTCCTCCTCCAGCGGCTCGGCATCGGCGTCCTGCGGCTCGGCGCTGGCGGCCGGCGCGTCCGAGTACAGCCGGTCCAGCGCCGCATCCAGCTCGATCGGCACGCCGACCAGCAGGCTGACCGGCAGCCCGGCGGCGGCGGCGATGGCGGCCGGGACGAACGGGTCGAGCGGATCGGCGACCGCGACCAGCAGGCAGCCCTCGTGCTCCGCGATCGGCAACGCCCGCGCGCTGCGCAGGAAGCGGGTCGAGAGCCGGTCCGCGAACAGCGGGTCGGCCACGGGATAGCGGTCCGGGGTGGCGATCGGCAGGCGCAGCAGCGAGGCGTAGGCCTCGGCGAGGCCGCGCTCGGTCACCAGGCCGAGCTGCAGCAGCACCTTGTCCAGCCGCTGCCCGCTCTCCTGCGCGACCCGGCGGCCGCGCTCGACCGTGCGGGCGTCGCACTGGCCGAGCTCCACGAGCAGCGCAGCCAGCCGCTCGACCATGCCGCCCGCGGCGCCCGGCCCGTTCGCGCCTGGCCCGGTCGCGCCCGGCTCAGTCGCAGTCGTCGGCTCGATGCTCGGCGCACTCATCCTATGACAGCCTCGGTTATAGCGTTGGCTCGGTTATAGCGTTGGCCCGGTTGTGGCGTTGTAGCGCGTTCTATACATGGTCCTTCGGCGCGCCGAGAATAAGCCGTCAAGAGTGGGAGCGTGCGTGGACGGGCTGTTGCCGTTGTTGCTGTCCCCGTTCATCGGCAGCTTCCTGGGGGTGGTGATCCGGCGGCTGCCGCTCGGCCGTCCCATCACCTTGGCCCGCTCGGCCTGCGAGGGCTGCGGACGCGCGTTGCCGCCGCGGGACCTGATCCCGTTGCTGAGCTTCGCCCTGTTGCGCGGGCGGTGCCGGTTCTGCCGGGCCGGCATTGCCCGCTTCCATATCTGGATCGAGCTCGCCGCCATCGCCGTCGCCGGTTGGGCCACGTTGCGGGCGACCGGGCCGGGGGAGCTATGGGCCGACTGCGCCCTGGGCTGGACGCTGCTGGCGCTGGCCTGGATCGACCGCGACCATCTACGCCTGCCCGACGCGCTCACGCTGCCGCTGGTTGCCATGGGCCTGCTGGCGACATGGTGGCTGGACCCGAACGCCGCGACCGACCACGCCCTGGCCGCTGCGGTCGGCTATCTCGCGTTCCGCGGCGTGGCTTTGGTTTATCACATGCTGCGGCGGCGCGAGGGCCTTGGCCAGGGCGACGCCAAGCTGCTGGCGGCCTCTGGCGCCTGGGTCGGGCTGGCTGGGCTGCCGACCGTGGTGCTGGCCGCAGCGGTCATCGCGCTGGCGGCGACACTGGTGCAGCGGCTGTTCCAGCGCCACGCGGCGGACACGCCGATCCCATTCGGGCCGTATCTGGCGCTGGCGACTTGGCTGGTGCGGCTTTATGGGGCTGCGGACTTGGTATGAGGCTATAGCGGGGTTTGCGCGGCGGAGAGGGTGGGATTCGAACCCACGGTAGGTTTAACCCTACAACGGTTTTCGAGACCGCCACCTTAAGCCGCTCGGCCACCTCTCCATGCGCGGCGCGCCTTATAGGAGATCGCGCCGCTCCCTGCAATCACGTTGACACGCAGCACACCCGGCGTATAACCCGCGGCTTGGCATCCGGCAGCGGCTGGTGCCCCATGTCCACAAAAAGGGCCGCCCGCCTTACTGGGACGGCCGATCAGGAATCCAATATGTTCGCAGTGATCCGCACCGGCGGAAAACAATACCGCGTCATGCCAAACGACGTGCTGAAAATCGAGAAGCTGCCGGGAGAGGCCGGGGAGACAATCACCTTCACCGACGTGCTCGCCGTCGGCAGCGACGCCGGCACCACCCTCGGCGCGCCCCTGGTGCCGGGCGCTACGGTCACGGCCACCGTCATCGCCCAGGACCGGCTCGACAAGATCATCATCTTCAAGAAGCGCCGCCGGCAGAACAGCCGGCGCAAGAACGGCCATCGCCAGCATGTGACCGTGCTGCGCGTCGCCGGGATCAGCGCCGATGGCCATGTGACGCCAATGGCCACCAAAGCGCCGGCCACGATCGAACAGCCCGCTGCCACCGAGATCCCGGCCGCTGCGAACGCCGACCTCGGGGCGTCCGAACCCGCCCCCGTTTAAGGAGACAGAGCAATGGCCCATAAGAAAGCAGGCGGCTCGTCCCGCAACGGCCGCGACACCGCCGGCCGCCGCCTCGGCGTCAAGAAGTTCGGCGGCGAGGCCGTCGTCGCCGGCAACATCATCATCCGCCAGCGCGGCACCAAGGTGAAGCCGGGGTCGTTCGTCGGCCTGGGCAAGGACCACACGATCTTCGCCCTGGTCGAAGGCCATGTGAAGTTCCAGCGCAAGAGCGAGGGCCGCGTGCACGTCTCGGTCGAGCCGCTGGCTGCGCCCGAAGCAGCTAACGATTCCGCCGAGCCGGCGGCCATCGCTGCCGAGTAGGGCCGCGCCGCCGCATCAAACGGACCGGGGGTCGGCGCAAGCCGGCCCCCTTCGCATTTCAGGCACAACCTTATGAAGTTCCTCGACCAGGCCAAGATCTACCTCCGCTCCGGCGACGGCGGCAACGGCGTCGTCGCGTTCCGGCGCGAGAAGTTCATGGAGTTCGGCGGCCCCGACGGCGGCGACGGCGGACAGGGCGGCGACATCGTCTTCGTCGCCGCGCAGAACCTCAACACCCTGATAGACTTCCGCTACACCCAGCACTTCCGCGCGCCCAAGGGCGGCAACGGCGCCGGCAGCGACCGCACCGGCGCCGGCGCCACGGACGTGGTGATCCAGGTTCCCATCGGCACGCAGATCATCGCCGAGGACAAGGAGACGCTGCTCGCGGATCTAACCGAGCCCGGCAAGCGGGTCGTGTTCTGCCGCGGCGGCGACGGCGGCCACGGCAACGCACACTTCAAGTCCAGCACCAACCGCGCGCCGCGCAAGTCGACGCCGGGCTACCCCGGCGAGGAACGCTGGGTCTGGCTGCGCCTCAAGCTGATCGCCGACGTGGGCCTGGTCGGCCTGCCGAACGCCGGCAAGAGCACCTTCCTCTCGGTCGTCTCCGCCGCCCGGCCGAAGATCGCGGACTACCCGTTCACCACCCTGCATCCGCAGCTCGGCGTCGTGCGGCTGTCGCATTCCGAGGAGTTCGTCATCGCCGACATTCCCGGGCTGATCCGCGGGGCGCACGAGGGCGCCGGGCTCGGCGACCGCTTCCTCGGCCATGTGGAGCGCTGCGCCGTGCTGCTGCACCTGGTCGATGGCGCCGCCGGCAACGTGGTGCGCGCCTGGCGCACCGTCCGCGGGGAGCTGCGCGCCTATGGCGGCGGGCTCGCCGACAAGCCGGAGCTGCTGGTGCTGAACAAGTCGGACGCGATGACCGCGCGGGAGGCCACCTCCCGCCGCGCCGCGCTCGCCAAGGCCTCGGGCCAGGAGGTCATGCTGCTATCCGGCGCCACGCAGGACAACCTGCCCGCCGTGCTGCGCGCGTTGATGGCCCGAGTGCACGCGGCCCGGGCGGCCCGCGCCGCCCAGCCGGCCGCGTTCGAGCTGGCGTGACCCCCAGGCTGGAGCACGCCCGGCTGCTGGTCGTGAAGATCGGCAGCGCCCTGGTCGTGGACGAGGCCGCGCCGCGCACCGCGTGGCTCGACAGCGTCGCCGCCGACATCGCGGCGGCCCGCGCGCGCGGCACCCAGGTGATCGTGGTGTCGTCCGGCGCCATCGCACTGGCACGCTCGGCACTCAGGCTGCTGCAGCCGAGGCTGCGATTGGAAGAAAAACAGGCGGCGGCAGCGGTGGGCCAGATCCGCCTGGCGCAGGCCTGGAGCGCGGCGCTGTCGGCGCACGGCATGATCGCGGCGCAACTGCTGCTGACCCTGGAGGACACCGAGGACCGCCGGCGCTACCTGAACGCGCGCGCCACGCTGACCACGCTGCTGGGCCTCGGCTGCGTTCCTGTGATCAACGAGAACGACAGCGTCGCCACCGCCGAGATCCGCTTCGGCGACAACGACCGCCTGGCCGCGCGCGTGGCGGAGATGGTGCAGGCGGACCAGCTCCTGCTGCTGTCCGACATCGACGGCCTCTATACCGCCGACCCCAAGCGCGATCCTGCGGCACGGCACATCCCCGAGGTTGCGGCCATGACGGCGGAGATCGAGGCGATGGGGGGCGACCCGCCGCCGGGCTATTCGAGCGGGGGAATGCGCACCAAGCTGGCCGCGGCGCGGATCGCGACCCAAGCGGGCTGCGCCATGGCGATCGCGGTTGGCCAGGTGGAGCATCCGCTGCGCGCCCTCGTTGCCGGCGGGCGCTGCACATGGTTCCTGCCGGCGCCCGATGGCCGCACCGCCCGCAAGCGCTGGATCGCCGGCAGCCTGCAGCCGGCCGGTCGACTGGTGGTGGACCCCGGCGCCGCCCGTGCGCTGGCGGCGGGCCGTTCGTTGCTGCCGGCCGGGGTGCACAGCGTCGATGGCGAGTTCGAGCGCGGCGACGCCGTGCTGGTGCAGGACCTGGGCGGCGACACGCTGGCCCGCGGGCTGTCGGCCTACGCGAGCGCCGACGCGCGCCGCATCGCCGGACACCGGTCGGACGACATCGAGCGCATCCTCGGCTGGCGGGGCCGGGACGAGATGGTGCATCGCGACGACCTCGTGCTGGCCGCGCCGCCGCCGGCGTTCTGACGCCCGGCGGAACTAAACGCTCGATGCTGCATTGCAGCATACATGACCCCATCTCAGCGCCTCCGACGTCTGCCGGCCCGGCCGTCCACCCTTCTTGCGGGTGCTGCCGGCCTCGCGGCCCTTGCCCTCGCCAATTACCTGGCCGCGCGCCGGGCGGAGCGCAGGCATCCGCCTGAGGGCCGCTTCATCGAAGTGGACGGGGTCCGCCTGCACTACACCGACCGTGGTACCGGG
Source organism: uncultured Acetobacteraceae bacterium (assembly GCA_964252005.1). Taxonomy (GTDB): domain Bacteria; phylum Pseudomonadota; class Alphaproteobacteria; order Acetobacterales; family Acetobacteraceae; genus CAHJXG01. Next base: position 3,407 of record CAXULX010000097.1, on the reverse strand, counting down.
CGCCCGGTCGTCCTCCTGCATGGCAACGCGGTGTCGGGGCACGACTTCGACACCAGCGGCGTCGCCGAGGCGCTGATCCCGTCCAGCCGCGTCATCGTGTTCGACCGGCCGGGCTTCGGCCACAGCGAGCGCCCGCGCGGCACGGCCTGGACCGCGGCGCAGCAGGCCCGGCTGCTGCACAAGGCGCTTGCCCTGCTGTGCGTCCAGCATCCGGTGGTCGTCGGCCATTCCTGGGGAACGCTCGTCGCGCTCGAGCTGGCGCTCGCCTACCCGGCCGATACGGCGGGCCTCGTGCTGCTCTCGGGCTATTACTTCCCGACGGCGCGCCTGGATGTCCCGCTGGTCGCGCCGGTCGCCGTGCCGATCCTGGGCGACATCCTGCGCTACACGGTGTCGCCGGTGCTGGGCTGGCTGATGATGCCGGGGTTCAAGCGGATGCTGTTCGCGCCCGGCCGGACGCCGGCGCGGTTCAAGGCCGAGTATTCGCCGGCCATGGCGCTGCGGCCGTCGCAGATCCGCGCGACGGCCATGGACGGCACGCTCATGGTTCCCGGCGTGATGGGCCGGGACTACGGCAGCCTGGCGCTGCCGGTGGCGATCATGGCCGGGCGTGGCGACAAGGTCGTCGGCAACCGCCAGGCCGAACGGCTGCATGCGGCCATTCCCGGCAGCACCCTGCGCATCGTCGAGGGTGTTGGGCACATGGTCCACCACATCGCCAGCCGCGAGGTGCTGGAGACGGTGGCCGAGGTGGTCCGCCGCTCGGGCGGCGAGGCCGGCCATCCGTCATCCGGCTCGACGCCGTCCGAGACTCCATTGCCCCAGGCTGCGTGATCGTTCTCCGCATGATCGCCCGGAGGGCTGCCGCCTAGGCTGGTGGGACCCAGCCATACCGGTACCCCCTGGCGCGGCGGGCCATAGCCCGGCAAGAATGCGCGACGATGAACCACGAAGCGGATCAGTGCGCGGCCTGGCTGCGGAATGCGGGGCGGCTGGCCCGGGCAGCTTCCAACGCGCTGGCGGATAGCCCGGACTCCCTGCGTGCGGCCGGGCTGCGTGCGGCCGGGTCGAGCCTGCGCCGCCACGCCGCCGCGATCCTGGCGGCGAACCAGGCAGATGTCGCCGCCTTCACCGGCAGTGCCGCATTCCGCGACCGCCTGCTGCTGAACCCGGCGCGCATCGAGGCGATGGCGCAGGGCCTGGAGGAGATCGCGGCCCTGCCCGATCCGCTGGCCCGCACGCTCGCCGAGTGGACCCGGCCGAACGGCCTGCGCTTCCGCCGGATCGCGGCGCCGATCGGGGTGATCGGCATGATCTACGAAAGCCGGCCGAACGTGGGCGCGGATGCGGCCGGGCTGTGCCTGAAGTCGGGCAACGCCGTCATCCTGCGCGGCGGCTCCGACAGCGCACGCTCCGCCGCCGCCATCCATGCCGCCATGGCCGAGGGCCTGGAGGCCGCCGGCCTGCCACCCGACGCCGTGCAGGTGACGCCCGGCACCGACCGCGGCTACGTCGCCGCCATGCTGGCGGGCAGCGGCCTGATCGACCTCATCATCCCCCGCGGCGGCCGGTCGCTGGTGGACCGGGTGCAGCGGGAGGCGCGGGTGCCGGTGCTGGCCCATGCCGAGGGGCTGAACCACACCTATGTCCACGCCGCCGCCGACCCGGCCATGGCCCGCTCGGTGCTGGCCAACGCCAAGATGCGCCGCACCGGGGTCTGCGGCGCAACGGAGACGCTGCTGATCGACGCGGCCTGCGCTCCCGGGTTGCTGCCGTCGCTGGTGGCGGACCTGGAGGCGCTCGGATGCAGCTTCCGGGCCGATGCGCGCGCGCGGGAGATCCTGCCGCACCTGCCCCCTGCGGCCGAGGCCGACTTCGATACCGAGTGGCTCGACGCCGTGCTCTCGGTCGCCGTGGTCGACGGCGTGGACGCGGCGCTGGCCCATATCGCGCGCCACGGCAGCGAGCACACCGAGGCGATCATCACCGAGGACGCGGCCGCCGCCGAACGCTTCCTCGGCAAAGCCAGCGCCGCCGTGGCGCTGTGGAACGCCTCGACCCAGTTCTGCGACGGCGGCGAGTTCGGGTTCGGCGCCGAGATCGGCATCGCCACCGGCCGTATCCACGCGCGCGGCCCGGTCGGCGTGGAGCAGTTGACGACGTTCCGCTACGTGATCGTCGGCACCGGACAGGTGCGCCCCTGAGCCGGGATGCCGCGGTGATGGTCGGGACAGGCCCAGTTTGGACAGGCCCGGTGTCGGCGTGGGGGCATCGGTATCGCATCCGGGTGGGCGTGCTCGGCGGATCGTTTAACCCTGCCCATGCGGGCCATCTCCACATCGCGCGGCTGGCGCTGCAGCGGTTGCGCCTGGATCAGGTCTGGCTGCTGGTGTCGCCGGGCAACCCGCTCAAGGATGCGTCCGGCATGGCGCCGATGGCGGACCGCATGGCCAGCGCACGGCGGATCGCCGACGGCCGGCGCGTGCTGGCGACCGGCATCGAGGCGCGGCTGCGGACGCGCTACACCTTCGATACCCTGCGCGTGCTGCGCCGGCGCTTTCCGCGGGTGCGCTTCGTTTGGGTGATGGGCGCGGACAACCTGGTGCAGTTGCCGAGGTGGCAGCACTGGATGGGGATCACGCGCGTCATGCCGTTCGCCGTGATGCCACGGCCGACCTATAACCAGCGCGCCCTGGCCGGGCAGGCGGCGCATCGCCTGCGTTCCACGCTCCGTCCGGCACGCGCCGCGCCGGCCCTGGCCCGCTGCGCCGCGCCGGCGTGGACCTTCCTTCCCGCACGGCAGAACGCGCTCTCGGCCACGGCGCTGCGCGCTGGCATGGCGCCTCGGGCGGGCCGCAACGCTTTTCCCTTGCCGCCATGGCCCCCGGTGCCCCACATCGTGCCACGTATCGTGCCACGTATCCCTGGACACGCCGGGGCTGCGCGGCAGGCCGCGACACGCACATCCATCGAAGGACCACGGACATAGCCAGGAAACCAGTCGCCGACCCGGCCGCCAAGGCGCCTGCGAAGCGCCGGCCGCCGCAGCCCGCCCCGGCGCTGGCCGAGGCCGCGAAGGCGCCGGGCACGCCGCGCAAGAAAGCCGCCGCGGCCGGCCCGCGGGTGCGCAAGCCGAAGGCCGCCGCGCCGGCCGCCGACCAGCGGGACCGGCTGGACCGCATGCAGGCCGTGATCGTCGAGAGCCTGGAAAGCGACAAGGCCGAGGAGGTCGTGACCCTGGACCTCGCCGGCCGTGCCGCCTTCACCGACCGCATGGTGATCGCCACCGGCCTCGCCGACCGACAGATCAGCGCCATGGCGCTCCACCTTGAGGAAAAGCTCGCGGAGATCGGCATCAAGCGCGTGCAGACCGAGGGAAGCGGCGGATCGGACTGGGTGCTGATCGA
>CAXULX010000096.1:0-8950 GCA_964252005.1 uncultured Acetobacteraceae bacterium | reverse complement strand
TCGGGCTGGACCGCCCGGCGCTGATGCGCCGCCAGCTTCGCGCCCTGCTGCTGGCGGCGCAGGGCCGCACGCTCTCGGTCATGTTTCCCATGGTCGCGACCGTCGCCGAGTTCCGCGCCGCCCGCGACCTGCTGCTGGCCGAGGTGGCGCGGGTGCGCCCGGTGCCCGAACGGCTGCTGGTCGGCAGCATGATCGAGGTGCCGGCCCTGCTCTGGCAGCTGCCGGCCCTGATGGCGGAGGCGGACTTCGTGTCCATCGGGTCCAACGACCTGATGCAGTTCCTGTTCGCCGCCGACCGCGGCACGCCCGGCCTTGCCGGACGCTACGACCTGCTGTCGCCGCCGGTGCTGGATGCGCTGGACCAGGTGTGCGTGGTGGCGGCGGCGGCGGGCGTCGAGGTGTCGCTGTGCGGCGAGCACGCCGGCCGGCCGCTTGAGGCCATGGTGCTGGCGGCGCTCGGCATCACCACCCTGTCGATGCCGGCGGCGAGCCTGCTGCGGATAAAGGCGGCGTTCGCCTCGGTGCAGTTGGCGGAGCTGCGGGCCGTGCTGGCGACGGCCCGGCGGAACGCGGACGGCCAGGCGAGCCTGCGCGCGCCGCTGCTGTCCTGGGCGCGCGAGCACGGCCACGTGGCATAATGTACATATTGGGTGAACCGTGCCTGGTATTGCAACTCATGATAGCCATGTTCCCGAAGTAATCGCGTAGGCAAAACGATGCCGAACGGAACGAGAGCCGGCACGCTGTTCCGGCGACGCAGGACCGGGCCTCAGCGGGGAGGCGGGATGCCGTTCGCCGACCGCGCCGAGCGGAATGGCCGGGCCACCGAGGCGGCGCGCGTCGGCGCGGAGCTCCGTGCGGCACGGCTGCGGCTGGGCGCGGAGCTGTCGGACGTCGCGGCCGTGCTGCGCATCCGGGTGCCGTTCCTGGAGGCGGTCGAGGAGGGCCGTCTGGCCGACCTGCCGGGGTCCGTCTATGCCGTGGGCTTCGCCCGCGCCTACGCCGGGTTGCTCGGCCTGGACGCGGCCGCGGTGGCCCGGCGTTTCCGTCCCGAGGCCGACGAGGACACCCGGGAGATGGAACTGGAGTTCCCCGCCCCGATGCCGGAGCGCGGCGTCCCCGCAGGCGCCGTGGTGCTGCTGGGGACGCTGCTGGCGGCGGTGGCCTATGCCGGTTGGTACAAGGTCTCCAACGATGCCAGGCCGGCCGTCACCGTCCAGGCCGTGCCCGAACGCCTGGCGCCGCTCGTCAACCGGGCGCCACCGCCCGATGCACCGCCGCCCGCCGCCCGGGCGGAGCCGCCCGCTCCCGCCACGCCCTCTCCCACGATGCCCGCTCCAGCAATGCCCGCTCCTGCAATGATGGTGCCCAGCCCGCCGCCGTCGTTGAACGAGCCGGTGGTCCCCCCGCTGGCCGTCGCGGCGTCCCCGCCGCCGGCCCTTCCAACCAGCGAGGACAGCCGGGTCCTGCTGCGCACCAACGCCGACGCCTGGGTCCAGGTGCGGGAGCGCCAGGGGCATGTCCTGCTGAACCGCGTCATGCGCGGGGGAGAGTCCTGGGCGGTGCCGAAGGGGGCGCCGCTGCTGCTCACCACCGGCAATGCCGGCGGCACGGAGCTTCTGCTGGACGGCGAGGCGACGCTTCCCTTGGGGCCGCCCGGCGCCGTCCGGCGCGACATCGCGCTGGAGCCGGACGGATTGAAAGCCGAAATCGCCAAGGCCGGCTCGACGGGACGCCCGCCCCCGCAGTAGAAGCGGCCTTGCGCCTGGCGCAGTGGAAGCGGTCCCGCGCGTTTGCATATATAGAAGGAAGCGCCGGACACCCGGCGTGGGGAGCCAGCATGAGCTATCGCCCATACCAGCAGATCGAACGCCGGAAGTCCCGCCAGATCCACGTGGGCCCCGTGCCGGTCGGCGGCGACGCGCCGATCACCGTGCAGACTATGACCAACACGCTGACGACCGACGTGCCCGGCACGGTGGCGCAGATCCGCCGGGCGGAGGAGGCGGGCGTCGATATCGTCCGCGTGTCCTGCCCGGACCAGGAAAGTGCCTTGGCGCTCAAGGACATCGTGCGCCAGGTCTCGGTGCCCATCGTCGCCGACATCCACTTCCACTACCGCCGGGCCATCGAGGCGGCGGAGAGCGGCGCCGCGTGCCTGCGCATCAACCCCGGCAACATCGGCAGCGCCGACCGGGTGCGGGAGGTCATCAAGGCGGCGCGCGACCATGGCTGCTCCATGCGCATCGGCGTGAACGCCGGGTCGCTGGAGCGGCATCTGCTGGAGAAGTATGGCGAGCCGAACCCGGAGGCGCTGGTGGAAAGCGCCTTGGAGCACGCCAAGATCCTGCAGGACCACGACTTCCACGAGTTCAAGATCAGCGTGAAGGCGTCCGACGTGTTCATGGCCGTCGCGGCGTATCAGCAGTTGGCCGAGGTCTGCGACCACCCGCTGCACATCGGCATCACCGAGGCCGGCACCAAGCGGGCGGGCACGGTGAAGTCGGCCATCGGCCTCGGCAGCCTGATCTGGGCCGGGATCGGCGACACGCTCCGCGTCTCGCTGTCGGCGGAGCCGGAGGAGGAGGTGCATGTCGGCTGGGACATCCTGAAGTCGCTCGGCGTGCGGCACCGGGGCGTGAAGATCATCAGCTGCCCGTCCTGCGCGCGGCAGGGCTTCAACGTGATCGAGACGGTGGCGACGCTGGAGCAGCGCCTCGCGCACATCAAGACGCCGATCACGTTGTCGATCATCGGCTGCGTGGTGAACGGCCCCGGCGAGGCGCTGATGACCGACATCGGCGTGACCGGCGGTGGCAACGGGCGGCACATGGTCTATCACGCCGGGCGCACCGACCACACGATCGGCGGCGGCGACATGGTGGAGCACATCATCGAGACGGTGGAGCGCCGGGCGGCGGAGCTTGCGGCGGCGACGCCCACGAAGGTGGCAGCGGAGTAGCATGGCCGACCTGCAACCGGTCCGCGGCACGCGGGACCTGATCGGCGAGGAGCAGCGCCGCCACGCCCACGTCATCGACACCGCCCGGCGCGTGGCCGGGCTGTATGGCCTGGAGGAATGGGCGACGCCCATCTTCGAGGACACGCGGGTGTTCGCCCGGACGCTGGGCGACACGTCGGACGTGGTGACGAAGGAGATGTACACCTTCGACGACCGCGGCGGCGACAGCCTCACGTTGCGGCCGGAGAACACCGCCGGGATATGCCGTGCGCTGGTCAGCAACGGGCTGACGCAGTCCTTGCCGCAGAAGGTGTTCTACGCCGGGCCGATGTTCCGCTACGAGCGCCCGCAGAAGGGCCGCTACCGGCAGTTCCACCAGATCGGCGCGGAGCTGATCGGACCCTCGGAGCCGCTGGCGGACGCGGAGATCATCGCGCTGGGCTGGCAGGTCCTCCAGGCGCTGGGCGTCGCCGGCGACACGGTGCTGGAACTGAACACGCTGGGCGATGCCGCCAGCCGCGCCGCGTATCGCGAGGCGTTGGTGGCCTATTTCGGCGCGCACCGGGACGCGCTGTCCGCCGAGAGCCGGGACCGGCTGGAGCGCAACCCGCTGCGCATCCTGGACAGCAAGGACCCGGGCGACCGCGCCTTGGTGGAGGGCGCCCCCACCATTCACGCCGTGCTGACGCCGGAGGCCGCCGCCTTCTACGACGGGCTGCGCGCCCACTTGGACCGGCTGCGCGTGCCGTTCCGGGAGAACCCGCGCATCGTGCGCGGCCTCGACTACTACAGCCACACGGCGTTCGAGTTCGTGACGGACAAGCTGGGCGCGCAGGGCGCCGTGATGGCGGGCGGGCGCTACGACGGCCTGGTGGCGCAGATGGGCGGCCCCTCGGTTCCCGCGGTCGGCTGGGCCGCCGGGGTCGAGCGCCTGGCCATGCTGCTGGACGCGCCGCCCGTGCCGCCCGCGCCGGTCGCCGTCATCCCCGTGGGCGGCCCGGCGGAAGAGGCGGCGGCGCTCGACGCGATGCAGGCGCTGCGCGGCGCGGGCATCCGGGCGGAGATGGCGTATCGCGGCAACCTCAAGCGCCGGATGGAGCGGGCCAACCGCATCGGCGCCCGCGCCGCGGTCATCATCGGGGAGGCCGAGCTGGCCCGCGGCGTGGCGCAGGTGAAGGACTTGGGCAGCGGCGCGCAGTCCGAGGTTCCCCTGGCCGACCTCCCGGCAAGGCTGGCATGAGCGGCAGCCTGGATTACAAGCTCGACCGCATCGTGGGCCGCGCCGCCGAGCTGCGGTCGCAGCTGAGCGAGGGGCTGGGCGGCGACGGCTTCTCCCGCGCCAGCAAGGAGCTGTCGGAGCTGTCGCCCATCGTGGACCGCATCGACGAGCTGCGTGAGGCCGAGCGGGCGAACGCCGAGGCGGAGGCGATGCTGTCCGACCCCGAGATGAAGGACCTGGCCGAGGCCGAACTTTACGAACTCAAGGAGAAGCTGCCGGCGCTGCGCCATGAAATCCGCCTGGCGCTGCTGCCGAAGGACGAGGCGGACGCCCGCAGCGCCATCCTGGAAATCCGCCCGGCGGCCGGCGGCGACGAGGCCAGCCTGTTCGCCGCCGAGCTGTTCCAGATGTACCAGAAATACGCGGAGGCGAAGGGCTGGCGCGTCGAGGTGCTGGAATACGCCGACACCGGGCTGGGCGGGTTGAAGGAGGGCGTGGCCGAGATCACCGGGCGCAACGTGTTCGCCCGGCTCAAGTACGAATCCGGCGTCCACCGGGTGCAGCGCGTGCCGGCGACCGAGAGCCAGGGGCGCATCCACACCTCCACCGTCACCGTGGCCGTGCTGCCGGAGGCGGAGGAGGTCGATGTGCAGGTGAACGAGACCGACCTGCGCATCGACGTGTACCGCGCGTCCGGCGCCGGCGGCCAGCACGTGAACAAGACGGAGAGCGCGGTCCGCATCACCCACATCCCCTCGGGCGTCGTGGTGGCGATGCAGGAGGAGCGGAGCCAGCACAAGAACCGCGCCAAGGCGATGAAGATCCTGCGGGCGAGGCTGTATGAGGCGCAGCGGTCGAGCCTCGCCTCCACCCGCGCCGCCGACCGCAAGTCGCAGGTCGGCACCGGCGACCGCAGCGAGCGCATCCGCACCTACAACTTCCCGCAGGGCCGGGTGTCGGACCACCGGGTCGAGCTGACGCTGCACAAGATCGACCGGATCATGCAAGGCGACCTCGACGACATCGTGGACCGGCTGACCGCCGAGGACCAGGCCGCCCGGCTGGCCGCCCAGGAGTGACGTTGGCCGTGATGGTGGGCGAGGCGCTGCGCCAGGGCGCGGCGCTGTTGGCGGCGGCGGGCGTGGACACCCCGCGGCTGGACGCCAGGCTGCTGCTCGGCCACGCCGCCGGGCTGTCGCGGGAGGCGCTGCTGCGCGACCCCGGCCGGGTGGTCGATCCCTCGCCGTACCAGGCCCTCCTGGCCCGGCGCGCCGCGCGGGAGCCGCTGGCGCTGATCCTGGGCCGCCAGGAGTTCTGGAGCCTCGATTTCGAGGTCTCGGCCGCGACCCTGATCCCGCGCGCCGACAGCGAGGCGGTGATCGAGGCGGCACTGGCGGCGCTGCCGGATCGGCGCGGGGTGCGGAGCATCCTCGACCTCGGCACCGGCACCGGCTGCTTGCTGCTGGCGGCGCTGACGGAGTTTCCGGACGCCTGGGGCCTGGGCGTGGACCGGGCGGCGGAGGCTGCGCGGCTCGCGGCGCGCAACGCGGGCGCGCTTGGCCTGGCGGCGCGGGCGGCGTTCCTGTGCGGCGACTGGGACGGCGCGCTGTCGGGCCGCTTCGACCTGGTGCTCAGCAACCCGCCCTACATCCCGAGCGGCGACATCGCCGGCCTGATGCCGGAGGTGGCACGGCACGAGCCCGTCGGCGCGCTGGACGGCGGCGCCGACGGGCTGGACGCCTACCGCCACATCCTCGCGGCCCTGCCGAGGCTGCTGGCGCCGGGCGGCGTCGCCGTGCTGGAGATCGGCTTCGGCCAGGCGGACCCGGTTGCGGCGCTGGCCGGACAGCCGGTGGCGTTCCGCGCCGATCTCGGCGGCATTCCCCGCGCCGTTGTGGTGGGGCCTGAGAAAAGGTTTGGCAGGACGGCCCCGGGCCGCTAGGGTTGCGGTGCGATCAAGATCGAGGCCCGCCGGGCGCGATCCCGCTTGTGTTGCCCGGTTGCGTTCGGGCGAAACCCAAAGCCACCAGACGATCGCCGCCGGCCCGCGCCCGCGTGCGTCCCAGGGTGGTCGCGAACAGGAAAGTGTTCCATACGAATGAACGTAAAACGTATGCGCGGACGCAACCATAGGGGCGGCGGCGGAGGTGGCGTGCCGATCCGGCATCAATCCGGCAACGTGCCGCTCAACCGCAATCACGTTTTCGACAGCAGCGGTCCCGACCTGCGCATCCGCGGCACCTCGCAGCAGTTGTTCGAGAAGTACCTGCAGCTTGGCCGCGACGCGATGAGTTCGGCGGACCGGGTGATGGCCGAGAGCTACTTTCAGCACGCCGAGCACTACTTCCGCATCCTGAACGCCATGAACCAGGCGGCGCAGGTCCAGGGCCAGACCAACGGCGCCGGGCCGCAGCGCCGCCAGCCCTATGAAAGCCATGGCAACGAGCCGCAGACCGCCGAGCAGCAAGGCGCCGACCAGGACGATGAGGACGAGGCGCCGACATCGCAGGGGTCCACCGGCGCCACAGGCGAGCCGTCTGCCGAGACGCGGGAGATCCCCATCACCGCCGTCCCGCCCGAAGCCTGAGGGCCTACTCGGGCGGCGCGTCGAGTGCGGCCCGGAGGCGCTGGCCCTCAGCCGCGTCCAGCAACCGGAACCGCAGGAACAGGTCGATCAGCACCAGGTTCACGTTGAACTTGAATGCATCGGACCGCCGCACTTCGTCCAGCACCGCCCGCAACGGCCAGAGCTCAAACGATTCGACCTCGCCATCCCGCGGGTGCGGCACAAAATCCTCCGGCAGCACCAGGTCGTAGCAATGCAGGCGGTCGCGCCGTAGCCCGCCGGGATAGTCCATGGCATAGCCGAGCCGTGCGACCGGCACCGCCGCAGCGATCAGGGCGGGGGGGATCGCGGCCTCCTCATCCGCCTCCTTGGCCAGCGTTTCCCATGGCGAAAGGCCCGCCGGCACGCCGCCGCCCACGAGGTGGTCGAGCTTGCCGGGGTCAAGCAGCTTATGCGCGGCCCGTCGAGCGACCCAGAGCCATGGCCCGTCCGGCCGCCGCACCAGCCCGTTCAGGTGCACCCCCTCCGCCAGCACGCCCAGGACCGGCACCGCCCCGCGGTCGATCTGCGCCAGCACAGGCCCGTCCGGCGTGGCGCGCACGTCGAACGCCTCGTCGCGGAGGCGGTATAGTCCCCGGTCCGCAAGCTGCCGGGCCAGGCCGGGGAGCCTGTCGGCCGCAACGGCGACGCCGTCCGGGCCGGTGACGGCGCCAAGCCCGGCCAGCGCCGCCGCGGCCTCCGGCAGCACCCATCCCACCCGTGCCGCCCCCAGCCGCAGCGGCATCCGCCGCCCCGGCAGCTCGGCGTTGCGGCAGGCGGCGATGTGGCGCATGAGGTCATCCATCCACGGGATATGGCCATAATCCCCGGCCATCCCAGGCGTCCGGCCTTTCCAGCGCCGCGGGCCGTCGCCACATGCTGGCCATGAAGCCTGCCGACACCAATCCAATGCCCGGGTCCGACATGCCGACGCGGACCGGCTTCCAAACCGTGCGCTCGCTGCTGCCCTACCTGTGGCCCCGGGGCGACACCGGCGCCCACGTGCGCGTGGTCGCGGCCGTCATCCTGCTGATCCTGGCGAAGGTCGCGACGGTCTATATCCCGATCGTCTACAGCCAGGCCGTTGACGCGCTGTCCCCCAAGGGCCACCCGCTCACCATCCCGTTGGGCCTGATCGTGGCCTATGCGGTGCTGCGCATCGCCTCGGCGGGGTTCGCCGAGCTGCGCGACGCCGTGTTCGCCGCCGTGCAGCAGAGCACCGTGCGGAAGGTCGCGTTGCAGACCTTCAGGCATCTGCACCGCCTGTCGCTGCGGTTCCACATGGACCGCATGACCGGCGGGCTGTCCCGCTCCATCGAGCGCGGCACGGCGGGCGTCGAGAACGTGCTGCGCCTCGCGGTGTTCAACATCGTCCCGACCCTGCTCGAAGTCGTGCTGGTGGTCGGCATCCTCTGGCACCTGTTCGACTGGCGCTTTGCCAGCGTCACGCTGGTGACGGTCGTGCTTTACATCGGATTCACCTTCGGCTTCACCAACTGGCGTGTCCGGTTCCGCCGGATGATGAACGACACCGACAACGACGCGCAGAACAAGGCCATCGACAGCCTGCTGAACTTCGAGACGGTGAAGTACTTCGGCAACGAGGCGCACGAGGCGCGGCGCTTCGACGAGGCCCGCGCCCGCTACGAACGCGCGGCGGTCAAGAGCCAGGTCACGCTCAACATGCTGAACCTGGGCCAGGCGCTGATCATCGCGGTCGGCCTCGGCTGGGTCATGCTGATGGCGGCGGACGGCGTGCAGGCCGGCAGCATGACGGTCGGGCAGTTCGTGCTGGTGAACACCTATTTGATGCAGCTCTACCAGCCGCTCAACTTCCTGGGCTTCGTGTACCGGGAGATCAAGCAGGGCCTGGTCGACATGGAGCAGATGTTCCGCCTGCTCGCCGTGGGGCAGGAAGTCGCGGACCGGCCCGGCGCCACCGTGCTCACCGCGAAACATGCGCCCGGCGGCGAGCAGCCCGGCACGGTGGCGTTCCGCGACGTGCATTTCGGCTACAACGACAACCGGGAGATCCTGCGCGGCGTGAGCTTCTCGGCCGCCGCCGGGGCGAAGCTCGCGGTCGTGGGGCCGACCGGCGCGGGCAAATCGACCATCAGCCGCCTGCTGTTCCGCTTCTACGACGTGACCGAGGGCGCGGTGGAGA
>CAXULX010000095.1:0-9667 GCA_964252005.1 uncultured Acetobacteraceae bacterium | reverse complement strand
CCCGGGCGAGCGCCAGCCGCGCGAGGCCCGTCATGGCTCGCTCCGCCACAGCTCGGATTGCTGGGAGAAGGGCTGCCCGGTGCCGTTCGGCCCGAAGCCGCGCAGCCAGGTGGGCACCGCCTGCGCGATGGAAGCGATGAACAGCGGCAACGCCGGTAGGCGCTCGGCGTAGATATGCTGCATGGTCATCCAGGCGACGTGGCGCTTGGCCGGGTCAAGCTCGGTCTCCGCCACGCCGATGGCCTCGTCGAAGTCCGGGTCGCTGAACCCTGTGGCGTTCGACCCGCCCCAGTTGTTCGCCTCCGACGGCACCATGTCGGAGCCGAGGGTGGTGCGCGGGCTTTCGCCGACCAGGCTGCTCCAGGAGTACATCACGAGGCCGGGGAACGCCCGGTGCTTGGTGGTCTGGCCGAACAGGGTGCGGGACGGCTCGGTGCGCAGCGTCGCCTCCACGCCCACCGCCTTCCAGGCGTTCTGCATAACGGCCTGCAGCAGCTCGATCACCCGGAAGCCCGAGGCGGCCAGGAACTCGATGCTCAGGCGCTGCCCGGCGGCGTTGTGCCGTATCCCGTCCGCGCCGAGGGTCCAGCCGGCTTCGTCCAGCAGGCGGCGTGCGGCGGCTGGGTCGAAGGGCACGGGCGGTACGGAGGGGTCGAACTCCGGGTTCTTCGGGCTGACGAAGCTCGTGGCGATCATCGCCCTGCCGCCATACAGACGCTCGTTGATGGTGCGGCGGTCCAGCGCCATCAGCAGCGCGCGCCGCACCCGCACGTCCGCGAGGATCGGGTTCGTGCCGCTCGCGTCGATGTGGGCGTAGTTGAGGCTCGGCGTGTAGCTGTAGGCGAAGCGGTCGGGGTACTGCTTCTGCAAGGCGAGCGCCTGGTCGATGGTCAGGCTGTAGTCGATGTCGATGTCGCCCGAGAGCAGGTTGGCCTGCAACGCCGCGGTGTCGCCGATGAAACGCATCGACACCTGCTTGAAGCCTGGCGCCGGGCCGGGCCAGTGCGGGTTGGGCGCCAACGTGATGGTGCTGCCGGACTGGTAGCCGCCGACCACGAATGGGCCGTTCCAGAGGCCGGGGTTGAGCGGGTTGCGGTTGTACTCCGTCGTGTTGATGTACTCGCCGGGACCATGGGCACGCTCGTAGATCGGCCCCTCGACATGCTCAGGCAACACCTGGTCCCACAGCGCGAAGGAGTTGAGCACGCGGTCCAAGTGAAGCACGGCGGTATGGTCGTCCACCACGTCCACGCCGGTCGCGCGGGTCCAGGGATACGTGTTGCTGAACCCGGCGTTCGGGTCGCGCCCGATGCGCCAGGTGAACGCCACATCCCGTGCCGTGACCGGCACGCCGTCGCCCCATCGGAGGTCCGGCCGCAGCTTGAGGGTGACGGCCATGCCCGCACCCTCCCGCCGCGCCAGGCCGTTCTCCAGTGTGGGGACCTCGGTGCAGAGCAGGCACATCAGCTTGTTGTCGGCGTCGTAGGTGGTCACGGTGCGGGTGGCGAAGCCGAGCACGTAGCTCTTGACGAGCAACGGGTCGATGGAGGGGTGCAGGCTGGAGGGGAACTCGCCGATGCCGACCACTAGGTTCTCGCGCGCCTGGGCCGCGGGTTGAAGGAGCAAGGTGGCCGCAAAGGCGGCGAAGGCGAGGCGCATGGGGCGTGTCTCCATCATCCCGCCATCCATGGCACGCGGCCCGGCGGCCGGCAAAACCGTGGCGGACCGTCCCGCTTTGTGGGATGAGGAGCGGGAGGCTATCAGCCACATGAACGCCCGGGAATGCCCTATGGGACGACCAATCGCCGAGGCTCCGACCATGCTGAGTCGCACGGAGTACCGCTGCTGGGCGGAAGCGCAGCCGCGCGGCCGTTACGAACGGGTGGCCGGCGAGGTCATGGCGATGGCGCCGGAGCGGGTCGCGCATGTGCGGGTCAAGGCCCGGACGTGGCAGGCGCTCGACCGGGCCATCCGCGCCGCGGGCCTGCCCTGCGAGGCACTGGCCGACGGCATCACCGTCGAGGTCGGGGATGACACCGACTACGAGCCTGACGCCGTCGTCAACTGCGGCGCGCCGATTGCGGGCGACGAAGTGGCCGCGCCGAACCCCGTGATCGTCGTCGAAGTCCTCTCGCCATCCACGCAGTCGGTCGATACCGGGGCGAAGCTCACCGACTACTTCAAGGTGCCCTCGATCTGGCATTACCTCATCATCCGCGCCGACCGGCGCGCGGTGGTCCATCACCGCCGACGCGACGACGGCGGCATCGAGACCCGGCTCGCCGCAGAGGGGCGCATCGCCCTGGACCCGCCCGGCATCGAAATTGCCGTCGAGGACTTCTATGCCCCGTGACAGCGCCCCCATCCGTTTCGTGGGCGCCCACGCCATCGAAGCAAGGGGGTCGGCATGACGGCGCCCGGCACGCTGTTCGTCCTGGGCAATGCGGGCGTGGACCTGTCCCTGGCGCTGGCGCATCTGGCGCGCCCCGGGGAGACCGCGGTTGCCTCGGGCGGCGTCCGCGCGCCGGGCGGCAAGGGGCTGAACCAGGCGGTCGCGGCCGCGCGGGCCGGCGCCCGCGTCAGGTTCTGCGCCCCGGTCGGCGACGACGCGGAGGCCGGGTTCGTGGCCCAAAGCCTGGCGGTGGAGCCGCTGGCCGAACTGCGCCTGCTGCGGCGGCCGGGTCCCACGGATATCTCGGTGGTGATGGTCGCGGGCGACGGCGAGAACAGCATCGTCAGCCTGTGCCGATGCGCCGACACGCTGAGCGAGGCCGACGCCGCGGCGTTCGCGGGCGGCATGGCGCCGGGGGACTGGCTGCTGATGCAGGGCAACCTGACGGCGGCGGCGACCTCGGCGGCCATGCGGGCGGCCCGCGGGCGGGTGATGCTGAACGCCGCGCCGCTGCGCTGGCCGGTGGCGCCGATGCTGCCGTCCTGCGCCGTCGTCGTGGTGAACCGGGGAGAGGCGGAGGCGGCCACCGGCCTTGCCGATGCCGGCGACGCCGCGCTGCGGTTGCGCGCGCAGGGCTGCGCCGCCGCGGTGGTGACGCTGGGCGCCGAGGGCTGCGTGTGGGCCGACGCGGACGGGGTCGGCCGCCTGCCCGCCATCCCCGTGCAGCCGCTGGACACCACCGGGGCCGGCGACACGTTCTGCGGCGTGCTCGCCGCGCGCCTGGCGTCTGGGCAGGCCCTGCCGGACGCGCTGACGGCGGCGCAGCGGGCGGCGGCGCTGTCGGTCACGCGCTTTGGCGCCTATGCGGCGCTGCCGACCGCGGCCGAGCTGCGCGAACTGGCCGAGTTGCGCGAACCCGATTGACGCTGTCGCAAAGCGGTCATTTGCCAAACCGGCGAAGGCGGCCTTAACCCGGCGCACCCCCCTTCGTCATGGTGCCCCGATGCTCCGACCCCTGCTGATTGCCCTGCTGCTGGCCGCCTCCCCGGCGGCTGCCGCCACCGTGGACCAGGTCCGCGCCGCCGGCGTGCTGCATTGCGGCGGCGCCCCGCGTTTCGGCCTGGCCGGCCCCGCCGCGGCGGGCGGGATGGCGGGCCTGGAGGTCGATCTGTGCAAAGCCATCGCCGCCGCCGTGCTGGGCGACGGCGCGCGGAGCGAGTTCCACCCCTACGCGCTCGCCCAGGATTTCGAGCGGCTGCGCCGGGGCGACGACGCCGTGGCGTTCGTGACGGGATCGGAACTGCTGGCCAACAGCCTGCTGGACGCGGTCGTGCCGGGGCCGGCGGTGTTCCACCAGGCCAACGGCGTCATGGTGGCGGCGGACCACCCGGCGCAGCATCTGTCCGACCTGGCCGGCACCATGGTCTGCGCCGAACCCGGCACCGGGCCGGAGCGCACGCTGCTGAGCTATTTCCGCAGCCGCGGCATCGCCATCAGCTACTCCGGCTGGCAGGAGGAGGAGGAGATGCTCGACGCCTTCGAGGTCGGCCGCTGCCCGGCCGTCGCCCTGGAGATGACGGCGCTCGCGGCGCAGCGGGCGGACGGGCTGCCGGGGGGGCGCACGATCCGCATCCTGCCGGAGCCGCTTTCGGCGACGCCCATCCTGGCCGTCACCGGCATTGACGACGCGCGCTGGGCGGCCATCGTCGCCTGGAGCGTTCAGGCGGTCATGCAACAGGGTGCCGGGGCGGAACCCCTGCCGATGCCGGGCCAGAGCCTGGGCCTGACGCCGGGCTGGCAGGCCCGGGCGGCGGCCGGGGGCGCCTATGATGCCCTGCTGGCCCGCAACCTCGGCGCAGGCTCGCCGCTGCGGCTGCCGGCGGCGCTCGATGCGTCGTGGCGCGACGGCGGCCTGACCTGCCCGCCCGGCGCCGAGTAGGAAGCGTAACTTCATCTGTCCGTCACACCACTTAAACAACCGGCGTCGCGCCGCGTGGCATAAGGGGCGCCTCGACGTTTAAGGGGTTTCCGCCGCATGTCCCGATTGCTCCTCAAGGGCTGCTCCGCCTTGGTCGCCGCCAGTTTGCTCCTGCAGCCCTTCGCCCTCTCGTCCGCCCGCGCCGCCGACCGCCCCAGGCCGGTCGTCACCGGGCAGCCCGACTTCAACCAGGACACCGCGCCGTTCTACAGCGACCCGGCCGCCGAGCCGCGGCTCTCGAACGAGGAGACGATCGAGCTGCTGCGCCGCCGGGTGAAGTACGTGTTCGTGCTGTTCCAGGAGAACCGCTCCTTCGACCACTACTTCGGCACGTTCCGCGGCGCGAACGGCCTGTTCTCGGATGGCGCCCGGCCCCGGGTGCCGGCGTCCAACACCCAGGCGCTCCTCAACACCGACGGCAGCATGGGCACCATCCAGCCCTTCCGCATCGGCACCGAGCAGAACGCCTCCGACCTCGACGACGTGGACCACGGCCACCCGCGCATGGCGGCCAAGATGCACCTGGTGCAGGGCGTGCCCGTCATGGACCGCTTCGCGCTGAACGAGCAGGCGAAGTACTTCGCGGGATCGCCGATCAACCCCACGACCCCGCCGGCCAGCGTGTCCCTGAAGTCGAAGCAGTTCGGCGAGCTGGCGATGGCCTACGTCGATTGCGACACAGTGCCGTTCCTGTGGAACTACGCCAACAAGTTCACGCTGTTCGACAACATCTTCCAGACGACCATCGGGCCGTCCACGCCGAACGCCATCGCCATGATCGCCGGGCAGGCCGGGGAGACGCAGTGGGTGAAGCACCCGGAGGCGACGTCCCCCAGCACCTACGGCTCGGTCGCGGTGCCGATCACCAACGATCCGATCCCGGGCCTGCCGGCCGCCAATGCGCAGTATTCGGGCCTGCCGAGCGATCCGACCAACATCGAGCCGACGGCCAATACCGGCGCCAGCGCCGGCACGCCGCAGCGCAAGAACGAGGGGGGCGCCCCCGCCAACGTCGCGCCGAACCTCACCTTCGCCGGGCTGCCGCTGACGCTTCCCGGCCGCACGCTGTCGGAGATCGTCAAGCACGACACCAACCCGGGCCTCGACCTCGCGGACGTGCAGCAGGACATCCCCTACATCACCGGGCGGGGCCGGAAGCCGTTCAGCTGGGGCTGGTACCAGAACGGCTACGGGACGGAGCGGGGGCTGCCGGACAGCAACGGCATCAGCACCGTGCCGCATGCCAGCTACATCGGCCACCACAACGGGCCGCAGTACTTCGGCTACGTCACCAACAACCCCGTGCAGAGCGCGAACCAGCACGGCCTGGGCGACTTCTTCGACGACGTGCAGGCAACGGCGCTGCCGAAGTCCGGCGGCGTGTTCTACGTCCGCGGCGGCTACGACAACATCATGGGGATGAAGCCGGACACCGCGAACGCCACCGGCCCCGCCGACGCCGCCTATATCGGCGCCAACTTCCTGGGCGACGACGACCATCCCGCCTACTCCGACGCGCAGATCAGCGAGGCGCTGATCGCCCAGGAGGTGAACGCCATCGCCGCCAGCAAGTACTGGGGCGAGAGCGCCATCGTCATCACCTACGACGAGTCGGAGGGCGACTACGACCACGTGCCGCCCCGCATCCTCAGCTACGACCCGGCGGGCCTGCCGCTCAGCCGCGGGCCGCGCATGCCGCTGATCGTCATCTCCCCCTACGCCCGGGCCCACGCGGTCGCGCATGAGGAGGGCGACCACAACTCGGTGATCCGCCTGGTGAACTCCCTGTTCGGCCTGCCGCCCTTGGCGACGCTGCCGGACGAGGCGGCGGCACGGCTGGCCGGCGCCCAGGACCCGCAGTTCCAGACGGGTCCGGCCGGCTTCGTCCAGGAGTTCCTCGGCCCGCACGACGCGCCGGGCATGCCGACCGGGGCGTTGCTGTCCGCCTTCGACCCCGGCCGGCTGATCGGCTTCCGCGCGCCGCTGCCGCCCGCCTACGCCACGATCCCTGCCACGACGGTCGCCACCCTGCCGCATTACGGCGGCCAGGGCTGCTCCGCCCTCAACCTGAAGACCGAGGACCGGGTGCAGGGCCTGCCCAACGCCATCCCGTCCGACTTCTTCGCGCGGCCGAGCCAGACCGTGAACTGAGCCTTCGACGACCGCAACACGGCCGGGGGGGCGGCCGTGTTGCGGACCGTCCGCCTGCCGCCGATCCGATGGCCCGGCGCCGCAAGCCGGGCCGTCGGATCAAGGGGTGCCGGCAGCCCCCCGCTTCATGGGTTCACTTCAGATGCTGGGCGAGGAACTTGTTCATTTCGAACATGGTGGCCTTGTCCTTGCCGAAGATCTTCTTGAGCTTGTCGTCGGCGATGATCTCGCGGCCGTCATCCGGGTTCTGCAGCTTGTGGGCCTTGATGTACTCCCAGACCTTGCTGACCACCTCGCCCCGCGCCATCGTGCCCCCGCCGACGACGGCGGCCAGGTCCTCCGACGGCTGTAGCGGCTGCTGCAAGGCGTTCGGCTTGGCGCCGGCCTTGGGCTTCTCGACCTTGGCGCCCTTCGGCGCGGCTTTCTTTTCTGGTGCTTTCTTCTCGGGGGTCTTTGTCATCGGTTCACTCCGTGGGACTGCATCATGTCTTGGGGCAAGGTCCGTAAGCCAAGGCACGCGGTTGAGGCAAGGCCCCGGCGCTTGCCCGCCCTGAACCCGGCACTTTCGCGGGGGCAACGCCATCTGCTGGCATTTGTCGCACGCCGGGGCAATGCGCCGGCAGCACTGCGGCCCATGCTGTTGCTAAATCGCCACAAATCTTGCCGCGGACGGCGCACCTTGGCACACGCCTTGCGAAGCATCGCCGAACCGAAGCTTGCGGAGCGCAACCATGGATATCGGCGTCTTCATCCCGATCAACAACAACGGCTGGATCATCTCCGCCGCCTCGCCGCAATACATGCCGAGCTTCGAGCTGAACCGTCAGGTCGTGCAGAAGGCGGAGGGCTACGGCCTCGATTTCGCCCTCTCGATGATCAAGCTGCACGGCTTCGGCGGCAAGACGGAGTTCTGGGATCACGGGCTGGAGAGCTTCACCCTGATGGCGGGCCTCGCCTCCGTCACCTCGCGCATCCGGCTCTACGCCTCGACCGCGGTGCTGACCATCCCGCCGGCCATCGTGGCGCGGATGACCAGCACGATCTCCGACATCTCCGGCGGGCGCTTCGGGGTCAACATCGTGTCGGGCTGGCACAAGGTCGAATACAGCCAGATGGGCCTCTGGCCCGGCGACCAGCATTTCGCCAAACGCTATGACTACAGCACGGAATACGTGCGGATCCTGCGCGACCTCTGGGAGACTGGGCAGTCCGACCTGCAGGGCGAATATTTCCGCATGGAGGCGTGCAAGCTCAGCCCCCGTCCCGCGGCGCCGGTCAAGCTGGTGTCCGCCGGGCAGAGCGACCGGGGCATGGAGTTCGCGGCGCAGTACTGCGACTTCAACTTCGCGTTGGGCGAGGGCGTGAACGAGCCGACGCGCGCCGCCGGCGTCCCGGCCCGCATGCTGGAGCACGCACGGCGCGCCGGCCGCGATGTCGGCAGCTACATGCTGTACATGGTCATCGCGGACGAGACCGACGCGGCGGCGATGGCGAAATGGGACCGCTACGTCGCCGGCGCCGACAAGGAGGCGCTGGCCCACCTGCTCGGCAAGGCGGCCGAGGACCCGGCGCCGGGCACCACCTCGATGGCGGCGGCGGTATTGCGCTCCCCGTCGCCGATCAACTTCAACATGGGAACCCTGGTCGGCTCGCACGCAACCGTCGCCGCAATGCTCGACGAGGTGGCGGCCCTGCCGGGGGTGAAGGGCATCATGCTGACCTTCGACGACTTCCTGCTGGGCATGGACACGTTCGGCACCCGCATCCAGCCCCTGATGCGATGCCGCGCCGAGCGTCGGATGGTCGCATGATGCGGCGTCGGACCCTGCTGAGGGCTGGAATGGCCGGGGCGGCCGGGCTGGCCTGCCCGGCGGTGGTGCGGGCGCAGGCCGCGACCACGCTGAAGTTCGTGCCCTACGCCGACCTCGCCTTGCTCGATCCCGCCGTCAGCGCCTTTGTCACGCGCAACCACGTGCTGATGGTGTACGACACCCTGTTCGCGATGGACGCGAACGGCGTGGCGCAGCCGCAGATGCTGGCCGGATACGCCACCGAGCCGGACGGGCTGACCTGGACCCTCACGCTGCGCGACGGGCTGCGCTTCCATGACGGCGCCCCCGTGCTCGCGCGCGATGCGGTCGCCAGCATCCAGCGCTGGTGGGTGGCCGACGCCTTCGGCCAGGCGCTCGCGGTGGCGACCGCGGAGCTGTCCGCGCCGGACGACAGGACGATCCGCTTCCGGCTCCGGCGTCGTTTTCGCCTGCTGCCCGACGCGCTGGCGCACCCG
The DNA here is from genome assembly GCA_964252005.1 of uncultured Acetobacteraceae bacterium. Classification (GTDB taxonomy): domain Bacteria; phylum Pseudomonadota; class Alphaproteobacteria; order Acetobacterales; family Acetobacteraceae; genus CAHJXG01. Next base: position 859 of record CAXULX010000095.1, on the reverse strand, counting down.
ACCAACACCATGGCCGCGATCATGCCCGAACGCCTGGCCCGGACGCCCTCCAGCAGCCGGCTGACCGAGATCGTCGGCAGCGGCCCGTTCCGCTATCTGCCCGCCGAGCGCGTGCCCGGCGCCCGCAACACCTATGCGCGGTTCGAGGGCTACGTGCCGCGCCAGGGCGCCGCGAGCTTCTGCGCCGGGCCGCGCGTCGCGCATTTCGACCGCGTGGAGTGGATCACCACCCCCGACCCGGGCACCCAGGTCGCCGCCCTGAAGAACGGGGAGGTCGATTGGGTCGAGCAGCCGCTCATGGACCTCGTGCCGTCGCTCCAGGCCAACCGCGCGCTCCGGGTCGAGGTGGTGGAGACCAAGGGCCTGATCGGCTTCCTGCGCTTCAACCAGCTGTTCCCGCCGTTTGACAACCCCGCGATCCGCCGGGCGGTGCTGCGCGCGGTGAACCAGCGGGAGTTCATGGAGGCGGTGGTGGGCGGCAACGCCCCGTTCGACAGCCAATGCGGCCTGTTCACCACCGGGACGCCGCTTGCCAACGACGCCGGCATGGAGGCGCTGAGCGGCCAGCACAGCCTGTCCGACCTGAAGCGCGAGCTGGCCGCCGCCGGCTACAAGGGCGAGAAGATCGTCTACCTGGAGCCGACCGACGTGCCCCGCATCAACGCCATCGGCGAGGTCGGCGCCGACATGCTCCGCAAGCTCGGCATGAACGTGGAGGTGATCGCCACCGACTGGGGCACCACCGTGCAGCGCTCGGTGAGCCGCCAGCCGCCGGAGAAGGGCGGCTGGCACATGTTCGCCGCGTTCTCCGGCGGCTACGACATGAGCACGCCGGGCAGCCACCAGCTGATGCGCGGCA
>CAXULX010000094.1:0-9919 GCA_964252005.1 uncultured Acetobacteraceae bacterium | reverse complement strand
CATTGGCCGTGGTCGCAGCCCTTCTTCGATCCGGTCAGCCCGGCATGGGTGCGGACGGCATCGAGCAGCGTCGTGCGGACGTCGATCGCCAGGCGGTAGGTCCGCCCGTTCACGTTGAGCGACACGTCCACCGGCCGGCGCGGGTCGGCTGCGGGCGGCGGCGGCACTGCTGCGGGCGCCGCTGCCGCGAGGGGCACCGCCACCACGGACGCCGACGCGCCGAGCAGGCCCCGCCGGCTGAGTTGGGACGGAGCGATGTCGTCTGCCATGGTTGGACTCCTTCGTAAGGCGGTCGGGCGCAGGCAATCGGGCGTAGGCGGTTGGGTACTCGCGCCGCGAACCGGCGACGCTTCTTCAACGTGGCTCAAATGGCCGGATTGTCCAGTGGACCGCACAGCACGGGACCGCCGCGTTGCGAGCGCCGCTTGGCACAGCAACTGGCTTTTCGCGCGGCCGGCTGATTTTGTTCTTGATTTGTTCAGGACTGAAGTCTTAGGTTTTCAGCCGCAAATGCTTGGGGCCGCCATGAACCGATCTGAGACAAACGCCAGTGGCGACCGAGCCTGGACGGAAACCGAGGGCAAGCCGGACGCGGAGCCTGCGGGGCAGCGGCCGCAATCGGTCCTGACGCGAGGTGAACGATGGCTCGCCTGCGCGACGGCTGCGGCTGTCCTGCTGTCCGGCCTGAACGCGCTGCTGCAGGTTTGGAAGGCGCTGCTCGAATACTGCGTGCGCCATGGTTGATTGCCTGCGGCATGATCGAGGCTTGCTGATGGCGGCCACGCCGTTTCGCGCTACTGGTCGCTCTCGATTTCCTTATGCTGGAGGGGACTGCCGTGACGGATGAGTTCGGCCCGGCTTGATGCGCGATACGGTGGTCGTCTTCGCCCGCGCGCCAAGGCTCGGGACCGTCAAGAGGCGGCTGGCGCGCGACATCGGCGACCGGGCGGCGCTGCGCTTCTACCGGGCCAACCTGGCCCGGCTGCTGCGCGCCCTGGCGCGGGACCGGCGGTTTCGCACCGTGCTGGCCACGACGCCCGACCGTGCCCGTGTCCGCTGGCCCATGCGGCTGCCGCTCGTGGCGCAGGGAGGCGGCGACCTCGGCCAGCGCCTGCACCGCGCCTGCAACGGACATGGCCGGGTGGCGGTCGTGGGGACCGACATCCCGCAGCTCGGCGCTGCGGACGTCGCCGCGGCCTTCCGGGCGCTCGGGCAGGCGCAGGCCGTGTTCGGCCCATCGGAGGACGGCGGCTATTGGCTGGTGGCACTCTCGCCGCGGCGTCCGGCACGGCCGTTCGCAGGGGTGCGGTGGTCCACCGAGCACGCGCTGGCCGACACGCTGGCCAACTTCGCCGGGCGACGCGTGTCGCTGCTGCGGAGGCTTCGCGACGTGGACACGGTTGCCGACCTCAGGGCAAGCGCGCCAGCAGGCGGGCGGCGAGGCGCGGCTTCGACGCGAACAGGCGCGGGGTGAACCGGGTTCCGGCGGCGCGCTTCCCCGCCTCCGCCCGCGTGGGATACGGCACGATCATGCCGGCCAGCACCGACAGCTTGATCCCCTGCGTGATGGCCAGCGTCCACGTGCCGATCATCTCGCCCGCGTGCGGCGCAAGGATACCAGCGCCCAGCACCCGGTCCCCCGCCACGACCAGCTTCACCGACCCGGCGGTGTCGCCCTCCGCGACGGCACGGTCGTTGTCGCTCAAGGGCCAGCGCAGGGTCTCGACCGAATGGCCGGCGGCACGCGCCTCCGCCTCAGTCAGGCCGACCTGGGCCAGCTCCGGGTCGGTGTAGGTGACGCGCGGCAGGGCGGCGTAGTCGAGCCGGGCCGGCACACGGAACAGGGCGCGGCGCACGATGATCCCGGCGTGGTAGCTGCCGACATGGGTGAAGTAGCGCGGTCCGATCCCCTGCGGGTCGGCGACGTCGCCGGCGGCATAGACGAACCGGTTGGTCCGGCTGCGCAGCCCGTGGTCGGTGGCGATGCCGCGCGGCGTTGCCGCGACCCGGCCGGCCTCCAGGTCGAGGCGCCCCAGCGTCGGCCGCCGGCCCACGGCAACCAGCAGATGGCTGCCCGCGACCGTGCGCCCATCCGAAAGCTCCAGGACGGGGCCGGGGCGGACGGCGACGACGGTCGCATGCTCCAGGATCGAGACGCCGTCGGCCTGCAACGCGCTGCGCAGCCCGGCGACCAGCTCGGGGTCGTCCTTCGCGCCGATGACGCCCGATTGCACCAAGGTGACGCGGCAGCCGAGCCGTGCGTGCGCCTGCGCCATCTCCAGCCCGATCGGGCCGCCGCCGAGGATCAACAGGTGCCCGGGCGCCGCATCCAGGTCGAACAGCGTGTCGTTGGTGAGGAACGGCACCTGGTCCAGGCCGGGCAGCTCCGGCACGACGGGGCGGCTGCCGGTGGCGATCACGATCCGCCTCGCGGTGATGCGCCGCGTCTCGGCGCCGGTCACGACCAGAGCATCCTTCGCGACGAAGCGCGCCGTGCCCTGCAGGACAGTGGCGCCCAGCCCGGTGTAGCGCTCAATGGAGTCGGCCGGCGCCAGCGCCGCGATGGCGCCGTGGACATGGGCCTGCACGCCGTGCCAATCGACGCCGGGTGCGGATGCCTGGATGCCGTAGCGGCCGGTGTGGCGGACGGCATGCGCCGCGTGCGCCGCCGCCAGCAGCGCCTTGCTGGGCACGCAGCCGACATTCAGGCACTCGCCGCCCATGCGCCCGCGCTCGATCAGCGCCACCCGTAGGCCGAGCCGCGCCGCGACATAGGCCGTCGACAGCCCGGCGGCGCCCGCGCCGATCACCGCCAGGTCGAAGTCCCTCATGCGTCCCCGCTATGCGCGACCGCCTGTGCCAAGGTGCTGTAGTAACGCCGTTTTGGCCCCAGTCGCACCAGTCCGGCGCGCAGCAGCTTGCGCAGCACGCGGCCGTTCGCCTCGCAGATCAGCACCGGCACGCCCCGGCGCTCCAGCCCGCGCATCGCCTGGCCCAGCGAGTCCAGCCCGGTCACGTCGATGAACGGCACGTGGCCCAGGCGCAGCACGACGGCGCAGGCATCCGCATGGGCATGGGCCAGGGCGCGCTCCAGGCTGTCGACCGCACCGAAGAAGAACGGCCCTTCGATGCTGAACACCAGCACGCCGGCGGGCACCGGGTCGCGAAGCTCCGCCAGGTCGCGTGCGCCGGCCGCGCGCACCTCGACCGAGCTGGCCATGCGGCGCAGGAACTGCAGCATCGCCAGGATGACGCCGATGTTCACCGCGATCACCAGGTCCGTCAGTACGGTGAGCGCGAAGGTGATCAGCAGGATGGCCGTGTCGGCGGCGGGCGCGGTTCGCGCCATGCGGACGAAGCCGCGGGCGTCGCTCATGTTCCAGGCCACCACGAACAGGATCGCCGCCAGCGCCGCGAGCGGGATGCGCCCGGCCAGCGGCGCCGCGACCAGCAGCACGACCACGAGCGTCAGCGAGTGGACGATGCCGGCCAGCGGACCGGTCGCGCCGTTGCGCACGTTGGTCGCGGTGCGCGCGATGGCGCCGGTCGCCGCGATGCCGCCGAAGAAGGGGGCCGCGATGTTGGCGAGCCCCTGGCCGATCAGCTCCTGGTTCGAATTGTGCCGGGTGCCCGCCATGCCGTCGGCGACCACGGCGGACAGCAGCGACTCGATGGCGCCCAGCATGGCGATGGTGAAGGCGGAGGGCAGCAGGGCGATCAGCCGGTCGACGCCGACCTCGGGCAGCACGAAATGCGGCAGGCCGACCGGGATTTCTCCAAATGTGCTGCCGATGGTGGCGATGGTCGGAAAGGCGAACACGGTCTGGATCGCCGTCGCGGCCACCAGGGCGATGACAGGTCCAGGCACCCGGCGCAGACCCGGCACGCGTGGGCCAAAAATGATGAGCGCCAGGCTGAACAGCGCCAGCGCGGTCGTCGCCGGGTCCAGTTGCGGCAGGACCTGCAACAGGCGCCAGAGCTTCTCGTGGAAGTGGACGCCGCCGGTTTTGGGCAGGCCGAAGAAGTCGTGCCACTCGCCGACCCAGATGATCACGCCGATGCCGGCGGTGAAGCCGACGATGACCGGGGCGGGGATGAAGCGGATCACTCCGCCGAACCGCGCCAGCCCGAGCGCCACGAGCATGACCCCGGCCATGATGGTCGCGAGCAGCAGCCCATCGACGCCGAACGCCGCGACCACGCCGGCCAGGATGACGATGAACGCGCCGGTCGGCCCGGCGACCTGCAGCCGGCTGCCGCCGCATGTCGAAACGATCAGGCCGGCGATGATGGAGGTATAGAGGCCCTGCTCGGGCCGCACCCCGGACGCGATGGCGAAGGCCAGCGCCAAGGGCAGGGCGACGACGCCGACAATCAGGCCGGCGACGATGTTGGGCAGCCATTGCCGGCGCCGGAACAGGCCGGCCCGGGACGCTTCGAGCAGGGCGATCATGAGCGGTCGGCTCCCCGTGACACTTTGGCTGTAATGCCGTTACGCCCCCGCGTCGACGCCCTTGTGCGCCAGCACGGCCCGCGCCTTGCGCCCGACCAGCACCGCCGCCGCGGCGGTGGCCATGAGGCCCAGGGCCACGAGCGCCCATTTCAGCGCCCCGGCGTCCGCCGCGACCTTGCCGACCACGCCGAGGTAGACATACAGCAAGCAGCCCGGCGCGGTGCCGACGGCGGTCGCGGCGACATAGGGCCAGAAGCCGACGCTGGTCGCGCCGAGTGCATAGTTCTGCAGGTTGAATGGCACCAGCGGGCTCAGCCGCAGCAGGCCGACGACGCGCCAGCCCTCGTCGGCCACCGCGCGGTCCACCGCCTGAAGCGTCGGCCGGCCGGCGATGATCCGGGCGACCCGGGCGCGGAGCAGATGCCGGGACACGAGGAACGCGAGCGAGGCGCCGAGCGTGGCCGACAGCAGGGCCAGCGGAAAGCCCCAGAACCCGTAGATCAGCCCGGCGCCGATGGTGAACGGCGCCGCCGGCGCCAGCACGACCAGCGCTCCGGCATAGGCCAGCCCGTAGATCAGCACGCCCCAGGCGCCCATCCCCTCGATCCAGGCCGCATAGCCCTGCAGCCAGGCCTGCACCGGCAGCACGAACGAGGCCGCAAGCAGGAGCGCCGTCGACAGCATCAGGGCGAACCGCGCCCTCAACGGCTGCAGGCGGCTCCACCCAGGACGCAGAAGCGCGCGCAATGCGGGTGGTTCAGCGGCACCGGGCGGGACGCCTCGGCGAGCGTCGCGCCCAGTTCGAACTCAGGCTCGTAGGGCAGCAGGGTGCAGGCGATGACGGCCGGGTGAGCGGCGTCGCGGCGTTTCACGACCATGCGGGACGAGGCGCACATCACCGAGGACGGGGATTTGCCGAGGATGCCCCAACAGGCCTCGGTGATCTCCGGCACGTCGACGGCCGCGTCCATCTCGGGGAACAGCATGAGGCGCACCGGGTCGGCGGCGTCGACCGGGATGGCGTGGGCGGCGAACAGCCGGGCGAAGCCGGCGCGTACGGTGGCCTCGGGTTCGCTTGAGAACAGCCGGCCGGCGACGTCCAGCGCAAAGCCGCGGCCGGCCAGCCAGCGCAGGCCGTCGAGCGTCGGCTCCCAGCTGCGCGCGCCGCGCTCAGCCTCGTGCTGCATGGGGTCGTAGTGGTCCACCGACACGCGCAGCCGCAGCTGTTCGCCGTAGCGGACCCGCAGCGCGTCGAGCCCGTCCGCCACCCTCATCATCGGCCGCATCGCGTTGGTCAGCACCAGGGCGTCGAGGCCGCGGGACAACGCGTCGTCGAGCATCGGCAGCAGGTCCGGGCACATGAACGGCTCGCCCCCGGTGAACCCGGCGGTCCGCACCGGCAGCCCGGCCCCGCCGATCTCGTCGAGGTAGGCACGGACCTCGGCATGGGTCAGATAGGCCAGCCGGTCGTTGCGCGGCGAGCTTTCGATGTAGCAGTTGCGGCAGGTGAGGTTGCACAGGGTGCCGGTGTTGAACCACAGCGTCTCCAGCGCCTGCAGCGCCACCTGCGCGCGCGGCTCGCCCTTGGCGGTGGTGCAGGGATCGCGGAACTTGGCGGGGTCGAGGGTGGGGGCGTGCTGCAGCATGGTGGTTATCTAGGTGCAACCGTGGCCGACGGGAACCATGACGGCGGTGATCCCCACACTGAACGCTGCATCGACGCTGCCTGCGTCGCTCGCCGCGCTGGGCGGACTTGTGGCAGTCGTGGTGTCCGACGGCGGCAGCACGGACGGCACGCCCGACGTCGCGCACGCTTGCGGGGCGACGGTGGTGACGGGTCCGCGCGGCCGCGGCCAGCAGATCGCCGCCGGCGTCGAGGCGGCACGGACGCCCTGGCTGCTGCTGCTGCACGCCGACACGCGGCTGGCGCCGGGCTGGGCGGCGGCGGCGGCGGCGCATATGCAGGGAGCGCCGGGCCGTGCGGGCTATTTCCGCTTCGCGCTCGACAGTCCCGACCCGCGCGCACGCCGGCTGGAGCGCGCGGTGGCCTGGCGCTGCCGGGCGCTGGCGCTGCCCTATGGCGACCAGGGCCTGCTGATCGCGCGCGACCTGCTGGATAAGGTGGGAGGCGTGCGCCCACTGCCGCTGATGGAGGACGTGGACCTGGTCCGCCGCCTTGGCCGCCGCCGGTTGGCGGGGCTTGGGGCGGCCTCGGTGACCTCGGCCGCCCGCTGGGAGCGCGAGGGCTGGCGGCTTCGCTCGGCCCGGAACCTTGCCTGCCTGGCGTTATGGGGCGCCGGCGTGCCGGCCGCCTGGGTCGCGCGGCTTTACCGATGACGCCAGCGCCCAACCGGTCGTGAGGAACACCCAGCCCGCGTTGTCCAGGGCGAACAGGCTGGTCGTCGAGGCGATCGGCCAGAAGATGACGCAGCACGCCACGAACAGCGCGACCTGCTGCACGTCCCGCGACGGCTCCAGCGCCCGCGCCATCCGCAGCAGCCATGTTGCGACTAGGGCCAGGAACAGCAACAGCCCCGGCAGCCCGGCCGCGGTCGCCAGCTGCAGGTAGTAGTTGTGCGGGTGGACGTCGCAGCCCAGGGGTCCGCCATCGCCGCTGTATGGTATCCCGAGCGCCGCGATCCCGTGGAAATAGGCCGTGTCCGAACAATAGGTCCGGAAGCCGTCGAAGCCGAGGCCGAGCCAGGGATGCGCCGCCACCATCACGGCCGCGCGGGTATAGAGCTGGCCATAGGGGCTGCTCGCGAAGTGGGACACCTGCTCGGTGAACTTGACGACCAGCTTCGCGTAGGTCGGCGGCGAGATCATCGGCAGCGCCAGCAGCGCGACGATGCCGGCCAGCAACGCGAGCAGCGCGAAGGCGCGGAACTGCCGGACGATCAGCGCGGTCACGCACAGCCCCAGCAGCATCAGCAGGGTCGGCATCCGCTGGCCGATCAGGATCATCGTCAGCACCGAGAACAGCAGCAGTCCCAGGCCCGTGAGCCGGGCGCGCAGCTCCGGCCGCTTGATCTGCGCCAGGACGATGGCAATCAGCCCTGGGAACATCACCATGAGGAACGCGCCCCCGGCGCGCGGGCGGTAGAACGGTCCGGTCAGTGCCCCATCGGACCAGCGGGGATGACCCATGACGTTCTGCCCGAACAGGTACTGCTGCCAGCACTGCAGCGCCAGCCAAGCCGCCGCGGCCGTGAACACCGCGCCGAGCCAGCGACGCTCGCGCGGCTCCGCCAGCACCCAGGCCTGCATCGCGGCGCAAAACAGCAGCAGCCGCAGCATGATCGCCGCCTGCAGCGCGGAATACGCCGGCCCCGTGCTGATCGAGGCAACCAGGATGAGCAGCCAGAGCGCCGCCGCGATCCGCACCCACGGCTGCTCCGTCCAGCGCCAGTCCCCGGCCAGGGCGCTGCGCAGCAGGAACAGCAACGCCACGATCGAGACCAGCGCATCGGCGATCGCGCGGCCGTAAAACAGGAACAGCGGCAGTATCAGCGTGCACGCCACGGCGAGGCTTCTTAGGATTGCCTCATAGTTGGCGAACCGGATGCGGGACGGGGCCTGGCTGCTGCTCATGCGCCGCAGATGCCATGGTCGCGCATCCGGCGATAGAGCGCCAGGAACGCCGGGAGCCGATCGTCGAATGCAAACCCGGCCAGCGGCGGCGCCGAGTCCTGGCGGGCGGCGTAGGCCAGGCGCAACGCACCGACCAAGGCCGTCTGCTCGCATGCGGGGATCAGCGTGATCGGCACACGGGCGGCGATCGTACGCGCTCCGTCGGTGGCGGTGGCGATCACCGCCACGCCGCTCGCTGCCGCCTCCAGCATGGCCAGCCCATAGGGTTCGTCTCCCGAGTTCTGCACGAATACGTTGAACAAGGCGTAAAGGTCTCGGACGTCGCTGCGAAACCCGGCGAACCGGACCCGCCCCCCGAGCCCAAGCCGCATGGCCTCGGCCTCGAGCGCGGCGCGTTCGCTGCCGTCGCCGACGATGATCAGCCGGGCTTGCCTCAGGCCGGCCTCGTTGAACGCAGCGATCAGGCCGCCGACGCGCTTGACCGGTTCGAGGCGCCCGACGCTGCCGATGACGAAATCGCCGGCCTCGATGGCGAACGCGGCACGCAGCGCCGCAAGCCGCGCCGCGTCCGGGCGCGGAGACGGCATGACCCAGTTCTCGATCAGCGCGATCTCCCGCGGGAACGCCGCGGCGGCACGCGCGCGCTCCGGCTCGGTCAGCACGACCAGCGCGTCGCAGCGGCCGAAGTCGCGCGGCCGGTAGTGCACATGGACGGTCGCGACCACCGGGATGCCGAACGGCCCGGCATACCGGGCCGCGATCCGCGCGGAGCGCTCGTGGTGCGCGTGGATCACAGTGGGCCGGAAGCGCCACAGCGCACGCCACAGGCCAAAGTGCGGCACCGCCCGGCTGCTCAGGAACACCGGGACCTCCGGCGCGATCGCAGCACGGAGCGCCGCGTATTCCGCGCGCCGATGCGGCTCGCCCGGCCGGGCGCGCAGCAGCACCGCAACGTCCAGGTGCGGGGCGAGTCCGTTGGCAAGTTCGGCCGCGTGCCGCTCCGTGCCCGCGAAGCCGACGGAGAGCTGGACGATCAGAACGCGCAGGCGGGCCGGGTTCGGCGTTCCGGCCGGGGCACCGGCCGCACGGCGTCTTGCAAATGGAAGCCTTAAGATAACTGCGCCTCTCTGCCAGGCGGCGCGGCGATGCCCAGCCGCTCCGCCCACTGAGTCAGCGCCGGCATGATCGAGGGGTAGAGCTTCACTCCCTCGGCCAGTTGCCGCCGCCGCAGCGCCAGCCCTCGGGCACCCGGCAGGCGGACCGCGTCCGTGCCCGGCGCCGGCGGGCTGGCGCGCGCGGCATCCGCGAGCCAGGTGGATTGGCGCAGGAAGGCGTCCAGTCCGCCGAACGCGGCCGGGTCGATGACCTGCAGGAACACGGCCGCGCCCCATCCCTCGGAGGCGTCCGCGCGGCCGAAGCCGCCGAGCGCAGCCGTCAGCGCCTCCACCAGCAGCCCCAGCGCATAGCCTTTGTGGCCGCTATCCATGCCGCCGAGCGGCAGGATGCTGCCGGGCGGGTCGGTGAACAGCGCGGCCGGGTCCGGCGTGGGCCGTCCGTCGGCGTCCAGCAGCCACGGCTGGTCGAGCGTCCGCCCCTCGGCGCGCAGCCGGCCCGTGAGGCCGTTGGTGGTGGTGCTCGTGCTGATGTCCATCAGCACGGGGTCGCCGTGGGTCGGGAACCCGGCCGCGATCGGGTTGGGCGTGATGAACGCGCGGGTGCCGCCGAACGGCGCGACGCTGGCGACCGAGGGATCGGAGCTTTGCAGCACCACCACCATCCCGCGCGCCGTGACCCGGGACAAATAGGCCGCCAGGCAGGCGATGTGGTGGCTGCGGCGGATCACGACGGTCGCCGTGCCGTGCGCTGCCGCACGCT
>CAXULX010000093.1:0-10141 GCA_964252005.1 uncultured Acetobacteraceae bacterium | reverse complement strand
TCGCTGGCCAGCACCCAGCCGCCGGTGCCCTCGTTGCCGATGCGGCCCAGGATCAGCGGACGCACGCCCAGCGGGTCGCGCACGCCCATCATCGCCTCGTTCGACAGCGCCACCAGGGAGTAGGCGCCGACCACCTGCTTCAGGGCGTCGATCAGCCGGTCCACCACGGTCGAGTACAGGCTGATGGCGATCAGGTGGACGAACACCTCGCTGTCCGTTGTGCTCTGGAACAGGCAGCCGCGGCGGACGAGGGCGCGATGCAGCGCGTTGGCGTTGGTCAGGTTGCCGTTATGGGCCACCGCGAAGCCGCCGAACTCGAAATCGGCATAGAGCGGCTGGACGTTGCGCAGGATGGTGTCGCCGGTGGTGGCGTAGCGGTTGTGCCCGATGGCGTTCGGGCCGGGGAGGGAGGCGATGACCTTGGCCTGGCCGAAGTTGTCGCCGACGAGGCCCAGGCCGCGGTGGCTGTGGAAGCGGTGCCCGTCATAGCTGACGATCCCCGTCGCCTCCTGCCCCCGGTGCTGCAGCGCGTGCAGGCCGAGCGCCGTGACGGCGGCGGCGTCGGTGACGTTCCAGACGCCGAAGACGCCGCACTCCTCGTGCAGCTTGTCATCGTCGATGAAGTGGGGGGTCTCGGTTGGGGTCAGCACCATGGCACTCTCCTACTCCCGTGGCGGCCGGGCACCCAGGGCACGGCCCACGGGACTGGCGCGCAGCAGACTGGCAGCGGTGGCCGACCGGCCAAGGGGCGGGCGGGCCACGGCGGGCCGGTACGTCGGCGGAAGCTGGTCGGCCAGCCACTCGGCTCCATGATGGACGAGGGGCAGGCTTCGTGCCTCCAAAATCGGGGCCGGCCATTGGTCAATCGCCAACCCAATGCCCATCAGGATATAGGCCACCACCAGCAGCGCCGCACCCCTGCCAAGGCCGAATACCAGCCCCAACGTACGGTCGAGGCCGCCCAGCGCCGACCCGCGCACGGCATTGCTGACGGCGCGCACCACCAACCATAACACGATCAACACGACCAGGAACACGCCGCCGAACGCCATGGCGTCGGCGACGCCGGGATCGGACACATGGCGGCGCACCCAGGGCGCCACGAAGCGGAACGCGCCATAGGGCCCGGCGGCGAACGCGGCGGCGACCCAGGCGGCGACGCCCAAGACCTCCCGCACCAAACCGCGCATGACGCCCAGCAGACCCGACACGAGCATCAACGCCAGGACCACGAGGTCCACCCAATTCATGCAGCCGTCCCACGCCGTGCGCCACGGGTATAGCGGCCTTGGGCCGAATACGCCAACCGTGTCGGATTTATGAAGGCGCGCCCTTGGCGGCCGGCTTTCCGCTGAACGCGGCGACCAGGTCGGTCAGGTGGCCGATTTCGTCCAGCCTCAACCCGTCCGGCAGGCTGCTCTTGCGCCCGCCGCGCGCCAGCCGGCGGGGCAGGCAGGCGATCTCGAACCCCATCTTGTGCGCCTCCTTCAACCGGGATTCGGCCTGCGCCACCTGCCGGATCTCGCCGGACAGCCCGACCTCGCCGAAATACACCATGGCGGCGCTGGTCGGCGTGTCCGTCGCGGCGGAGGCGAGGGCGGCGGCCACGGCGAGGTCGGCCGCGGGTTCGTTGACCCGCAGCCCCCCGGCGATGTTGAGATAGACGTCCGTGCTGCCCATCCGCAGGCCCGCCCGCGTCTCCAGCACGGCCAGCAGCATGGACAGCCGCCCGCTGTCCCAACCGACCACGGAGCGCCGGGGCGACCCGCCGCTGTTGGGCGCCAGCAGGGCCTGCACCTCGACCAGGACCGGCCGTGTGCCCTCCAGGCCCGCGAACACCGCAGACCCCGCGATGTTGCCGCGCCGCTCCGCCAGGAACAGCGCGGAGGGGTTGGGCACCTCGGACAGGCCCAGTTCGGTCATCTCGAACACGCCGATCTCGTCCGTCGCGCCGAAGCGGTTCTTGACCGCGCGCAGGATGCGGAACTGGTGGCCGCGGTCGCCCTCGAAGTACAGCACGGCATCGACCATGTGCTCCAGCACGCGCGGCCCGGCCAGCGCCCCCTCCTTGGTGACATGGCCCACCAGCACGAGGGAGAAGCCGCGCGACTTGGCGAGCCGGATCAGCTCGAAGCTCGTGGCGCGCACTTGGGCGACAGTGCCGGGCGCGCTCTCGATGGTGTCGAGCCACATGGTCTGGATGCTGTCGATCACCACGAGCGCCAGGTCGCGCTCCTGCTCCAGGGTGGCGGCGATGTCGCGGACGTTGATGGCGCTGGCGAGTTCGAGCGCCGCGTCCGCGAGGCCCAGGCGTTGCGCGCGCAGGCGGACCTGGTCGATGGACTCCTCGCCCGAGATATACATGACCCGGCGCCCGGCCCGCGCCAGCGTCGCCGCCGCCTGCAGCATCAAGGTCGATTTGCCGATGCCGGGGTCGCCGCCGACCAGCACGGCAGAGGCCGGCACCAGCCCGCCGCCCAGCACGCGGTCAAGCTCGGCGATGCCGGTGTTGGCGCGGGGCGGCGGCGCCGTGCTGCCTTGCAGGCCGACAAAGGCAATGCGCCGCCCGGTGCTGGCGCGGCCGACGGGACCGGGCCGCGCCTCGACGGTCTCCTCGACTAGCGTGTTCCACTCACCGCAGGCGTCACAGCGTCCGGCCCATTTGGGATAGGCGGCGCCGCAGTTCTGGCAGACGTAGCGGGCGGCGGGCTTAGCCACGCCGGGTCCAGCGGTCGGCGAGCAGGAGGGCAGCGAGGAACACGGTGGTTTCGGGGAGGGATTGGATGGCGTCGAAGTCGGCAAAGGCGGTTTCGGCCATGGAGACGAGTCCCGCCACATAGGATATCTCAATCACGGCCGAAAGGTCGTAGTCCGCCAAGTGACGCCCTTCCTGCAACCGGGCAAACGCGCGCGCCGTGGCGACCAGGCGTTGATCGGGTGGACTGGGACTAAGCTGCTCCAATCCTGTTGGAAACGGGCGTGCCGGAGAACGGATATATGCGTCGCAAACCTTGCGCATCGCCGTATGGCTGAACGCGCGCGCCGCTTGGAAGCGAAGCGGCTCACCACCCGCTGCGAAGGGCATGGCGCCTGCCGTGGTCAGCCGATGGAACAGGCCGTAGTAGGCGGACGACAATGCCCGCCGCAACACAACGTCATCGGACGCGCTGCCCGGAAGGCCATATTGGCCACCAATCAGCTCGCGGGCGTGCCTGATCAGCTCGGAAGCGTGGGTCACTATGCGACGGGCTTCAGTTCACGATCAGTCTCAAACCGAAAATATGGAAACCGATCCTCGAACGCTTCCAGCAAATCCGGCTCCACGGCCTCAATCAAAGCTCTGATGAGAGGGACACGGCGCTCGACTTCGGGGCTCCATCCCGGCGGCTCCGGCAACATCTTGTACACGACCCACATGGCAGGGTCGCCGTCGAACTCGCCCAGCCGCACCTCGAACCGCGTCACGAAGTCCGGCAACGGATGACGGCTGACGATCTCTCGAACCTTCGCGACGATCTCATCGTATTTCATCCGCGCAGCATACCCCAACTCACCGCCGCAACTCCATCTGGATCGGCCCCTCCCGCCGCCCATGGGTGAACTGGTCCACCATCTCGTTTCCACTGTGCAGCAGCTCCGCCGCCGGCCCCTGCCAAACCAGCTTGCCGCGGAACAGCATCGCCGCCCGGTCGCCGATGCGGGTGGCACTCGCCATGTCGTGCGTGATCGCGATGGCCGTGCTGCCCAGGCGCTTCACGCAATCGACGATCAGCCCGTCGATCACCGCCCCCATGATGGGATCGAGGCCCGTCGTCGGCTCGTCGAAGAACAGGATGTCCGGCTGGCTCGCGATGGCGCGCGCCAGGCCCACGCGCTTCTGCATGCCGCCCGAAAGCTCCGCCGGCGACAGGTCGCCGACGCTGGGATCGAGGCCGACCTGTGTCAGGATCGCGCCGGCACGCTCCCGGGCCTCGCCGCGGGCCGCCTTGTGCTGCGCCAGCAGGCCGAAGGCGACGTTCTCCCAGACGGTCAGGCTGTCGAACAGGGCGCCGGCCTGGAACAGCATGCCGATGCGGGCATTCACCTGCTCCCGCTCCTGCCGGGGCAGGCGCAGCACGTCGCGGCCGTCGATCTCGATGCTGCCGGCGTCCGGCTCGATCAGGCCGAGGATGCATTTCAGCAGCACGGACTTGCCGCTGCCGGAGCCGCCGATCACCACCATCGAGGTGCCGGCGGCGACATCGAGGTCGATGCCGTCCAGCACCCTCTTGGCCCCGAACGCCTTGGCCAGGCCGCGCACGCGGATTTTGGGATCGCTCATCGCGCGAAGAACAGCTCGGTCAGCACGTAGTCGAACGCAAGGATCAGGATGCTGGCGGCGACCACGGCGCTGGTGGTCGCGGACCCCACCCCCTGCGCGCCGCCCTTGCTGTTATAGCCGTGGTAGCAGCCCATCAGCGCGATCAGGAAGCCGAACGCCGCCGCCTTCGCCAGGCCCGCCACGACGTCCGTGGTGGTGAGGATCTGGAACGTGCTGGTGAGATACCCCGACGGGTTGAACCCGAGCTTTACGGTGCTGACCAGGAACCCGCCCGCCACGCCCAGCACGTCCGCCACGATCACCAGGAGCGGCACCGCGATCAGCCCCGCCAGCAGGCGGGGCGCCACCAGATACTTCATCGGGTTGGTGGACAGCGTGCCCAGCGCGTCGATCTGGTCGGTGACCCGCATCGTCCCAAGCTCCGCCGCCATCGCCGCCCCCACCCGGCCCGCCACCATCAGCCCGGCCAGCACCGGGCCAAGCTCCCGCACTACGGACAGCACGACGATCCCCGCGATGGCGCTCTCGGCGCCGAAGCGGGAGAAGCCGGTGAAGGATTGCAGCGCGATGACCGCGCCGGAGAACACCGCCGTCAGCGCCACGACCGGCAGGCTGAAGTAGCTGAACTCGATGAAGGCTTGCAGGAACATCCGGCCGTAGAACGGCGGGCGCACCAGATGGGACAGGCCCGCCGCGCCGAACAGCGCCACCGCCCCCGTGGCGCGCACGGCCCCGATCGTGCCGCGCCCGACGGCCGCCACCGCGTCCAAGGGGTCGATCATGCGCCGAGATAGGCCCGGCGGTAGCGGCCCCCGAGCTGCGTCAGGATTTCATAGCCGTTCGTGCCGGCCCTATGCGCCACCTCGTCCACCGTCATGCGGGGACCGATCAGGTCCAGCCAACTGCCCGTGACGGCGCCGGGTGCGTCGGTGATGTCGAAGGTCGAGAGGTCCATGGAGACACGGCCTACCAGCGGGACCGCCTGTTCGTCAAAACACGCGGCGGCCCGGTTGGTGAGGATGCGCGGATAACCGTCGGCGTAGCCGACCGACACCGTGGCGATCCGGCTCGGCCGCCGCGCCGTCCAGACGCCGTTATAGCCGACGCGCCCGCCCGGCGGCACCTCCCGCACCTGCAGGATGCGCGCCCGCAGCCGCACCGCCGCCCGCATCGGGTTGGGGTGCCCCGGCGTGGGGTTCACGCCGAACAGCGCGGCGCCGGGCCGCGCGAGGTCGGAGCCGAAGCCCGGCCCCAGGAAACAGCCCGACGAGTTGGCCAGGCTGCGCGGCGCCGCAGGCAGCCGGGCGCAGGCATGGGCGAAGCGGTCCCGCTGCGTCGCGTTCACGGGATCGCCGGGCATCTCGGCGGAGACCAGGTGGGTCATGACGTAAAGGAGCCGCACGCCGTCCAGCCGGCCCGGCTCCGCCGCCAGCACGTCCACCTCCTCGGGCGGCAGGCCCAGGCGGTTCATCCCGGTGTCGATGTGCAGCAGCGCCGGCAAGGGGCGGCCGAGGGTGCGCGCGTGGGCGGCCCAGTCCTCGATCTCGGCGAGCGACCCCAGCACCGGCGCGATGCCCGCGTCGGCATAGGCGGGCGCGTCGCCGGGCCAGAGGCCGTTCAGCACCGCCAGCATGGCCCCGGGCGGCAAAGGATGGGGCAGCGCGGGGCGGATCGCCTGCGCCTCCCCCAGATGCGCCGTGAACACGTGGCGGCACCCGGCGGCGAACAGGCGCCGCGCCACGGGCACGGCGCCCAGGCCGTAGGCGTCGGCCTTGAGCACCGCCGCGACCGGGCCGGACGGGTGCAGGCGGCTCAGCGTGCCCCAGTTGTCGGCGATGGCGTCGAGGTCGATCTCCAGCAAGGCGCCGGTGCTGGACTCCCCAGCGCCTGAGTCCAGGATCAATCGTCGCCCGCGTGGATCACGTCAAGATCGGCGAAGCGGGTGTACTCGCCCTCGAACAGCACGTCGATCTTGCCGGTCGGGCCGTGCCGCTGCTTCTCGATCAGGATTTCGGCCTTGTTGTGCACCTGCTCCATGTCGCGCTGCCATTTGTCGAGAGCCGACTGGAACTTGTCCTCGCTGTCAAATGCCATCTGCTTGGGCGCGCGCTGCTGCAGGTAGTACTCGTCGCGATACACGAACAGCACCATGTCGGCGTCCTGCTCGATGGTGCCGCTTTCCCGCAGGTCGGAAAGCTGCGGACGCTTGTCCTCCCGGCTCTCCACCGCGCGGGACAGCTGCGATAGCGCCAGCACCGGCACCGCAAGCTCCTTGGCGATGGCCTTGAGGCCCTGGGTAATCTGGCTGATCTCCAGCACCCGGCTCTCCGGCTTGGTCCCCACGCTCGGACGCATGAGTTGCAGGTAGTCGATGACCACCAGGCTCAGCCCCTTGGTGCGCTTCAAGCGCCGGCAACGGGTGCGCAGCGCCGAGAGGGTGATGGCCGGGGTGTCGTCGATGTGCAGCGGGAGGCCGGCGATCTCGCGGCTGACCTGCACGAAGCGGTCGAAGTCGCGCTGGCCGATCTCGCCCCGGCGGATGCGGTCGCCGCTGACCCGCGCCTCCTCGGCCAGCAGCCGCGTCGCCAACTGTTCGGCGCTCATTTCCAGGCTGAACACCGCGACCGAGCCTTTCGGCAGGGCGCTCGGGTCCTCCGCCCGCGCCTCCCGCACCAAGGCGTGTGCTGCGCCAAAGGCAATCTTGGTGGCGAGCGCCGTCTTGCCCATGCCGGGCCGCCCGGCCAGGATCATCAGGTCCGACGGATGCAGGCCGCCGGTCTTCTTGTCGAGGTCGCGCAAGCCGGTCGATAGCCCGCTGACGTGGCCCGCCCTCCGGAACGCCCGCTCCGCGCCCAGGATCGCCTCGGTCAGCGCGCGCTCGAAGGTGACGAAGCCGCCGTCGTTGCCGCCCTGGGTCGCCAGGCGGAACAGCGCGCTCTCGGCCAGCTCGATCTGCTGGCGCCCGTCGATCTCCGCCTCGGCGCCGAAGGCGTTGTTGACGACGACCTCGCCGATGTCGATCAACTGGCGCCGCAGCCAGGCGTCGTGCACGGCCCGGCCGTATTCGCCGGCGTTGATGATGCCGACCATCGCCGTCAGCAGCTCGGCGAAGTACTTGGTGCCGCCAACCTCGTCCAGCAGGCCCGAATGCTCGAACTCCGCCTTCAGCGTGATCGCGTCGGCGAGCTGCCCGGCCTCCACCCGCCGCACGATGGCCTGGTAGATGCGGCCGTGCACGGGATCGACGAAGTGCTCGGGCGCCAGGAACTCGCTGATCCGCTCATATGCCTTGTTGTTGGCGAGCAGCGCCCCGAGCAGTGCCATCTCCGCCCGTTCGTTGGACGGGGGGTGGCGTTGCGAGAGGCCAAGCAGCGGCGGATCGATGCTGTTCATTCGACGGGACAATAGCCCATCCGGAGGGCGCCCGGCAGGGTGCGGAGCCTGTGGACATCTGTGGATCAGGGGGACAAGTCGTGAATAACGTCCGGGATCAGACCGGCTGTGGTACCGGCGCCACCCGGCTTTCCGTTTCGGTGACGTAGTCCCGGGTGAGCGGCACGGCGTCCGCCCGCCGGGCCAGCTGCATCTGCCAGACCATGTGCCCCTTGTGCCGGAAGGCGAGTTCGGCGCCGGACAGATAGAACTCGAACATGCGGCAGAACCGCTCGTCATAGAGGGCTGCAATGGCGTCGTGACGGGCCGACAGGCGCCGCCGCCAGTGCCGCAGCGTCTCCGCGTAGTGCAGGCGCAGCACCTCGATGTCGGTGGCGATCAGGCCGGACCGCTCGACGGCCGGCATCACCTCGCTCAGCGCCGGGGAGTAGCCGCCGGGGAAGATGTACTTGGCGAGCCAGGGGTTGGTGGTGGCCGGGCCGTGGCTGCGCCCGATGGAATGCACCAGCGCCACCCCGTCCGGCGTCAGGCTGCGGCGCAGGGTTTGGAAGAAATGCCGGTAGTGGCCGACGCCCACATGCTCGAACATGCCGACGGAGACGATGCGGTCGTAGGCGCCGCGGAGCGCGCGGTAGTCCAGCAGTTCGAACCGCACCCGGTCGGCGAGGCCCGCCTCCGCCGCCCGCGCGCGGGCGGTCGCGAGCTGCTCCTGCGACAGGGTGATGCCGGTGACGCGGACCCCGTGCTCCCGCGCCAGGCTCAGCGCCAGGCCGCCCCAGCCGCAGCCGATGTCCAGCACGTGCAGGCCCGGCTCAAGGCAGAGCTTCGCCGCGATGTGCCGCTTCTTGGCCGCCTGCGCCTCCTCCAGCGTTTCCGCCCCGGTCCGGAAGTAGGCGCAGGAATACTGGCGGTCGTCGTCCAGCAGCAGGGCATAGAGCCGGCCGTTCAGGTCATAATGATGCGCCGCGTTGCGCGCGGCCCGGCGGATCGGGTTGAACTGCGCCCACCGCTTCACGGCGAAGCCCAGCATGGCGTGCGCCGCCATCACCGGCTGCCGCCCGCCGGCCGCGATGTTGGCCAGCAGCAGGTCGAGCGCGTCATACAGGCTGCACCCCGTGGGGATGATCGTGCCGTCCATATAGCCCTCCCCGAACGCGAGCGCCGGGTTCACCGCCATGCGACGCACCGCCCGCCAATCGGACACGTGGAAGGCGATGGCGGGTCCGGGCTGCCCTTGGTGGAAGGAGGTTTGGCCGTCGGGGTAGCGGACCGAAAGGCTGCCGATGACCAGAAAACGCCGGATGAGGCCGTCCAGGATGCTGCGCGAGATCATCCGTTGCCGCCTGCTCCGGTATGCCAGGGTTGCAAACGAAGACGCCGGCCGCTTCCGAAGGGGAAGGGCCGGCGTCGTGGGGATGCGTTAGATCGGCCGTACAGGCGTGGGATCGCTACCGGTCGCGGTCGCGGTCGCCGCCGGCTTCCGCCAGGGCGGCGCCGAACTCCAGCACCTCGTCCGGCTCCACGTCCTCCTCTCCGGCCAGGCCGACCTGCTCGCCGCGGGCCTGCTTCTCGGCCTCTTCCGTGCTGCGGGCAATGTTGACCGTGATCGGCAGGTTGACCTCCGGGTGCAGCACCAGCTTCACGGGCGTGAGGCCCAGCGCCTTGATGGGCTGGTCCAGCACGACCTGGTTCCGGTTGGTCGTCAGCCCCGCCGCCGTGCAGGCGTCGGAGATGTCGCGCGCCGACACCGAGCCATACAGGGAGCCGCTTTCCCCCGCCTGGCGGATGATGACCACCGACAGCCCGGCCATCCGTTCCGACAGCCGCTCGGCCTCCTCGCGGCGCTTCAGGTTCTGCGCCTCAAGCTGCGCACGCTGGCCCTCGAAGGTCGCGAGGTTCGCCTTGTTGGCCCGGAGCGCCTTTTTCTGCGGCAGCAGGAAGTTGCGGGCATAGCCCGGCTTCACCTTCACCACTTCGCCCATCTGCCCCAGCTTCTCGACGCGCTGCAACAGGATCAGTTCGACAACTGCCATGAGTCCCGCCCTCCTATGCCACGACGTAGGGCAGGAGCGCCAGGAAGCGGGCGCGCTTGATGGCGTTCGCCAGTTCGCGCTGCTTCTTGCCGGACACCGCGGTGATGCGGCTCGGCACGATCTTGCCGCGCTCGCTCAGGAAGCGGGACAGCAGGCGCACGTCCTTGTAGTCGATCTTCGGCGCGTTGGGGCCGCTGAAGGGGCAGCTCTTGCGGCGGCGGTAGAATGGGCGGCGCGCCCCGGCGGCGGCACCCCCGCCGCCGCGTCGGTCATCACCATCCCCGGCGCTGCGGTCGGGACGATCTGAACGGTCGGACATCTATCTCACTCCTCGCCCGCTTCGGGGGGGCGGAACCCATCGGTTTCGGACCGGGCGCGGTATTCCTCGCGGTCG
>CAXULX010000092.1:0-10333 GCA_964252005.1 uncultured Acetobacteraceae bacterium | reverse complement strand
ACCGACCTGATGGTGGCGCCCGGGCTGGTGAACCTCGACTTCGCCGACATACGCACCGTGATGGCCGAGATGGGCAAGGCGATGATGGGCACCGGCGAGGCGGACGGAGAGAACCGCGCCATACGCGCCGCTGAGGCCGCCATCAGCAACCCATTGCTGGAGGACACCAGCATGTCGGGCGCGCGCGGCCTGCTGATCAACATCACCGGCGGCGAGGACATGACGCTGTTCGAGGTCGACCAGGCCGCGAACCGTATCCGGGAGGAGGTCGCCGAGGACGCCAACATCATCTTCGGCTCGGCGATCGACGAGAACCTGACCGGGCGGGTGCGCGTCTCGGTGGTGGCGACCGGCATCGACATCGGCCAGACCGAGGCGTCGAAGCCTCGCCTGGTGGCGGTCGGGGGCAGCGGCATGACCCATGCCGCCGCCCAGGTGGCCCCGGCGTCGCCCGCCGGCCCGCCCGCGTCGCACATGCCGCCCTCGTTCGGCGTGATCGGCCAGTCGGCGCCGGCGCCCAACCCGGCGCAGCTGCTGACGCCCCGGCCATCGGAGGCGAGCAGCGGGGCGCCAAGTCAGCACGACACCCGGCAAGCCGGATCGCAGCGCTACGCCCCTCCGGCGCCGGCGCACCGCCCGGGCTCGGCGCCGCGTTCCGGCCCGGCGCTGCCGGACCCCGCCGAGATCGTCTCGGCCTCGATGCCGAGCGCGGGGCGGAGCATATTCGACATCATGACCGGAATCGGGCGTGGCCGCCGCACGGCGCAGCCGAGTGCCGAGCCGCAACGGGCCGACCCCTCCTTCGCCGAGCAGGCCGCCCCACCTGCTGCGGTACGGCAGGAACCGGCGGACGAAGGCTTAGAAATCCCCACGTTCTTGCGCCGGCAAAAATCTTAAATCGAGTAGAATCATTGGGTTACAGTGTAATAGTCAGAAATATTGATTGATTTGGCGTTCCCTGGGCAGCCGCTTAGGTTGCATCAGGGGACGTCAGGTCGGCGTCCATCGAATCACTCCAGCGATTTCAGGCTGGTCGAGGATGTCATGGACGGAATGCTTGAGTTCTCCCCGGATGCCCAGGACCTGACGCTCTCCCATGCGGCTGGCCCGCTGCAGCGGACGCTGAAGTCGGCAATTTGCTGCGTCGGCGTCGGCCTGCATTCCGGACATCGGGTCAACGTCACCTTGCGCCCCGCGGCGGTTGGAGCGGGCATCGTGTTCCGCCGGGTCGACCTCGGCATCGAGATTCCTGCGCGCTTCGACCATGTCGCCGATACGCGGCTCTGCACGGTGCTGGTGTCGCCGGATCACCGGGGGGCGCGGGTCGGCACGGTCGAGCATCTGATGGCTGCCCTGTCGGCCTGCAGGATCAGCAACGTCGTCGTCGAACTCGACGGGCCTGAGATGCCGGTGCTGGATGGATCGGCAGCCCCCTGGGTGTTCCTGCTGGATTGCGCCGGAGTGGCCGAACAGGCCGCGTCCGCCCGATTTATCAAGGTGCTGCAGGCCGTGCGCGTCGAGGACGGGGACGCCTTCATCGAGTTGCGGCCGAGCGCGTCGGCGTCGCTGGAGATGTCGCTGTCGATCGCGTTCGACGCCGCCGCCATCGGACGGCAGGCGCTGTCGCTCGCGGTCGACGGCCCTGCGGTCCGGCATGAGCTGGCGGATGCCCGCACCTTCACGTTGGCCCGCGAGATCGCCGGATTGCAGGCGGCCGGGCTGGCGCAGGGCGGCAGCCTTGAGAACGCCGTCGTCGTGGATGGGGCGCGGGTGCTGAACCCGGGCGGCCTCCGCAGGTCGGACGAGTTCGTGCGCCACAAGATGCTCGACGCCGTGGGCGACCTGGCGCTGGCTGGCGCCCCGCTGCTTGGGCGATTCGTCGGCCATCGCTCCGGGCACACGCTGAACAACCGTGTCCTGCGCGCCCTGTTCGCCGATCGCGCGAACTGGCAGGAGGTCGCGGCGCCGGCTTGGACCATGACGCCGCAGCAGCAGGCCGCATAACGCATTCCTAACCGCCGCTGCGGCGTGCTATAGGGGCGCCGTCATGAAGCAACGCATCAGTCTCGTTCGCGCGCTTTTCTCACGCCTCGTTCCGGGCCTTGTGGCGCTGGTCCTATTGCAGGGCTGCGAGACGCTGAGTTCTGTCTTGCCCTGGACCGGCAAGTCCGAAGACCTGCGTGTGAAAGTCGATCCGGGTACGAAAACAGTCGAGGAGCTTTACAACAACGGGGTCGATGCGCTCAATCAGAAGCGCTATGCGACCGCAGTCTCGCAATTCGACGCGGTCGAGCAGAACTACCCCTATTCGTCCTGGGCGGTGAACGCCCAGTTGATGCACGGCTATGCCGAGTACCTGCAGAACCACTATACCGAGGCCATCGGCGCACTGGATCGGTTCATCCAATTGCACCCGACCAGTTCCAACGCATCCTATGCCTATTACCTGCGGGGCCTCAGCTTCTACGAGCAGATCGCCGACATCCAGCGCGACCAGAAGGGCACCCAGCAGGCAATGGTGGCGTTGCAGGACGTGGTGAACCGGTTTCCCGAGAGCGCCTATGCACGCGATGCCCGCCTCAAGATCGACCTGTGCCGCGACCACATGGCCGGCAAGGAGATGGAGATTGGGCGCTTCTACGAGCAGCAGAAGCTGTACGGTTCCGCCATCGGACGTTTTCAGCGGGTCGTCGACGACTACCAGACTACCAACCACGCGCCCGAGGCGCTGCACCGCCTGACCGAGATCTACTTGCTGCTCGGCATGACCGACCAGGCCAAGAAGACCGCAGCCGTGCTGGGCCACAACTATCCCGGCAGCCGGTGGTACGAAGATAGCTATGACCAGCTTGCCGAGAGCGGCATGGCGCCGCCGGTGCCTACGGCGGCGCAGAACGGCGGGTTCTTCGCTCGGACCCTGGGCAGCGTATTCTAGTACTCACGTGCTGATAGTCTCGTGCTGACCGCGCTATCGATCCGCGACGTGGTGCTGATCGAGCGCTTAGACCTGGCTTTCGGCGCCGGGCTGACGGTGCTGACCGGCGAGACCGGCGCCGGGAAGTCCATCCTGCTCGACAGCCTCGGCCTGGCGCTCGGCGCACGGGCGGATGCCGGCCTGGTTCGCGCGGGCGCCGAGCAGGCCAGCGTCACCGCCTGCTTTGCCCCTCCTCCCGGCCATCCGGCCCTCGACCTGCTCGCCGAACAGGGCGTGGCGCTCGAGGACGAGATCGTGGTCCGCCGTGTCGTCTCGAAGGATGGACGGTCGCGCGCCACGATCAACGATCAACCGGTCGGAGTGGCGCTGCTGCGCCGGGCCGGGTCGCTGCTGGTGGAGGTGCAGGGCCAGGGCGACCAGATGGGCCTCGCCGATCCGGCGGTGCACGCGACGCTGCTCGACGCCTACGGGGTGCAAGGGCCGGTTCGCGGCGGCGTCGGCTCGGCCTGGCGCGCCTGGCGGGACGCGAATGCAATCCTGCAAGCCGCCCGGGCCACGATCGCCGAGGCGCAGCGGGAGGAGGACTGGCTGCGCCACGCGGTTGACGAACTCTCCACCCTGGCACCGGTCGAGGGCGAGGAGGACCGCCTGGCCACCGAGCGCCAGCGGCTGCAGCAGGGTGAGCGCCGGGCCGAGGCGATCGCGTCGGCGCTGTCCGAGATCGCGCCGAAGGACCGTCGCAGCGCCGGCCCGGCCGCCACGCTGCGCAGCGCGTCGCGCGCCCTGCAGAAGCTCGTGCCGACGAACCAGCCGGACAGCGACAACCCGGCCGCCCCGGCCCTCGCCGCCCTGGAACGTGCCGAGGAGGCGCTGGCCGAGGCCGAGACCCTGCTCAGTCGGCTCGCCAACGAGGCCGATGCCGACCCGCGGCTCCTGGAGCAGGCCGAGGAGCGGCTGTTCGCGCTCCGCGCCGCCGCCCGCAAGCACGGCACGAGCGTGGTCGAGCTGCCGGCCCTGCTCGGCGGCCTGCGCAAGCGGCTGGCCGCGCTCGACACCGGTGCGGCCGAGATTGCGGACCTGGAGGCGCGGGCCGCCGCGGCCCGTGCGGCCTATGCTGCCGCTGCCGGCGCTTTGAGTGCGGCGCGCCAACTGGCGGCCAAGCGCCTGCAGGCGGCGGTGACGACCGAGCTGCCGCCGCTCCGGCTCGACAAGGCGCGCTTCTTCGTCGAGGTGCAGGCGCTGGACGAGGCCCGCTGGGGCGCGACCGGGTCGGACGCGGTACGCTTCCTGATCGCCACCAACCCTGGCCAGACACCCGGCGCGCTCGACAAGATCGCCTCGGGCGGCGAGCTGTCGCGGCTCATGCTGGCGCTCAAGGTCGTGCTGGTCAGCGGCGGATCGGTGCCGACCTTGGTGTTCGACGAGGTCGACAGCGGCGTCGGCGGCGCGACTGCGGCCGCCGTCGGCGACCGGCTGGCGCGCGTCGCCGATCAGGTGCAGGTCCTGGTGGTCACGCACAGCCCGCAGGTCGCCGCCCGTGGCGCCGCGCATATGCAGGTCGCCAAGGTTGCCGCCAAGAACCGGGCGGAGACGCGCGTCGTGGCGCTCGACCTCCCGGCCCGGCGCGAGGAGATCGCCCGTATGCTGGCCGGGGAGAGCGTGACCGAGGCCGCCCGCGCCGCCGCCGACAGCCTGCTCGGCACCGCCGCGTGACGGAGGCGGAGGCGGCCGAGGAACTGGCCATCCTTGCCGCCGAGATCGCCCGGCACGACCGCGCCTACCACGGGGACGACGCGCCGCTGATCACCGATGCCGCCTATGATGCGCTCCGCCTGCGCAACGCGGCGATCGAGGCCGACTTCCCGCATCTGGTCCGTCCCGACAGCCCCAGCCGGCGCGTCGGCGCGGCCCCGGGCGGCGGCTTCGCCAAGCTCCGCCACCGCGTGCCGATGCTCTCCCTCGACAACGCCTTCGACCCGGAGGACTTCTTCGAGTTCTGTGCCCGCATTCGGCGTTTCCTGCACCGCCCGGATGACAGCCGGCTGGACTTCGTCGCCGAGCCCAAGATCGACGGGCTGTCCATCAACCTGCTCTATGAACGCGGCGCCCTGGTGCGCGGCGCCACCCGGGGCGACGGGGCAGAGGGCGAGGACGTGACCGCCAATCTCCGCACCATGGCGAGCGTTCCCACCCGTCTGCACGGCTCCGCCCCGGCGCTGATCGAGATCCGCGGCGAGGTGTTCATGACCAAGGCCGACTTCTTGGCGCTCAACGCGGCGCAGGCCGCAGCCGGCCAGAAGGTGTTCGCCAACCCGCGCAACGCGGCGGCCGGCTCGCTGCGCCAGCTCGACCCATCCATCACCAAGGCCCGCCCGCTGTCGCTGTTCGCCTACGCCGTGGGCGACGTGCAGGGCAGCGTCGCCGGCACCCACGCCGGCTACCTCGATCAGCTTCGGGGCTGGGGCTTCCAGGTGAACCCGCTCTCCCGCGTGCTCGCCAGCGAGGCCGAGGCGGCGGCGTTCCAGCAGGAGACCGGCCTGGCACGGTCCGGCCTGGGCTACGACATCGACGGCGTCGTTTACAAGGTCGACGACCTGGCGCTGCAGCGGCGGCTCGGTTTCGTGGGCCGCGCACCCCGTTGGGCCATCGCCTGGAAGTTCCCGGCCGAGCAGGCCACCACAGTCCTAGAGGACATCCGCATCCAGGTCGGCCGCACCGGCGCGCTGACCCCGGTGGCGTGGCTTGCGGCGGTGAACGTCGGCGGCGTGCTCGTCACCCGCGCCACCCTGCACAACGAGGACGAGATCGCCCGCAAGGACGTTCGTGTCGGCGACACCGTGCTCCTGCAGCGCGCCGGCGACGTGATCCCGCAGGTCGTGCAGGTCCTGCTCGACCGCCGCCCGCCCGGCGCCATCGCCTATGCGCCGCCCGAAACCTGCCCCGCATGCGGCAGCCTGGCCCTTCGCGCGGCCGGGGAGGTCGTGCGCCGCTGCACGGGGGGCCTGATCTGCCCGGCCCAGACAGTCGAGCGCTTGATCCACTTCGTCTCCCGCGGCGCGTTCGACATCGACGGCCTGGGGGAGAAAAGCATCCAGGAGTTCTTCGACCTCGGCTGGCTGCACGGCCCGGCCGACATCTTCCGCCTGGAGCAGCATCGCCCGGCGCTGCTGGCCCGCGAGGGCTGGAAGGAGAAATCGGTCGGCAACCTCATGCAGGCGATCGAGACCCGGCGCACCGTCTCGCTCAGCCGCTTCATCTTCGCCCTCGGCATCCGCCGCGTCGGGGAGACGAACGCCAAGCTGCTGGCGCGGCACTACACGGGCTTCGCGGCGTGGCGCGCGCAGATGCTGGCAGCGACGACCGTCGGCAGCGAGGAGCGCTCGGCGCTCGGCAGCATCATCGGCGTCGGCCCGGCGCTGGCGGACGAGCTGGCGGCGTTCTTCGTCGAGCCCCGCAACCTGGGCGCGCTGGACGAGCTTGCGGGCTTTCTCACCATTCAGGACGCCGAACGTCCGGCGACGGCCGATGGCGCGCTGGCCGGCAAGAGCCTGGTGTTCACCGGCACGCTGGAGACCATGAGCCGCCCGGAGGCAAAGGCCCGTGCGGAGGCCCTGGGCGCCCGCGTGACCGACAGCGTCTCGAAGCGCACGGACCTGCTGATCCTGGGCGCGGACGCCGGCTCGAAGGCGAAGAAGGCGGCCGAGCTTGGGGTGGCGACGGTGACGGAGGCCGAATGGCGGGCGATGGCCGGGTTTTGATGGCCGGCTTCTAGCCGAGCGCCGCGCAGGCCGCTGCCAGCCAGTCCCGTGCCGGCCCGGGCAGCGCCGGCCCGACCTCCGCCAGCACCCGCGCATGATAGGCGTCGATCCACGTCCGCTCAGCCGGTTCCAGCAAGGCGGCATCGATCAGCCGGCGGTCGAACGGCGCCAGCGTCAGCGTCTCGAACTCCAGGAAGGGCCGCCTGGCCGCGGGGAGATCCGCGGCGCGGACCATCAGCAGGTTCTCTAGCCGAATGCCGTAGGCGCCGGGCAGGTAGTAGCCGGGCTCGTCCGACAGGATCATCCCCGGCGCCAGCGGCACCATGCGCCCGGCGCGCGACAGGCTGGCGGGTCCTTCGTGCACGGACAAATAGCTGCCTACCCCGTGCCCGGTTCCGTGGTCGTAGTCGAGCCCGGCCTGCCACAACGCGCGCCGGGCGAAGCCGTCCAAATGCGGCCCGGCCACGCCTTGCGGAAACAGCGCCGCCGCCAGGGCGATGTGGCCCTTCAGCACCCGGGTGAACCGGTCCCGCAGCTCGGCCGGCGGAACGCCGGGCCCGGTCCAGATGGTGCGGGTGATGTCCGTCGTCCCGTCCAGGTACTGTGCGCCGCTGTCGATCAGGTACGCCTCGTCGGCAGCGATCGGCCGGTCGGTGGCGGCGGTCACGCGGTAGTGGATCACGGCGCCATGCTCCCCGGCCCCCGAGATCGCCGGGAAGCTCTCGCCGCGGAACAACGACACCTCCCGCCGAAACGCGAGCAGCCGTTCCGCGGCGGTCATCTCGGTCAGCGGCGTGCGGTCGGTCTCGTCGAGCCAGTGCAGGAAGCGGCAGACCGCGACGGCGTCCCGTGCATGCGCCGCCCGCGCGCCGGCCTGCTCCGTGGGGTTCTTGCAGGCCTTGGGCAACGAACACGGATCGGCGCCGTCCAGAACCACGGCGCCGGCGTCCCGCAGCGTCTGCGCGAACCACGCCGGCGAGCCTGCGGCGTCCACCCGCACCCGCTGGCCATGCAGCGCCGCGAGCGCCGCCGGCAGCGCCGCACGCGCCGCGACGGTCACGTCGGCCCCGAGCCATCCGAGCGTGTCGGCGCCCAGCTTTGACGGCTCCATGAACAACGTGGCCGAGGCGTCCGACCGCAGCAGCACGAAGCCCAAGGCGACCGGCGTGTAGTCGACATCGCTGCCCCGCAGGTTGAGCAACCAGGCGAGCGACGCCGGGTCGGTGATCACGGCGACGTCCTGGCCGTCCGCCCGCAATGCACCGGCGAGGTTCGCGCGCTTGTCCACCGAGGCAAGACCGGCATAGCTCAGCGGATGCGGGACGGCTGGGTTGGCCGGAGCGGATGGGCGGTCGACCCAGGCGACATCGATCGGGTTCGGATCGGCCCGCACCATCTCCAGCCCGGCGTTCCGGTAACGGTCAACGCCCTCCTGGCTGATCAGCCAGGGATCGTAGCCGATGCGGGCTCCCGGCGCCGTATGCGCCTTGAGCCAGCCTGGCGGAGGCTGGTCGACGATGTGGCAGGCCTCGAACAGCGCCAGGTCGGCCTGGGAGGCAAGCTGCAGGGTATAACGCCCGTCGGTGAACACGGCCGCATGGTCCATCAGCAGCACGGCCATCCCGGCGCTGCCCGTGAACCCGGTGATCCACGCCAGGCGCTCGGCGGCGGGCGGCACGTATTCGCCGAGATGCTCGTCCGCACGCGGGACGATGAAGCCGTCGAGGCCCTGCGCCGCCATCGCGCGACGCACGCTGGCCAAGCGCTCCACGGGGGGTTTCTCGTTCACGATATCTTCACAATTTACATAGCTTCCCGCAAAGGGCTGCGTTCAACGCATATCAGGCGATGTCACATAGCACGCTGCAGCGCAGCATTCAGGCGCATATAGAGCGTATGCCGTAAGGAAACGCGCCTCGAGCGCCTTCCCTCGTCTCGGCAAGGATGAAGTTAGAGGACTTAAAAATGAACGCCCCGCTTTCCAAGGAGCAGATTGCGCTCCTGATGTCCGACAGCCTGACGTACCGGAGCCCGGTCGTCGAGGGTACGGACGGCACCGTTGCCGACGCCGGCCCGGCCCGGCGCAGCCTGTGGCAGCACCTGACCGGCTTGGTATCCGGGCTGCTGGCATTCTCGCGCCGCCGTGCCGTGCTCGATGAGCTTGCCTCGTTGAGCGACCGCGAACTGGCCGATATCGGCTTGAACCGCGCTGAGCTGAGCCGGGTGTTCGACCCGCGCTTTGCCGCAGCCCGCGCCCGCGACATGGGGCCGGTGCGCCTCGGACGCAGCGCCGCTGCCTGATCAAGCATGGGCGGGCCTGTTGGCCCGCCCGGCCTTGCGTAGCACGAGCGTCGTCCAGGCGCCCTCCCGCCAGGTGCGCTCCAGCCGCAGGCCCTGCCGCCTGTGCGCCGCCAGAACCAAGCTGGCCTGATTGGCCAGCAAGCCAGACAAGATAGCCGTCCCACCCGGGGCCAGGGCGAGCGAAAGCGGCCAGGCCATGCGGCACAGCGGCCGTGCCAGGATGTTCGCCAGCACGAGGTCGTAGGGCGCCCCCGCCTGCACCGCACGGCTGTGCCAGCCATTGGCGAGCGCCGCCCGCACGAGCCGCCCCACCCCGTTCGCCGCCGCATTCTGCCCCGCGACACGGACCGACCACGGCTCGATGTCCGTAGCCAGCACCGGACGCCGCAGCAGCTTCGCCGCCGCCATGGCCAGGATGCCGGAGCCGGTCCCCAGGTCCAGGATGCGCCGGGGCCGCCGCCGGGCCGCAACCTCCAACGCGCGCAGGCAGCCGCGTGTCGACCCGTGCTCCCCCGAGCCGAACGCCAACCCGGCGTCGAGCGTCAGCACCAGCCTGCCTGCCGCCGCCGCCGGCGCCTGATGCGTGCCGCGGACCGTGAACCGGCGACCGACGCGCTGCACCGGGAATGCCTCCTGGGTCCGCGCCAGCCATCCCTCCGCCTCGGTCGCCTCGCGGCCCAGCTCGGCGGGAACTCCGGTGACCAGCGAGGCGAGCGCCAGCGCGTCCTGCAGGCGGGCCTCGTCGGCGCCTGTATCCCGCACGCCCTCGACGCGCCAGATCCCGCGTTCCTCGTCGGCGAAGAAGAACCCGACCGTCGCGCATACCGTGCCCAGCGCCGCCTCATAGGCCTCGACGGCTGCGTCCGGCACCTCGACGAACACGGTCTCCAACGGCCCGGCGCGGCGTCTCATGCCTTCTCCACGAAACGGTCCAGCAGCCGTTTCTGCCCGGCTTTTTCAAAGATGATGTCCAGCCGGTCGTCATCGACCGCCAGCACCTCGCCATAGCCGAACTTCTGGTGGAACACCCGGTTGCCGACCGCGATCGCATCCTGGCGCGCGGGCCGGGCCGGCTGTTCCCAGGCCTCGACGGTGCGCGGCCCCGGTTGGCGCCGAGCCATCAGCGGCCCGCTGGTGAACACGCTCGGCGCCGACAGCAGCCGCGCCTCCCGCTGCATCGCCGCCGAGCCGCCACGGTCCACGTGCGCCTCCGGCAGCTCCTCCACGAACCGGCTCGGGATGCTGCTCTGCCAGTTGGCGTAGATGCGCCGGTTGGCGGCATAGCTCACCACGGCCAGCTTGCGGGCGCGGGTCAGGCCGACATAGGCCAGGCGGCGCT
>CAXULX010000091.1:6326-10457 GCA_964252005.1 uncultured Acetobacteraceae bacterium | reverse complement strand
CGCCCATGTTGCCGAACACCATGGCCTGCACGTTGACGGCGGTGCCCCAGGTGGCGGGGATGTCGTGCAGGCGGCGGTAGGTGTTGGCGCGCGGGTTCATCCAGCTGCCGAACACCGCGCCGATCGCGCCCCAAAGCTGCTCGTGCGGGTCCATCGGGAACGGCGCGCCGCGCTCGGCCTGGACCATCTCCTTGTATTCGCCCACGACGCGCTGCCAGTCCTCGGGGGTCAGCGCCGTGTCCTCGGTGACGCCGGCGTCGATCTTCGCCGTCTCGATGATCTCCTCGAAGCGGTGGTGGTCGACGCCGAGCACGACGGACCCATACATCTGGATGAAGCGGCGGTAGCTGTCCCAGGCGAAGCGTGGGTCGCCGGAGGCAGCCTCCAGCCCGCGCACGGTCTCGTCGTTGAGGCCCAGGTTCAGCACGGTGTCCATCATGCCCGGCATCGACACGCGGGCGCCGCTGCGCACCGAGACCAGCAGCGGCTTGGCCGGGTCGCCGAAGCTGAGGCCGACCGCCTGCTCGACCAGGCCCAGCGCGTCCCGCACCTGCTGCTGCAGGTCGTCCGGATATTTCCGGCCGTTGTCGTAGTATGCCGTGCACAGCTCGGTCGTGATGGTGAAGCCTGGCGGCACCGGCAGGTCGATGCTGGCCATCTCCGCCAGGTTCGCGCCCTTGCCGCCCAGGAGGTTGCGCATGTCGGCGCGGCCCTCGTTGTGCCCGGCGCCGAAGCTGTAAACCCATTTAGTCATGTTTTTTCCAGGCCTTCGATACGAGAGAAGTCAGCGGCGCAGCCCATGGCAGCACCGATGCGGGCAAGCAGGCGGAGGCGGTTCCGACGGAGCGTCGGGTCGGGTGCGTTGACGGTCACTTGGTCGAAGAAGGCGTCGAGCGGCGGGCGAAGTGCTGCGAGGGCGCGCATCGCGTCGGCATAGCGCTCCGCGTTAATGCTGTCCTGAACCGAAGGTTGCGCAACCTCCAGTGCGGCGGCCAGCGCCTGCTCCTCCGGTTGCGACAGCAGGGCCGGGTCGACGGGACCTGAGTGCGGGCCGTCGCGCTTGTCCTCGATGCGCAGGATGTTGGCGGCACGGCGGCTGGCGGAAAGCAGGTCGGCGCCGTCGGGGGTGGCGAGGAACGCCGCCACCGCGTCGGCGCGGGCCAGCAGGCGCACGAGGTCATCGTCGGCGCCGGCGGCGAACACGGCCGACAGCACGTCGTGCCGCGCGCCTTCGCTCCGCAGCTGGACGCGCAGCCGCTCGGCGAGGAAGGCCAGCAATGCCTCGGCCGGCACCGGCGCCGGCAAATGCGGGCCAGCGGCGTCGAAGATCTCCGCCAGGGAGAGCCGCAGCCGGTTCTCACGGAGGATGCGGAGGACGCCGAGCGCCGCGCGGCGCAGCGCGAAGGGGTCGCCCGAGCCGGTTGGCGCCTCGCCGACCGCGAAGAACCCGGCAAGCTGGTCGATCTTGTCGGCCAGCGCGAGGGCGATGGTGACGGGCTCGGCAGGCACGGGATCGTTGGGTCCCTTGGGCGCGTAGTGGTCGCGGACCGCCTCTGCGACCTGCGGGTCCTCATGGTCATGCCGGGCGTAGTAGCCGCCCATGACGCCCTGCAGCTCCGGGAACTCGGCCACCATGCCGGTCGTGAGGTCCGCCTTGGCAAGCAGCGCGGCGCGCTCGGCCAGGGCAGGATCGGCGCCGACCATCGGCGCGATATGGTGCGCCAGGCGCATCAGGCGCTCGACCCGGGCGCCCTGGCTGCCGAGCTTGGCATGGAAGGTGACGCCGTCCAGTGCCGCCACCCGGTCGGCCAGCGGGGTGCGGCGGTCCAGGTCCCAGAAGTGCCGGGCGTCGCTGAACCGGGCGCGCAGCACGCGCTCGTTGCCGGCGACGATGGTCGCGCCGCCGTCCGTCGCCGCGATGTTGGCCGCGAAGGCGAAGCGGTCGGCAGGCGAGCCATCGGGGCGGCGGAGCGCGAAGTAGCGCTGGTTGACGCGCATGCTGACCTGCATGACCTCGGGCGGCAGGTCCATGTAGGCCGCATCGATCCGGCCGAGCAGCGGCACCGGCCACTCCACCAGCCCGGCCACCTCGTCGAGCAGGCCGTCGTCCTGGACGACATGCAGGCCCTCTGCGGCGGCGAGGCCGGCGATGCCCTCGGCGACCAGGCGGCGGCGCTCGTTGGCGGCGGGGACGACGCGCCGGGCGCGCAGGCCGTCTTGCCATTCGGCGAGGGACGCGACGGTAAACGGGCCGGGCGCATGGAAGCGGTGACCCTCGGTCTCGTTGCCGGAGGCCAGGCCGTGGCCGTCGTCGGCGCCGTCCGCCAGGGTGAAGGGCACAAGGCGGCCGTCCAGCAGGCACAGCATCCGGCGCAGCGGCCGCACCCAGGTGAAGGCGCTGCCGTCGCCCCAACGCATCGACTTCGGCCAGGGAAAGCGGCGCAGCAGCGGCGGCAGGGCGGCGGCGATCACGGCGGCGGCCGAGGTGGCCGGGCTGGACCGGGTGAGGACCCAGTGCTCGCCGTCCCGCGACAACTGGTCCCGGGTGACGCCGTGCTTGCGCATGAAGCCGGTCAGCGCCTGTTCTGGCGCCGAGGCGCGTGGGCCGCGCTCCGTGCTTTGGCGCGCGGGCGTCTCGGCCTGTACGGTCGCGGCCAGGGCGATGCGGCGCGGCCCATGGAAGGCCTGCACGCCTTCGGGCGCGAGCGTCGCCAGCGCCTCGGTCAGCAGGCGGGCGAGGTCGTCCGCCGCCCGTGCCTGCATGCGCGCGGGGATCTCCTCGCTGAACAGCTCAAGCAGCAGCTCCGGCATCAGGCCGGCGCTGCGGCGAGATCGGCCTGGCGGACCAGTGCGGGGGTGGCCATGATCACCGGGACAAGCCCGTGTCGTCGGCAGTCAGCGGAACGAGCATTTATTGAATATAAACCGCTAGCTACCCAGAAACAACCGGCGCATCCCCAGCCAGCCAGGCCTCGCAGCAGCCGCGCGCCAAGGTCCTGACCCGGCCGATATAGGCCGCGCGCTCCGTCACCGAGATCACGCCGCGGGCGTCGAGCAGGTTGAACAGATGGCTCGCCTTGATGCACTGGTCATAGGCCGGCAGTGGCAGCGACGCCGCCAGCAGGGAGGCGCACTCGGCCTCGGCGTCGGCGAAATGCCGCGACAGCATGCCCGTGTCGGCGCGTTCGAAGCTGTAGGCGCTGTATTCCCGCTCGCTGCGCAGGAACACGTCGCCATAGCTCACCCCGGCGCCGTTGAAGTCGAGGTCATAGACGTTCTCGACCCCCTGCACATACATGGCCAGCCGCTCCAGCCCATAGGTAAACTCGGCGCTGGGCACGGCGACGGGGATGCCGCCGACCTGCTGGAAATAGGTGAACTGCGTCACCTCCATGCCGTCGCACCACACCTCCCAGCCCAGGCCCCAGGCGCCGAGGGTCGGGCTTTCCCAATCGTCCTCGACGAAGCGGATGTCGTGCAGCAGCGGGTCGATGCCGATCGCGCGGTAGCTGTCGAGCAGCAGGCCCTGGCAATCGGCCGGGCTGGGCTTCAGGATGGTCTGGTATTGGTAGTAGTGGCCCAGCCGGTTCGGGTTCTGCCCGTAGCGCCCGTCGGTCGGACGCCGGCTCGGCTGCACATAGGCCGCGCGCCAGGGGCGTGGGCCCAGCGCGCGGAGCGTGGTGGCCGGGTGGAAGGTGCCGGCGCCCATCTCGACGTCGTACGGCTGCAGGATCACGCAGCCTTGCTGCGCCCAGAACGCATGCAGGCGGAGGATCAGCTCCTGGAAGCTCGGGGCTCGCTGTGATGCGGTCATGGTCCTCGGCGACTATGCGTGGCGCGCACGACATCGAACGTGCGTGGCGCGCACGAGATAGGACGGGCGCGACGCGCGCAACATAGGCGGAGCAGCGCCGCGGCGGAAGACACCGCGGGATCATGGAGCCAGGGGCGGCGTCTTGCGTTAGAGCTGGGTATGACCGACCCGATCCAGCATATCCTGACGACCACCCGCCGCATCGCCGTCGTCGGCGCGTCCGCCAACCCGCACCGCGCGAGCAACGAGATCATGGGGTTCCTGGTCGCCCGCGGCTTCGACGTCGTCGGCGTCAATCCCGGGCTGGCGGGCCAGAC
>CAXULX010000091.1:0-6316 GCA_964252005.1 uncultured Acetobacteraceae bacterium | reverse complement strand
CACCCTCGACGATGCGGCGCCGCTGTATATGGTCGACGTGTTCCGCGCGTCGGACCAGGTCGGGCCGATCATGGCGGACGCCATCCGGCTCGGCGCGCGCACCGTTTGGCTGCAGCTTGGGGTCATGAACGCCGACGCCGTGGCGGCCGGCCAGGCGGCAGGGCTGCAGGTGGTCGAGAACCGGTGTCCCGCAATTGAATGGCGGCGGCTGCGGCTGCCCACTTGAACCAGAGTTGGGCGTGCGCCAACTCGAAGCACGCAACCAACCCGCGGACGGTCCTATGACGAACGAAGAACGCGACCTTATCGCCCGATTCATCGCCAGAGTCGCCGGAGCGCCACAGGGCGGTGCCTTCCTGGGTGCTCCCGGCGGCAGCGTGCCCCAGTCGCAGCCGGCGCTGCCGCCGGTCGACCGCGACGCGGACGCCTTCATCGCCCAGCAATTCCAGCAATATCCCGAGGCGCGTTATCGCATCACCCAGACCGCGCTGGTGCAGGAGGCCGCGTTCGCCGAGGCGCAGAACCGCATCCGCCGCCTGGAGTGGGAACTGCAGCAGACCCAGCAGGCGATGCAGCAGGCCGCACAGCAGGCGCCTCAGCAGTCGAAGGGCTTCTTCGGCGGGCTGTTCGGCGGCGGGCAGCCGCAGCAGCAAGGTGGTTTCGGCCGGGCGGGCAATGGCCAGCAGTTCCAGCCGACATCGGCCCCGCCGCAGCCGCAATATCCGCCCAACTACCAGCCCGGCATGTTCCAGGGCGGCGGCGGCTCCGGCTTCCTGGGCTCGGCCCTGACCACTGCGGCGGGTGTTGCAGGCGGCATGGTGGTCGGCAACGCCTTGATGAACGCCTTCAGCGGGCATGGCGGCGGCGGGGGCGGCGGCTTCGCCAGCAACACGTCGTCGGACACCGCATTCGACGGTGCGGGAACAGACCCGACCGCCGGCTTCTCGACCGATGCCGGCAACTCGTCTCCGGACCCGTTCGCCGTCGGCGGCGACCCGAAAAGCTATGACGACGGCTCGGGCTTCGGCAGCGGCGGCGGGTTCGAGCAGAGCAGCAACGATCCGTTTGGCGGCGGTGGCGATGGCGGCGGCGGGTTCGACTCTGGCGGCTTCGACGACAATGCATAGCGCCTGATGCCCGCGCAACGGGGCGGCATCCCCGCCCCGTTCACCGGCCACATGGCGACCGTGCGTCCCGAGTGGATTGATCACAACGGCCACATGAACATGGCCTATTACGTCGTGGTGTTCGACGGCGCCATCGATCACCTGTGGTCCGCGCTCGGCCTCGACGACCTCTATCGCCAGCGTACCCAGCACGGCACGTTCGCGGCCGAGGCCCATATCCACTACCGCGCCGAGTTGCTCGAGGGCGACCAGGCACAGGTCGCGACGCAGATTCTAGGTGCGGATCACAAGCGCATCCATTTGGCCCATGAGATGCGGCGGGACGACACCGGCCTTGTCGTCGCGCAGCAGGAGGTCATGCTGCTGCATGTCAACCTCGCCACGCGCCGGGTCGTGCCGTTCCTGCCAGAGGTGGCGGCAAAAGTCATGGCCGCAGCAAGCGCACACGCCATCCTGCCGCGGCCGGATTGGGTCGGCCGCCGGCTTACGATGCCGGGGGAGCGCCCGCCAGCCTGAGCGGCTCCAGCTGCATCCAGGCCGGCGGCGCGGGCCGCAGGAC
This sequence comes from uncultured Acetobacteraceae bacterium, assembly GCA_964252005.1. GTDB lineage: Bacteria > Pseudomonadota > Alphaproteobacteria > Acetobacterales > Acetobacteraceae > CAHJXG01. Next base: position 4,630 of record CAXULX010000091.1, on the reverse strand, counting down.
GGCCTCGCCACATACCAAGTCCCCGGCGGCGATTGCGTCGAGCCGCAGCAGCGCCAAGCCGAGGCCGGGAACTCCGGATCGCATCGCGCCGGCCTCGACCCCCGCGCGCATCACGGGAGTGCCCATGGCGGGCAGCGGACCGTCGATCCGCACCGGCACGAGGCGCCGCTTCAGCAGCCCGCGGTATTTGGTCCGCGCGGTAAGCTCTTGCCCCATGTAGCAGCCCTTGGTCCAGGATACGCCATTCAGCTCGTCAAAGCCGGCCTCGAGCAGGGTCGTCTTCTCGGCCTCCATGTCCCGCGGCCCGTCCGGCAGGCCGAGCCACAAGCGATGCAGGTCCCAATCCGCCAGGGTGGCATTGCTGGGCAACGGCGTGTCTGACAGCACGCGCCAGCCAGCGTCGGGCGTCCGAGGATCGAGCGCCACGATGCCGACGCCAGGGCCGGTGTCGGGCGCCGCGCTCCCCCACGCTGCATAGACCAGGAGCGGCGCCGGCTGCACGGCCACCTTGGCGCGCAAGCGAAACCGGGTCAGCCGTTGGGCCAGCATCGCGGCCTGCCCCGCCTCGCAGTCCAGTAGCAGCCGTTCGCCGTCCGCCAAGATGAAGAAGTCGGCCAGCCATTTACCCTGCGGCGTCAGCAGCGCCGCCCAGACCGCACGGCCCGGCGCCGCCTCGGCGACATCGTTCGAAACCAGGCCCTGCAGGAACGACACGCGGTCGTCCCCGCTGATTTCGATGACGGAGCGGCCGGGTAGCGGAGCGAGCATGTCCATACCGGCGACGTGGTGCCCCAAGATCCCAAACTCAAGCAGCCGGGTTCGCGCATCCCGCGGCAACCCGTGCTACACAGGCCGTGCATGCGCATCCTGTTCATCACCGCGACCCGCATCGGCGATGCGGTCCTCTCCACCGGCCTGCTCGATCACCTGCTGCGCACCCACCCGGAGGCGCGCTTCACCATCGCCTGCGGGCCGGTCGCCGAGGGGGTGTTCGCCCGCATGCCCCGGCGCGACGCGACGCTCATTGTCGAGAAGCAGCGCTTCGACCTGCACTGGCTGCGCCTGTGGCGACAGACGATCGGAACGCTCTGGGACCTGATCGTGGACCTGCGCGGCTCGGCGCTGTCCTTTTTCCTTTTGGCCCGGCGTCGCGCGGTCATGCGTGGCGGCCGGCGGCCGGGCCATAAGCTCGTGCAGTTGGCGGCGGCGCTCGGGCTTCCGGCGCCGCCGCAGCCAACGAGCTGGACGGACGCCGCCGACCGGGCACAGGCGGAGACGCTGCTGCCGCCGGGGCGGCGCTTCATCGGCCTGGGTCCCACGGCCAACTGGTCTGGCAAGGCCTGGCCGGCCGAACGGTTCGCGGCGCTGTTCTGCGCCGTGCGGGACCGTGGGCTGCCTGGCGCCTGCCCCGTGGTGTTCGCCGGCCCCGGTCCCATCGAGCACGCCATGGCGGCGCCGGTGCTCGCGGCCCTGCCGGATGCGGTCGACCTCACGGGCCGGCTGTCACTACCCGAGGCCTCGGCCTGCCTCTCCCGCTGCGCATTGTTCGTGGGCAACGACTCCGGGCTGATGCACCTGGCGGCCGCGGCCGGGACGCCCACGCTCGGGCTGTTCGGCCCCACCTCCGCCGTCGAGTACGCTCCTGCTGGCCGTCATGCCGCGGTGGCGATGGCGTCGGGGACGGAGGGCGCCGCGCCGATGGACGGCCTTTCCGTCGCCACCGCCGTCCAGTCGGCGCTCCGGCTGTTGCAGCATTGAGGGTGGCGCACGTCATGGCCGGCGCGCCTGCGGGCGGCGCAGAGCTTTTCTTCGAGCGGCTGGTGCTGGCGCTGCACGACGCCGGGGACGCGATCCTGCCGGTGATCCGCCGAGACGCTGGCCGGGCCGGGCGGTTGGCTGCGGGCGGGCTGTCGCCGCTGCAGTTCGGCTTCGGCGGCGCGCTCGACCTGTGCACCCGGCTGCGTGTCGCATCGGCGCTGCGGGCTTTCGCGCCCCGGATCGTCGTCGCCTGGATGAACCGTGCGGCGCGGCAGACGCCACGGGGCGACTGGGTGCTGGCCGGGCGGCTCGGCGGCTACTACGACCTGCGCTACTATCGGCGGTGCGACCACCTGATCGGCAACACGCGGGGCATCGTGGACTGGATACGCGGCCAGGGCTGGCCGGCCGGGCGCGTGCATCACCTTCCCAACTTCGCCCCTGATCTTTCCGGCGCGCGGCCGGCCATGCTGCCGGTGCCGCAGGGTGCGCCCATGGTGCTGGCGTTGGGCCGGCTGCATCGCAACAAGGCCTTCGACGTGCTGATCCGCGCCATGCCGCTGCTGCCCGGCGTGCATGTGGTGATCGCGGGAGAAGGGCCGGAGCGTGCCGCGCTCACCGCCCTCGCGCGCGGCCTCGACGTGCAGGACCGCCTGCATCTGCCGGGCTGGCGCACCAATCAGGCGGCGCTGCTGGCCCGCTGCGACCTGCTGGCCTGCCCGAGCCGGCACGAGCCGCTGGGCAACGTGATCATCGAGGCCTTCTCCGCCGGCCGTCCGGTGGTCGCCGCCGACGCCGCCGGGCCATCCGAGCTGATTTCACCGGATCGTGACGGCCTGCTGGTCCCGCGGGAGGACCCGGGGGCGCTGGCGGCGGCGATCGCCGGCGTGCTGGCCGACCCGGCCCTCGCTGCCCGCCTCGGACGCGCCGGCCGTGCCCGCTATGAGACGACGCACGCGGAGGCGCCCGTCGTGGCGCTGTGGCGCACGGCGCTCGCCGCGATGGAGCGGGCCTGATGTGCGGCATCGCCGGCATGGTCATGGCCCCGGGCGCCCCGCCGCCGAGTCCTGCCAACCTCGACGCGCTGATACGGGCGCTGGCCCACCGCGGCCCGGACGGCAGCGGCCACGCCGTGGTCGGCCGCACCGCCCTGGTGCAGACCCGGCTCGCGATCATCGACATCGCCGGCGGCGACCAGCCGCTGTTTGCCGGCGCCGCCACGCTGGTCGCCAATGGCGAGGTCTATAACTACCGCGAGCTGCGCGACACCTTGCCGGGCACCCATTTCGCCACTGGCAGCGACTGCGAGCCGCCGCTGCATTTGTGGCAGCGGGACGGCGCGGCCTATGCCAACGCGCTGCGCGGCATGTATGCCATCGCCATCCACGAACGCGCCCAGCGCTGCGTCACGCTGACGCGCGATCCGTTCGGCATCAAGCCGCTCTATGTCGCCCCGATCGAGGGCGGCCTGGCCTTCGCGTCCGAGGCGCAGGCGCTGCTTGCCGCCGGCCTGGTCCGCCGCACCCTGCGCCCGGCCGCGCGCGACGAGTTGCTGCAGATGCAGTTCACCACCGGCGCCGACACCATCTTCGAGGGCATCCAGCGGCTGTTGCCCGGTGAGACGCTGCGTGTCGCCGACGGCCACATCCTGGACCGCAGCCGGGTCATGGCGCTCCCGGATGGCGGGCCGGAGAGCATCACCGAGGAGGCGGCGCTGGCCCGGCTGGATCGCGCGCTGATGGAAAGCGTGGACCTGCACCAGCGCAGCGACGTGCCGTATGGCATGTTCCTGTCCGGCGGCGTGGACAGCGCGGCCGTGCTCACCGTCATGGCGCGGCTGAACTCCCGCCCCGTGCTCGCCTACACCGCGGGCTTTGCCGCGCCAGGCGCCGCGGACGAACGCGAGCATGCCGCTGCCGTTGCCCGGGCCGCCGGAGCGCAGCACGAGACGATCGAGATCACCGAGGCGATGGTCTGGCGCGACCTGCCCCGCATCGTCGCCGCCATGGACGACCCGGCGGCGGACTATGCCATCATCCCGAGCTGGTTTCTGGCCCAGCGTGCCCGGCAGGAGGTGAAGGTCGTGCTGTGCGGGGAGGGCGGGGACGAGATGTTCGGGGGATACGGACGCTACCGCAGCGCCATGCGCCCTTGGTGGCTGGGCGGCCGGGTGATGCGCGCGCGCGGCGCCTTCGATCGTCTGGAGGTGCTGCGCACCCATCCGCCCGGCTGGCGCGACGGGCTCGCGGCGAGCGAGGCGCAGGCTGCCATGCCGGGCCGCACCCGGCTGGCGGCGGCGCAGGCGACGGACATGGCGGACTGGCTGCCGAACGATCTGCTGCTGAAGCTGGACCGCTGCCTGATGGCGCATGGGGTGGAGGGCCGCACGCCGCTGCTGGACCCGGCCATCACCGCGGCGGCTTTCCGCCTGCCGGACGGGATGAAGGTTCGGGACGGCCGCGGCAAGTGGCTGCTGCGCCAATGGCTGGCGCGCCACATGCCCGAGGCCCGCCCGTTTGCGCCCAAGCAGGGGTTCACCGTGCCCGTCGGCACCTGGATCGCGGCGCAGGGCGCACGCCTGGGACCGCTGGTCGCAGCGCAGCCTGGGGTGGAGGAGATCGCCGACCCGATCCGTGTCCAGGCGCTGTTCCGCGCCGCCGCGGGCCGGCATGAGGGATTCGCGGCGTGGATGCTGCTGTTCTACGCCTTGTGGCATCGCACCCATATCCTGGGCCAGCCGCCGCAGGGCGACGTGTTCGAGACCCTTGCCAACTAGAGCTTTTTCCGATCGAAGTAGATCGGAGAAAATCTCTAGCCTCTTGTTTTAACAAGCATCTTTGTCTGACCAAAGTGCAGATTGGTCAGACGATGC
>CAXULX010000090.1:0-10472 GCA_964252005.1 uncultured Acetobacteraceae bacterium | reverse complement strand
TCTACCAGCAGGACGACCGCGACCTGCGGGCGGAGCGCGGGCGCAAGCGCATGGAGCCGGCGGTCAGCTTCATGGCGCGCCTCCGCATCCCCGGCGGGCGCGTCAGCGCCCAGCAGTGGCTGCAACTGAACGAGATCGCGCGGGAGCGGGCCAACGGCACCATCCGCCTCACCACCCGGCAGACAATCCAGTATCACGGCATCATCAAGGGCAACCTCCAACCCGCGCTCTCCGCGGTGAACGACGCGCTGCTCGACACCATCGCGGCCTGTGGCGACGTGAACCGCAACGTCCTCTGCACCTCCAACCCGCACGCCAGCCCGGCCCATGCGGAGGCGCTGGCGCTCGCCAAGCGGCTCAGCGACGACCTGCTGCCGAAGACCCGGGCCTGGCATGAGCTGTGGCTCGGCGAGGAGCAGGTCGCGGGCGGCGAGCCGGAGGAGGAGCCGCTGTACGGCACGACCTACCTGCCGCGGAAGTTCAAGATCGCCATCGCCGTGCCGCCGCAGAACGACGTGGACGTGTTCGCGCACGACCTGGGCTTCATCAGCATCGAGCGGGACGGCGCCGTCATCGGCTACGACGTGTCGGTCGGCGGCGGCATGGGCATGACGCACGGCGAGACCGACACCTTCCCGCGCACCGGCGACGTGATCGGCTTCTGCACGCCCGACCAGGCGGTGGCGGTGGCCGACGCGGTGATCCGGGCGCAGCGCGACCATGGCGACCGCAGCGTCCGCAAGCACGCCCGGCTGAAATACACCATCGAGCGCATGGGCCTGGACGCCTTCCAGGCCGTGGTCGAGCAGCATCTGGGCCACAAGCTGGCGCCCGCCCACGGCGCCAAGTTCACCGGCACCGGGGATCGCTATGGCTGGTCGCAGTCGCCGGACGGGACATGGAGCTACGGCCTGTTCATCGAGAACGGCCGGGTGCACGACCTGCCGGACCGCCGCCTGCTGTCGGGCCTGCGCGCCATCGCCAACGTGCACCGGGGCGAGTTCGTGATGACCGCGAACCAGAATCTGGTCATCGCCGGCGTGACGCCGGAGGACAAGGCGGGCATCCACGCGCTGCTGCTGCAACACGGGCTGGAGGAGGGCGCGTCGGCGCTGCGCCAGGCGTCCATGGCCTGCGTGGCACTGCCGACCTGCGGCCTGGCGCTGGCGGAGAGCGAGCGGTACTTGCCGAGCCTGATCACCAAGCTCGACGCGGTGATGGAGGACGCCGGGCTGCGCGACCAGCCCATCGTGCTGCGCATGACCGGCTGCCCGAACGGCTGCGCGCGGCCGTATTTGGCGGAGATCGCCATGGTCGGGCGGGGACCGGGCCGCTACCACCTGTACCTCGGCGCGGCGCCGGACGGCACAAGGCTGAACAAGCTGTATCGCCGGGATGTGGACGAGGCGGCAATCCTGGAGGCGCTCACGCCGCTGCTGCACGAGTATGCGAAGGCGCGGCAGCCCGGGGAGCGGTTCGGCGACTGGGTGATCCGCGCCGGGCACATCCAGGCGACCACGGCGGGCAATCGGTTCCATGAGGATTTGGCGGAAGCGGTGGCAGCCTAAGCAGCTTTATAAAAACTGGGACACGTATGCTTGGGATCGTAGGGCGCATAAGCGAAGCGCCATGCGCCTCCCGTTGGCATCGCTCATTGGCGCATGGCGCTCCGCTTATGCGCCCTACGGGTCTGGCGGCTTTCTTGACCGGAGCAGGAACAGGGATTCGGGCCTAAATCCGCCGCACCGGCAGCGACCACGCCAGCAGCAGCCCGATCCCGCTGAACGCCGCGATGCATAGGAACGCCGCGCGGAACGCCGACCCGATCTCGGCCGCTGCCACGGCGCGCCGGGCCGGGTCCACGTGGTCGAGCACCGACGGGCCGCGCTCGACGATCTCGGCGAACAGCCCGGCGGTCGCCGGGTCGGTCGCGGCGAGCCAGGCGAACAGCACCGCGCCGACCAGCGCCGTGCCCAGCGCCGCGCCGATGGAGCGGGAGAACTGCACGGAGGCCGACGCGGCGCCCAGGTTCTTCGGCCCCGCCACCATCTGCACCGTGGTCTGCACGACCGGCATGGTGGTGCCGAGCGACATCGACAGCACCAGGAACACCGCCGGCAGCCACGCCGTCGGCAGCAGCCCGGCACCCAGCCCCAGGAACACCAGGCACGCGGTCACGGATACCAACCCGAAGGATGGGAACACCGCCGTCCGCCCGGTCCGCGCGATCATCCGCCCGGTCAGCAGTGAGCCGAACGCCAGCCCGGCGGTGAGCGGCAGCAGCAGCAGACCCACCCGGCCCGGCGGCGCCCCGCGCACCACCTGAAGGTAGATCGGCATGAACGTCACGCAGGACACGACGGTCGCGCCGACGCAGGCGCCCATCGCGTCCGCGCGCCAGATCGCCGGCATCCGCAGCAGCGCCACCGGGATCAGCGGCGTGCCCACCCGGCGCTCCTGCCGCAACAGCAGCAGCAGCGACGCCACCGACAGCGCCACCAGCCCGGCCACGCCCGGCACCACGGCGACGGAGATGCGCTGCCCGCGCTCCAGCGCCATCAGCAGCGGCACGACGAAGCCCGAGAACAGGATCAGCCCCAGCCAGTCGAACCGGACGCGCGACCGCGGCGGGATGCGGTCCGGCAACCGGACCGCCAGCACGGCCGCGACCAGGCCCAGCGGCACGTTGATCAGGAACACCGACTGCCAGCCGAGATGCTGCGTCAGCCAGCCGCCCGCGACCGGCCCGAAGGTCGAGGAGGTCATGAAGATCGAGGCGAGGTAGCCCTGGTAGCGCCCCCGCTCCCGCGGCGGCACCGTCTCCCCCACCAGCGCCTGCGACAAGGTCATCAGCCCGCCGCCGCCGAAGCCCTGCACGACCCGCGCGGCCACGAGCCACAGCAGCGTGGGTGCCACGGCGCAGCCGACGGAAGCCGCGACGAACACGGCCAGGGCCAGGAACAGCAGCCGCTTGCGCCCCAGCGCGTCGCCCAGCCGGCCATAGACGGGCGCGGCGATGGTGGTCGCCATCAGGTAGGACACGACGACCCAGGAAATCCGCTCCACGTCGCCCAGCGTGCCGGCGATGGCAGGCAGCGCGGTGGCGACGATGGTGGCGTCCACCGCCGCCATGAACATCGGCAGGCAGATGGACGGGAACACCCGCATGAACAGGCCGCGGGTGGATTGGCCCTCGGTCGGGTCGGGCACGGATGGCTCGGGTATGGACGGCTTGGGGGCGGGGTGCGGGATCGGCGTGTCGGGGGGCATGGGTTGGTCCATGGCGGCCCGGCAGCCTAGACCGCGCGGCGGGCGCTGACCACCGCCACGGCACTCACGCCGGGATGTCGCGGCCCATCGCCAGGAACTTCTCGCGCCGCCGGGCTTGCAGCGTGGCGGCGTCCAGGACCAGCAGCGCGGCCAGCGCGTCCTGCACCGCGGCCCCGACGCTGGCGATGGCCTCAGCCGGCGCGCGGTGGGCGCCGCCGATAGGTTCAGGCACGATGGCGTCGATGATCCGGAGCGCGTGCAGGTCGGCCGCGGTGAGGCGCAGCGCCTCCGCCGCCACCGACGCCTGCGCCGCGTCGCGCCACAGGATGCTGGCGCAGCCCTCCGGCGAGATGACGGAATAGACGGAGTGCTCCAGCATCAGCACCCGGTCCCCGGTGGCCAGCGCGATGGCGCCGCCAGACCCGCCCTCGCCGATGATGGTGGCGACGATGGGTACGGGGGCGATCAGGCAGGCTTCGATGGACCGGGCGATGGCCTCCGCCTGGCCGCGCGCCTCCGCGTCGATGCCGGGAAAGGCGCCGGCGGTGTCCACGAAGGTCAGCAGCGGCAGGCCGAAGCGCCCGGCGAGCTCGATCAGGCGCCGCGCCTTGCGGTAGCCCTCCGGCCGGGCCATGCCGAAGTTGTGGGCGACGCGGGTGTCGGTGTCCGACCCGCGCTCGGTGCCCAGCACGACGACGGAGCGCCCATGGAACCGCCCGAGTCCGCCCACCACGGCGGCGTCGTCGGCAAACGCCCGGTCGCCGGCCAACGGCGTGAACTCGGTGACGAGGCCGTGGATGTAGTCCAGCGCGTGCGGGCGCTCCGGATGGCGGGCGACCTGGGTCTTCTGCCAGGGCGTGAGCTTGGCGTAGGTCAGGCGGAGCTGCTTGTCGGCCTTGTCGGCCAGGCGCTGCACCTCCTCCTCGATGTTGATGCCGCCCGGCTCCTGGGTCCGCCGCAGCTCCTCGATGCTGCGTTCGAGTTCGGCGACCGGTTTTTCGAAATCAAGGAAGTGGCGCATCGGCGGGGGCTTAGCCCGGCTGCCCCCGTGACGCCAGGGGATGGTGCAGCGCCACAAGCTGCTGCAGCCGCTCCGCCAGCACGTGGGTGTAGATCTGCGTGGTGGCGATGTCGGCGTGGCCGAGCAGGGTTTGCAGGCTCCGCAGGTCGGCGCCGCCGGCCAGCATGTGGCTCGCGAAGCTGTGGCGCAGCACATGCGGGCTGACCCGGGCGGGATCGAGGCCGGCTGCAAGCGCCGCCTGCTTGAGCAGCAGCGCGAAGCCCTGCCGGGTCATCGGCTGGCGCGGGTCGCGCCCGGGGAACAGCCATTTGCCATGGGTGGCGGCGCCGAGCGCCGCGGCGGCGTCCCGGGCGCTATCTGACAGCAGCACCATGCGCTCCCGCCCGCCCTTGCCGCGCACGATCAGCGTCTCCGACGCCGTCGCCAGCGCGGCGCGCGGCAGGCCCAGCAGTTCCGACACGCGCAGCCCCGTGGAATAGAGGATTTCGAGCGCCGCACGCCCCAGCAGGCCGGGCACGCCGGGCCGGGCGGCGGCGGCGGCCAGCAGGGCGTCCACCTCCGCGGCCAGCAGGTTCTTGGGCAGGGTGGCGGGCAGGCGCGGCGCATCCAGCAGCATCGTCGGGTCGTCCGCGCGCGCGCCGTCCTGCAGCAGGAACCGATGGAAGCTCCGCAGGCAGGACAGCCGCCGCGCCGCCGTCCGGGCGGCCACGGCTCCATGCAGCGACCGCATGTAGCCCTGCAGCGTCGCCTCGCTCGCCGCGCCCGGCCGCTCGCCCTGGGCCGCCGCATAGGCCGCGAAGGCATCGAGGTCGGCGCGGTAGGCGGCGATGGTGTTGCGCGCGGCCCCGCGCTCGGCGGCCAGCATCTCCAGGAACGCCTCGACCTGCCGGTCCATGCCCAAGTTCAGTGTCTCGGGCGGTCAGCGCGGCTGGAAGCGGTCGTTTGGCAGCACGTGCTGCACCTGCTCGGTCCGCGGCTGCGGCGGGAAGGCGCCGAGCAGCAGGCCCCCCCCGAGGATGACCAGAAGGACGGCGGCGACGATCAGCAGAACCCGGCTCATATCCGTGACCCCAAGGGCCATTCTTGGCCGCGACGTTGGTTCCTGTGCTAGCCTCCGCGGCCATGACGCGCAACATCGCGCTCGGCAGGGCCGGGCTGAACGACGCCCGCGCCGGGTCCGCGGCCCGGCACACGCTTCCGGCCGGGCTGGCCGGACGGAGCATCGTGCTCGTCGGCCTGATGGGCGCCGGCAAGACCAGCGTCGGCCGCCGCATGGCCGCCCGCCTCGGCCTGCCGTTCCGCGACTCCGACGCCGAGATCGAGCTGGCCGCCGGGTGCAGCATCCCCGAGCTGTTCAGCCGCTACGGGGAGCGCGCCTTCCGCGACGGGGAGCGCCGGGTGATCCGCCGCTTGCTGGCGGGCGGTCCATTGGTTCTGGCGACCGGCGGGGGCGCGTTCATGGACCTCCACACCCGGGGCGCGATCCGGGACGGCGCCGTTTCGGTCTGGCTGCGCTGCCGGCTCGCCACCCTGCTGCGCCGCGTCGCCACACGGAGCCACCGCCCGCTTTTGCACAACGGCGACCCGGCCGAAATCCTTGGCCGATTGATGGAGCAGCGCCATCCTTTCTATGCCGAGGCCGACATCACCGTCGATTGCGGCGATGAACCGCTGGAGTACACCATGACCAAGGTTTTGCAGGCGCTCGACGACTGGCGCGAACCGCGGCGGCTGCCGGTGGCGCTGGGGCCTGCGTCGTACGACGTCGTGATCGGCGACGGCCTCTTGGCCCGCGCCGGGGCGCTGCTGGCGCCGGTGATCCCGCAGCGCCGCGCCATCGTCGTGACCGACGAGACCGTGGCGGCGCTGCATCTGCCGGCGCTGCTGGACGGGCTGGCGCAGGCGGGGATCACGGCGCAGCAGATCGTCGTGCCGCCGGGCGAGGCGTCCAAGAGCATGGCGAGCTATGCCCGCGTGGTGGATGGGTTGCTGGACGCGGGCGTCGAGCGGCGGACGACGGTGATCGCGCTCGGCGGCGGCGTGGTCGGCGACCTCGCGGGCTTCGCCGCCGCGACCACGCTGCGCGGCCTGCCCTTCGTGCAGGTGCCGACGACGCTGCTCGCCCAGGTGGACAGCAGCGTCGGCGGCAAGACCGGGATCAACACGTCGCACGGCAAGAACCTGGTCGGCGCCTTCCACCAGCCGCGCCTGGTGCTGGCCGACACCGGCACGCTCGGCACGCTGAACGGGCGGGAGCTGCGGGCCGGCTACGCGGAGGTGGTGAAGGCCGGGCTGATCGGCGACCCCGTGTTCTTCGAGTGGTGCGAGGCGCACGGCGCGGCGCTGGCCCATGGCGACCGGGACATCCAGGCCGAGGCGATCCTGCGCGCCTGCGCCTTCAAGGCCGCGGTCGTGGGCGACGACGAGCGGGAGGAGCGCCCTGCGGACGGCCGCGCGCTCCTGAACCTCGGCCACACCTTCGGCCACGCGCTGGAGGCCGAGGTCGGCTACGGCGGCGCGCTGCTGCATGGGGAGGCGGTAGCGATTGGCCTGGGCCTTGCGTTCCGGCTGTCGGCGCGGCTTGGCCTGTGCGCGCCGGGCGACGCGGCGCGGGTGGCCGACCATCTCGCCGCCGTGGGCCTGCCGAACGAGATCGGCATGCTGAATCGCCGGTTCTCCGCCGCGCGCCTGGTGGCCCACATGCGCCGCGACAAGAAGATGCGGGACGGCGCGCTGCACTTCGTGCTGGCCCATGGGATCGGGCAGGCGTTCACCAGCTCGGACGTGCCGGCCGGGGCGGTGCTGGACCTGCTCCAGGCGGAGGGGTGCGAGGCTTGAGGCCCGGCGTCAGGGGCCTCGCAGGTAGCGGACGATGTCAACGAAGCCGGCCAGGGAGATGGGCATCGCCAGCAGGCAGAACGCCAGGAGGATGATGACGACGGTGGCGGCGTTGTCGTTCGGCCCGCGGCCGGGCGGCTCGTCCCGCTTTGGAAAGTCCGTGCCGTCGAATGGCATGTGTTCCCCCTAACCCGCAGGCGTGGCGGCACTTGGCCGCAAGGATTGCATCTGACGCCTGGCTACCTGCTCAGCAAGCCCAGTATCGCCAGCGCGAACGAACCCGGCGCTTCCTGCGGCAGGTTGTGCCCGGCGCCCGGCACGACCTGCCGCGTGTAGGGTCCGGTGAAGTGGCGCCGGTCCCCTTCCGACTGGGACGCCGGCGCCACGCCGTCATCGTCGCCATGCAGCACCATCGTCGGCACGGCGATGGCGGGGCGCTGTGCCAGCCGCTGCTCGATCCCGGCCAGCGCCGGGTCGCCGGGGGCATAGCCGAAGCGGTGGCGGTAGGACTGCACGACGATATCGACGAACTCCGGGTTGTCGAAGGAGGCCGCGCTCCGCTCGAACGTCGCCTCGTCGAACGCCCAGCCCGGCGACCACAGCCGCCACAGCAGCCGGCAGAACGCCCGGCGGTCCGCCGCAAGCCCGGCCCGGCCGCGCTCCCCATGCAGGTAGTACTGGTACCAGAGCCGATGCTCCTGCTCCGGCACGGCCGGCGCGACAGAGGCGGCGATGTCCTGGATGTTGTAGCCGCCGACCGAGACCAGGCCGCGCGCCCGCTCCGGCCACAGCGCCGCCACGATGCAGGCGGCACGCCCGCCCCAGTCGTAGCCCGCCAGCACCGCAGGCCCCAGCCCCAGCGCGTCCAGCAGCCCCAGCAGATCGGCCCCCAATGCCGCCTGCTCGCCGGAACGCGGCGTCACCTCCGACAGGAAGCGCGTCGGCCCGAAACCGCGCAGGTATGGCACGACCACCCGGCACCCCGCCTGCGCCAGCACTGGCGCCACGCCGTCGAACGCCCGGATGTCGTAGGGGAACCCGTGCAGCAGCACGACCGGCGCGCCATCGGGCGGCCCGGCCTCCTCGTAGGCCACCCGCAAGGTCGCCGTATCGACAAATTCCACCGCAAACCCCCGCCACACGCCATCGATCAGACTAGGCGGCAGTAAACCATGCCAGGGCCGCAGCGTCTTGGGCCTTGTGCCCTTGGCCCGCGCGTCAACGGGCAAATGCCTGTTGTTTCGGCATGTGCCTAAAAAAAGGCCGACCGACCGGTCAGTGCGGTTTTCAGTGGCTGGCTGAACGCCCCTGGCATATCGTTTGCTCTCTCCCAGTAACCACACGGGATAGCACGCGCCGATGACCCACCCCACCGCCTGCCGCTGCGGCGGCACGCACCTGAGCTGCGACGTGCCAGAGGCGCTCGGCGCCGCCGCCGTCCGGGTCGCGGCCGAACGGGCGGCGTTCGGTGGCGAGGCCGGGCGGCGGCGCGTCATCCGCGCCCTGGGTGCGGGCGTCGTGGCGGCCGCCATGGACCAGGTGCTGCCGGTCTTCCGCGCGCAGGACGCCATGGCGCAGGCCATGGCCCAACCCGCGAGCGTCCCGGAGAAGAAGGACCTCAAGGTCGGCTTCATCGGCATCACTTGCGCGACCCCGATCATCATGGCGGCGCCGATGGGCTTCTACGCCCGCAACGGCCTGAACGTGGAGGTCGTGCGCACGGCCGGCTGGGCGGTGATCCGCGACAAGTCGTTCAACGGCGAGTACGACGCCGCGCACATGCTGAGCCCGATGCCGCTGGCCATCTCGATGGGCGTCGGGTCGAATCCGATCCCGTGGAGCGTGGCGGCGATCGAGAACATCAACGGCCAGGCCATCACGCTGGCGAACAAGCACAAGGAGCGGCGCGACCCCAAGGACTGGAAGGGCTTCAGGCTCGGCATCCCGTTCGACTACTCGATGCACGCCTATCTGCTGCGCTACTACCTGGCTGAGGCCGGGCTCGACCCCGACCGCGACGTGCAGCTCCGCGTCATCGCGCCGCCGGAGATGGTGGCCAACCTGCGGGCCGAGAACATCGACGGCTTCCTGGGGCCGGACCCGTTCAACCAGCGCGCCGTATACGACGGCGTCGGCTTCATCCATGTCCTGACGCGCGAGCTGTGGGACGGCCATCCCTGCTGCGCCTTCGCGGTGCCGCGCAAGATGGTGACCGAGGCGCCGAACACCTACCAGGCGCTGCTGCGCTCCGTCATCGAGGCGACGGCGCACGCCAACAAGGCGGAGAACCGCAAGGAGATCGCGGGCGTGATCGCCGCGCAGAACTACCTGAACCAGCCGGTGACGGTGGTGGAGCAGGCCCTGACCGGGACCTATGCCGACGGCCTGGGCGGGGTGAAGCGGGTGCCGGACCGGGTGAGCTTCGAGCCGTTCCCGTATCAGAGCATGGCGCTGTGGATCATGACGCAGATGAAGCGCTGGGGGCAGGTCAAGGGCGACCTGCAGTGGCGCGACGTGGCCGAGCAGGTCTATCTCGCCACCGACGCCGGCGCCAAGATGCGGGAGCTCGGGCTGACCGTGCCCGCGAGCGCCTACAAGTCGCACACCATCATGGGCAAGACATTCGACCCGGTGGACCCCGACGGCTACCTCGCCAGCTTTCCGATCCGGCGGAGCTGATGGCGCTGCAAGTCCGCTCTACCCTGCTGATGCTGGTGATCCTGGCCGTGTTCCTGGGCGCCTGGCAGATCGCCGCGACGCCCGGCGCAGCCAGCGGCCCGGCGCTCGACCCCGAATACGCCAAGCTCCTCGGCGCCGCGGCACAGCAGGGCCAGCAGACGCCGATGCCGCGCCCCTCCGATATCGCGGCGCGCGCCTGGCATCACCTGCAGGACCCGTTCTACATCCGCGGCGCCAACGATCAGGGCATCGGCATCCAGCTCGGCTGGTCCCTGTTGCGGGTGTTGACCGGGTTCGGCCTGGCGGCGTTGGTCGCGATCCCCTTGGGCTTCCTGGTCGGCATGAGCCCGGTGCTCAACGGCGCGCTCGACCCCATCATCCAGGTGCTGCGGCCCGTAAGCCCGCTCGCCTGGATGCCGCTCGCGCTCTACACCATAAGGGACAGCGGCATCTCGGCCATCTTCGTCATTTTTATATGTGCGATCTGGCCCATGTTGCTGAATACCTCGTTCGGCGTGGCCTCTGTCCGGCGCGAGTGGCTGAACGTCGCCCGCACGCTGGAGGCCGGACCATGGCGCACCGCATTCACCGTCATCCTGCCCGCCGCTGCCCCCACCATCATGACCGGCGCCCGTATCAGCATCGGCATCGCCTGGCTGGTGAT
>CAXULX010000089.1:0-11225 GCA_964252005.1 uncultured Acetobacteraceae bacterium | reverse complement strand
TGGTGGGCGACGGCACGGTGCGGCCGTATGAGGGCGACATGGACGACTACCGCGCGCTGCTGGTCGAGCGTGCGCGTCCGGCGGCGCGGGCGGACACGGGGCCGAACCGCCGGGACGAGCGGCGGGAGCGGGCGGAGGCGCGGGTGCAGCTGGCGCCGCTGCGCCGCCAGGCCCGCGACGCCGAGGCGCGGATCGCCAAGCTGGAGGCGGAGCGCGCGCGCATCGAGGCGCGGCTCGCCGATCCCGCCCTGTATGCGCCGGGCCAGCAGGCCGTAGCGGACACGGTAACGGAGGCGAACCAGCGCCTGGCCACGATCGGACGCGAGCTGGCGGCGGCCGAAAGCGTGTGGATGGCGGCGGAGGAGGCCCTGGAGGCGGCAGGCTAAGGGCGCCAATGGGGTGGGGTCGCGGACGCTGATCGCACCGCGTGACCCTGCCATCGCTTGCCATCGGCCAGAGCCTCACTACCCTGAGTGATGCATCCATCGGGCACAGGATCTGGCGCAGCATGTATATCGCAATGAACCGCTTCAAGGTGGCTCTCGGATCGGAGGCAGCGTTTGAGCACCTCTGGACCAGCCGCGACTCGCACCTGAGCGGAGTTCCCGGGTTCGTCGAGTTCCATCTGCTGCGCGGTCCGCAGCGGGAGGACCACGTCCTGTACTCCAGCCATACGATCTGGTCGGACCATGCGACGTTCGAGGCCTGGACCCGCTCGGAGGCGTTCCGCGCCGCCCATCGCAACGCCGGCAGCGCCGGGCGCGGCGATGCTCCGCTGTATGCGGGGCACCCCGAGTTCGAGGGCTTCGAGGTCGTTCAAACCGTCAAGTAAGGCCGTGAGGCGGCCCTGAACCAGCCCCGGGCGTGTTCAGACCCGCGTAAAGGCGCCGTCCGGCTGCAGGGTCGTGAGCACGCCGGACCGCACGTCGAAGTGGGCGCCGTGCAGGCGCAGGGTGCCGGCGGCGACCCGGCTGGCGATCCATGGGAAGGTCGCGAGGTTTTCGAGCGAGACCCGGACCACCGCGTGCTCGCCCTCCAGTTGGCGCTCCGGCGCGTCGCAGGCCAGCACCCGGCCACGGGCGCGTTCGGCGAGGTGAATCCAGGCTCCGACGAAGTCGCCCGCCGGCGCCGCATCGCTGAGCAGCGCCTGCACGCCGCCGCACAGCCCATGGCCCAGCACGATCAGCTCCCGTATTCCCAGGTTGCAGACCCCGAACTCCAGCGCGGCGCTGGTGCCGTGATAGGCGCCGTCCGGTTGATAGGGCGGCACCAGGTTGGCGACGTTGCGGACGACGAATAGCTCGCCAGGGCCGGCGTCGAAGATCATGGCCGGGTCGACACGGCTGTCGGAGCAGGCGATGACCATGGCGCGCGGGCGCTGCCCCTCAAGCGCGAGGCGTTCGAACAACGCGCGGCGCTCGGGCCAGGCGCTCTCGCGAAACCGTGCGTAGCCGTCGATCAATCGGTCCATCGGGTTGCTATTACCCACTTAGAGCATCGTCTGACCAATCTGCACTTTGGTCAGACAAAGATGCTGGTTAAAACAATGGGCTAGAGATTTTCTCCGATCCACTTCGATCGGAAAAAGCTCTAGGCGGCGGGAGAGAACAGCGCCTGCATCCTGTGGAACCTGGCCTCGACATCGCCGCCGTTCACTCGCCAGGAGAGCGCCCGCTGCGCCGCGAGGGCATCGTGCGCCGCGGCGGCGATGGCGGGCGAGGCAAGCAACCCCGCGATCTCCTCATGCACCCGGGCCAACAGGCGGGGCGGCGTCGGTTGATGGTTTTCGGGGATCGCCGGCACGTCCCAGGCAAAGAAGGTGTCGAACCCCTTCCCCTCCAGGCCACCGGGTGCGCCGCCGCGGCCGCGGTTCGCCTTGATCCCGAACTCCTCGAAAGACTTCTGGTAATAGTGGTTGAGCCTGCCATGGACGGGATCGGGCGGCGGCGCCAGGCAGTCGAGGCCAACCGCGATCGGGTCGAGCGCCGCATTCACAAAGGAAAGCTGCTCCGGCCCCGGCATGTGGACCAGCGCCATCGTCCCGACATCCGCCAGGCGCACCAGGGACTTGACCATCGGGCAGGCGACCGAATGGGTGAAACGCTCCTGCACCAGGCCGTCCCGCTGGCGGACCTGGCCCTGGCTGCCGTAGGTGTGCCAATTGAAGCAGATCGCCGAGGGGACGCCGCCGGGGACCGAGGCGGCCCGGCCGGGATAGCGCCGCTCGAACGCTGCGATCGTCGGAATGATCGAATGATCGAAATGCTCGGCTGGGACCAGGAACTCGTCGACGTCGAAGTACGACACCCACTCGAAGTCGCGGAGCGCGCGCAACAGGTGGATCGAGTGCTCGTAGGCCTTCACCTGCGGCGACGCGAGGCGCCCGACCTCGTTGCGTATCACGGTCACGAAGCCGGTATGGCCCAGCGCGTCCAGCAGCGCCTCCGACCCGTCGGCGTTGTCGTTCGTGTAGAGGAAGACGTGCTCGAACCCGACCGCCCGGTAATGCGCGACGGCCTCCAGCAGGAAGCAGCCCTCGTTCTTCGCCGTGACCACGGCCGCGACGGTCCGCGTCGGCTGAACCAGGCGCATGAGCGCAAGGTTCAGCGCCTTGGTGCCATGGGACGGGCGAGGGTCGAGCGCGAGCCGGTCGAGTTCCCACCCGCACCGAAGCTGATCATCCATCGCCGCCGGGTCCGGCCGGCGGGTGGTCAGGGCCGCGATGTTGCGCCGGAAGGCCGCTTCCAGCGGATCGGGCGGCGCGGCCTGCGGATCAGGGCCTCTCGGGCCGAACGAGGCTGGGACAACCGACGAAAGGCGCATTGCAAGGCTCCGACCTAATTCGATGGCTGCGGTCGAAGCGAGACGAGCCGCGCACGGCCCAGCGTTGGCCAATCCGATGTCGTTACGATATCCTGGCGGCCCTGCGCATCAAAGCCAAAACCGGCTGGTGAGCTGTTCGGCGGTGACGTAGGCGCTGGTGGGCTCGATCTGCATCTCGGCCGCGTGCTGCGCCAGGCCGATTTCGAGCAACGACCAGCCCAGCATGGTCCGGACGTTCTCCTCGTAGCGATCCAGCAGGGCGGTGGAGCCGGGGTCGAGGTTGGTGATCAGCACCAGGCCGGTCGGCGGCGCATCGAGCGTGGTGAACGACAGGTCCGGCCGCATGCGTCGCAGCAGCCGGCCGGTGCGCCAGACGTCCCCGGCCCACCAATGCCGGCGATGCGGCTCGATGGACGGCCGGGCAAGCTGGGTGCGGTCGGTCATCGGCTCCTCGACCGGCACGCAGTCGTGCAGCGCGATGATGGAGTTCGGCGCGCAGTGGCGTTCGGTGTTGATGAAGTCGCGCAGCAGGAACTCGCAACGGTGCATCCCGTCGAGGAAGGCGAGCTGCACCTTGTCGCCCAGCAGCGCCGTGGGGTCGTGCCGCTGGAAGAACAGGTCGGACGCCATGCGGAACATCAGCAGGCGCGGCTTCGACACGATGCGCCGCACCAGCGCGATGTCCTCGAACAGGAAATCAGGGTCGACCGCGAGCGACGCGCAGTCGGCCAGCGCAAGGCTCTCGCCGGTGAAGGTGCCGATCTCCAGGTAGTTCCGCGGCTGCAGGACCTCGTGCAGCCTGCGCAGCACCTCCAAATAGCCGTGGCCGGCGAAATCCGGCAGGCTCTCGGGCAGGGTAGGCTGGTCCATGGCGGCCTCCTACCGGGGCAGCCCGGCTTGCAGCGCGGCGACGGCCGGCTCCGGCCAGGCCAGCTCCGCCAGGGTCGGCATCGCCACGTCCGGCCGGGGCCGCAAGCAGATGTCGGCCATGCCTTTGTTGTGGACGATCAGGTCGTGCAGGAAGCCATAGGCATCGGGCAGCGGCACGACCTGCCCGTCGGGCAGCGGCGTGCCCACGTCGAAGGCGCGGAACAACGTGCGCACGAAGGCGCCGGGGCTATGGCCGGCGAAGGCCGACAGGCACCAGACGTTTATCTCGGTGTAGATCAACGGTCGGTCCCGTGCGAGGACGGCCCGGGCGCCGGCCAGGACGTCCGGCTCGTGGCCCTCCGCGTCGATCTTGACGAAGCTCACCGGACCCGCCAACGCCTCGTCCAGGGTGACGGCGGGCACGTCGATCGTGTCGATGCTGCTGTTCAGCACGTGGCCGGCGGCCACGACGTGCGACCCGGCGCCGAACTGCGCCACATGGAACCGGAGCGTGCTGGGCCGGTCCGACACCGCCGCCACCACGACCTCGACGTTGCTGATCCCGTTCGACGCCAGGTTGCGGCGCAGGTAGTCCGCGTTCGTGGGCGACGGCTCGAAGGCGACGACGCGCTGCACCGCCCGCGCGAGCAGGATGGTGGACAGGCCGATGTTCGCGCCCACGTCGACGGCCGTGGAAGCATGGGGCACCTGGCTCGCCAGCAGCGCCGCCAGGCCGTCGAGGCCCAGGGCATGCTGTTCGATGCCCTGGAAATAGGGGTCGTCCGCGGCCCCCTCGAACACCGTGTCGATGCCGCCGAGGCGGACGAGCTTGGCCCCCGCGGGCCACTTCGGCCGGTTTCCCTGCCGCTCGTCCATCATCCAACGCGGGAATTGTGCCATGCGCCCATTACAGCCGGCCCGCGAGCCCGGTCAACTCGGGACCCGACCCCATGGTCCCCTACGCGGCGGCGCCGAGATAGGCGTGCTCCAGCCGGGCGGCGAGGCCGGGCGCCTGGGCCGCGGCGTCCAGCACGACGCGGCCCTGCGCCAGCGCATAGACGCGGTCCGCAACCTCCAGCGACTTCTCGACCAGCTGCTCGACCAGCAGGACGGCGGTGCCTGCGTCGCGCAGCCGGACCAGGACCGTCAGCACGCGGTCGACCAGCACCGGCGACAGCCCGGCCGAGGGCTCGTCCAGCAGCAGCAGGCGCGGGCGGCGCACCAGGCCCTGCGCCACCGCCAGCATCTGCTGCTGCCCGCCGCTCAGCGCGCCGCCTTTTTCCAGGCGCTTGGCGCCGATCTCGGGAAACACCTGCAGCGCCTCCTCGACACGGGCGGACCGCTCGCCCCGCGGCAGGTCGTAGGCCGCCAGCGCCAGGTTGTCGGCGACGCTGAGCTGGGTGAACACCCGATGCCCCTCCACGACATGCACCATCCCGGCCCGCGCGCAGGCACGCGGGTCGGCGCCGCGCAAGGTCGTGCCGGCGAGGCGGGCGTCGCCCGCGGTCCAGGGCAGCAGGCCGGACAGCGCGCGCAGCAGCGTCGTCTTGCCCGCGCCGTTGGGACCCAGCAGCGCGACGATCTCGGCAGGATGCACGACGAGATCCACGCCATGCAGCACGCCGACCTTGCCATAGCCGGCCTGCAGGCCCCGGACCGCCAGCAGCGGTTCAGCGGCCAAGATAGGCCTCGACGACCTCGCGGTGCGCGCGGATCTCGGCGGGGGTGCCGGCCGCCAGCAGCCGGCCGAGGTTCAGGACCGTCACGCGGTCGCACACCGCGAAGATCAGGTCGGCGTGGTGCTCCACCAGCAGGACGCCGGTGCCCTGGCGGCTGATCGCGGCGATGAGCTGGCCCAGCCGTTCGATCTCGACGGCCGACAGCCCGGCTGCGGGCTCGTCCAGCAGCAGGAACCGCGGCATCGGCATCAGCGCGCGGGCGATCTCGACGAAGCGCAGCTCGCTGTGCTGCAGGCGGTCGGCGCGGACGGCCGCCAGCGCCTCCAGCCCGACGACGCGGAGCGCCGCCATGGCCCGTTGCCGCAGCGCCGCCTCCTCCCGGCGATGGCGCGGGAGGGCCAGCAACGCCTCCAGCAGCGTGGCGTGCCCCAGGATCGTGCCGCCGACCATGACGTTGTCGATCACCGACGCCTCGCCGACGATGCGCGGGGTTTGGAAGGTCCGGCCGATGCCGGCGCCGGCGCGGGAGGCCGCGGCGCCCATCGGCAGCGTCGCGCCGCCGACGCGGACGGTGCCGGCCTGCGGGACGGCGAAGCCGCAGATGGCGTTGAGCGTCGTCGTCTTCCCGCTGCCGTTGGGGCCGATCAGGCCGTGCACCTCGCCGGGCCGCAGGTCGAGGTCGAGGCCGTCGATCGCCCGGACCGCGCCGAAGCTGAGGGCGATGCCACGGAGCGACAGGTCGCCGTCCCTCGCGCCGGAGGACAGCAGCCCCGGCAGCAGTTGGAGCCGCGGCACGACGGCCCGGGCGGCCGGCAGGGCGCGGCGGCTGCGGAAGTCCAGCACGTCGGCGATGCCGCCCGGCACCACCAGCACGATCACCAGCAGCAACGCGGCATAGAGGAAGGTGGACCACGCCACCAGCGGCGCCGCGAACTCCGGCAGCGCGGTCAGCAGCAGCGTGGCGAGCAGCGGGCCCAGCACCGAGCCACGGCCGCCAATTAGGATGGCGATGAAGAACAGCACCGAAAGGTCGAAGGTGAAGGCGTCCGGCGTGATGTAGCTCTGCAGGGTGGCGAACAGCCCGCCCGCGACCCCCGCGAGCGCGCCGCTGAACAGGAACACCAGCATCAGCAGCGGGGCCTTGGCGACGCCGCAGGCCTCGGCGGCGACCTCGGCATCGCGGATCGCGACGAGCGACCGGCCGAAGCGGCTGCCGGCTGCGTTGAGCGTCATCCAGGTGCAGGCGGCGGCCAGCGCCACGCAGAGGAGATAAAAGCCGTTGGCGTTGTCGAACGGTGCGGGCAGCGTCGGGCCGGGCACGCCGATGCCGCCGCCGGTGACGCCGGTCCACGCCAACGCCACCTGCGTCACGATGGTGGCGAAGCCCAGGGTCGTCATGGCGAAGTAGAACGTCCGCAGCCGCAACGCCGGCAGCCCGACGACGACTCCGGCCACCGCCCCGACCCCGGCCGCCGCGGCCAAGGCCACGAACGGGTGGACCGCCGCCCGCTCGACCAGCACGCTGGACGTGTAGGCGCCGAGCGTCAGCAGCGCCACGTAGCCGATGGCGAGCTGTCCCGCGAACCCCACGACCAGGTTCAGCCCGGACACCAGCACCCAATAGATCGCGGCGCGGGTGGCGATGACCGTCCAGTACTCCTCGCCCGCCAGCGGCAGGGCCAGCGCCGCCAGCAGCACGCCGAGGTAGGGCAGCGCCGCGAGCAGAGGAGCGGGCATGGGCCGCCGGGCCGGCGCCAGCACGGCTGACATCAGACCCGCCGTTCCACGGCCGGCATCAGCTTCGCCGTTCCACGGCTGGCATCAGACCCGCCGCACGGCGGCGGCGCCGAACAGGCCCTGCGGCGCGGCCAGCAGCGCCACGATGAACACCGTGAACACCAGGATGCTGGCGAACACGCCGCCGACCGTGAAGTTGGCCGCCTGCTGGAACAGCCCCAGCGCCAGCCCGCCGACAACGGCGCCGCGGTTGTTGCCGAGTCCGCCCAGCGCCACCGGCACGAAGCCGTAGAAGTTCAGCATCGCCCCGTTGGCGAAGAATGCCAGCAGAAGCTGTCCGCTGCTGAACCCCGCCAGCCCGGCCACGGCGCCCGCCAAGGCGAAGCTCGCCATGCGCAGCCTTCGCTCCGGCAAGCCAAGCGCGCGGGCGGCGAAGTTGTCCTCCGCGATGGCGATGAAGGCGCGGCCGACCAGGGTGCGGCGATACATCCACTCCAGCCCGCCGATCACCGCCGCGCAGGCCGCCACCGGCAACCAGAACTTCTCATCGAGGACGCCGGAGCCCCAGCCGAGCAGCCGTGGGAAGGGCTGCGGCTCCGTGCTCCACTCGATGGCCGTCAGCTGCTGGATCAGCAATGCGGCCGCGAGCGTAGAGAGTACGTATAGATGCTTCTCGAGGCTGGCCAGCACCGGGCGCACCGCGACGACCTCGGTCAGCACGCCGACGGTGCCGCAGGCGGCGAGGGTCAGCAACAGGCCGATCGGGCCGGGCACGCCGAGCCGCCCGACGAACAGCGCGCCGAACACGCCGCCCAGCATGCCCAGTTGCCCGGCCGTGAAGCTCATCACCCGGGACGCCGCGAACATGACGTTGTAGGTGATGCCGATCAGGGCATACACCGCCCCCAGCGCCAGTCCGGAGGCGACGATGGAGGCCAGCATGGCGCGCTATGCGTATCCCGGCGCCAAGGCGAAGGTGCCGTCCCGCTGCGAGTTGGCGCGCGACATCACCACGTCCGACTGCGGATAGCCGTTGTGGTTCTCGGCGCTGTAGGTGTAGTCGCCGAAGATGCCGGGATAGGCCGTCGTCTTGTTCCAGACGCCGATGATGGCGTCCGGCGTGCTGGCGCCGCTCGCCTCCACCGCAGCCGCGATCAGCTTGATGGCGTCGTAGCCGCATGCGACCCACCACAGGCTGGTGTCGTTCAGGTCCACCTTGCCGGCGAGCCTGCCGACGAAGGCCTGGGTCCGCTCCGGCAGCTTGCCGTCGTCGCCGAAGCTGCAGCTCCGGTAACCCACCATGAACACCTTTTCCCAGTTGCCGGGCTTCTCCAGCAGGCCGCGTATCTCGCCGGAGCCGAGCGAGGGATGGCCGACGATCGGCACGTCCCATCCCAGCGCGTTCCGCACGTTCATCAGCCGGGACAGCAGGCCGACGCTCACGCTCCAGACGACGATCGCGCGGGCGCCCGCGTTCTTGGCCCGCAGCATGTCGGGCGTCACGTCGGGCTGCGTCGCGTCGATCAGCGATTGGTTCACCACGTTGGCGCCATCCCTGCCGAACGCCGCGGCCGAGGCGGCGGCGGCGCTGGTGCCATAGCCCGTGGTGTCGCCGAACACCGCGACATCCCGCGCCATGAGCGTGTTCAGGGCATATCCGCGCACCGCGTCGTCCCACTGGCCGTTGCTGGGCGCCATGCGGAAGGCGCTCGGGTATTTCACCGGGTCGATCAGGCTGTCGACCACGCACGGGTGCACGCAGGGCATCTTGGCGCGGGCCATGATCGGCGTGGTCGCGAGCGCCTCGCCCGAGTTGGTGGGACCCCAGATGGCGTGGACCTTGACCCGGCTGATCAGCTCCTGGGTGGCGTTCACCGCCTTGGTCGGGTCGCCCTGGGTGTCCCGGGTGACGATCTCGACCTTGCGCCCGCCCACCCCGCCGGCGGCGTTCAGCTCGGCGGCGGCAAACACGACGCCGCGGTTGAAGCCGACCGCGGGCGCGGAGCTGGGCCCGGTCAGCGCCGCCAGCCAGCCGATGCGCAGCGGCTCGGCCGGCTGCGCGGCGGCGGATCGCACGAAGGCGGAGCGTCCCAGCAACGGCGCGGCAGCGGCGCCCAGCACCAGCGATCGGCGTGTGGTCATCGTGTCCTCCTGGGACGCCGCCCGTCATGATGGGTCGGATTGTTGACGCGACTATCTCCTTGCGATCAAAGGGCGTCAATCATCATGCCGCCGTAATCGTGCGGCATCCGTGCATGCCATCGGACACGGCGGAAACTCGGACACGGCGGAAATAGGGACGCGCATGCGACGACGGCGGTTGATGGCGGGCGCAACGGCGATGGCACTCGCTGCCCCCACCAGGCTGCGGGCGGCGGGGCTGCGGGCGGCGGAGGCGGCGCCCTCGGCGTTCGACTCGCAGACCGTGCGGAGGCTGGCACGCGACCTGGCCGGCACCGGGTTCCAGGCGCCCGACGCCAAGCTGCCGGACGCGCTGGCCAAGCTGCCCTACGACGCCTACCGCGACATCCGCTTCGACCCGGCGCAGTCGCTGTGGCGCGGCCGCGGCCTGCCGTTCGAGGCGCAGTTCTTCCACCGCGGCTGGCTATATGCCAACCGGGTCGATCTGTTCGAGGTCGTCGACGGCCAGGCGCTGCCGCTGACCTATCGTCCGGACCAGTTCGATTTCGGCGCCACGCCGCGCCCGGCCGAGGAGCTGGGCTATGCCGGGTTCCGGCTGCACAACGCGATCAACCGGGCGGACGCCCTCGACGAGATCGCCGTCTTCCTCGGCGCCAGCTATTTCCGCGCGGTCGGCAAGAACCTGCTCTATGGCTTGTCCGCCCGCGGCCTGTCCATCAACACGGCCGACCCTGGCGGCGAGGAGTTCCCTGCCTTCAAGGCGTTCTGGCTCGAACGCCCGCAACCCGGCACCAACAGCGTCGTCGTCACCGGCCTGCTCGACAGCCGCAGCGCCGCCGCCGCCCTGCGGTTCTCGATCCGGCCCGGCGACGACACGGCCATCGACGTCGAGCTGACGCTGTTCCCGCGCGAGGACATCGCCCAGCCCGGCATCGCCACCATGACGAGCATGTTCCTGTTCGGGGCGCTCGACCGCGGGGCGATCGACGACTACCGGCAGGCGGCGCACGACAGCGACGGGCTGATGATGCTGACCGGGCGCGGCGAGGAGCTGTGGCGCCCCGTCGCCAACCCGCGCACGCTGCAGGTCAGCCAGTTCGTCGATACGAGCCCGCGCGGCTTCGGCCTGATGCAGCGGACCCGGGCGATGCGTGATTTCCAGGACCTCGATGCGCGCTACGAGCGGCGCCCGAGCCTTTGGGTCGAGCCGGTCGGAGACTGGGGGGAGGGCGTGGTCCAACTGGTCGAGATCCCGACCAAGGACGAGGTGCACGACAACGTCGTCGCCTTCTGGCGCCCCAAGCAGCCATTGCTGGCAAAGAGCGAGCACAGCTTCACCTACCGCCTGCACTGGGCCGCGCAGGCGCCCACGACCAGTGCCCTGGCGCGTTTCACCGGCAGCCGCAGCGGCGCGGGCAACGGAGGCTCCCGGCTGTTCATGCTGGACGCCGCCGGCGACGCCCTGAGGACCCTGGCCGCCAACGCCAAGCCGGTTCCGGCGGTCGGCACCGACCGCGGCAAGATCCAGAACGTGACCGTCCGGCCGAACCCCGAGGAGGGCGGCTGGCGCGTCGGCTTCGAATTGCTGCCGGAGGACGCGAAAGCGGCCGAGCTGCGCGTGCAGCTGCTGCTTGGGGACACGCCGTTGACCGAAACCTGGATCTTTCGTTGGACAGCCTGACCTCCGACGCCTTCGACGGGCCGAAAGGCTTCCGCGCCCTGCCGGAGGAGGCGCCGCTCGCCATGGTGGCGCAGGCGCTGCACGACCCGGGCGCCCGCGGCCGGCCCGCCACGTCGCCGGGCCACATGGCGGCACGGCGCACGCTGGTGCTGGGCGGCGCCGTGGCCGTCACCGCGGTGGCGGCCTATCAGATGTACCTGGTGCTTGGCGTCGGCGGGCTCACGCTGCTCGAAGGCGTCATCCTGGCGCTGTTCGTCGTGCTGTTCGCCTGGATCGCGCTGGCGCTGGTCAGC
>CAXULX010000088.1:0-11495 GCA_964252005.1 uncultured Acetobacteraceae bacterium | reverse complement strand
TGCCCGTGGTGGCCGCCCGCGCCGAGATGATCGTGACCGAGCCGCTGCCGCTGATGCCGGTGGGCGGGGCCGACGGCAACGGGCTGTACGGGCGGCAGACGCTGCGCGGCAACCTCGCCTATGGCGGTGGGCCGCATGAGTGGCTGGAGGAGAGCGACGGCATGGGCGTGCCGCCGCGCAGCAGCACGCCGCTGATGGGCAACATCGCGGCGCACCTGACCGAGATGTTTCCCCGCGCCCGGCACGCCCGCATCCTCCGCAGTTGGGCCGGGGTGATCGAGAACACGCCGGACGGACGCCCGGTGATCGACCGCCTGGCCGACCCCTCGAACGTCGTCGTCGCCACGCTGTCCAGCATCGGCTTCGGCCTGTCGCCCGCCACGGGCCACGCGGTCCAGGAACTGGTGACGGAGGGCGCCTGCCAGTTCGCCGACCTCAGCACCCTGCGCCTGTCCCGGTTCGACGGGCTAAACGGGGACTGGATCGCGCAGCAGGGCTGGCAGTCTAGGACCGTAGGGCGCATAAGCGGAGCGCCATGCGCCTCCTGACGGTGCCAACGGGAGGCGCATGGCGCTTCGCTTATGCGCCCTACACGTCCGGTTTGGCACTGTCATCCGTGGCCCAAGCTGCAAAATTCTGCTTAGGCCACCCGGCGGATCACGGCCCGCGCCAGCAGGCCCGGCGCCACGAACAGCGGCGAGGTCGCCAGCATCTTCAGCCCAATGACCCCCACCAGCAGCAGCCCGGCGGCCACCGCGTCGCCCTGGCGGCTGGTGTAGATGTCGCGCCGGGTCTTCGCCACGGCATCGAAGCGGCCATGCGCCCCCTGCCCGCCGCCCGGCGCCGGCTTGAACAGGTTGCCCTCGCTCTCGGGCGCGGCCCCGTCGCCAAGCTGGGCGGAATAGCCCTGCTTCGCCAGCACGCGGTCCATCACGCCGGGCACGAGCCGCGACGCCACGATGGTGGGCGGGGTGGACGACCCCACGAACACGTCGCGGCGCCGGTGGGTGGCGGCGAACACGATGGCGTCGGCCGCGACCTCCGGCTGGTACGGGCTCGGCGCCTTGGTCTCCTGGCCGGTCTTGTTGCGCGCCCAGTCGAACTGCGGCGTGTTGACCGCCGGCAGGTGGACCATCGTCAGGTGCAGCGGGCTGCGGTCGTGCAGCAGCTCGGACCGCAGCGCCTCCGTGAAGCCGCGGAGCGCGAACTTGGCGCCGCAATAGGCGCCCTGGATCGGCATCGCCCGCCAGGCCAGCACGGAACTCACCTGCACGATGGTACCGCTGCGCATCCGCTTGATCGCCGCCAGCGTGCCGTTGACCGCGCCGAGGTACGTCACCTCCGTCACCCGGCGCACCTCCTCCGGCTCCAGGTCGCGGATCGGGCTATAGACGGTCGCCATGGCGTTGTTGACCCAGACGGTGATCGGGCCGAGCGCCGCCTCGATGGCATCGGCCGCCTGCGCCACCGCGTCGGCGTCCGCCACGTCGGCCGTCACGGTGTGGACGCGGGCGCCCAACGCTTCCAGCTCCGCCCGCGCCTGATCCAGCCGCTCGGCGCCGCGGGCGATCAGGCCGACCGAGTAGCCCTTGGCCGCGAAAGCCTGCGCCGCCGCACGGCCGATGCCGGCGCTGCCTCCCGTGATGACCACGACCTGCGCCATTCGTCTGCTCCGATGCCATTCAGAGGCGACGTGGCGCCGCACCGGCGGGACGGCAACCCTGGCGCGGCGGCGCGGGCGTACGCGGTTGCGTGAGCGCGCCCAGGGTCCGGCGGCTCAGGTGCGGTTCGGCGCCGGGTCGCTCTCCAGCCCGCCGCAGGGATGCGGCCTGAACTCCACCCGGCGGTCCAGCAGGTCGGTCCCGTTGTCCCTGCCGGTGCCGACAATCGGCTCGCGCGCGCCGCGCCCCTGCGCCTCCGTGCGGTCCCGCAGCGAGGGCGCGCGCTGCACGAGCAGGCTGCGCACGAACTGGGCACGACGCTCGGACAGCGCATCGTTCGAGGCGGGCGTCCCAGTTGGGCTGGTGTGCCCGATCAGCAGCAGGCAGCTATCCTGGGCGGCGCTGCGCTGGGCGATCTGGCGCAGCCATACCGGGTATTCCCCGCTGACGGCCTTGTCCGACCAGAACGCTACGGAGGCCGGGCGGAACATGAACTTGACCGCAAGCGTGCCCCGCGCCAGCGCCGCGTCCACCATCCGCCCGAACGCCTCCTCCGCCTCCCGCGGCTGGTCCATCGCGAGGTGGGCGAGGTAGATGCCGTTCCACACCCGGGGCTGGTTGCCGCCCGGCAGCAGGCTCGCCTGGATGTAGGACGCCAGCGCCTCCGGGTAGCGGGCGCTCTCATAGGCCGTGATCCCGTCGTTCACGGCGGCGGCGGCCCGGATGCTGTTCAGGTAGTCCGGGGTGACGGTGTCGCCGGGGTTCCCGGCGCAGGCTTGCAGATGCGCCCCCATCCCGCCGCTCGCGGTCCAGACCGGGCTGTCCGCGAAGAAGGGCGTGGGCGTCATGTCCACGTCCTCCGGGCGCACCAGGGCCACCTCCTGCCGGGAGATGAACCTGCCGGTGCGCAGGTCCGCGAGCGAGGCCCAGATCCGGTAGGCATAGGCCCGTCCGTCGAGGGGCGGCATGGCCGTCCCGGGCGCCGCCACCGTGGTCGTGCAGCCCACGAACACGATTGGCTGCCGGTCCAGCGAGGCCAGGGTGAAGGGCACCGCCTCGATGCCGGGGTAATGCTGGCCCACCTCCCGCACCACCCGCGGCTCTATGGCGTGCGTGACCGCGGCCTGGTTGCCCGTGGCCCGGTCGATCAAGGGATCGACCACGAGGACCCGCTTCTCGGCCGGGTCGATCTGCGCGTGGGCGAGCAGCGTGAGGGTGAGGCTCGCCACGGCGTCGTCGAGCGATTGCGCCTCCGCCGGGCGCTCCGCCGATGGCGGCGGCATGGCGCAGGCGCCGAGCAGGGCGGTCGCCGCCGCGGCCAGCAGCCAGCGCGGCCTAACCGCGGCAGCCGTTGCGGAGGAACTGCGTGTCGGCATCGGAGGGGTCCTTTCCCAGTTGGGCTTTGAGCACGATGTCCCGGCACCGGTGCTCGTCGGCCGGGGTGAGCCGATCCTCCATGGCGCGGGCGGACGAGGCGGCCGTGGGCTGGGCCGCCAGGGGCGTGGCCCGCCTCGCCCCCCCACGGGCGGGCAGCGCGCTCGTGACCGTCAGCGTCCCATGCGGTGGGACCGGCGGCTTGGCGACGACGGGTGGATCGGGCACTGGCGGGGCGGGGGGTGCCGGGGTTTCTGTCAACTCCGTTGCGGCGGCGGGCGGCTCCGTGGTCTCGGCTGCGCTGCTTTCTGCGGGCAGCTCCGGCTTGGCCGCCGTTTCTGAGGCGGGCATTTCGGAGATGGGCGTTTCTGAGGCGGGCGGCTCGGGAGCCGTCTCGGTCAGGGCCGGTTCTGTGGGGCCGGCCCCGGCCTGCGGCGCGGGCACGGGGTCCGGCTCGGATGGCGCAGGCTCCGCGCCGCGCTCCGCCGGGGCTGGAGCCGCGACGGATAGGCTCGGCATATCCTGGGCGGGCACGGTCCCTACGGGCGCCGCCGGCAAGTGACGCCACCATATCAGCCCCACGATTGGGACGATCAGAGCGGCCAGGCCCAGCCTGACCAGCGAGGAGGAGCCGCCCGCGCGGGACGTGACCGGCATGACCCGCGGCTCCGACACAGCCGAGACCGGGTCGAACAGGCCCCGTCCCGCCGGCTCCGGAAGCTCCATCACGTGCATGGCGCCGCGGAGATAGGCCAACCCGTCGCCCGCCAGGACCGTCGTCAGGCTGGGCTGCCCGGCCAGCACGACGCAGAGCTTGGTCGGGCTGGATTGGCACGCAAGCTGGATGTAGCGCACGGCCGACGGCAACAGGCCGTGCGCCTCGGCCACGAGCAGGGCCACGCGGTCATGGCCCTCGCCGGGTTCGGTCAGCGCCATGAACCCGGCTTTCAGGTCGCCGTCGGTCAGGTCGCAACCAGTAGGGGCGCCGTCAGTCGGGGCACCGGGATCAGGTTGATGGGTGAGCTGGGCGATGAGGCCGCGCAACGCCAGGGCGCCGGACGCCGGGCCTTCGACCCGGACGCAGCGGACGCGGCGGCTGGACAGCTCAAGCGCCGTCTGGTCCAGCAGCGCCGTCGTACCGCCGCCCGCCCGGCTGATGACGGCCACGCGCCCGTACCGATCCGCCACCTCCGCCAGCCCGGCGGCGGCGGCGCGCACCTGGCCAGAAGGGGTGAGCGGATAATTCATGGAAGGGACCAACCGTCACAGCGGATAAAGCGTGCCCCATAGCCGAGTGGACGCTCTCCAACAGGATAAGGGCCATGTTGCGCTTTCCAAGCAACATCCGTTTTCAACCGATGACAATGCTGTGCTGACTGTATCGTTCTCTACATTATAGTGTTACTGACCCTGAATTCAGCGCTGAAGGTCGCTCCGTGCGCGGACGTCAGCCCTGTTCCCGCATCCGGCGTGCCTCGTACGCCTTGAGGTGCACGAACGCAATGCGCAGCAGGCGCGCATCTGCGGCCGCGCCGCGGGCGATGAGGTCGCCCACGATGTGGTCCGCCTCGATCCGGTTGCCGCGCTCGATGTCGCGCAGCATGGACGCGGTGAGCGTGAGGCCCGCCTGCCCCAGCGTCCCGCGCATCCGCTCGACAAAGGCCGGGCGCGGCGCGTGGCCCTGCCCGGCGGCGATGCCGGCGGCCTCGTCGAACAAGCCCTGGGCGATCTCCGTCCCGCCCGCCGCCACGACGTCCCCCACCGCGGCGCGCATCAGGGAACTGAGGCAGGCGAGCGAGGCCAGGAACACCCATTTTTCCCACATGTCCTGCATGATGGTCCCGCTGACCCGCCCGCCGCATCCGGCCAGCGCTGCGCCCAGGGCCTCCGCCCGCGGCGCCGCGCGGCCATGGCGCTCCCCGAGCGAGAGGGCCTGCATGTCGCTGAGGTGGCGGATGGTGCCGTCCGGCTCCAAGGTCGCGGCGATCTGGCACTGGCCGCCCAGCACCGCGCCGTCGCCGAACCGGGCAATCAGCACGTCCAAATGCCGCATGCCGTTCAGCAGCGGCAGGATGGCGGTGTCCGGACCGACCGCCGGGGCGAAGGAGGCGATGGCGTCATCGAGGTCATAGGCTTTGCAACTCAGCACCACG
This sequence comes from uncultured Acetobacteraceae bacterium, assembly GCA_964252005.1. Classification (GTDB taxonomy): domain Bacteria; phylum Pseudomonadota; class Alphaproteobacteria; order Acetobacterales; family Acetobacteraceae; genus CAHJXG01. Next base: position 6,307 of record CAXULX010000088.1, on the reverse strand, counting down.
GCGTCGTACGGGCCGCCCAACGCATCGGCCTGCACGGTCCGCGCGGGGTGAGCGAGGTCGCCGCGCGGGCTGCGGATCACCAGGCCGTCCGCCGCGATCTGCGCGGCCCGGCGCGCCCGGACCAGGAACGTCACGTCCTCGCCCGCCTCCGCCATCCGCCCGCCGAAGTAGCCGCCAATCGCGCCGGCCCCGACCACAAGTATCCGCATCCATGCCCCCTCTGAACCCGGCGCCACCACGGATCGCGATGGCCGGCACGCCGCCATGTAACGACGATTCCGGGGCCACCGCCAGGAACGGCCCAGCCGGACCGGCCCGCCATGGCGCCGTGGTCTCCGGGCGCGGGCGGCGTGCGAAACCAGGTGCCACAAGCTAAAATGAGCATCGCATGACACATCGGCATTCTTTGTCTTAGATAATACTTTGGTAATACATTGCTCAGAAACATAGCCGTTCTTCGGACTTTTTGCATATTTGTATTTTTCTGAGAAAGCATGCACCCTGTGGCGGTAAGCTAAAATCCCTGTAAGTTCTTCTCTGAACTTGGGACTGTATTGATATCATCCCGAAGGGAATGTATCCACGATGACCTCAGGCATCACCGCTGCTGAACTCGTTGGACATGAGGTGCAGATCACCTCCCGTGCGCAACATTTGGCGGAATGGAGGGGGCTGCACGGTTGCGCCATCGCCTTGGCGCCGGACGGACGGGTCATCGTGGACATCGTGCTGGGCCGGATTTCTTGCGACGCCGACGGACTTGATCTGGTGCCCGAGGGCAACCGGTAGCCGGAGCCGCCCGGTCCCTCCAGCACCTTGCCGTCATGCCCTGCTCAGCCGCCGGGCTAGAGTGGCCCTGCTTGGCATGGACCGGCAACGCATGGCATCAGGCTGCCAACCCGGAGCCGCCCGATGTCCGACACCACCCGAAACGCCACCGCTGCGATCTGGCGCGCCCTTGGCGGCGGGTCGGAGTGGCCCGACCGCCTGGCGATCCGGGGCGACGGCGGCCTGCCCTCGGTCTTTGCCGTCAGCGACCTGGCGGGAGCCTCGGCCGGCGCCGCCGGCCTGGCGGTGGCGGAACTGATCCACGCGCGCCGGGGCGGACGGCCGCAGGCGGCCGTGGACAGGCGGCTCGCGTCGTTTTGGTTCGGCAGTTCCATCCGCCCGCAGGGCTGGGCGCTGCCGCCGGCCTGGGACGCGGTGGCCGGCGACTACCGGGCCGCGGATGGCTGGATCAAGCTGCACACCAACGCCCCGCACCATCGGGCAGCAGCCCTCGCGGTGCTGGACGTGCTGGCGGAGCGGGACCGGGTGGCACAGGCGGTGCGCCGATGGCCGGCCGACGCGCTGGAACGCGCCGTCGTGGACGCGGGCGGCTGCGCGGCGGCGATGCGGGACCTGTCCGCCTGGGCGGCGCATCCGCAGGGCCGGGCCGTCGCCGCCGGGCCGCTGCTCCACCATGAGCCGGGCGGCCATGGCCCGGCGCCGCGCTGGACCGTTCCCGCCGACCGCCCGTTGCGGGGCGTGCGCGTGCTGGACATGACCCGCGTGCTGGCCGGCCCGGTCGCGACGCGCTTCTTGGCCGGGTTCGGCGCCGAGGTGCTGCGCATCGACCCGCCCGGCTGGGATGAGCCGGGCCTCGTGCCGGACGTGACCCTGGGCAAGCGCTGCGCGCGGCTCGACCTTCGCCAGGCGGGCGGCCGGGCGGCCTGGGACGCCTTGCTGGCCGGGGCCGACGTCCTGGTGCACGGCTACCGGCCCGGCGCGCTCGCGGGGCTGGGGCTGGACGCGCCGCGGCGCCGCGGTCTGTGCCCCGGGCTGATCGACGTGTCGCTGGATGCGTATGGCTGGTCCGGCCCGTGGCAGGGACGCCGCGGCTTCGACAGCCTGGTGCAGATGAGCTGCGGCATCGCAGAGGCCGGCATGACCCGCATGGGCCGCGACCGGCCGACGCCCTTGCCGGTGCAGGCGCTGGACCACGCGACCGGCTACATCATGGCCGCCGCCGCGGTGCGTGGGCTGACGGGCCGGTTGTCCACCGGGGCGGGCTGCACCGTCAGGACCTCGTTGGCCGGCACCGCCGCGCTGCTGATTGGCCTGCCGCCGGGCGATCCCGGCCCGCTCGCCCCGGAAACGCCCGATGACCTCGCGGAAGCCATGGAGGCGACGGCGTGGGGACCGGCGCGGCGCCTCCGGCCGCCATGCGGCGTCGAGGGCGCGCCGATGCGCTGGCACTTGCCCGCCGGGCCGTTGGGGTCGGCGGCGGCATCCTGGGCGGCGGTCGGCAAGGCTTGACATCCGGCCGAACGTCCGCAAGTGAACGTTCATTCGCACTTAGGCCCGCCCGTGTCCCAAGCCGTCCAGCATGCCTCTCCCCGCCAGCGCATCATCGACGCCGCCGTGGCCTGCTTCGCGCGGGCCGGCTTCCACGGCGCCTCCATGCACGAGATCTGCGTCGAGGCTGGCATGAGTCCCGGGGCGCTGTACCGCTACTTCCCCAGCAAGGTCGCGATCATCGCCGCCATCGCCGAGGCCGAGCGCGCCCATCACGCCGCGTTCTTCGAGCGCATGGCGGAGGCTGACGATCCCGTCGAGGCGCTCGCCAGCATCGGCATCGACACGCTGGAGCAGATGCTGGCAGGACGCAACGCCGCCCTGTGCGCCGAGACGATGGCGGAGGCCATCCGCAACCCGGACATCCGCGCCATGTTCGACCGCAACATCCGCGAGGCCCGCGCCGCCGTCGTCATGGCGCTGCGGCGCGGCCAGGACCGCGGCACCGTCGATCCGGCGCTCGATGTGGAGACGGCGTGCCAGCTCGTCATGGCGATGGGCGACGGGCTGGCGGTGCACCAGGCGCTCGACCCCACGCTCACCGGCGCGCGCTTCCGCCCGGTGCTGCAACTGCTGCTCCGCCGCTTCCTCCGGCCGCAGGAGACGCCGGCATGATCCGCGTCGCGCTCGCGCTGCTGCTGCTGGCGTCGCCGGTGCTGACGTTGCCGGCGCGCGCCGCACCGCCGCCCGTCGCCGCGCCGAAGCCGCCCTCCGTCACGGTCGTTGCCGCCGCCACCGGGCCGATTGCCGAGACCGCCGTGCTCACGGGCACGCTGGTCCCGCGGGAGGAGGTTATGGTCAGCCCGCAGATCGAGGGCCTGGCGCTGACGGAAATCCTGGCGGAGGAGGGCGATGCCGTCGCGGCCGGGCAGGTGCTGGCCCGGCTGTCCCGCGACGTGCTGGACGCGAGCGTGGCGCAGAACGCGGCGCAGATCAGCCGGGCCGACGCCGCCACCGCCCAGGCCCGCAGCAGCATCGCCGAGGCCCAGGCCAACGGCACCCAGGCAGACCTCGCGCTGGCCCGCACGCGCAGCCTGCTGGCCGGGGGCAACGCCGCCCGCGAGATCTTCGAGCAGCGCCAGGCCGCCGCACAGACCGCCGCCGCCCGCATCGACCTGGCCCGCAACGCGCTGCACGCGGCCGAGGCCGACCGGGCGCTCGCGGACGCGCAGCGGCGCGAGCTTCTGGTCCGCCTCGCCCGCACCGAGCTGCGCGCCCCGGTCGCGGGCGTCGTCAGCCGCCGCATCGCGCGGCTGGGCGCCGTGGTGACGGGCGCGGGCGACCCGCTGTTCCGCATCATCCAGGACAACGCCATCGAGCTGGAGGCCGACGTGCCCGAAACCTCGCTCGCCAAGCTGCGGCCCGGCCAGCCCACCCGCGTCGAGACGGCCGGCGGCCCGCGCGCCGGCCGCGTGCGCCTGGTCTCCCCCGAGGTCAGCCGCACCACCCGGCTGGGCCGCGTGCGGGTGGCGGTGGAGGGCGACGGCCCGCTGGTCATCGGCAGCTTCGCCCGGGCCGAGGTCGAAGTGGCGCGGCGCGAGGGCGTGCTGGCCCCGCTCTCCGCCGTGCTGTTCCAGCCGGACGGCGCCGTCGTGCAGGTGGTGCGGGACGGGCTGGTGGAGACCCGGCGCGTGCAGGTCGGCCTGCGCACCGGGTCGCTCGCGGAAATCCAGGACGGGCTGCGCGCCGGCGAGGCGGTGGTGTCGGTCTCCGGCACCTTCATCCGCGGCGGCGACCGGGTGACGCCGGTGCAGCCGGGCGCCGTGGCCGGGGGAAGCTGAGCATGGCGTTCAACATCTCGGGCGCGGCCATCCGCAACCCGATCCCGCCGCTCGTGCTGTTCGCCGTGCTGACGCTGCTGGGCCTCGTCGGCTTCAACATGCTGCCGATCACCCGCACGCCCAACATCGACGTGCCCATCGTCTCCGTCACCGTGACCCAGCCCGGCGCGGCGCCCGGCGAGCTTGAATCGCAGGTCACCAAGAAGATCGAGGACGCCGTCGCCGCGGTCACCGGCGTGAAGCACCTGCTGTCCACCGTCACCGACGGCACGAGCCTCACCGCCATCGAGTTCCGGCTGGAGGTCAGCAGCGACCGCGCGCTGAACGACGTGCGGGACGCCGTGTCCAAGGTGCGGTCCGACCTGCCGCGCGGCATCGACGAGCCGATCATCGAGCGCGTCGACATCGCGGGCCAGAGCATCCAGACCTACGCCGCCTCGGCGCCGGGCATGACGCTGGAGGGGTTGTCCTGGTTCGTGGACGACACCGTGCTGCGCGATTTGCAGGGCGCGCAGGGCGTGGGCCGGGTGGAGCGGATCGGCGGCGCCACCAGGGAAATCCGCGTGAGCCTCGACGCCGACCGGCTGGCGGCGCTCGGCATCACCGCGGGCGACGTGAACCGCCAGCTTCGCGCCACCAGCGCCGACCTGTCGGGCGGGCGCGGCGAGGTCGGCGCGCAGGAGCAGGCGATCCGCACCCTGGCCGGCGCCCGCAGCCTGCAGCAGTTGCAGGACACCCGCCTGGTGCTGCCCGGCGGGCGGGAACTGCGCCTGTCCGACGTGGCGCGGGTGGAGGACGCCTATGAGGAGCCGCGCGACTTCGCCCGGCTGAACGGCGAGACGCCCGTGGTGTCGTTCGCGATCTACCGGGCGAAGGGCGCCAGCGAGGTCACGGTGGGCGACGCCGTCGCCGCGCGCCTGGCGAAGCTCTCCGCCGCGCATCCGGACGTGACGTACACGCTCATTGACGACGGCGTGCGCACCGCGCGCGGCAGCTATCTTTCCGCCATGCACGGGCTGATCGAGGGGGCGGCGCTGGCGACCGTCGTGGTGCTGGTGTTCCTGCGCAACTGGCGCGCCACCCTGCTGGTCGCCGTCGCCCTGCCGCTGTCGATCATCCCGGCCTTCGCCGCCATGCTGGCGATGGGCTTCACGCTGAACTTCGTGAGCCTGCTGGCGATCACCCTCGTCACCGGCATCCTGGTGGACGACGCCATCGTGGAGATCGAGAACATCGTCCGCCACATGCGGATGGGCAAGCGCCCGTTCGAGGCGGCGGTGGAGGCGGCGGACGAGATCGGCCTTGCGGTCATCGCCATCACCCTCACCATCATCGCGGTGTTCTCCCCCGTGAGCTTCATGGGCGGCATCGCCGGGCAGTTCTTCAAGCAGTTCGGCCTCACGGTCTCGGCCGCGGTGCTGGCGTCGCTGCTGGTGGCCCGGCTGATCACGCCGCTGATGGCCGCCTACCTGATGCGCCCGGTCGCCGCCCATGCCGAGCAGGACGGCTGGATCATGCGCGCCTACACGCGCTTCCTGGCGGCGACGCTCCGCTGGCGCAGCTTGACGCTGCTGGCCGGGCTCCTGGCGTTTGGCGTGTCGATCTGGTCCACGACCCTGCTGCCCACCGGCTTCATCCCGCCGGCCGACGAGAGCCGCGTGGTGCTGTCGATCGAGCTGCCGCCGGGATCGACGCTCGCGGACACCAGGGCGGCGACGGACCGCATCGCGCGCGAGTTCCGCGCGGTGCCGGAGGTGACGACGGTGTTCGTCGTGGGCGGCACGACGCCGACCGGGGCGGGCAAGGAGATCCGCCGGGCCAAGATGATCGTGAACCTCGTGCTGAAGGAGACCCGCGCCCGCACCCAGAAGGTCATCGAGGCCGAGTTGACCCGGCGCCTCGCGACGCTGCCGGACGTGCGCGGCTGGTATGTGAACGACCGGGGCGAGCGCGAATTGTCGGTGACGGTGCTGGGCGACGACCCCGACGCGCTGGACCGTGCGGTCGCGGGGCTGGAGGGCGGGATGCGCCGCCTGCCCGGCTTCGGCAACGTGGCGCCCTCGGCCGGGGCCGACCGGCCGGAAATCCGCGTGGTGCCCCGCGTGGACGAGGCCGCGCGCTTCGGCGTCTCGACGGAGGCGATCAGCGACGCCGTGCGCATCGCCACCATCGGCGACGTGCCGGCGAAC
>CAXULX010000087.1:0-11973 GCA_964252005.1 uncultured Acetobacteraceae bacterium | reverse complement strand
GCATCGACATGCCCTATCTGCTGTCGATGCTGCACGACAGCTTCATGTCGCGCGCCAACACCATCGTCTGCCCCGGCGGCAAGATGCCGCTGGCGATGCAGCTGATCTTCACGCCGATGATCCTGCAGCTTATGGATCGCAAGAAGCGGCTGTAATGCTGAGCGCCCGCTTTGATCATTCTGGTGGATGCAATCCTCGTAGGGCGGAAAAGCGTCAGCGCCTTCCGCCATCACGCAATGTGTCGGCTTCGGCGCATGGCGCTTCGCTTATGCGCCCTACAAGTTCATGGGCCGCAGAAAGCGGCTGTAAAGTCAAATAAACAGGGAGTAGAACGTGGCACTCGTATCGATGCGGCAGTTGCTGGACCACGCGGCGGAGCATGCGTACGGCATCCCCGCCTTCAACGTGAACAATATGGAGCAGGTGCAGGCCATCATGCTGGCGGCGCATGAGTGCGACAGCCCCGTCATCCTGCAAGGCTCCGCCGGCGCGCGGAAATACGCGGGCGAGCCGTTCCTGCGCCACCTGATCGAGGCCGCGGTCGAAAGCTGGCCGCACATCCCGGTCGTGATGCACCAGGACCACGGCGGCAGCCCGGCGGTGTGCCAGCGCTCCATCCGCTCCGGCTTCACCAGCGTGATGATGGACGGCTCGCTGCACGAGGACATGAAGACGCCGGCCGACTACGACTACAACGTGCGGACGACGCAGCGCGTGGTGGAGATGGCGCATGTGGTGGGCGTGTCCGTGGAGGGCGAGCTGGGCGTGCTCGGCTCGCTGGAGACGGGGGAGGCGGGGGAGGAGGACGGGTCCGGCGCCGAGGGCAAGATGTCGCATGACCAGCTGCTGACCGACCCGGAGCAGGCGGCGGAATTCGTGCGGGACACCGGGGTGGATGCGCTCGCCATCGCCATCGGCACCAGCCACGGCGCCTACAAGTTCTCCCGCCGGCCGACCGGGGACATCCTGGCCATCGGGCGCATCAAGGAGATCCACGCCCGCATCCCGGACACGCATCTGGTGATGCACGGCTCGTCCTCCGTGCCGCAGGAGTGGCTGGACGTGATCCGCGAGCATGGCGGGCAGATCAAGGAGACCTACGGCGTGCCGGTGGCGGAGATCCAGGAGGGCATCCGGCACGGCGTGCGGAAGGTCAACATCGACACCGACGTGCGCCTGGTGATGACCGGGGCGATGCGCCGGCTGATGGCGCAGAAGCCCGAGGAGTTCGACCCGCGCAAGTTCTTCGCCGCCGCCGTGACCGCGACGCGGGAACTGTGCCGCGAGCGGTTCGAGGCGTTCGGATGCGCCGGGCACGCGGGCCGCATCAAGCCGGTGCCGCTCGACCGGATGAGCGAGATGTATGCGAAGGGGAGCCTGCGCCCCTCCGTGCATTGACCATTCAGCCCCGGAGCCGGTGCATGGTGTCCCTGAGCGCCGGATACAGGTCGATATAGACGCCGAACAGGCGGTCGTAGGCGTCCCGCGCCGCCGGGTCGGGCTGGGCGCGGGGCACCAGGCTGACCCAGCCGCCGGTGGCCTGCCCGGGCGTGACCAGGCCGACGCCGAGGCCGGCGAGCAGGGCCGCGCCCAGCGCCGCCTCGACGTTCTGCCCGATGGTCTGCACGGGGTAGCCGGTGATGTCGGCGGCGACCTGCATCCACAGGTCGGAATGCGCGGCGCCCCCCACGACGATCAGCGTGTCGTCGAGCGCCTGGAGGTTGCGCCGCCCGGCCTCGATGTTGTGGCGGAGGGCAAAGATCACGCCCTCCAGCACCGCGCGGTACAGGTGGGCGCGGGTGTGATACAGGCTGAGGCCCACGAAGGCGCCGCTCGCCCGCCCGTCCCAGACCGGGCTGCGCTCCCCCATGAGGTAGGGCAGGAACACCACCCCGTCCGCCCCGGCGCCGATGCCGGCGGCCTCCGCGTCGAGCGTGGACAGCGGCAGCGCCGCGCCGAGCTGCTCCTGGAACCAAGATACCGACGCGCCCGCGGTGATCGCGCCGCCGAACACGTACAGGTCCTGCAACCCGTTGAAAACGTGCGGCATGGCGATCAGCCCGTGCCGCGCATCGGCCGTCTTGGCGATGCTGCCCCAGCACATGCTGGTGCCGATCATCGCGACGTGCTGGCCCTGCCGGGTGGCGCCCGCCGCGAGCGTCGCGACCGCGGCGTCCACGCCCCCCGCGACCACCGGCGTGCCGGCCTGGAGGCCCAGGCGCCCGGCCCACTCCGCCCGCAGCGCGCCGACCTGGGCGCTGGATTCCACCAGCCGGTCTGGCATCATCGCGCGCGGGATGCCGAGCAGGCCCAGCATCTCGTCGGACCAGGCGCGGGCGCGCATGTCATACACGCCGCCGATGTTGCCGGCGGAGGAATGATCCACCGCCAGCTCCCCGGTCAGCGCGTGCGCCACGTAGGCGTTGGGCGGCAGCAGATGGCGCGTGCGCGCCCAGACCTCCGGGCGGTGCCGCTTCAGCCACAGCATCTTGGTGTAGCCGTAGTAGCTGTCGACGCCGTTGCCGGTGATGTCGAACAGCCGGTCTTGGTCGATGGCGGCGCGCACCCACGCCACCTCCTCCTCCGCCCGGCGGTCCATCCAGATCAGGCAGGGATGCAGCGGCTGCATCGCCTCGTCCACGGGGATGCCGGAGCCGCCGTACAGGCTGCTGACGCACAGCGCCGCGACCTCGCCCGGCGGCACCGCCGCGCGCGCCATGCAGCCGGCGATGCAGTCCGCCACGGCGTCGAGCCAAACCTCCGCGTGCTGCTCCGCCCAGAGCGGCCGGGGCGTGTCGGGCTGGTAGGACTTCGAGTGCTGCGCCGCGATCCGGCCAGATTTGGCGTCGATCAGCAGCGCCTTGGTGCTCTGCGTGCCGATATCGACGCCCAGCACGTATGGCATCACGCCACCGGCTTCAGCAGGACCTTGATCGAGTCGAGCGAGTTGGCGACGCGGATCGCCTCGTCCCACTCCTCGATGGCATAGCCGTGCGTCACGATGCCCTGCGAGGTGACGAGGCCGCGGTCCAGCAGGTCGATGGCGATGGGGTAGCAGTAGGGTCCCAAATGCGAGCCGCGCACGTCCAGCTCCTTGCGGTCGCCGATGATCGACCAGTCCACCGTGGTGTCGGCGCCGAACACCGAGAACTCGACGAAGCGCCCGAGCTTGCGGATCAGGTTCAGGCCCTGCACGACGCCCGCCGGCGACCCCGTCGCCTCGATGTACACGTCGCAGCCGTAGCCGCCGGTCAGCCCCTGCACGATGGCGAGCGCGTCCTCCTCGCGCGGGTTGATCACCACGTCGGCGCCGAAGCCGCGGGCCAGCGCCAGCCGCTCCGGCACCATGTCGATCACCACCAGCTTCTTCGGCGTCTTGAGTTTGGCGACCTGCACCATCATCAGCCCAATTGGCCCGGCGCCGGCGATCACCACCACGTCGTCCAGCTGCACGTCGCCGCGCTGCACCGTGTGAATGGCGCAGGCCAGCGGCTCGATGATCGCCGCGTCCTCCAGCCGCATGCTGGGCGGAATGACGTGGACGCGCGCGGTCCGGGGGATCAGCATGTACTCGGACATGCCGCCATCGGCGACCTGGCGCTGAAAGCCGAAGATGTTGTGCACCTCGCACATCCAATACTGGCCGGAACGGCAGAAGCGGCAGCGGTCGCAGGGCACGATCTGCTCGGCGATCACGGTGTCGCCGGGCTTCACGCCGAAATGCTCGGCGGCGTCGGGGCCGAGGTCGTCCACCACGCCGAAGAACTCATGCCCGGGGATCACCGGCGGCTTGACGTAGGCGGGCGTGTTCGTCGCCGCGTCGCCCCAGAACATCTTGGCGCCGCCCCAGCACTTGCAGTCGCTGGCGCAGATGCCGCAGGCGGAGATGCGGATCACCATCTCCCGCGCGCCGGGGTTCGGGCGCGCCACCTGCTCGACCCGGTAGTCCTCGGGGCCGTGGCAGACGACGGCGGTCATGCGGTTGTTCGGCTTGGTCTGGCTCATGTCCGGCGCTCACGTCCCATGTGGATGGCGGGCCGGATGATCCCACCCTTCGCGGCCGTTTGCACGCAGGGATTGATCCCCGCCCTGCGGCCGGCAGCCGAGGCCCGGCGTTAGCTTGGATTGACGGCAAAAGCCCGTTCGACGCACTCTCATCCCCCTGCCGCCCTTGCTTCACAGGAGGCTCCGTCATGCCCGCCATCGCCGCCCTCGAACCCGGGTACTACCGCATCCCGCTGCCGGTCCCGCTCAGCGACAGCACCCATGGCCACATGCTGGCCTTCGAGCTGAACACGGTGCGGCTGCGCGACGCGGATGGGGCGGAGGGCACCGGCTACACCTTCACCTGCGGCCGAAACGGCGCCGCCATCGACGCCATCCTGCGGCGTGACGTGCCGGAGCAGGTGCTGGGCCAGGACGCCGACCGGATCGAGCAGCTTTGGCATCGCGTCTGGTGGGGCCAGCACTATGGCGGGCGCGGCGGCCCGGCGGTGCTGGCGCAGTCGGCGCTCGACATGGCGCTGTGGGACCTGAAGGCGCGGCGGCTGGGCGAGCCGCTCTGGCGCCTGCTCGGCGGCTTCGACCCGCGCGTGCCGTGCTACGCCGGGGGGATCGACCTCGACCTGCCGCTCGACGCGCTGCTGCGGCAGACCGACGGCAACCTCGGGCGCGGCTTCCGCGCCATCAAGATGAAGGTGGGGCGGCCCCGGCTGTCGGAGGACGTGGCGCGGGTGCGCGCCATGCGGGAGCACCTGGGCGACGGCTTCCCGCTGATGGCCGACGCCAACATGAAATGGAGCGCCGACGAGGCGATCCGCGCCGCCCGCGCCTTCCAGCCTTACGACCTGACCTGGCTGGAGGAGCCGGTCGTGCCCGACGACATGCCGGGCCAGGCGCGCGTCGTGGCCCAGGGCGGCGTGCCGGTCGCGTCGGGCGAGAACCTGCGCACGCTGTGGGACTTCGCCCGGCTGATCGACCTTGGCGCCGTGACCTTCCCGGAGCCGGACGTGACCAACTGCGGTGGCGTCACCCCGTTCCTCAAGATCGCGCATCTGGCGGAGGCGCACAACCTGCCGGTCACCTCGCACGGGGCGCATGACGTCACCGTGCACCTGCTGGCGGCGGTGCCCAACCGGTCGTACTTGGAGGCGCACGGCTTCGGTCTGGACCGCTTCGTGGCCGAGCCGCTGCGGATCGAGGACGGGTGCGCGGTCGCCCCGGACCGGCCGGGCCACGGGATCACGTTCGACTGGGCGGCCTTGGAGCGGGTGCGGGACGCCGGGCCGTAGCATGGAGGATGCAGCGGGGTGAGCCTCGCCGAGGTCCGGCGGGACAAGCCGCGGCGTCGGCCGATGACCGGGAGGCCGCTGGCCCATGGCTATCCCGGCACGTCCTCCGCAAGCCTCAGCATCCGGGCCGCGAGCGGCGTCTTCTCCGCGTACTGCGTCCAGGCGGAGGCGCGGGCCACCGCCCGCCAGCGGTCCACCGTCGCGTCCTCCATCGGGTGCACCGCGACGCCGGCCGCCGCGAAGACGCGCGCCATCTCGGCGTCGTCCGACTGCGCGCCGGCCAGGTTGAACGGGACCATCTCCTCGCCGACCGCCAGCATCGCCTCCTGCTGCGGCCGGGTCAGCGTGTCCCAGACGGCCTTGGACACCATGATCGGCTCCAGGATGAAAAAGAAGCTGCGGCGCCCCGGCGTCGTCAGATGCTTGCACGTCTCCTGCAGCTTGAACGACAGGAAGCTGCTGGAACTCGTGCAGGCCGCGTCCATCACGCCGGTGGACATGCCGACGTACACCTCGTTCGACGGCATGGAGGAGACCGACGCCCCGGCCGCCTTGAACATCTCGTCCATCTCCCGCGATCCGCCGCGGATCTTCATGCCGCGGGCGTCGGCCGGGTCGATCAGCGGCTGGGTGCGCGACGCCATGCCGCCCGACTGCCACATCCAGCTCACCAGGATGATGCCGCGCTGCTCCAGAAGGCCGACGAGCTCCCGGCCGATGGGCGTGGTGCGCCAGTTGTAGCCCTGGGCGTAACTGGTCACCAGCGCCGGCATGAAGGTGATGTTCATCTCGTGGATCTCGCCGCCCGCATAGGTGAGCGGCACGAGGGCAAGGTCGAGCGCGCCCTTCCGCAACCCGCTGATCTGGGCGAAGGTCTTGGTCAGGGAGGCGTTCGGATAGACCTCGAATTGCAGCTCGCCCTCGGTGCGGCTGCCGACGAGGCCCGCGAAGCGGCGGCACATGCGGTCGCGGAAGTCCCCGGTGTCGCCCGTGCTTGCGGGGAACTGGTGCGAGATGCGGAGCAGGCGGGGCGCCGCCTGGGCGCGTCCGATCAGCCCGGGCATGGCGAGGGGGGACAGGGCGCCGAGCGTGCTCGCAAGTGCGGCGCGCCGGGTCAGCGGGATGGGCATGGCGTCCTCCAGGGTGGCCCCGCTCGGCTGGCAGGTTTGCCGGGTCATGCTACGCTGCGGCGCAGGAGGACGCCACATATGGAAATTCACCCGGTTGCCGGGGCGCTGGGGGCCGAGATCCGCGGGGTGGACCTGTCCGCGCCGCTCGACGGCCCGACGGTCCGCGCGGTCCGCCGGGCGCTGCTGGACCATCTCGTGGTGTTCTTCCGCGGCCAGGACCTGGCGCCCGCCACGTTCCGCGACGTTGCCGGGCGGTTCGGCACGCCGGTCGAGTACCCCTTCGTCCGCGGCCTCCCGGGCTTTCCGGAGATCATCGAGGTGCTGAAGCGCGAGGAGGAGCGCAGCAACTTCGGCGGCATCTGGCACAGCGACACGTCCTATCTGGAGGAGCCGCCGATGGGCAGCCTGCTGCTGGCGCGGGAGTTGCCGCCCTATGGCGGGGACACGCTGTTCGCCAACCAGTACCTGGCGTTCGAGGCGCTGTCGGAGGGATTGCAGCGCACGCTGTCGGGGCTGCGCGGCGTCAACACCTCGGCCAAGGCGGACGTGACGCGCACGCGGGAGGACCGGGTGAAGGACAGCGGCGCAGCACCCCGGGACTATGCGGCCGAGCACCCGGTGGTCCGTACCCATCCCGAGACCGGGCGCCGCGCCTTGTACGTGAACGTCGCCCACACCGCCCGCTTCGCCGGCTGGACCGAGGAGGAGAGCGCGCCGCTGCTCCAGTACCTGTTCGCGCACCAGGTCAAGCCGGAGTTCACCTGCCGCTTCCGCTGGGAGCCGCACTCCATCGCGTTCTGGGACAACCGCGCGGCGCAGCACAACCCGGTCAACGACTACCACGGGTTCCGCCGCCTGATGCACCGGATCACCCTGGCGGGCGACACGCCCAATTAGGCTTTGAACAAGGAGGGGACTCAGATGTCGGCAACTGCGGGATTCACAGAACGCATGGCGGGCGGCTGGCGCTATGATGGCGTGGCCCGGGCGTTCCATTGGCTGATCGTCGCCATGCTCGTCGTGCAGTATTCCGTGGCGCTGCTGCTCGCGTCCATCCTGCCGAAGTCGGCCGAGGATACGCTGGTCGCCTGGCACTTCTCCATGGGGTCCTCGGTGTGCGTGGTCATGCTGGCGCGGCTCGCCTGGCGGCTCACACACCCGGCGCCGCCGCCGCCCACGGATTTGCCGCCGGGCCTGCGGCTGCTGTCGCGCGTGACGCATTGGATATTCTATGCCGTGTTCATCGTGCTGCCGGTGCTGGGCTGGGCCGCCGCGTCCGCGCACGGCGCCCGGGTGAAGCTCGCCGGGCTGATCCCGCTGCCGCTGCTGGTGCCCAAGGACGACCCGTTCGGCAAGGCCATGCAGACCGTGCATCCCGCCATCGCGGTCACGCTGCTCGCGGTCATCGCGCTGCACGTCGCGGGCGCGCTGTATCACGCGGTGATCAAGCGGGACGGCGTGCTGCGGCGGATGCTGCCGGGCCGGGGCGGCGTGACGCCCTGACTGCGGCCTGTGCATGACGAAACGTGCGGCCAACCACCTCGATGTGGCATATTCCACCGCATCCGCACGGGCCATCGCGGCGTTTGTTGCCGCCCGATATGACGTGCCTGGCCCCCTTGAGTGCAGCCTGCTGCACCGCGGCCTCAACGACAGCTTCGCCGTGCACGCGCCGGGTCACGGCCGCTACGTGCTGCGCCTGTCGGGCGAGCGTCGCCGTGGCCCGGCGGACGTCGCCGCGGAAACGGGGTTCCTGGCCCACCTCGACGCAATGGGCGTGCCGGTCGCAGCCGCGGTGCCGACGCGCGAGGGTGCCTTGTTCACCACCGCGACCTTGCCGGAAGGACCACGCCCGGCGGTGCTGTTCCGTCATGCCGAGGGCCGCACTCCTCAGCTCGACGCTCCCGAGGACGCCCGCGCGCAGGGGGTGACGCTGGCAGTCCTTCACGAGGCTGCGGACGGCTTCGCCGGCCGGGACGCCGGGCGCTACCGCCTGGATCTTGACCACCTGCTGCACGGGCCGCTTGCCGTCGTGGCGGGGCTGGGCACGCTCACAGAGCCGGCACGCAAGGCTCTCGCCGAGCTGGCATCGCGGCTGGCGGCAGGGATCACGGCGCTTGATGGCCTGAGTTGGACACGCTGTCACGGCGACTGCCACGGCCTGAACGCCCGCATCATCACCACCGGACCAGGAACGGGCGACGCCACCTTCTTTGATTTCGACGACGGCGGCTTTGGCTACCTGGCCTACGACCTCGCGGTGCATCTCTGGGCGCAGGTGTCGTTTGGGCGCCAGCGCCACGCGATGTGGCACGCCTTCATCGAGGGCTACCGCTCTGTGCGGCCCATCGCGCCGGCCGACTTCGACGCCGTCCGCTTCTTCGTGCCCGTCCGGCATGTCTGGCTGATGGGCGAGATGGCCGGGCGCATCCACGAATGGGGAAGCGAGGGCATGTCCACGGCGTGGCTCGACCGGCAGGTGGAGTTCCTGCGGTCCTGGGAGGCCGAGAGGCTGTGCGGGCACCTGCTGTGACCAGCCTTGTTCCTCGGCCGGCCTCTATCTCGGAGGCCGGTCCATCGGCTAGGCTGTCAAATCGCCCGGCGCTTTCCCGGGCGCCCACAGGAGCACGACATGACGCAGGATGAGTTGACGGCCTGGGCGCTCAAGAGCGGCTGGCAGATGATCGGTGGGCACCCGAGCCTCACCAAGCCGTCCTCGCCCAAGGAGGCCATCGTGCGCATGGTGCTGAAGGCGACCGTGGTGCACATCGAGGCGAAGAAGCCGGCCGGGAAGTGGGAGAAGCTGAGCGGCGAGAGCTACGCCAAGGTGCTGGCGGACGAGGAGACCGGCGTGCCCGGCGGCCTCAAGCTGGAGACCATCCCGGGCTTCCGCATGCTGATGCAGGAGAACCGCGACCGCCAGGTGTTCGCGAACATGGGCGGCTGACCAGGGCTGCTGACTAGCGCCGCGCCTACCGCCCGCCGGACACCGTGAGCGTCGTCCCCGTGACGTAGGACGCGCCCGGCGAGAGCAGCCAGGCGACGGCCTCCGCGATCTCGCTCGCCGCGCCCGCGCGCTTGATCGGGACGCTCGGCACCAGGCGGTCCAGCCGCTCGCCCGGGTTCATCTCGGTGTCGATCAGCCCGGGGGCGATGGCGTTTACCCGGATGCCCTCATTGGCGACCTCCCGCCCGAGGCCCATGGTGAAGCTGTCGATGGCGCCCTTGGAGGCGGCGTAGTGCACGTACTCGCCGGGTCCGCCGAGCCGGGCCGCGACGGAGGACAGGTTGACGATGGCGCCGCCCGCGCCGCCATGCCGGGTGGACATCGCCCGCACCGCCGCGCGGGACGCCAGGATCGTGCCGACCACGTTGATGGCCAAGGTGCGGTTCAGCGTCTCCAGCGTCAGCTCATCGACCCGGCAGGTGCCCCCGGTGATCCCGGCGTTGTTGACCAGCCCGACGACGCGGCCGAAGCGGCTCTGTGCCTTCGCGAACAGGGCCTCCACGTCCGCCTCCTGGGCAACGTCGCCCGGGAACGCGGCGGCCTGGCCACCGGCCTCCGTGATCTCCTGCACGACGCCCGCCGCGGCTTCGGGGCGGGTCGCGTAGTTCACCGCGACCGCGTAGCCGTCCTGCGCCAGGCGTCGGCAGATCGCGGCGCCGATGCCGCGGCTGCCGCCCGTCACGATCACCAAACCCTGCATGCGCTGTCCCCTTCTTGGCTAGGACTGAGTTCAACACGCGGCCGGCGTTCGCGCGAGGTCCTCCCCGTCACGTTTGTTCGCCCGGCGGCGCCTGTACACGCTGGGAATGGGCGGCGGCGGCCTTTGGAAGTTCCTGCGCGAGACGCTCCAGCAAGACATCGGGCGTGGTGCCGGCCTGCTCCGCCAAGTGGTTGAGCTGTTCCGGCGTGAGCACGGTTGCCAATTCTTCGGGGGTGACCGGAAGCTGCTCGCCCTGGGCGGCCCAGGAGCCGACCTTGTCCGCCAGCCCGGCGTTTTCCAGTTGCGCCAGGAGCGCCGGCAAGCCGCCGCCCGCAGCGCCCTGGGCCAATCCGAGAACCTGGGCCAACGGCCCCAGGAGCTGGCCAAGAAATTCGCCCATACCGCCCTCCAAACGCCATGATAGGCAGAGCCTGCGGCGTTTGGGTAGGACGATGGTCGAGAGACGCCGCCGCCCGGGCCGGGCGGCGGCGCTGTCCAGCGGTGGTTAGTAGTCCATGTCGCCCATGCCGCCCATGCCGCCGCCCTGCGGCAAGGACTGCGCGCGCTTCTCCGGACGCTCGGCCACCATGGCCTCCGTGGTGATGAGCAGGCCCGCGACCGAGGCCGCGTTCTGCAGCGCCACCCGCACGACCTTGGTCGGGTCGATGATCCCCGCGTCGATCATGTTCTTGTAGGCGTTGCTCTGCGCGTCGTAGCCGAAGCCGTAGTCGCTGTTCTCCAGCACCTTGCCGCCGATCACCGCACCGTCCTCGCCGGCGTTCTCGGCGATCTGGCGCAGCGGGGTCTGCACCGCCTTGCGCACGATCTCGATGCCGAACTTCTGGTCCTCGTTGTCGGCCTTGAGCTGTGCCAGGATCAGGCTGGCGCGGGCGAGCGCCACGCCGCCGCCGGGCACGATGCCCTCCTCGACGGCCGCGCGGGTCGCGTGCAGCGCGTCGTCCACGCGGTCCTTGCGCTCCTTCACCTCGACCTCGGTGCTGCCGCCGACGCGGATCACCGCGACGCCGCCGGCGAGCTTCGCCAGACGCTCCTGCAGCTTCTCCTTGTCGTAGTCGCTCGTGGTCTCCTCGATCTGCGCGCGGATCTGCTCGACCCGGCCCTTGATGAGGTCGGAGGTGCCGGCACCCTCGATGACGGTGGTGTTCTCCTTCTCGATCAGCACCCGCTTGGTCTGGCCCAGCATGTCGAGCGTGACGCTCTCCAGCTTGATGCCGAGGTCCTCGCTGATGACCTGGCCGCCGGTCAGCACGGCGATGTCTTCCAGCATCGCCTTGCGCCGGTCGCCGAAGCCCGGCGCCTTCACGGCCGCGACCTTCAGCCCGCCGCGCAGCTTGTTCACGACCAGGGTGGCAAGCGCCTCGCCCTCGATGTCCTCGGCGATGATCAGCAACGGACGGCTGGACTGCACGACCGCCTCGAGCAGCGGCAGCAGCGCCTGGAGGCCCGAGAGCTTCTTCTCGTGGATCAGGATGTAGGGGTTGTCGAGGTCGACCGTCATCTTCTCGGCGTTGGTGATGAAGTACGGGCTGAGGTAGCCGCGGTCGAACTGCATGCCCTCCACGACCTCAAGCTCCGTGTCCATGCCCTTGGCCTCCTCGACGGTGATGACACCCTCGTTGCCGACCTTCTGCATGGCCTCGGCGATCATGCGGCCGATCTCGGCCTCGCCGTTGGCGCTGATCGTGCCGACCTGCGCCGTCTCGGCCTCGGTCGTGATCTTCTTGGTGCGCTTGGCCAGCTCCTCGACGAGGGCCGCCACCGCCTTGTCCACGCCGCGCTTCAGGTCCATCGGCGCCATGCCGGCGGCGACGGCCTTGCCGCCCT
>CAXULX010000086.1:0-12081 GCA_964252005.1 uncultured Acetobacteraceae bacterium | reverse complement strand
CCGTTTGCCCCCGGACCTCTCATAGCCGGTGGCCCACTTCTACGGGGGCAGGTCAAGCGCCAGCATTCGTCGCGCAGCGTCTGCATCCTTGCCGCGCGATGCCGCCTGCTGAAGCCCAACCGCATCCTGATCTGTCCGCGTGATCGAAACCGCCATCCTGTCCCCCTGCGAACCGGGCCCGGACACAGCGAATCACGCCGAAGACGGCTTGGGAATCCCAAGAGGCGAAATCAATTGCCGTCTTATAAGGTATGGGCAGGGATGGATGATCGCGCGCCGGAGCGCCAGTAATGTCGGGCCTTCACAGCAGTGAGGATTTATTTCAAAAGGATTTTGTATGGACCTGTGATTCGTTTTGCGAGTTGGCTGCTTTTCGAACGATGAGGTGACTGGGCCAAGTTCGTGGATCAGGGTTCGGTCATGGCGGCGCTCACTTCGCTGCCGTGGCGGCACTCGGTTCCCGCCCCGGCTCTGCGACGCCCTGGTTCCAGCCCTGGATGGCTGCCCAGTCCTCCTCCAATCCCACGAAGCGGTCCAAGGACAGCGAGGACAAATCCGCAAAGCCGCACGCACCGTCCATCACAAGCTGCTGCACGGCGTGCCCGGTGGCAGGCGACAGCCCGAAGCCGATGCTGGACAGGCTGACGACCACCACGTTGTCCGGTGCGCGCAGGCGCTCGATCACCGGGCGTCCGTCCGGCGTGTTCTCGATGATGCCTGCCCAGCTTCGGATCACCCGGGCGTGGGCGGCGCGGGGGAACAGTTCGGCCAGGCGCGCCGCGATGTGCAGCGCCAATGGGGTGCTGGACCGTGGCGGCGGGTCGTCGCCCTCCTGCAGCCACTCATGCGGGCCGCCGCCATAGGCCAGGTTGCCGCGCAGGGTCTGCCGGCCATACAGGCCGTTGCCGTCCACCCCGCCCAGCGGCATGAGCGGCAGCGGCTCCGTCACGACCATCTCGGCCCGGGCTGCCATCATCGGCACATGGACGTCCATCATCCGGGCCAGCCGCGCCGTGCCCGGACCGGCGGCCAACACCAGGTGGTCGCAGGCAAAGCTGCCCCGGCTGGTCAGGACCTCGCGCACCCGGCCGCCACGCGCCTCGAACCCCAGCACCTCCGTATGCTGCATCAGCCGCCCGCCATGATCCTGCAGTGCCCAGGCGTAGCCCTGCACCGTGCGGTGCGGATTGGCATGGCCGCCGAACCGGTAGTAATAGCCGCCGACCGCACCGTCGCCCACCAGCGGCACCGCGGCCCGCAACCCGGCCGCGTCCAGCACGTCGGACTGGAAGCCCTGCCGCTGCGCATTGGCGACGGCGCGGCCATACAGCAGCATCTGCCGCGCATCGAAGGCGACGCGGATGCGGCCGGGCTGGAACTCGGTCGGGTAGCCCAGCAGCTCGTCCATCTGCGGCCATAACCGCTGCTCCTCGGCGAATAGCGGGCTGAAATGATGGGTGCAGCCACCGCCGTTGCGCCCGGACGCCTCCCAGCCGGCGATGCCGCGGTCCAGCACCAGCACATCCACCCCCGCGCGCGCCAGCCACCACGCGGCCGACAGGCCAGAGGCGCCGGCCCCGATGACGATGACCGATGCTCCGTTCGCTGTGCCATTCATTCGCTGGCAACCTCCTGGTCCAACGGCCGGCCCGCGGCGGTGTAGGACGGGGCCACCTCCCAATACGGGACATACTGCGAATACATGCCGAACCAGGTGTCCCAATGCTCGCGCATCGCGGCCGGCTCCTCGACCGCATGGGCCAGGCGCAGCGGCAACGGCCGCACGGGCGCGCGATGGGTCGCCGGCGGAATGGCCGGCAACGCCTCCCCGCTGCCCAGCGCCAGCAGGCACGCCACCTGCTCGCGGCAGCGGCGGCCCTGGCAGACGCCCATGCCGGCGCGCGTCAGGCGCTTCACCTGGTCCGGATTGGGCGGGCCCTCGCCCAACAGGGCGCGCAGGCTGACATCGTTGCGCGGGCGCGGCGCGGCTTGCAGGTAGCGCGGTGGGCGCACCTCCAGGATCTCGCGCGCCGTCACCTCCTCGCAGCGGCACACATGCGCGTCCTCCCCGCTATCCACGACCAGCGCCTGCACCCAGGCCATGCGATAGGCGGCCAGGTCCGCAGAGCTGTCCGGCGCGACCGTCGGACGGTCGTCCGCCCCGGCGGCACGGCGTCCCTCCGCCTCGGCGACGGCCGGGTTGGCCGCCTTCGCGGGCCAGGTGCCGGCACAGCCCCCGGCGGCGCTGAGGAACGGCAGGCTGGTCCGGCCGGCCTCGTCCAGCACCGGCACCCAGCCGCTGCGCGCCGGGTCGAACGCCATGCGGCACCCCGCCGCGTCCAGCAGTTCGACCACGGGCGCCGCGCCGATCCCCAGCAGCACGGCATCGCAAGACAGCCGCCGCTCCCCATCCCCGCCCGCGACCACCAACCCAACGACTCCATCCGCCCCGCCCTCGGCCCGCACGACGCGGTGGCCGCACAGCACCGGCGCCGAGAGCGCGGCGGGGTCGGCGAGGGGGGCGGACGCGACCTCGACCACCGCGACGATCTCGACGCCCGCCGCGCGCAACGCGCTGGCCGCCGCGACCCCGTCCGCCCCGGTGCCCAGCAGCACCGCCCGGCGCGGCGCATAGGCGCCCAGCGCGGCCAGGCTCGCCGCAGCCAGCACGCCCGACACGCCGGGCAGATCCCAACCCGGGAAGGCCACGCCCATGTCCCGGCAGCCCGCCGCCACCACGACGTGGCGGACGCCCAGCATCCAGGCGCGGTCCCCGTCGGCCAGCCCCGCGACCGGGCCGGGCAGCCAGCCGACCGAGGGGCCATTGGCATACAGCCCCCAGCACGCCGTCCCGAGCCGCACGTCCACCCCGGCCTCGAACGCCGCCTCCAGCCCCGGACGGGCGGCCAGCAGCGCCTCCGTCATGGCGTTTCGGTTCCGCACCGCGCCGGACATGGCGCCGCCAAAGAGATGCGGGATGTCGTCCCCCATGGCCTCGCCCGGCACCGGGTTCTCGTCCACCAGCACCACGGCCGCGCCCCGGCGCCGGCCTTCCAGCGCGGCGGCGATTCCGGCAGGCCCGGCGCCGACCACCAGCAAATCCGTCGTCTCCGCGACGTCCAGCGTCTTGCCGCTGGTGCTGGCGGGGTCGTGCGTCACAATACCTGCTCCAGGAAGGCGCGGGTGCGCGGCTCCGTTGGTTCGCCCAGCACCTGCGCCGGCGGGCCATGCTCGACGATGCGTCCGCCCTCGGTGAAATACACCGTGTCCGCCACGCGCCGGGCGAAGCCCATCTCGTGCGTGACCAGCACGCAGGTCATGCCCTCCGCCGCCAGTTCCTGGATCGTCACGAGCACCTCCTTCTTGGTTTCGGGATCGAGGGCGGCCGTCACCTCGTCGAACAGCATCACCTTCGGGTCCATCGCCAGCGACCGCGCGATGGCCACGCGCTGCTGCTGGCCGCCGGACAGCTCGCCGGGGTAGCTCTCCAGCTTGTCGGCCAGGCGCACCTTGGCCAGCAGCGCCCGGGCCCGCGCCACGGCCTCGGCCCGGGGGCGGCGCAGCACGTGCACCTGCGCCATCACCACATTCTGCAGCGCGGTGCGGTGCGGGAACAAGTTGTACTGCTGGAACACCATGCCCACGTCCCGGCGCAGCGCCAGCTTGTCGAGGTGCGCGTCGTTCACCTCGCGCCCGTTCAGCACGATGGACCCGGCGCTGACCGGCACCAGCGCGTTGATGCAGCGGACGAGCGTGCTCTTGCCCGAGCCGGACGGGCCGATGATGCAGACAGTTTCTCCGCGCGCCACCTGCAGGGTGATGCCCTGCAGCACGGGAAACAGGCCGAAGCGCTTCTCCACGCCGCGCAGGGCGAGGATGGGAGGGCCGAGGGCATGGGTCATCCCGCGCGCAGCCGGCGTTCGAGCGCGCCCGTCAGCCGGGCCACGGGGTAGGTGTGCGCGAAGAACAGCAGGAGCAGCAGAAGATAGAACGGCATCATCAGCTCCGGCCGGCCTTCCGCGCTCACGGCGCCGCGCACCGCGGTCAGCCCGTCCTGGATGCCGACGACCGAGATCAGCGTGGTCGCCATCACCAACACCGCATACAGGTTCATCCAGGGCGGCAGCATCCGCCGGAACGCCTGCGGCAGGATCACCATGAGCAGCACCTGCCGGCGCGAGAAGGCGAGGCTCTCGGCGCTCTCCCATTGCGCCGCGGGGATGGACCGCAGCCCGCCGCGCACGATCTCCGCCACATTGGCCGACACGGGCAAGGCGAGGCCGATCACCGCCTTGATCCAGGCCGGCAAGGGGATGGTCAGGCCCGCGACGTGCAGCTCGAACGGCAGGAGGAACATGACGTAGAACAGCAGCACCAGCCATGGCGCATTGCGGAGCAGCTGGATCACCACCCAGCCCGCACCGCGCAGTACGCGCAGCCGGGCCATCTGGGTGAGGCCGAGCGGCAGCCCGGCCAGCGTGCCGAGCGCCATCGCCAGCACGCCGACGAGGAGGTTGAACAGGAAGCCGGTGACGACGAGCGGCAGCCAGCGGACCATCGCCGCCGGCACGCCCGCCGGGACCGTCCCTTGAGCCTGTGCCTGCACCGCCAGGGCCGCGAGGATGCCGAACGCGAGCAGCAGCGGCCAGCGCCGGACGAGGATGCCGGTCAAGGCGTGTAACCCGGCAGGCGCAGCGCGCGCTCCCACCGCTCCAGCGCCCACACCAGCACGGCGATCAGCAGGATGTAGGCGAGCAGCAGCACGTTCATGGTCTCCCGCACGTTCATGCTCTCACCCCAGATCTGGGCGGCGGCGTACAGCAGCTCCGGCACGGCGATGGCGTAGGCGAGGCTGGTCGTCTTGACCAGGTTGACCAGATTGTTGCCCAGGCCCGGCACGCACACCCGAAGCGCCAGGGGCAACCCGACATGACGCAGCGCCTGCATCCGGGTGTAGCCCAGCGCCTCCGCGGCCTCGTTCGTGGCGCGCGGGACGGCCTCCAGCCCGGCGCGGAAGATTTCCACGTTGAAGGCGCCCGCGAACAGGCTGAACGACACGATGGCCCAGCCCAGGTTCGAGACCGGCGGCACCTGCGCGCCGTAGGCGTCGCGCACGCTGGGCAGCAGGCCGCCGATGGCGAAGTAGAAGAACAGGAGCTGGACCAGCGGCGGCGTGTTGCGGAACGCCTCGACGTAGCACCGCACGGCGCCCCGCAGCAGGCGGGACTGCGCGCTCAGCGCGGCCACGCCCGCAAGGCCGATCACGATGGAGAGTACGCCGGAGACCAAGGACAGCCAAGCCGTCGTCCAAAGCCCCTGCAGAAAGCGCCCGCGGTCGTAGGCGTCGTAGGCCACGGAGACATTGATCCCGCCCGCCGCGGCCAGGTCGCGGAAGAACGCCTCGATGCCCACGCTTGCCGCTCACGCCAGCTTGCGCTGCATCTCAATCAGGTAGGGCGATGGCTCGATGCCCCACTTCTTTTCGAGATCCAGGATGTGGCCGCTGCGAAGCCAGGCCCTGTTCATGTCGGACAGCAGCTTGCCGAACGGTGCCTGCAGATCCGCCTGGCGCACGCCGATGGCCCAGAGCTGCGGGTCCTCGGACGGCAGCGGCATCTCGTAGGCGGCCCATTTGGCCGGGTCGCCGGCCAGCGTCGACACGATCAGCGTGTTGTCGAACAGGAACGCCACGCAGTTCCCGCCAGCCAGCGCGTTCAGTGCGTCCGGCACGGCAGGGAACACCTGCAGGTCCGGACCATACATCTGCGCGACCCGGCGGTTGTAGTAGGAGCCCTGGACGGCGCACACCTTGCGCCCCCGCAACTGCTCCCACGCCTTCAGCCCGGCGGATTTGGGGGCCAGCACGTTGGTGGCCCCGGCGTAGTAGTTCGGCTCGACCATGCCGATGACCTTGCGGCGGTCCTGGGTGTCGCCCAGGGTCGCCAGGATCATGTCGATGCGGCCCTGGTTCAGGAACTCGATGCGGTTCGCCGCGATCACCGGCACCGGTTCCAGCGGGACGCCGATGCGCTCCGCCACCTCGCGCGCCAGGTCCAGCTCCAGCCCGACCACCTGGCCGGACGGGTCCAGGAAGCCATAGGGCTTGTAGTCGTTCTTGACGCCCGCGATCAGCTTGCCCCGCGCCTTGATGGCGGCCAGCGTGTCCGTGGTCTGCGCCAGCGCCGGCGCAGCCACCATGGCCAGTGCGCCGGCCATCGCCGCCCGTCTCGAGACCCCGGTATCCATGGCCATGCTCCTTGCTGGTGTCATGCCGTCTGTTCTGCCAGCAGCCGGCCGAACCGGAACGGCGCGAGGTCGATGCTGCTGCGCCCGTCGCAGGCAAGCTCGGCCACGGCGTCGCCGATGCCGGCGGAGTGCTTGAAGCCGTGCCCCGAGCAGGCCGACACCACGATGACCCGGTCCATGTCCGGATGCCGGTCGATGACGAAGCCGGAATCGGGCGTGACGGTATACAGGCACGCCGCGGAGCGCGCGGGCCCAGCCGCCGCGCCGCGCAGGCGGCCTGCTATGTGGGCCGCGTGCATCGCCGCAGCCTCGCCCGGCGGGACGGTCCGATCCAAAGTGGTGGGGTCGCAGGACTCGCCATACTGCTCGGTGGCGACCTTTGCCTCACCGCTGCCGGGAAGGGCGGGGAAGCCGTAGAAATAGTCCTCGGGCTGCGTGCCGTGCATCCAGATATAGGCCGGGCAGGCGCCGGGGCGGAAGGCCGCCTCGTCCGCGAGCGGGAACCAGTGCAGCACCTGCCGATAGGGCACCAGCACGCTGCCGAACGGCGGCCCAAGCAGCGATCCTGCCCAGGCCCCCGCGGCGACGATGGCCTGCCCGGCCCGGATGCGGCCCGCATCCGTTTCGATCAGGACGCCGGCGCCATCCTGGCGGATCGCCTGCACCGTCCGCCCGGTCAGCACCGTGGCGCCCAGCGCGGCCGCCTGCCCCAGCTGTGCCGCGATGCAGCGTTCGGGATGCACGAACCCGCCGCCGGGTTCCAGGTAGCCCTCCTCGTCGCCGTGCAGCAGGAAGGCGGGGAAGCGGGCAGCGATATCGCGCGTGTCCAGCATCTCGTGCGGGATGCCGTGGCGTTCGGCAACGCTGGCGGTGCGGTTCAGGAAATCGGTCTTGCCGTGGTGCCCGGTCCGCACCCCGCGCGGGGCCATCATCAGCAGGCCGCATTGCTGCAACAGGGTTTCGCCCGTCGCGGCCTCCAGCTCGCGCCAGATCGCGTGGGAGCGCTGGACGAAGGGAACATACGCCTCGCCTTCGCCGACGGCCACGCGCGTGATGCGGGTTTCGCCGTGGCTGGAGCCCATGTCATGCGGCGGCGCGAAGCGGTCGAGGCCGACCGCGGGGACGCCGCGCCGGGCCAACTGGTAGAGTGCCGCAGCGCCCATGGCCCCAAGGCCGATGACCGCGACCTCTGCGTCCGTGGTGCTCATTGCCTGCTGTCCGGAGCGATGCCCATCGCTAAATGCTATCAAACGCCGTTCATGCCACAAGGAAGATGTGACAGCATAAGACAGATTGCTGAACGCCATCAGCAACACTTATGAGAGACGCATCCCATGCCGAGCGGCCCCACAGCCGAGCCCCCCGATCTCCGGACCTTGCGTGCATTCGTGGCGGTCGTGGAGGTCGGAGGGATGACGGCCGGCGCCGGGCGGCTTGGATTGACGCAGTCCGCGGTTTCGCAGGCCGTGACGCGCCTGACCCGGCTGGTCGGCGTGCCCCTGCTCGTCAAACAGGGGCGGCGGCTCGTGCCCACGCCTGCAGGCCGGGCGATGGCCGAGCGCGCCTCGCAGCTGCTGGCGGACGCCGGCGCGCTGGCCGGCGCCGTGCGGGATGCGGCGCACGAGCCTGGGCTGCCCCTGCTCCGGCTCGGTTTCGTCGACTCGTTCGCGAGCACGGCCGGCCCCGGCCTGGTCCGGCGGGTTCTGGACGATATGCCGGGGGTTCGGCTGCTGGCGTGGTCGGGCCTGGCGCCGGCGCAGGCCGACGCGCTGTTGACCCGCAGGCTGGACGCCGTGATCACCAGCGATCCGATGGACGAGCTGGACGGCCTGGTCCGGCACGAGCTTCTGCGCGAACCCTACGTCCTGCTCGTGCCGGAGCCGCTGCGGGGCGAGTGCGCCGGGCTAAGCCTGCTCGATCTGGCGGCCCGGCATCGACTGGTGCGCCACAGCGCGCGGTCCCACACCGGCGCCCACATCGATCGTCACCTCCGCCGCGTTGGCGTGGACGCACCGCGCGTGTTGGAATTCGACACGGCCGAGGCGGTGATCGCCATGGTGGCCGGGGGCGTCGGCTGGGCGGTGACGACGCCGCTGTGCTTGCTGCACGGGCAGGCGCAGCTCGCAGGGGCAGCGGTGCTGCCATTGCCGGCACCTGGATTTTCGCGCCGGCTTTATCTAATCGGCCTGGCTGACGGCGACGGGCCGTCGCAGGGGCGCTTGGCCGCGATGGCGCAGGACGCGCTGTCGCGGGACGCCTTGCAGCGGCTGGGCAGCCTGGCGCCATGGCTGGCGGACGCCGTCACCTTGCCGAAGCAGGCCAGGCCGGCTTGCATGATCCGTTCCTTCAGCTCACTTGGTCACCAACGGGAACCAAAGGAGACGAGTATGAAGATCGCGGTCCTGGGTGCGAGCGGACGCGCTGGTTCGGAAATTACCAAGGAACTTGCTAATCGCGGGCACCAGGTGCTTGCAATTGCACGCAAGCCCGATGCGATCCCTCATGTGCCTGGGGTCACGGCAGTCGCCGGGGATGCGTCCGATCCTGCAGCGCTTGCCAAATTGATCCAGGGCAGCGACGCCGTGATCAGCGCACTGCACTTCGACGTGTCGGCTGAAACGCTGCTTTCGGCACTCAGGCAGGCGGAGGTGAGGCGGTTTCTGGTGACCGGCGGCGCGGCAAGTCTCGAGGTCGCGTCCGGCAAGCGTCTGATCGACACGCCGGAATTCCCCGAAGAATGGAAAACTTTTGCGATGGGCGGGATCGTCTTCTTAGAAGCCCTGCGTGAGGAAAAGGAGATCGACTGGACCTTCTTCTCACCCGCCGCGGTCATCTTTGAAGGCCCGCGCCTCGGCCATTACCGATCGGGTGGCGATCAGCTCATCACGGACGGCGCGGGCGACAGCAAGATCAGCTTTGCGGACTATGCCATCGCCATGGTCGATGAAGTCGAGCAGAAACGCCACAGCCGGGCACGCTTCACAGCCGGTTATTAGCCGAGCTTTGGAGCATCCGTTGTCAGCGCGCTTGGATCTGATGGTGGACGAGCGGCAGGCCTCGCCTGCAAGGGCCGGACGCGAAGCGCACGATATCGAAACTTCACGAAATCGTCTGGCGCCCGCCCTGGCGTCGGGGCGATCCTAGACTGCCGCGAGGCCACCTTTGCATAAAGAGCCGACCCCATGCGTCCTCTCGCCTTGAGCCTGCACCACCCGCCCCGCCGAGCTTTCGAAGTAGGCTGCCGCCTATAGCGGCGACGCCCGGATCAAGCGCCTGATCGACGCCGACCTGAAGCGCGCCTTGAAGGAGCAGGCGGAAGGCGATGGCGATGAATGCATCGAGGCGTTTGACCACGCGACCAAGCTGCTTGCAGGCGATAACGGGCTCGCCGCCCCCTTCCGAACCCGGCCCGGCGCCAGCGGAAGCTGCAAATCAGCCGCCGGCAGATCCGCCACTCCCCGTTGCGTCGCCTCCTACCCCACCGCCCGCGCCTGAGCCAGCTGCCATAGTCGCTCCGCCGCTCTGGCGCTGCCATGGAGAACTTGGCCCATAGCTCGTCCCTTGCCGCCTGCCGGCTCAGTGTGTCACCACACCCCGGGACTGAACACCTTAGCAGGATCAAAGAGCCGCCGCGGCCGGTCACGACCAATCATAAGGCTGCGCCCTGGCTCAGCGAAGCAGCGCGCCGCCATTCACATCGAAGCAGGCGCCCGTCACGTAGGACGCTGCCGGCGACGCGAGGAAATACATGATTTCGGCGACCTCGCGGGGGCTCGCCTCGCGGCGAAATGGAATGGCAGCATACTGGGCCGCGCGGATCTCTTCGACTGACTTGCCGGTTGTCGTGGCCGCATGCTGCATGGCCTGCCGGACTATAAGCGAGTCCACTGCGCCCGGAGCGACCGCGTTAACGCGGATTGCGTCTCCTGCCAGCTCAAGCGCCAAGCTTTTCACGAACGCGCCAACGGCGCCCTTTGAGGCACTGTAGGCGGCGTTCTCTGCAGCGCCGATCTGACCGGTTATCGACGCGACTATCACGATCGCACCACCCGGCCGGGTCAGCTTAGGCACGGCACTCCGGCAAAGCAGAAAGGGACCCTTGGCGTTTACCGCCATGACCCGGTCCCAATCCTCCGGCGAGGTATTCGCAACCGGCGTTCTCTGCTGAAATGTCGCTGTGGCAATCGCAAGCACATCAAGCCTGCCGTGCTGCTCGATGGCTGCGGCAACCAACGCATCGCATGCCTCTGGGTTAGTTACATCCGTGACGATGCCGACCGCGGCCGAGGTCGGATGCGCATCGAGGATTGATTGTGCAGCGTCCGCCACATTCGGGGTCGTATCGCTCAGGATCACGCGTGCGCCCGCTTCGGCAAAGCGGCGCGCTGTGGCCTCCCCGATACCTTGCGACGCGCCGGTAACGATCACTGCCTGGTCCACCATGTCTCTCATCGATGCCGTTTATGGTTTGGAACCCGCCTTGGAGAGCACATGATTCAACATTTTGGCAAGGAGGGAGCATGGCCGGTTCTCTGCTCGGCCTCGTTTCTCGTCGAAGTTGGCGGCGCGTCTTGCGGGTGCCAAACCCGGGAATAGGTTGCTGCTCCCAGAACGAGCTTGACCGACCAACCGGATCGGGCTTGCCTCAACCGCGATCGAAGAAATCGACGTGACCGGTCGACAGTTCATAATAGGCGCCGACGACCGCAAGCTTGCCGGCGGCTTGCGGGGCAAGCATGATCGGATCGGATTCCTTGCGCAGGAGGCCGACGACCCGGCGAACGTTCTCCTTCACCGCGTTGGTCACGGGATCGCCCGCTTGGCCGCGGCTCTGCAGCACAGCCGGAATGATCGGCTCGATCATGTTCCCGATTGCACCGGGGAAGCGGGCGTTCGTTTCGACCACCGCCATCGCCGCCTTCACTGCGCCACAGGATTGGTGTCCCATAACGACGACCAGCGGCACTCCCAGTATGGCCACGGCGTATTCGATCGAACCCATCGCCACGGTGTCGACGGTGTTCCCGGCATTGCGTACGATGAACAGCTCGCCCAATCCGCGGCCGAACAGCAGTTCGGGGGGCACCCGGCTGTCGGAACAAGACACATAGGCGCAGAACGGCGCTTGGCCGGCGGCCAGCTCGAGCCGACGCTGGGGGCTGATGTCATTGTCGGTCGACTTGCCGCTCAAGAACGCCGCGTTGCCGGCCTCCAGCAGCGCCAGCGCGGCCTCCGGCGTCGACGCGGCGCGCACAAGCGGCGTGTCAGGCAAATCGGCGGCGCGCGCGGGCGCGCTTCTGCCAGAAGACAACGCCGTCGCCATAACGCTTGTACCAGCGAGCATCAGCCTGCGAGACACCGAATTCATCATGGCGATCCTTAAATCAGGCACGACTTCGCTGCCAAACCGCGTAGCTGGTCGGATCGCACTTCGCAAGCCGATATCCCGTGTTGAAAACTTGGTGCTTTAGCACCGGGTTCCGCGCCTACGACATGGGCTATGCCGCCGCAATCGCCTACGTGCTGACCGCCATCCTTTTCGTGCTCTCCTTGTTCTACATGCGCTCGCTGTTCAGGAAACCGGCATGAGCGCTGCCGTGGAGCGGCTTGCGGCCACCAGGGCATTCCCCTCGCCGCGCGCCGAAGCCCGGCGGACCGCCGCGCGCCGCCGCCGCATGCTGCTGAAAGCGCTCGAGTGGCTCGTGCTCGCCCTGGTGGCCCTGGCGATCCTGTTCCCGATCGCCTGGATGGCGCTGACCGCCCTCAAGCCGGCGGCGGTGTCCTAAGCAGGGTTCTCTTGACCGCGCCACGTTTGGTAGGCGTTTAGATGGGCGT
>CAXULX010000085.1:0-12671 GCA_964252005.1 uncultured Acetobacteraceae bacterium | reverse complement strand
CGGATCAGGCTGCCCATGTTCTGCTCGGACCCGGCGAGCCAGTATTGCAGCGCCAGGAAATAGGTGCGGACGTCCTGCGCCGTGCCGGGGATGAACTTCATCAGCTTCGGCAGGCGGCGCAGCATCTTCATCTGCCCGGCGCCGGACTTCCGGTTGTCGCCGTTCGGCTTGCCGCGCAGGCGCTTCAGCATCGCCAGCGCGCCCGATGCCTCCTGCGACATGTCGAAGCGGCCGAGCTTCGTCATCTTGGTGATCTCGCCGGCCGACATGCAGCAGATCATCGCGTCGCAGTGGTCGCGCCGGGCCGCGAGCGCCGGCTGCACGGCGCGGATGTGGTCCTCGAGGAACAGCATGGTGGCGATCACGATGTCGCCCTCGGCGATGGCGGCGTGGCATTCGGCGAGCTTGTCCGCGTCGTCGCCCCACTCGTCGGCCGCGTGGATGCTGAGGGTCAGGCCGGGGATGTCGCGTTTCAGCTCGGCCTCGGCCCGGAAGGCCGCGCTGGACAGGTGGCTGTCCATCGTGACGATCACGACGCGAGTGGGGACAACGCGGGTGGGGACGGCGCGGGCAGCGAGCATCTCAACGGCCATAATGCGCCTTTGCGTCATAGAGCGTATCGACGGTGATGGTCATGACGCCGTGGTCGAGCGCGAACTTCTCGGTGTTGCGCCGGGCCTTGCCGCGGACGAAGAACGGGATCTTGCCCACTTCCTTCTCGGCCTCCGGCGCCCAGACCAACACACCCGCCGGCGCCGCGGCCACCGCCGGCTCGGGCCGTGCCTGGGCCGCGTGGCCGAGATGCGAGGGCGCTGCGTCGCCGTGGAACTCCGCGTCCTCGCGGAACATGCCGATCAGGTGCTCCTCCAGCCCCATCATCAGCGGGTGGATCCAGGCGTCGAACAGCACGTTGGCGCCCTCCCACCCCATCACCGGGGAGTAGCGGGCCGGGAAGTCCTGCACGTGCACCGGGGCGGAGATCACGGCGCAGGCGATGCCGAGGCGCTTGGCGATGTGCCGCTCCATCTGCGTGCCCAGCACCAGCTCGGGCTGCGCCTCCGTGATGCGCGCCTCGATCTCCAGGTAGTCGTCGGAGATCAGCGGCTCCACGTCATAGAGCTTCGCGGCCTCCCGCACGTCCCGGGCGAACTCGCGGCCGTAGGTGCCGAGGCCCACGACGGTGAAGCCCATCTCGTCCCGCGCGACCCGGGCGGCGGCGATGGCGTGGGTCGCGTCGCCGAACACGAACACCCGCTTGCCAGTCAAATAGTTGCTATCGACGGAGCGCGTGTACCACGGCATCCGCGACGGCGCGCCCGCGAGCGCCGGGGCGGGATCGACGCCGGCGAGCGCCGCGACCTCCTGGATGAAGTCCCGGGTGGCGCCGATGCCGATGGGCACGCACTTGGTCGCCTTCTGGCCGAAGCTGCGGGCGAGCCACGCCGCCGCCTGCCCGGCGATCTCCGGATACAGCACGACGTTGAACTCGGCGTCCCCCAGCCGCGCGATGTCGGCGGGCGTGGCCCCGAGCGGCGCCACCACGTTCACGTCGATGCCGAGCTGCGCCAGCAGGCGGGTGATCTCCACCACGTCGTCGCGGTGGCGGAAGCCGAGCGCCGCCGGGCCGAGCACGTTGCAGCGCGGGCGCACGCCGGGCGCGCGCTCCGGACGCGGCGTGCCCGGCGGCGGCACATGCGGCCCGGCAAAGGCGCGGACGACCTGGTAGAAGGTCTCGGCCGCGCCCCAATTTTCTTTCTTTTGGTAGGACGGCAGTTCCAGCGCCACGACCGGCACGGGCAGGTTCAAGGCGCGGGCGAG
Organism: uncultured Acetobacteraceae bacterium; assembly: GCA_964252005.1. Taxonomy (GTDB): domain Bacteria; phylum Pseudomonadota; class Alphaproteobacteria; order Acetobacterales; family Acetobacteraceae; genus CAHJXG01. Next base: position 10,853 of record CAXULX010000085.1, on the reverse strand, counting down.
GCCGCCGGGGTCGTCCTGGATCAACTCCGCGGTGCAGGACGCGCCCACCAGCAGCGCCTGCGGCTGGAACCGGGCATAGGCGTCGCGCACCGCCTCCTTGAACAGTTCCGCCGTGTCGGCCCCGAGGTCGCGGGCCTGGAACGTCGTGTAGGTCACGGGCGGGCGCTTCGGCAGGCGCTCGATCATGGTGAACAGCAGGTCGGCGTAGGTGTCGCCCTGCGGCGCGTGCAGCACGTAGTGCACGCCCTCCATGGCCGTCGCGATCCGCATGGCGCCGACATGCGGCGGACCCTCGTAGGTCCAGAGCGTGAGCTGCATGGGCCTAGACCCTCAGCCGCAGGCGGCGGTTGAGCGGGCGGGCGAACAACTCGGCGAGGTCGGCGGCCTGGTCGTAGCCCTGGATCGGCGTGAACAGCAGCTCGATGGACCACTTGGTGCCGATGCCCTCCGCCTCCAGCGGGTTGGCGAGGCCGAGGCCGCAGACCACGATGTCCGGATGCGCGGCGCGGGCGCGGTCAAGCTGGCGGTCCACGTCCTGCCCCTCGCTCAGCGCGGTGCCGGCCGGGAGCATGGCCAGCTCCTCCGCCAGATGCTGGCGGTGCAGATAGGGCGTGCCGACCTCGATGAGCCGCATGTCCATCTCGCGCGCGAGGAACCGGGCGAGCGGGATTTCGAGCTGGCTGTCGGGGAAGAAGAACACGCTCTTGCCGGCAAGCTGCTCGCGCTGCCGGGCGAGGGCCTGCCGGGCGCGGGCGAGCGGTGCCTGGGTCACGGCGTCGAACCGCTCGGACGTGACGCCCCAGGCGTCGGCGGCGGCTTGCAGCCAGGCGGTCGTGCCCTCGGCGCCGAGCGGGAAGGGGGCGGGCAGGCGGACGGCACCGCGCGCCTCAAGCGCCCGGGCGGTGTCGGCGAGGAAGGGCTGGGCGAGCAAGTAGCGCGTGCCCGGCCCGACGGCCGGCAAGGCGAGGGCGCTGCGCGGCGGCATGAACCGCACGTCCGCGATGCCCATGCCCTCCAGCAGGCGGCGCATCTGGTCCTCGACCACCTCCGCCAGCGCGCCGACGACCAGGAGGCTCTGCCCGGCGTTTGGCGCTTCCCGCGGCAGGATCGGCACGAGGGAGGCGAGGCAGGCGTCTTCCCCTTGGGTGAACGTCGTCTCGATCCCGCTGCCGCTGTAGTTCAGCACGCGGACCTGGGGCATGTGGGTGGCCGACAGCCGCTCGGCGGCGCGGGACAGATCGAGCTTGATGACCTCGGACGGGCAGGAGCCGACCAGGAACAGCAGGCGAATCTCCGGGCGCCGGGCCAGGAGCTGATCGACGACCCGGTCCAGCTCGTCATTGGCGTCGGCCATGCCGGCCAGGTCGCGCTCGTCGATGATGGCGGTGGCGAAGCGCGGCTCGGCGAAGATCATGACGCCGGCCGCCGACTGGATCAGGTGGGCGCAGGTGCGGGAGCCCACCACCAGGAAGAAGGCGTCCTGGATCTTGCGGTGCAGCCAGATGATCCCCGTCAGGCCGCAGAACACCTCGCGCTGGCCGCGCTCCCGCAACACGGGCGCATCGCCGCAGCCGAGCGTGGCCGCACCGCTCACGAGGTCAGGCCCAAGCCGGCCGTGTGCCAGACATCGTTCTGCAGCCGCGCCGTCCGCAGCTTCAGGATGAACTGACCGGCGTTGATCACGTACGTCGCGTAGGCCGTGAGCGCCAGCAGCATCAGCGCGTGGGCGTCCAGCGCGCCCGACAGCAGCGCCGCGAGGTAGGCGGTGTGCAGCGCCAGCACCAGCATGGAGAACACGTCCTCCCAGAAGAACGCCGGGGCGAACAGGTAGCGGCCGAACACCTCCCGCTCCCAGATGCAGCCGGTGATCATGATGGCATACAGGCAGAGCGTCTTCGTCACGACGGACGCGGTGGCCGCATGCTCGCCCAGCCCGGTCGAGAGGTAGCGGGACACCAGACACAGGCTGACGAGGAACACGACGAACTGGGCGGGGGCGAGCACCCCCTGCACGATGGTCCAGGGCGAGGCGTCGCGGCGGCGCCGCTCGTCCGGCGTGTAGAGCGCGCGCGGAGTCGCCTGGTGGAAGGCCGGGCGGATGCCCCGTCCGGTGGCGCCGCCCCATGGGCTGCAGTCCAGCGAGTTTACAATGCGTCCGATGAGGTGAGTAAACATCGCTTGACAATGCCTTCCCTAGAAGGTGCGTTGGCCCGGTTCAGTCGGATGGAACTCCGCTGTCTGACCATCGCGACCGTGATCGCGCCGTGCGGCGCAGACGTGAAACCGACTGCCTAGGCTACGCCGAACTTTTTCCACTTTCGGGTCCCGTGTTGGTCCGGGATCGCCTGTTGAACCAACGCTAGAGCCGAGCCGGATGATGTGTCAAGCCGGCGTTACGTAAATCAAACTTGACACTCGATGTCAGGCCGCTTCAACTAGGGAGGACGCAAGATGACGGGATCAATGGGATATCCGCTCGCCATACAGGACTACCGGACGGAGGCCGACGCATTGGGCGCGGCACGCCAGCAGTCCTCGCTGCTGCGCTCGGTCCGGCAGGACGACGAGCGGCGCCGGGTCATCCTGACGCGGACGGTCGAGCTGGACGTCATCCCGCGCCTGCTGATGGCGCATCCGACGCCGGTGGTGCCGGTGGCAGCGGACCTGCTGGTGTCCGCGGCCCACGTCGCCGACCTGGTGGGCCTCGTGCTGTCGCGCGGCGAGCCGGAGGCGGTGGCGTTCGTCGAGGCCGTGCACGACCAGGGCGCCGCGGCCGAGTCGATCTACCTGGACCTGCTCGCCCCCGCGGCCCGGCGCCTCGGGGAGATGTGGGAGGACGACGCCTGCGACTTCACCGAGGTCACCATCGGCCTATGGCGGCTGCAGAACGCGATGCGGGAACTCAGCCCGTCGTTCCTGCGCGTTGCGGACACTCGGACCAACGGCCCGCGGGTGCTGCTGGTGCCGTTGCCGGGGGAGGACCACACTTTCGGCCTGTCGATGGTCTACGAGTTTTTCCGCCGCGCCGGCTGGAACGCCTGGAGCGGCCCCGTCGAATCGAGCGCCGACCTGCGTGGCCTGGTGCGGCGGGAGTGGGTCCAGGTCCTCGGCTTCTCGCTCGCCTGCGACGAGAAGCTGGATGCCGTGCGGACGGAGATCCGCTCGGTGCGGCGCGCCTCGATGAACCCGGGCCTGGCCGTCCTCGTGGGCGGCCCCGGCTTCACCGCGAACCCGCTGCTCGCGGCCGAGGTGGGTGCCGACGGCACGGCGACCGATGGGCGCCAGGCGGTGCTGCAGGCGCAGGCGCTGGTGGATTTGGCGACGAAGCGTCGATGACGGCCGGGTCCCGCACGTAACGGATTCTGCCGCCGCGACTCCAACGACCTGCATGCCCCTGTCGGCATGCGGCAACGAGACTAGGGCTGGGGCGGAGAAACGAGACGTGCACTGGGGGATCTCGGCACTCGTGAAAACTTTCGTATCACCGCAGACGTCGCTGGGGGACCTCGACGCCGGCTCGGCGGCCTCGCTCATCGCGGCGTCGTCCGACGTGACCCTGATCGTGGACGCGCACGGCACGATCCGCGACACGGCGTTCCAAAGCGCCGAGCTGCTGGACGACCTGAGCGAGAGCGACCAGTGGGTCGGCCGCGCCCTGGCGGCGACCGTCGCGCCCGACAGCCGGTCGAAGGTCGAGGCCCTGCTGCGGGAGGCGGCGACGCCGGCCGAGCCGAAGTGGCGCCACATCAACCACCTCACGCCCGAGGGCCGGTCCGTGCCGGTGCTGTACTGCGGCGTGCAGATCGGCGCGGATGGCCGCATCGTGGTGTTCGGCCGCGACCTGCGCGCCATGTCCGCCCTGCAGCAGCGCCTGATGAACGCGCAGCAGTCGATGGAGCGCGACTATTCCAAGCTGCGCGACGTCGAGATGCGCTACCGCCTGCTGTTCCAGCTGTCGTCCGAGGCCGTGCTGATCCTCGATCCCGCCAAGGGGCGCGTGCTGGAGGCGAACGCGGCGGCGCAGGGCCTGTTCGGCGCCGGGTCCGACGACATCGTGGGCCGGGCGATGGCCGACATCTTCCATCCCGACGGCCTGCCGGCGTTGCAGGGGCACCTCGCCGCGATCCGCGCCGGCGCCCGGCCGGAGGACACGCCGGCCCGGCTCGCGCGCGGCGACCAGCCGGTGACGGTCAAGGTGTCGCTGTTCCGGCAGGACAACGCGACGCTGTTCCTGATGCGCATCTCCCCCGTCCTGTCCACCGTGTCGGCGCTGCCGGACGTGAAGACCAAGCTGCTCCGCGCGGTCGAGAGCGCGCCGGACGGCTTCGTGGTGACGGACCACCAGGGCGCCATCATCACCGCCAACGCCGCGTTCCTCGACATGGCGCAGCTGCTGGACGAGAACCAGGCGCGCGGCGAATCGCTCGACCGCTGGGTGGGCGCCAGCGGCGTGGACCTCGACGTGCTGACGGCGAACCTGCGCGACCGGGGCTCCGTGCGGTTCTTCACGACGACGATCCGCGGCGAGGCCGGGTCGGTGACGCAGGTCGAGATCTCCGCGGTGTCGATCCGCAACGGCGGGCACCCGTCCTTCGGCTACGCCATCCGCAACGTCGGGCCGCGGCTGCAGATGGAGACCCGCGCCGCCCGGCAGCTGCCGCGCTCGGTCGAGCAGCTGACCGAGCTGATCGGGCGCGTCTCGCTGAAGGACCTGGTGCGGGAGGCGACCGAGGTGATCGAGCGGCTGTCCATCGAGGCGGCGCTGGAGCTGACCAACGACAACCGGGCCTCGGCCGCCGAGATGCTGGGCCTGAGCCGGCAGAGCCTGTACGTGAAGCTGCGCCGCTACGGCATCGGCGACCTCGCCGCCGCGGGGTCGAGCTGATGCCGGCCCTCGCCCTCCCGGTCCAGCCCGCCCGGCCCAGCGCGGCGGCGGTGCTGGAGCTGCTGAAGCCGATCACCTGGTTCGCGCCGATGTGGGCGTTCGGCTGCGGCGTCGTGTCGTCGGGGCGGCCGATGGGCGGGCGCTGGGCGCTGGTGCTGGCCGGGGTGGCGCTGTCGGGGCCGCTGGTGTGCGGCACGAGCCAGGCGGTGAACGACTGGTTCGACCGGCACGTGGACGCGATCAACGAGCCGGGCCGGCCGATCCCGTCCGGGCGGATTCCGGGCCGCGGCGGCCTGATGATCGCGCTCGCCTGCACCGCGCTGTCGCTGCTGGTAGCCGCCGCGCTGGGCCGCTGGGCGTTTGGCGCCGCGGTGGTGGGCCTCGTGCTGGCCTGGGCCTACAGCGCGCCGCCGGTGCGGCTGAAGCGCAACGGCTGGTGGGGCAACCTCGCCTGCGCTGCCTGCTATGAGGGCCTGCCGTGGTTCACCGCCGCCGCCATCATGGCGGGCGCCCTGCCGGACTGGCGCATCCTCGCGGTCGCCGCGACCTACAGCATCGGCGCGCACGGCATCATGACGCTGAACGACTTCAAGTCGGTCGAGGGCGACCGGCAGACGGGCGTGAACTCGCTGCCGGTGCTGCTGGGCGTCGAGCCGGCGGCGCGGCTGGCCTGCCTGGTGATGGCGCTGCCGCAGATCGTGGTGGTCGGCATGCTGCTCGGCTGGGGTCATGTCGGTCATGCCGCCGTCGTGGCCGTCCTGCTGCTGGCGCAGGCCGGGCTGATGGACCGGTTCATGCGGGACCCGCGCGGCCGGGCGCCCTGGTACAACGGCACCGGGACGACGCTCTATGTGATCGGCATGCTGGTCGCCGCCTTCGCCCTCCGCCCGGCGGGGCTGGCGTGATGCGCCCGATGGGCTGGCTCGGCATCCTGCGGCTGGGCCTGGTGCAGGCCGGGCTGGGGTCGGTCGTGGTGCTGGCGACCTCCACGTTGAACCGGGTGATGGTGGTGGAACTGGCGCTTCCGGCGCTGATCCCCGGGGCGCTGGTCGCCTTCCATTACGTGCTGCAGGTGCTGCGGCCCCGGCTGGGCTACGGGTCGGACCTCGGCGGGCGGCGGACGCCGTGGATCGTGGGCGGCATGGCGGCGCTCGCCCTGGGCGGCATGGGTGCTGCGGGCGGCACGGCGCTGATGGCGACGCATTTGGCCGCGGGCGTCGCGGTCGCCCTGGCCGCCTTCGCGCTGGTCGGCGTGGGCGTCGGCTCCGCGGGCACGGCGCTGCTGACGCTGTTGGCGAAGCGGGTCGATCCGCGGCGCCGGGCGGCGGCGGCGACGGTGGTCTGGCTCATGATGATCGCCGGCATCGCGGTGACGGCGACGGTCGCGGGCAAGCTGCTGGACCCCTTCTCGCCGGGGCGCCTGGTGGCCGTGACCTCGGCCGCGGCGCTCATCGCCTTCACTGTCGCGGTGCTCGCGGTGTGGGGCATGGAGGGCGCGGCGGGTGCGCCCGGACCGGCCGCGGCGCCGGACAGCGGGTTCCTCGTGGCCCTGCGCGAAATCTGGGCGGAGCCGCAGGCCCGGCGCTTCGCCGTCTTCGTCTTCGTCAGCATGTTGGCCTACAGCGCCCAGGAACTCATCCTAGAGCCGTTCGCCGGCGCGGTGTTCGCGCTGACGCCGGGCCAGTCCACGGGGCTGACGGGCCTGCACCATGCGGGCGTGCTGGGCGGCATGGCGCTGGTCGCCGCCGGCAGCGCGCTGGCGGGCGGCTTCCGCGTCCGGGCGATGCGGGCGTGCACGGTCGGCGGCTGCCTCGGCTCGGCGATGGCGATCCTGCTGCTGGCGGCGTCCGGCCCGCTCGGGCTGGGCTGGCCGCTGCGGGAGGGCGTGCTGCTGCTGGGCGTCGCCAACGGCGCGTTCGCGGTGTCGGCCATCGGCTCGATGATGGGCCTCGCGAGCAACGGACGTGCCGCGCGGGAGGGCACGCGCATGGGGCTGTGGGGCGCAGCCCAGGCGCTGGCCTTCGGCGCGGGCGGGCTGGCCGGCACGGCGGCGAGCGACCTCGCGCGCCACGTGTTCGGCTCGCCCGCCACGGCCTACGCGGCTGTGTTCGGCATGGAGGCCGTGCTGTTCGGGGCCGCCGCCGTGCTGGCCGTGGGCGTGTTCCAAACCCGCGACGACACCCGCGACGACCTACGCGATGGCCGGCCGGCCCGGCGCCCGGCGGCCGTCCGCGCCGTGCAGATAGGCTGAGGGAGGCGATGATGACCCAATCCGAGACATTCGATGCAGTGGTGGTGGGCGGTGGACCCGCCGGCGCCACGGCGGCGGCCGACCTCGCGCGCGGCGGGCGCTCGGTGCTGCTGCTGGACCGCGCCGGGCGCATCAAGCCCTGCGGCGGCGCCATCCCGCCGATCTGCGTGCGGGAGTTCGGCATCCCCGACAGCCTGATTGTCGCCCGCGCCACCGGCGCCCGCATCGTGGCGCCCTCGGCGAAGGAGGCCGACATGCCCATCGACGGCGATGGCTATGTCGGCATGGTGGACCGCGAGACCTTCGACGAGTGGCTGCGGGAGCGCGCCGTCTCCACCGGCGCGGTCCGCCGCACCGGCACGTTCGAGCGGATCAGCCATGACGCGGACGGCACGGCGGTCGTGCACTACGCCGGGCCGGACGGCGCCGGCGAGATCCGCACCCGCACGGTGATCGGCGCCGACGGCGCGCGGTCCAACGTCGCGAAGCAGTGCGTGAAGGGCTGGGACCACGTGAAGTACGTGTTCGCCTACCACGAGATCATCCGCGCCCCCGACCCGGCCAAGTTCGACCGCTCCCGCTGCGACGTGTTCTACCAGGGCGCGCTGTCGCCGGATTTTTACGCCTGGATCTTCCCGCACGGCGACACCATGAGCGTCGGCACCGGGTCGGCCCAGAAGGGGTTCGGCCTGCGCCCGGCCATCGGGGCGCTGCGCCGGGCGACGGGCCTCGACGGGCTGGAGACGATCCGGCGGGAGGGCGCGCCGATCCCGCTGCGGCCGATGCGGCGCTGGGACAACGGGCGCGACGTGGTGCTGGCCGGCGACGCGGCGGGCGTGGTGGCGCCGGCGTCGGGGGAGGGCATCTACTACGCGATGCTCGGCGGGCGCCTCGCGGCGGAGGCGGTGGAGGCGCGGATCGCCACCGGGGACGTGCGCGCGCTGCGGCTCGCGCGGAAGCGGTTCATGGCGGCGCATGGCCGGGTGTTCTGGATCCTCGGGATGATGCAGTGGTTCTGGTACTCGAGCGACAGCCGGCGCGAGAAGTTCGTCAAGATGTGCCGGGACCCCGACGTGCAGCGCCTGACCTGGGACTCCTACATGAACAAGAAGCTGGTGCGGCGCGATCCCATGGCGCACCTGCGGATTTTCCTCAAGGACACGGCGCAGCTCCTTGGGATCGCGCGGGCATGACGACCCGGCCCTTGTCCGGCCGGCGTTGGCGGCCGGTCGCCGTCGCGGCGCTGGCGGCCATGGCGGTCGCCGGGCTGGGCGCCTCGGCGACCGATATCGGGCCGTGGTACCAGGCGTTGCAGAAGCCGTCCTGGCAGCCGCCGGACTGGCTGTTCGGCCCGGCATGGACGCTGATCTACGGCCTGATCGCGCTCGCGGGCGTGAAGGCGTGGAACGCCGCGCCGAACCGCCGGCAAGGGCTTCGCATCGTCGGCGTGTTCGCGCTGAACGCGCTGCTGAACGTCGCGTGGAGCGAGCTGTTCTTCCACTTCCATCGGCCCGACTGGGCGCTGATCGAGGTCGTGGCGTTCTGGCTGTCCATCGTCGTGCTGATTGTCGCGGCCGCCTCGGTGTCGCACGCGGCGGGATGGCTGCTGGTGCCATACCTGGCCTGGGTGACGTTCGCGGGCGTGCTGAACCTTGCCGTGGTGCGCCTCAATGCGCCCGCCTGACCAATGCCGGCGCCGGGGCGCCCGGCGCAACCACAAGACGCGCGTAGGGGAGTGAGGATGGATTTCTCGATGGATCAACTCGACGACGGACACACCGCCTCCCTGGCCGAACCGCCGGACGCCTGCCTGCGCGCCCAGGCGGCGGCCCGGCGCGCCCGGGTGGTCCCGTCCGTCAGGCAGCACCACCACGGCCTCCCGCTGCGCGTCGGCACCCGCGCGTCGCCCCTGGCGCTGGTGCAGACCCGGGCGTTCCTGGCGCTGCTCAGCCAGTTCTGCCCGGTGCTGCGCGGCATGGACGTGTTCCAGGAGCACGCGATCCGCACGACGGGCGACGCGACGCAGAGCACGGGCGAGCGCCTGGCCGACATCGGCGGCAAGGGCCTGTTCAGCAAGGAGATCCACGAGGCCCTGCTGGACCGCCGCATCGACTTCGCCGTGCACAGCCTGAAGGACCTGGAGACCGAACTGCCGCCGGGCATCGTGCTGGCCTGCGTGCTCAGGCGGGAGGACCCGCGCGACGTGCTGATCCTGGGTCCCGATTGCGAGATCGCCGATGGTGCAGTCGTCGATGGTGCAAACCCCGGGGGCGACCCCTACGCCGCCCTGCCGCACGGCGCCGTCGTGGGATCGAGCAGCGTGCGCCGCGCCGCGCAACTGCTGCACGCCCGGCCCGATTTGGTCATCCAGAACATCCGCGGCAACGTGCACGGCCGGCTCGACAAGGTGAGGCGCGGCGACTACGCGGCGTCCCTGCTGGCGCTGGCCGGCATGCGGCGCCTGGGGCTGGAGGACGAGGCGTCCGTCGTGATCGACCCCGAGGTGATGGTCCCGTCGGCCTGCCAGGGCATCGTCGGCATCACCGTCCGGGCCGGCGACACCGAAATCCAGGACCTGCTGGGCGCCATCGAGGACGTGGACGCGCGCTGCATGGCTTTGGGGGAGCGGGCGTTGCTGGCCTCGCTCGACGGGTCGTGCCGGACGCCCATCGGCGGCTATGCGCGGCTGCTGCCGGAGGGCCGGGTGAACCTGACGGGCCTGGTGGCGCGCACCGATGGCAGCTTCCTGTTGAAGCGCAGCCTGGAGTGCCTGCGGGCCGACGTGCGCCGCGCCGCGCTCGAACTCGGAGACAGCCTGCGCGCCGACAGCCCACGGGACGTGTTCGCCTAGAGTTGCATCCGACGCCTCCACGGGCAAGGCTGCCGCCACCTGCCATGCAGCGGGTTTGGGGGACGGCAGCTTTGCCTGGCGAGAGGTCTTGTTCCGCGCCCTGTTGTCCCATTTGGTGGAGAATGCGCGGCGTGCGGCGCCGGGGATCACTGAGGTCGGGGAGACGGCGCGGATGCCGGAGCTTGAAAGCGTGCGTGCGTCGGTGATGCGGACCCGGCGGGTACTGGAACCCCTGATCTGGCACGCCGCCCAGGGATACCCAAGCCCGGGGCAGGGACGGCCATGACCTGGACGGTTGTCGTCGCGGCGCTGGCGGCGCTGTTGCTGGCCGGGGCCGGCGGGTTGGCCACCGAGATCGGGCCGTGGTACCGCGCGCTGCGCAAGCCGACATGGCAGCCGCCGGATTGGGCGTTCGGCCCGGCCTGGACGCTGATCCTCGGCATGGCCGCCGCGTCCGGCGCGCTCGCCTGGGAGGCTGCGCCCGACTCGGCGGCGCGTTTGCAGGTCGTCGTACTGTTCGCGGTGAACGGCCTGTTCCATTTCCTCTGGAGCCCGCTGTTCTTCCGCTTGAAGCGTCCGGATTGGGCGCTCTATGAAGTCACGTTCCTATGGTTCTCTTGCCTGGCGCTCATCATCGGGCTGGCCGGGCTGTCCATCTGGGCGAGCCTGCTGATCGTGCCCTATCTGCTTTGGGTCAGCTTCGCGTCCTGGCTCAACCTCACGATCGTCCGGCTGAACGGGCCGTTCCGCTAGCCGTCGATGGGAGGAGCGCGCCGGCAACCCGGCACGGGTCAACGCGGCCTTAAGCATGTCTTCATTCTCTTTGGTGACAATGGCGCCTCATACGTCTGCAAGTGAGGGGCCTT
>CAXULX010000084.1:0-12711 GCA_964252005.1 uncultured Acetobacteraceae bacterium | reverse complement strand
GTCCGGCATCGGGCGCGAGAACCACAAGATGATGCTTGACCACTACCAGCAGACCAAAAACATGCTGGTCAGCTACAGCCCAAAGGCGATGGGCTTCTTCTAGGTGGCAGGTGCTTGGGGCGGTGGGCGACGCCTGCCGCCCGTGGCGCGGGGGCATGACATGGTCGAACGGGTCCTGGTGACGCCGGAGGCGGCGGCGGTGCTGGCGAAGCTGCGCACGCTGCACGGCGCGGTGATGTTCCACCAGTCCGGCGGCTGCTGCGACGGCAGCTCGCCGATGTGCTATCCCCTGCATGAGTTCAAGGTCGGCGCGCAGGACGTGCGCCTCGGCACGATCGACGGCGCCACGTTCTACATGGGCGCGGCGCAGTTCGAGTATTGGCAGCACACCCAGCTCATCATCGACGTGGTGCCGGGCCGCGGCTCCGGCTTCTCGCTGGAAGCGCCGGAGGGCGTGCGGTTCCTGACCCGCAGCCGCGTGTTCACCGACGAGGAAGCGGCGGCGCTGAAGCACGACGGCCCGCCAGCCCGCGGCGACGACTGATCGCGTCCGCGGCGGCCACCCACCGAAGCAAAGGACCCCATCATGCCCCCAAAGACCCTTCGCGACGTGTCCGGCCTGGGCACGCAGCCCCCGGCGCTGAGCGGCTCGGCGCTGCTGCTGATCGACTGCCAGAACACGTATCGGGAGGGCATCATGCAGCTCGCGGGCGTCGAGGCCGCCTTGGCCGAGGCTCGCCGCATGCTGGAGCGCGCCCGGGCCGCCGGCGTGCCGGTGTTCCATATCCGGCACGACGCCGGCGCCGGGTCGCCGTACGACCTCTCGCAGCGGATCGGCCAGATCAGCGACGAGGTGGCGCCGCGGGACAACGAGCCGGTGATCACCAAGCACTATCCCAACGCGTTCGTGCAGACCGATCTCGAGGAGCAGTTGCGGGCGTCGGGCGCGACCGACGTGATCCTGGCCGGGTTCATGACGCATATGTGCGTCAACTCGACGGCGCGCGGCGCCTTCAACCTGGGCTTCCGGCCGACGGTCGTCGCCGCGGCCACGGCCACCCGTGACCTGCCGGATGCCGATGGCGGGATCGTTCCCGCGTCGGCGTTGCAGGTCGCGAGCCTCGCCGGGCTGCGCGACCTGTTCGCCGTCGTCGTCCGGACGTCGGACGAGATTGCCGGGTAGAGGCGGGACGGCTCGCAACTGTGAAGCACCCCTGGGGGACGGAGGCGTGGGCGCCGCGTTGCTGATGCCGGGTCAGCAGAGGAGCCACACATGATCAAAGCCATCGGATACGCCGCCAAGCACTCGTTCAGCCGTCTCAGGCCGTTCGAGTTCGAGCGTCAGGAGGCCGGGCCGAACGAGATCGAGATCGAGGTCCAGTATTGCGGCGTGTGCCATTCCGACATCCACCAGGTCAGGAATGACTGGTCCAACACCGTCTATCCCTGCGTGCCCGGCCATGAGGTTGTCGGGTGCGTGACGCGGGCCGGGGCGGGCGTGACCCGCCATGCCGTCGGCGACCTGGTCGGCGTCGGCTGCATGATCGAGAGCTGCCGCCATTGCGAGCCGTGCCACTCCGGCGACCAGAACTACTGCGAGGGGCCCAATAGCTGGCTTGCGACCTACAACGGCCCGATGGTGCCGGCGAAGATGGCGCCGGATGGGCGCAACATGTATGAGCGCGACAATACCTTCGGCGGGTACTCGGACGCGCTTGTCGTCAACGAGGACTTCGCGCTCAAGATCCCGGCGGGGCTGAGGCCCGAGGTCGCGGCGCCCATCCTATGCGCCGGCGTCACGACCTACTCGCCGATGAAGCACTGGGGCGTGAAGCCGGGCGACAAGGTGGGGGTGATCGGCTTTGGCGGCCTCGGCGACATGGCCGCCAAGCTGGCCAAGGCCATGGGGGCGGAGGTGACCGTCTTCACCCGGACCAAGGAGAAGCTGGAGGAGGCGGCACGCCTGGGCGTCACGGGGATCCTGGAAGGCGACGCCGAGGCGATGAAGCCGTTGAAGTCGTCCTTCGACTTCATGCTGTCCACCATCCCCGAGAAGCACGACCTCAGCCCGTTCATCGACCTGCTGAAGCGCGACCGCGCCATCGTCGTGGTCGGCGCGCTGGAACCGCTCGCGCCCGTGAACAACCAGCAGGTGGCGATGCATCGCAAGAGCGTGGCCGGGTCGCTGATCGGCAACCTCGCCGACACCCAGGAAGTGCTGAACTTCTGTGCCGAGCACGGCATCGGGCCGGACGTCCAGGTCATCGCCATCCAGGACATCAACGACGCCTACAAGAAGGTCGAGAGGGGCGACGTCCGCTTCCGCTACGTCATCGACATGGCGACGCTGAAGCACGAAAAGGCGGCCTGAACACCAACGCCGGCACGTTCAGGCCGCAACGGCCCGGCGGCCTGTCAACAACCTGACGCGCGGCAACGCGGTATGGGGTTGCGTGGCCTGGAACACAGTTGAGCCTCCAAGCCACGCGACCCAGTTTAGGCCGGACCGTCGCCCGTCACGCGCCAGATCACGTCACCCACGTCGTCCGCCATCAGCAGGGAGCGTCCGTCTGCGCCGAGCGCGACACCGACCGGCCGCCCATAGGACACACGCTCGTCGGGGCTGAGGAAGCCCGAAAGGATGTCTCGCGGCGGACCAGAGGGGCGTCCATTCTCGAACGGCACGAAGACGAGCTTGTAGCCGCTCAGCGTGCTTCGGTTCCATGACCCGTGCTGTCCGATGGCCATCCCGTCCGGAAAGCCCGGCAGCGTGCCGGCTGGAACCCAACACAGTCCCAACGACGCGGTATGCCCACCCAGCGCGTAGTCCGGCGTCAGCGCGCTGGCGACCGCCGTTGCGTCCTGCGGCACGCGGTCATCCACGGTTTGGCCCCAGTAGCAATACGGCCAGCCATAGAAGCCGCCCTCGCGCACCGAGGTCAGATAGTCGGGCGGAGTCTCGTCGCCCAGGCCGTCGCGCTCGTTGACGACCGTCCAAAGCGCGCCGGTCGAGGGCTCCCATGCGAGGCCCACCGGGTTGCGCAGGCCGCTGGCGAAGATGCGGCTGCTGCCCGTCGCGAGGTCGATCTCGTAGATGGCGGCACGCCCCTCCTCGGCCTCCAAGCCTTCGTCGCCGATGTTGCTGAGCGAGCCGACGCCGACATAGAGCGTCTGGCCATCGGGGCTTGGCAGCAGGCTCCGTGTCCAATGTCCGCCGGGCTTGAAGCTGGCCAACGTGCGGCCCGGCGCCGTGATCCGGCTCGCCCCTTCGGCATAAGGAAAGACGACCAGGCCATCGGTGTTGCCGACATAGAAGTTGTTGCCCAGGCAGGCCATGCCGAAGGGTTGGTTCAGGCCCTCCAGGAACACCTCCTGGGTCTCCGCCACGCCGTCGCCATCCGTGTCGCGCAGGAGGCTGATGCGGTTGGCACTGTCTCCCATCGCGGCGGCACGCTGCATCGTGCTGACCATGGCGTAGTCAAAGACGCTTTTGGCGGTCCTGCTCACCTGCGTGGACTCGGCGACCAAGACGTCGCCGCCCGGCAGCACGAGGATCCAGCGGGGATGCTTAAGCCCCCGGGCAAAGGCGTTGACCTTGAGGCCCGGCGCCGCGACCGGCGTCTGCCCCGGGCCCCATCCCCGCGCCGTCGGCATCTTCAGCGTCGGGACGGCGCCCTGCGGCTTCGGCTCCGGAATGGCCGGGGCATTCCCCCAGGCCGGTTCGGGCGCACCATACTTCAACCGCCGCACCATCAAAGCCCCGCCGCCGACCAGCGAGACGCCCCGCGCAACAATACCCGAAAAACCCAACGCACCACACTCCTTGAACACGTGAATGGTAGCTGTGGCTGCCCCGGCTTGAAACAACCTGTGCGGGGGGAGCGGTTTTCGGCCCGGCCTACACCCCGCTGCAATCCGGCGGCGCCCTACCGCGCCTTGTCGCGCTCGGCCGCCGCGATGGCTTTGTAGTCGTAAGCCGCATAGAACTCGGTGCGGTAAGCACCCCAAGCCGTATCCTCCAGGACACGGTTGACCTCGCGCAGGCGGGATGCCGGCAGGCGGAGGGTCACCACCTGCCCTATGCCCATGGTGACATACCAGCTCAGCACCTCGATGCCAGGCGGCGGAAACGCCTTGTAGAAACCCTGCTTGGCCAGTTGTGCATTGAGTTCACTGAGTGGCCGGGACTGGTCATGCCGCAAGAAGACCGTCAATAGAATGGCATTGTCCGCCGTCGCTTCGGCCGACCCGGCCTGCGGTGCGGCGACGGTCTGCGCAACGGCGTTATCGCTCCAACACACGCGCATCGCGACGAACAGCAGCAAAGCCAGTCGTCGTGCTGAACGCCCTGGCCGGGGTGCAACGCTCATGATCTCGTCCCTCATGGAAGCCCATGGATATCGAAGCAGACGCATAACTGAAACGCCGGCGACCGCTCAACCCAAGAGGTTCCATCAGTCCTCGGGCCGGGGAAGGGGGCCGGGGTATCTTGCGGCATGCTGGCCGCAAAGGCGGCAAGCGGGGGTCCGTCCGCCTGCGCCAGCGGCGCGGACCCTCAGCTCGTCAGGGTGGAGAACACCTCGCCGTCGCCCGCTGGTACTCCGGGTCAACCATCCCGGCGACGCGGTCGGTTGCCGAGAGGCTGGCCTACTGCGCCGGCGCCGTGCGGGTGGTCACGCCGACGTTGGGTTGGTTGCCGAGGGCGCGCGCCCCGCCGCCGTTGCTGGACGTGATGCCGCTGTCGAGCTTGGGCGATACAACCGGATCGGGGCGGGTGCCCGCGCAACCGGCGACGACTGTTGCAAGCAGGAGGACAAGGATGCGAGCCATGATGGATTCCTGGGTTAAGTAGCAGCCGGCCAACCTTGCGCCAGCAACGCATCCAGTGCCAGGGGCATCATGCCTGATGCGGCTTCGATGTCACGCCACCGCCGGAGATCGTGGCGCCTGGTCTTGGTCGAGACCATCCAGGCGGGGGCATTCCGGCGAAGGAAACTGCACCCATTCAGGCCCCGGAAACCGGTCGGGGTTCCCGCTCCGCCTCGACCGGTTGCAGCATGCCGCGACCGGTTCGACATCAGGCACGGCCCGGCGCACATTGGCCACCTATGACCAAGGAGGCGGCAGCGGTGGACCATGACTTGATCTTGCGCAACGGGCGGGTGCTGGACCCGGGGACCGGGCATGACGCGGTGGCGGACATCGGCTTCACGGCGGGCAAGGTGGCTGCCATCGGCTCTGGCCTGCGCGGACGGGCGGTGCGGGACGTGTCGGGCTGCATCGTCATGCCGGGCCATATCGATTTCCACACGCACGTCTATTGGGGCGGCACCTCGATCAGCATCGATGCCGACATGCTGGCGCGCCGGGCCGGCACGACCACCTGGGTCGATGTCGGGTCGGCCGGGCCGGGCAACTTCGCAGGCTTCCGCAAGCACGTGATCGAGCCGAGCCAAACGCGCATCCTGGCCTATCTGCACGTGAGCCACGCCGGCATCTTCGCCTTCGCGCCCTCCGTCATGGTGGGAGAAAGCCAGGACATGCGCCTGATGGACACGGAAACCTGCGCCGCCGTGGCGCGGGACAACCCCGACGTGATCCGCGGCATCAAGGTGCGGGTCGGCGCCAACACCAGCGGGGCGAACGGCATCGCGCCGCTGTATCACGCGCTGGAAGCGGCGGAGCGGGCCGGGCTGCCGGTGATGTGCCACATCGACCGGCCGCCGCCGCGCTACGCCGACGTCTTGGCGGAACTGCGGCCCGGCGACACCCTGACCCATTGCTTCAAGCCCTTTCCCAACGCGCCCTGCCACGCGGACGGCCGGGTGCGGGACGCCTGCTGGCAGGCGCGGGAGCGCGGGGTGATCTTCGACATCGGCCACGGCAAGGGGTCGTTCGACTTCGCGGTCGCCGAGGCGATGCTGGCCGGCGGCTTCCCGCCCGACATCATCAGCTCGGACGTGCACGTGCTGTGCATCGACGGACCCGCCTATGACAATATGGAGACCATGAGCAAATTCCTCCATCTCGGCATGCCGCTCGCCGACATCGTGCGGGCTGTGACCGCGGCGCCCGCGGCAGTGCTGCGGCGGCCGGACCTTGCGGATCTGTCGGTCGGCAGCACCGGGGACGCCACGGTGATGCGGATCGAGGAGGGGCGGTTCACCTTCACCGACGTGTCCGGCCAGACCCGCATGGGCTCGCAGCGGTTCGCCCTCGACAGCGTGGTCGTGGCCGGCCAGCTGTGGCACCAGGCGGACGCGGCGGCACTGGCTGCGGACTGAGCGCCAAAAGGGGGCGTGACGCGCGGGCTGGAGGGGGGTGCGTGTCAGCCAGGACGGGCGCCATCGGCACCATGACGCGCATCCCGGCCCTGGAGTTCGCGGCCTGTTTCGCCTTTCTGAAGCAAGGGTGCGGAGAGAGTGGGATTCGAACCCACGGTACGCTTTCACGCACACACGCTTTCCAAGCGTGCGCCTTAAACCACTCGGCCATCTCTCCAGCGGGCGCGCATCAATAGCAGCGCCGGGCCATGATGCAACCCGGTCCCGCCGGGTTCACGCATCCATCTTCAGCGCCGCCAGGAAGGCGGATTGCGGGATTTCCACTTTGCCGAACTGGCGCATGCGCTTCTTGCCTTCCTTCTGCTTGTCCAGCAGCTTGCGCTTGCGGCTGATGTCGCCGCCGTAGCACTTGGCGGTCACGTCCTTGCTCAACGCGCCGATCGTCTCCCGCGCGATCACCTTGCCGCCGATCGCCGCCTGGATCGCGATCTTGAACAACTGCTTCGGGATCAGGTCCTTCAGCTTGGCGCAGATGCTCCGCCCGCGGTTCTCCGCCGCACTCCGATGGGCGATGAAGGACAGCGCGTCCACCGGGTCCTGGTTGACCAGGATGCTGATCCGCACCAAGTCGCTCTCCTCGTAGCCGTCCATGGCGTAGTCGAAGCTCGCATAGCCCCGCGTGACCGATTTCAGCCGGTCGTAGAAGTCGAACACCACCTCGTTCAGCGGCAGGCGGTACACCGCCATCGCGCGGTTGCCGACATAGGTGAGGTCCGCCTGTTGCCCGCGCCGCTCGTTGCACAGCGTTAGCACGCTGCCGAGATAGTCGTCGGGCACCATGATGGTGGCCCTGATCCACGGCTCGTCGATATGGTCGATCTTCATCGGCTCCGGCATGTCGGCCGGGTTGTGCAGTTCCTCGATGGCGCCCTTTGTGGTGTGGATGCGATAGACGACGCTCGGCGCCGTCGCGATCAGGTCCAGGTTGAACTCGCGGGTCAGCCGCTCCTGGATGATCTCCAGATGCAGCAGGCCCAGGAACCCGCAGCGGTAGCCGAAGCCGAGGGCGGCCGAGGTCTCCGCCTCGTAATGGAAGCTCGCATCGTTCAGCCGCAGCTTGCCGAGGCTGTCGCGCAGATGCTCGAAATCGTCGGCATCGACCGGGAACAGGCCGCACCACACCACGGGGATGCTGGCCTTGAACCCGGCCAGCGCCCCTGTCGCCGGCACGCGGTCATCGGTGATGGTGTCGCCCACGTTGCAGTCGGCGACGGTTTTGATCGACGCGGTGATGAACCCCATCTCGCCGGGGCCGAGGTCGCCGGTCGGGATCATCTTCGGCGTGAACACGCCGACCTGCTCCACGCTGTGCACGGCGCCGTTCGACATCATGCGGATCCTCTGCCCGCGCTTCAGCCGCCCGTCCTTGATCCGCACCAGGATCACCACGCCAAGATACTGGTCGTACCAGCTGTCCACCAGCAACGCCTTGAGCGGCGCGTCGGCGTCGCCCTGGGGCGGCGGCAACCGGGTGACCAACGCCTCCAGCACGCCCTCGATGTTGAGGCCGGTCTTGGCGCTGATCATCACCGCGTCGTCGGCGGGGAGGCCGATCACGTCCTCGATCTGCTGCTTCACCCGGTCAGACTCGGCTGCCGGCAGGTCGATCTTGTTCAGCACCGGCACGATCTCGTGGCCGGCGTCGATGGCCTGATAGACGTTGGCCAGCGTCTGCGCCTCGACCCCCTGGCTCGCATCCACCACCAGCAGCGACCCCTCGCACGCCGCCAGGCTGCGGCTCACCTCATAGGCGAAGTCCACGTGGCCCGGCGTGTCCATCAGGTTCAGCTCGTAGGTCAGCCCGTCCTTGGCCTTGTACGCCAGGCGCACCGTCTGCGCCTTGATGGTGATGCCGCGCTCCTTTTCCAGCTCCATGCTGTCGAGCACCTGCGCCGACATCTCCCGTTCCGTCAGGCCGCCGCACACCTGGATCAGCCGGTCGGCCAGCGTCGATTTGCCGTGGTCGATATGCGCGATGATGGCGAAGTTGCGGATGAGGTGGAGCGGGGTGTCGGTCATTCCTCTGATGTAGTGGGTTCGCCCAAAAAAGTCAGCGTCTCTCTAACGCAGCACGGCCCCCGTCGCCTTCGCCACCGCGGCCACCACGCGGGCGCCCGCCGCCTCGATCTCCGCATCCGTCAGCGTGCGCTCGTGCGGCTGGAACACCACCTCGATCCCCACCGACTTCTGACCCGGCGGCACCTTGTCGCCCGCATAGACGTCGAACACGGAGACGCCGGAGATCAACGCGCGCTCCGCCCCCCGCGCCGCGCGCAGCACCGCGTCGGCGGCCACGTCCGCGCCCACCAGGAACGCGAAGTCGCGCCGCACCGGCTGGAACGCCGGCAGGTCCGGGGCCGCCCGGCGTCGGCGCTTCGGCTCCGGCACGCGGTCCAGATACACCTCGAACGCCGCCGCAGGGCCCGGCCAATCCAGGGCTTGCAGCACGCGCGGGTGCAGCTCCCCGAACGTCGCCAGCACGAGGCGCGGCCCCTGCCTCACCACGCCGGACCGCCCGGGATGGTAGAAGCCGGGCGCGTCGGCGGCGACGCTCAGGCTGTCCATCGGCAGGCCGAGCGCCTGCAGCACCTCCAGCGCCGCCGCCTTCGCGTCCATGGCGCCCAGCCCGCGCGACGGCGCCAGCGGGTGCCGCGGCGTCATGCCCGCCAGCACGCCGGCGGCCACGACCTCCTGCGCGCCCTCGCGGAACGCCGGCCCGATCTCGAACAGCCGCGCCTCCGCCTGGCCGCGCGCGGCGTTGCGCTGGGCGGCGAGCGCCAGGGTGGCGACCGGGGTCTCCCGCATCTGGTCGAGGTCGGAGGCGATAGGGTTCAGCAGCCGCAACCCCTCCGGCGCGTCGCCGAACAGCGCCGCCTGGGCGTGGTCCAGGAAGCTGAAGCTCACGCACTCCATCAGGCCCGCGGCGGCGAGCGTGCGCCGGGCCAGCGCGCTTCGCACCTGGCGGGGCGTCAGCACCGCCGGCGGCACCGGCGCCATGCGGGGCAGGGACACCGGGGGCACGTGGTCGAGGCCGCGCAGCCGCAGCACCTCCTCGATCAGGTCCGCCTCCGGCTCCGTCGCGGCGCAGCCCTCTGCCGCCGCCCGGGCGCGGTCGGGATCGAGGCCAGGCGCCTGGTCCAGCATGATGGGGGCCGCGATATCGTTGCGCCAGGACGGCACGGCCACCTGCACCCTGTCCGCCGTCCGCGCCTCGACGGTGAAGCCCAGCCCGGCCAGCGCCGCCACCGCGTCATCCGGCGGCACGTCCAGGCCGCCCAGGCTGCGCAGCCGGTCGAACCGCATCGTGGCGCTGCGTTGCCAGGCCGGCTCGGCCCCGGCCTGCGTGACGGCGCTCGGCTCGCCGCCGCAGAGGTCGAGGACCATGCGCGTCGCGGCCTCGATGGCGGCCGGCAGCAGCGCCGGGTCGATCCCGCGTTCGAAGCGTTGGCGCGCGTCGGAGGTGATGGCGTGGCGGCGGCCGGCGAGGGCCACGTGCACCGGGTCGAACAGGGCGCACTCGATGAACACGTTGGTGGTGGCCTCCGTGCAGCCGGTCGCCTCGCCGCCGATCACGCCCGCGAGCGACTGCACCCCGGCGCCGTCGGCGATCACGCAATCCGCCGGGTCCGCCACATAGTCGCGGCCATTCAAGGCGCGGAAGGTCTCGCCTGCGCCGGGGCGGAGGCGCAGCACGCCGCCCTGGATGCGGTCCGCGTCGAATACATGCAGCGGGCGGCCCAGGTCGAAGGTGAAGAAGTTGGTGATGTCCACCAGCGCGCTGATCGGGCGCAGCCCGATGCTCAGCAGCCGCCGTTGCAGCCACGCCGGGCTGGGTCCGTTGCGCACGCCGCGCACCGTGCGGCCCAGGACCCAGGGGCACGCGTCCGGCATGTCGATGGCCCAGGACACCAGGCTCTCGCCCACGCCCAGCACTGCCGCCGGGGCCCAGGGCCGCAACGTGCCGAGGCCGGCCGCCGCCAGGTCCCGGGCCACGCCCCGCACCGACAAGGCGTCGCCGCGGTTGGGCGTGACGCCGATCTCGATCACCGGGTCGTCCAGCCCGGCCCAGGCGGCGTAGGCCATGCCCACCGGCGCGTCGTCCGGCAGCTCGACGATGCCGTCATGGTCCTCGCCCAGGCCCATCTCGCGCAGGCTCAGCAACATGCCCGCACTCTCGACGCCGCGGATGTCTCCGACTTTCAGCACGGCGCCGGTGGCCGGTATGACGCTGCCGGGCGGGGCGAACACCGCGCGCATGCCCGTGCGCGCGTTCGGCGCGCCGCAGACGACGGAGACGACGCCCGCGCCGGCATCCACCCGGCAAGCCCGCAGGCGGTCGGCGTTGGGATGCTGCACCGCCTCCATTACGTGGGCGACGCGGAACGCCGAAAGCGCCGCACCTGGGTCCTCCACCCCTTCCAGTTCGAGGCCGATGGCCGTCAGCCGCTCGGTGACTTCGTCCAGCCCGGCGTCGGTGTCGAGATGGGCGCGCAGCCAGCTCCAGGAGAACTTCACGGCGTGATGCCCTCATGCAGCATCGCAGGGGCAAGCGGGCTTGTTCCGTAATGCCGAAGCCAGCGCAGGTCGCCCTCGAAGAACGGGCGCAGGTCGGGGATGCCGTGCTTCAGCATCGCCACCCGCTCCACCCCCATACCGAAAGCAAAACCCTGCCACTCCCGCGGGTCCAGCCCGCAATTCGCCAGCACGCGCGGATGCACCATGCCGCTGCCCAGGATCTCCAGCCAGTCGCCGCCCCCGCCCAGCTCCCCGGTACGGCGGTTCCAGCCGATATCGACCTCCATGCTGGGTTCGGTGAACGGGAAGTAGCTGCTGCGGAAGCGCACCGGCAGGTGGGCGATGCCGAAGAAGGCGCGCAGGAAGTCGATCAGGCAGCCCTTGAGATGCCCGAGCGTGATGTCGCGGTCGATCACCAGCCCCTCGCACTGGTGGAACATCGGGCTGTGCGTCGCGTCGTGGTCGGCGCGGTAGGTGCGGCCGGGCGCGATCACCCGCAGCGGCGGCGGGGTTTGCAGCATCGAGATAATCTGCACGTCGCTGGTCTGCGTGCGCAGCAACAGCGGCCGGCCGTCGCGCGTGCCCGGCAGGTAGAACGTGTCGTGGTCGGCGCGCGCCGGGTGGTGCGCCGGGATGTTCAGCGCGCTGAAGTTGAACCAGTCGGTCTCCACATCCAGGCCCTCGCCGACGGTGAAGCCCATGGCGCCGAAGATCGCCGCCATCTCCTCCATCGTGCGGCTGATGGGGTGGACCAGGCCGTGCGGCCGCGGTGCGGGCGGGAGCGACACGTCCATCCGCTCCCCCGCCAGCCGCGCGTCCAGCGCCGCCGCGTCCAACGCCACGCGCCGCGCCTCGATCAGTCCAGCCAACTCGTCCTTGAGCACATTGAGCTGCGCCCCACGCTCCCGCCGCTGCTCCGGCGCGGCCTTGCCGAGTTCCTTGAGCAGCCCGGTGAGCCGCCCCTGCTTGCCGAGCACGCCGACCCGCACGGCGTCCCAGGCGCGCAGGTCGGGGGCGGCGGCCAGCGCGGCCTCGGTCTCGGTGCGGAGGGCGTGGAGGTCGTCGGTCATGGCTGGCTGTCCGAAAAAGAAGCAAAGGGCCGCCCGGTCGGGGCAGCCCTTTCCATCATGTCCCTGTCGCCTGGCGCTACTCCGCGGCGGCGGGGGCGGCCTCGGGCGCTGCGGCGGCGGCGATCACGGCCTGCACTTGGCGCACGACCTCGGAGAAGGCGGCCGGGTCGTCATAGGCGATGGCGGCCAGCACCTTGCGGTCCATCTCGATCCCCGTCGCCTTCAGCCCGGCGATGAAGCGGCTGTAGGTGATGCCATGCTCCCGCACCGCCGCGTTGATGCGCTGGATCCACAGGCCGCGGAAATCCCGCTTCTTCTGCCGCCGGTCGCGGTAGGCGTATTGCAACGACTTTTCCAGCCGCTGCAAAGCAATGCGGTAGTTGGTCGAACTCCGGCCGCGGAACCCCTTGCTGGCCTTGAGGACCTTCTTGTGCCGGGCGTGGGTGGTGACGCCCCGTTTCACTCGTGCCATTGGTGCGCTCCCTTATGCGATGCCGTACGGTGCCCACTGCTTGACGGTCAGCCCGTCCGCGTGGGTGAGCGTCTGGCTGCCGCGGTTCGCGCGCTTGGCCTTCTGGCTGCGGGCCATAAGGTTGTGCCGCTTCTTGCCTGGTCCGGCGAGCACCTTGCCGGTGGCGGTGATCTTGAAGCGTTTCTTCACCGAGCTTTTGGTCTTCAGCTTGGGCATTTGGGTCTCCTGTGGCTGGACCTGCGGCGACCCGGTGGCCGCCGAACAGGCGTCGCGGCCGGGCATGCCCATTCCAGGCCCGGCGCGCAAACGA
>CAXULX010000083.1:0-12772 GCA_964252005.1 uncultured Acetobacteraceae bacterium | reverse complement strand
GCTGGAAGGACCGCGGCCTGACGCCCGACCGGGTGACGGCGGCCGAGGAGGGCGATTTCGCCGGCGGCCAAT
The DNA here is from genome assembly GCA_964252005.1 of uncultured Acetobacteraceae bacterium. Lineage (GTDB taxonomy): Bacteria > Pseudomonadota > Alphaproteobacteria > Acetobacterales > Acetobacteraceae > CAHJXG01. The sequence goes on along the minus strand of CAXULX010000083.1, from coordinate 12,700 downwards.
CCCGTAACCTGTACACGGCGTATCAGGCGCGGCTCAAACAGCTCAACACCGCCGATTTCGGCGACCTGCTGCTGCACATGACGGAGATCCTGCGCAGCAAGCCGGACATCCTGGCGCAATATCACCGGATGTTCCGCTATATCCTGGTGGACGAGTACCAGGACACCAACCTGGTGCAATACCTGTGGCTGCGGCTGCTTGCTCAATCCCATAAGAACATCTGCTGCGTGGGGGATGACGATCAATGCCTGGCGAGCGGGACGCAGGTGACGCTTGCTGATCGCAGCCAATGCGCGATTGAGACGATCAAGCAGGGCGACCAGGTTCTCGCCTGCTACGGCAGCGGCGAGTTCCGCCCAGCCCGCGTCACGAGCACGTTCACCCGGCGCAGCAACCAGGCGCTCATTCGCATCAGGCTCGCGGACGGACGCGAGCTGGTCAGCACGCCGGGGCACATCCATTTCGCCGACGTGATCCTGGGCGAGAGTCCGCAACGGTTCTACACCTACCTGATGCGGCGCGGCGACCGTTACCGGATCGGCACCTCTCAGATCTACACGCAGGGCCAAGCGAAGCCGGTGATCGGCTATAAGCAGCGTTGCCTCCAGGAACATGCCGATGCCGTATGGCTCATCGACTCCTTTGCCTCGGAGGTTGAGGCGCGTGAGTGCGAACACGTCCTCAGCCTTCGCTATGGCGTGACGACGCTGCCGTTCGTGGCACGTCCGCAGGGCCGCGCGGCGGGCCTGGTTGGCGATCAAGGCCGGCTCGACCGCATACACGCCCGTTTGATGGGCGGCGACGGCGCGGCCCGGCTCATGCACGATCATGGCCTCGATGCGGAGCAGCCCCACCATGTGCCGCAAACTGCGCGGGAACGGCGGCGCAACCTAATCCTCACCTTGTTCGCAGACCGGCGGGGCCGCACGCCGATGCATCGCATCGCGGTCAGCGGCAACGATCCCGGCGGGTTGGGGGCTGTGCGGGCGGCTGGACTGAACGCGCGGCTTTATGCACGCAACCCGCAGAACTGGCGATACGAATCGAGCTTCAAGGACATGGCTCAAGCCGATGCGATCCGGCTGCGGCTTGAGCCGTTGATGCCGCTCACCATCCTGCGCAAGGCCAATCTGCTTGGCAAAGCCCTTGCGCTGCGTCCGGCGTCGCAGGTCCGCCCCGGCATGATGCTGGCCGGCCTGGACGGGCGGCATCACCCGGTCGTTTCCGTGGAGACCGTGTCCGGTGCCGTCACCGTCCACGACCTCGATGTCGAGGGCGTCCACAACTTCGTCGCCAACGGCATCGTCACGCATAATTCGATCTACTCGTGGCGCGGCGCCGAGGTTGAGAACATCCTGCGGTTCGAGAAGGACTTCCCCGGCGCGCAGATCGTCAAGCTGGAGCGCAACTACCGCTCGACCGCGCCGATCCTGGGCGCCGCCGCCGGGCTGATTGCTCACAACGAGGGCCGGCTGGGCAAGACCCTGCGGTCCGGCCGCAACGACGCCAGCGGCGAGAAGGTCAGCGTCGTCAGCCTGTGGGACTCGGACGAGGAGGCGCGCATGGTCGGCGACCGGATCGAGGCGCTGCGCCGCGGCGGGCACCCACTGTCCGAGATGGCGATCCTGGTCCGCACCAGCGCGCAGACCCGCGCCTTCGAGGAGCGGATGATCACGTTGGGCCTGCCGTATCGCGTGGTGGGCGGGCTGCGTTTCTACGAACGCGCCGAGATCCGCGACGCCATCGCCTATATGCGCGTGCTGCACCAGCCCTCCGACGACCTGGCGTTCGAGCGCATCGTCAACGTGCCCCGGCGCGGCGTGGGCGAGGTCGCCTTGCGCGCCATGCACGTGTCGGCGCGGGAGCAGCAAATCCCCCTGGCGTTGGCCAGCGAGCGCCTGGTGCAGTCGGGCGGCCTAAAGGGTCGGGTCGGCACCGCGCTGAAGGAGCTGTTCCAGTCGTTTGCCCGCTGGCGGGAGGAACTGCCGCGCGACGGCCACGTGCTGACACTTGCAAAAATGCTGGACGAGAGCGGCTACACCGAGATGTGGAAGCAGGACAAGTCGCCGGACGCGCCGGGGCGGCTGGAGAACCTGAAGGAGCTGGTGCGGGCGCTGGCCGACTTCGAGACGCTGGCCGGGTTCCTCGATCACGTGTCGCTGGTGATGGAGAACGAGCAGAACGCCGAGGGCGACCGCGCCAGCATGATGACGTTGCACGGCGCGAAGGGGCTGGAGTTCGACACCGTGTTCCTGCCGGGCTGGGAGGAGGGCCTGTTCCCCAGCCAGCGCACGCTCGACGAGGGCGGGCTGAAGGGGCTGGAGGAAGAGCGGCGCCTCGCCTATGTCGGCCTGACCCGCGCCCGCAAGCTGGCCGTCGTCAGCCACGCCGCCAACCGGCGTATCTACGCCAACTGGCAGAGCAGCATCCCGAGCCGCTTCGTGGAGGAGCTGCCGGAGGCGCATGTGGACCGCGCCGGCTCGGCGGCGATGCAGCGGGAGGCGCGGTTGATCTCTGCCCCCAGCGTGTTCACCAGCGGCCCCCTGATGGCCCGGCGGCAGGCGGGGCCGCGCGTCGTCGAGGCATGGGAGCAGCCGGCGCGGCCAGCCCGGCAGGATGCGATTGCGGTCGGCAGCCGGGTGTTCCACCAGAAGTTCGGCTATGGCCAGGTGCTGGCGGTGGACGACGACCGGCTGGATATCGCGTTCGAGAAGGCCGGGCAGAAGCGCCTGCTGGACCGCTTCGTGGAGAAGGCATGAGGCGGCACGCGGTCCCGTTGGAGACCGTGTCCGTCGAGGTGCCGGATGCCGCGGTGGAGGCGTACGAGGCCGCGCTCGGCACGGTGTGCACGACGGTGGGGTTCTTCTTCGCCGACGAGGCACGCGGCATCTGGCGGGTGGAGGGCGTGCACGACGCGGGCGCCGACGAGGCGCGGTTGCAGGATGCGCTGGCGCTCGCGGCCCTGGTCAGCGGTGTTCCCGCCACGTTGTGCCGGGACGCGACGGAGGCGGAGGGTTGGCTGGCCCGGACCCGCGAGTCCTTCCCGGAACAGCGCATGGGCCGGCGGTTCGCGGTGCGCGGCACGCACCAGGCTGGCCCCCCGGCGCCGGGTCGGCTCACGCTGACGCTCGACGCCGGGTTGGCGTTCGGGTCAGGGGAGCACGGATCGACCCGCGGCTGCCTGCGCGCGTTGGAGGTCGTGGCCCGGCGCCGGCCGCGGCGCATCCTCGATTTGGGAACCGGGTCCGGCATCCTGGCGATGGCGGCGGCGATGCTGCTGCGGCGCCCCGTGCTGGCGACGGACATCGAGCCGTGGTCGATCAGGGTCGCGCGGCAGAACGCGGCGGCGAACGGCGTTGGCCGGCTGGTGCGGCCCGTGCTGGGCAATGGCTGGCACGCGCGCGCCGTCCGGGCTGGTGCGCCCTACGACTTGGTGCTCGCCAACATCCTGGCCCGGCCGCTCTGCCGGATGGCGGGGGACCTGGCGCGTTGCTTGGCGCCCGGCGGCACGGCGATCCTGGCGGGGCTGCTGGTCAGCCAGGCGCGCATGGTGCTGGCGGCGCATCGGCGTCAGGGCCTCCGGCTGGAGGCGAGTTGGCGGGAGGGCAACTGGGCGACGCTTGTTGTCCGCAAGGCGCGGCGGACCGGCTGAGCCGGCCCGCCTCCATCCTGTTAGATCGCGGCGATGCGGCCGAAGCTGCCTTGTGCCGGAGAGCGCCTGCGCGCCTCGACAAACTGCGGGTCGAACACGCGGCCCAACTCGTTGCGGTTCAGGCCGATGTCGGCCAACTCACGGTCGCTCAGCGACGAAAGCTCGTCCAGCACGGCGCGACGGCGCGGCATCGCGACCAGGCCGGAGACGAAGCTGCTGATGCGCTGGACCAGGCTGCGCGACGCCGGGCGGGCATCGACGATCGTGCCGTCCGTGCCCTCGACGACCGGACTCCGGTACGTCAGACTGTCGGACATCAGGAGCGCAATCTGCTCCTTGGCAAGCGGGGCGTTCATTTTACTATCCTCAATACTCTCTCGCGCCACGATCCGAGCCGGCACTTCCGGTGCGTTGCTCTCGTGGCGTGCCGTGTATATGCGCCGTTTTGCTGCGATGCAGCGTGCAATGTTACGCTGTCTGATATGCGTGCAGCGCGGTCTTAATGTATGAGCTATGACAAATATGAAGATAACGTGACCGAAAATCTCTCGGCTGAGCGCCTGGCCCGCGTGCGGCGGGCGATGGCGGCGCAGGGTCTCGACGGCTTCGTGGTGCCGCGTGCCGATGAACATCTGGGCGAATACGTGCCGCCCGCCGCCGAGCGGCTTGCTTGGCTGACGGGGTTCACCGGAAGCGCCGGAATGGCGGTCGTGCTGTCGGGGCGGGCGGCCGTGTTCACCGACGGGCGATACACGCTGCAACTCGCCGCCCAGGCGGACGCGGCGCTGTTCGAGGCGTGCCACATCACCGAGCAGCCGCCGCCGGCCTGGCTCGGCACGCACGCTGCCCCCGGCGCCCGGATCGGCTATGACCCGTGGCTCATCAGCCAGGACGGCTTGAAACGCTTCCGCGACGCCGGGCTGGAGATGGTGCGGGCCGATCCGAACCCGGTTGACCTCGCCTGGACCGACCGTCCCGCCGCCCCGGCTGGGCTCGCGGTGCCGCACCCGCTGGCCCATGCCGGCCGCACGTCTGCCGAGAAGCGCGCCGAGGTGGCGGCAGCCTTGCGGGCGGACGGCCAGGATGTCGCCGTCATCACCGATCCGGCCTCGCTCGCCTGGCTGCTGAACCTGCGCGGCGGCGACGTGGACTACACGCCGTTCGCGCTGGGCTTCGTGCTGCTGCGCGCGAACGGCACGGCGGTCCTGTTCATGGAGCCGGAGAAGCTGCCGCCCGAAACGCTGGAGTGGCTGGGACCCGACGTGACGCCCATGGGACGCGCCATGCTCCCGGGCGCGCTGGCGCAGCTGTCCGAACAGCGGGTGCGGGTGGACGCCGCCGGGTCGCCCGTGTGGTTTGCCCAAACGCTGGGGGAGGCGGGCGCCGTCGTCCTGGATGGCGCCGATCCCTGTCAACTGTTCAAGGCGTGCAAGAACGCCACGGAGCAGGCCGGCGCGCGGGCGGCCCATGCGCGGGATGCCGCCGCGGTGTGCCGGTTCCTGCACTGGCTGGACGGCGCCGACCGCTCGATGCTGACGGAGCTGTCCGCCGCCCAGCAGCTGCTCGCGTTCCGGCAGGCAGCCCCGGAGTTCCGGGGGGAGAGCTTCCCCGCGATCTCCGGCGCCGGAGAGCATGGCGCGGTGATCCACTACCGCGTGACGACCGAGACGGACCGGCCGCTCCGCGCCAACGAGGCTTATTTGATCGACAGCGGCGCGCAGTACCCGGATGGGACCACCGACATCACCCGCACGGTGTGGACCGGGCCGGATGCGCCGCCGGCCGAACTGCGCGACCGGTTCACCCGCGTGCTGAAGGGCCACATCGCGCTGGCGACGGCGGTGTTCCCGCAGGGCGTCGCCGGGCCGCATCTGGACGCCTTCGCCCGGCGCGCCCTGTGGCAGGCCGGGCTGGATTACGACCACGGCACCGGCCACGGCGTGGGCAGCTACCTGTCGGTGCATGAGGGTCCCGCGAGCCTGTCGCGCGCCGGCCGCATGGTGCCGCTGGCGCCGGGCATGATCCTGTCGGACGAGCCGGGCTACTACCTGCCCAGCGCCTACGGCATCCGGCTCGAGAACCTGCTGATGGTGCGGACTGCGGAGCGTCCCGCCGCCAAGAAGCCGTTCCTGGAGTTCGAGACCCTGACCCTGGCCCCGTTCGACCGGCGGCTGATCGACCGCGCGTTGCTGGATGAGGCGGAGCGGGGCTGGATCGACGAGTACCATGCCAGGGTGCTGGCGGAGGTCGGGCCGGCGTTGGACGGGCTGGGGCGGGACTGGCTGGCGACGGCCTGCGCGCCGCTCGGCTAAAACCCGGCCATCTCCCGCCACTCGGCCTCCGTCACCGTTTGCACCCCCAGTTCCGCGGCCTTCTTCGCCTTCGATCCCGCGTCGGCGCCGAGGATCAGCAGGTCCGTCCGCTTCGACACGCTGTCGGTGACGCGGGCGCCCAGCGCCTCCGCCCGCGCTTTGGCCTCCGGGCGGCTCATGGTTTCGAGCGTGCCGGTGAACACCAGGTTCTTGCCGGACAGCGCCCCGTCGGCGGTCCCGCTGGGCTTGGCATCCTGGATGGTGAGGAACGCCGCCAGGTCGTCGAGCGCCGCCCGGTTGCGGGGTTCGACGAAGAACGCCGCCAACTCGTCCGCCAACGCCTTGCCGACCCCCAGGATGCTGCCGAGGGCCGAGCGTTCGTCGCTGCCCACGGTGGTCGCCGCCAGCATCTGGGCGCGCCAGGCGGCGTAGCTGCTGTAGTGCCGGGCCAGCAGCTTGGCGTTGGTCTCGCCGACCCGGCGGATGCCGAGGGCGTAGATGAAGCGGTCGAGCGGAACCGTACGCCGGCTCTCGATCTCCTGCATCAGGTTGCGGACGGACTTCTCCTTCCAGCCCTTGCGGGTCAGCAGCTCGGCGCAATGCGGCTCCAGCCGGAAGATGTCGGCCGGGCCATGCAGCCAGCCGAGGCCGTGCAGCTCCTGGATGGTCTTCTCGCCCAGGCCCTCGATGTCGAAGGCGCCACGGGACACGAAGTGGATCAGCCGCTCGACCGTCTGCGCCGGGCAGATCAGGCCGCCGGTGCAGCGGCGCACCACCTCGCCCGCGGCGCGCACGGCCAGGCTGCCGCAGGCGGGGCAGGTCTCCGGCGGCACGAAGGGCAGGGTACCGTCCGGGCGGCGGTCCAGCATGACCCCGACGATCTGCGGGATCACGTCGCCGGCGCGCTGCAAGGTCACGGTGTCGCCGATGCGCACGTCCTTGCGGGCGATCTCGTCCTCGTTGTGCAGGGTGGCGCGGGTGACCAGCACGCCGCCGACGTTCACGGGCGCGAGCCACGCCACGGGGGTGAGCGCCCCGGTGCGGCCGACCTGGATGCGGATGTCCTCCAACGTCGTGACCGCCTGCTCCGCCGGGAACTTCCAAGCGATGGCCCAGCGCGGCGCCCGGCCTACGAAGCCGAGGCGGCGCTGCAAGGCCAGGTCGTCGAGCTTGTACACCACGCCGTCGATGTCGTAGCCCAGGCCGGCGCGGGCCAGGCCGGTCTCCTGCTGGAACGCCGCCGCCTCGGCCTCGCCCGCGAGCGGGCGGGACAGCGGGTTGACCTGGAAACCCCAGGCGTGGAGTTGTTCCAGATAGGCGGAGTGGGTGCTGGGGAGGCTGCCCTGCACGTCGCCCAGGGCATAGGCGAACAGCGAGAGCGGGCGGGTCGCGGTGATGGCCGGGTCAAGCTGACGGAGCGACCCGGCGGCGGCGTTGCGCGGGTTGGCGAACAGCTTCTGCCCCGCCGCCGCCTGCGCCGCGTTGAGGGCGAGGAAGTCGGCCTTGGTCATGAACACCTCGCCACGGATTTCGATCAGGGCAGGGCAGGGGCCGTGCAGGCGGTTGGGCACGGTCGCCATCGTGCGGAGGTTGGCCGTCACATCCTCCCCCTCCGTCCCGTCGCCGCGGGTGGCGCCGCGCACCAGGGCGCCGTTCTCATACAGCAGGTTGATGGACAGGCCGTCGATCTTCGGCTCCGCCACGAAGGCGAGGCTGGCGTCGTCCGGCAGATGCAGGAACCGGCGGATGCGGGCGCAGAACTCGGTGAAGTCCTCGGGCGCGAAGGCGTTGTCGAGGGAGAGCATCGGCACGCGGTGGCGCAGCTTGGCGAAGCCGGTGGCCGGCGCAGCACCCACGCGGCGGCTCGGGCTGTCGGGGCGGGTCAGATGGGGGAAGTCGGCCTCGATCTCCGCATTGCGCCGACGCAGCGCGTCGTACTCCGCGTCGGCGATCAGCGGCGCGTCCTGCTCGTGGTAGGCCCGGTCGTGCCGGGCGATCTCCGCGGCGAGGGTCGCGAGCGCCTCCGCCGCCTCCGGCTCCGTCACGCGCCCGTCCTCATCAGGCGGCGGTGCCCAGCAGGCTGTCGGCGGCGGCGCGGGCGGCCTCCGTCACGCTTTCCCCGGCCAGCATGCGGGCGATCTCCTCCCGCCGGGCCGGCAGGTCGAGCGAGAGCACGCGGGTCTCCGCCCGATTCTTGGCGGCGACCTTGGCGACTTGCAGGTGCGCCGCGCCGCGCGCCGCGACCTGCGGGCTGTGGGTGACGACCAGGACCTGCACCTGGTCCGCGACGCGCGCCAGCCGGTCGCCGACCGCCGCCGCCGTGGCGCCGCCCACGCCGCTGTCGACCTCGTCGAACACCAGGGTAGGCACCGACCCGCCGCTGACCAGCACCACCTTCAGCGCCAGCATCAGCCGGGACAGCTCGCCGCCCGACGCGATCTTGTCGAGCGCGCCGGGCGCCTGGCCGGGGTTGGTGGCGATCAGGAACCGCACCGAGTCCGCCCCGGCGGCGCCCCAGCGGGCCTCCTCCAACGCCGCGACCTCCACCACGAACCGCGCCTTGTCGAGACGGAGCGGCGGCAGCTCGTTCGTGACCGCGGTTTGCAGGCGCTTGGCGGCGACCTGCCGCGCCGCGGTCAACGCGCTGGCCGCGGCGGCAAAGGCCGTGCGGGCGACGGCCGCCGCCGCCTCCAAGGCCGCGATCTCCGCCGATCCCGTGTCGAGCGCCGCCAAGCGGCCACGCAGGCCGGCCAGCAAGGCAGGCAGCTCGACGACGGCCGTGCCATGCTTGCGCGCCGCGCCGCGCAACGCGAACAGCCGCTCCTCCGCCTGCTCCAGCAGGCGGGGATCGGTGTCGGCCTCGTTGGCCAGGCGGCTGAGCAGCGTCTCGGCCTCTGCCAGCGCCTCCTCGGCACGCTCCAGCGCAGCAAGTGCCGGGGCGGCGGGGTTGTCGGCGTCCGGCTGGCCGGTCGGCACGAGCTTCTGCAAGGCGCGGGAGGCGTTGCGGAGCGAGGCGGCGGGGCCGGCGCTGCGCCGGTCCTTGGGCGCTATGTCCGACAGGGCCGACGCAATCGCCTCGGCCCGGCGCTCGCCTTGCTGCAGCCGCTGACGCTCCGCGGCCAGGTGGTCCTCCTCCCCCTCGACCGGCGCCAGGGTCGAAAGCTCCTCCACCGCGTGGCGCAGCCAGTCCTCCTCCCGTTGGGCCTCGGCGATGGCGGTCTTGGCGCCTTGCAGGGTGGCGCTCGCCTCCCGCCAAGCGCGCCACGCGGTGCTGGCCCCCAAGCGGACCGGCGCGTAGCCGCCATAGGCGTCCAGCAGCGCCGCGTGCACCGCCGGGTCGGCGAGGCCCATCTGGTCGCCCTGTCCCTGCACCTCCACCAGCAGCGCCCCGGCCCGGCGCAGCAGCGCCACCCCGACCGGCTGGTCGTTGATCGTGGCGCGGGACCGCCCGTCCTTCGACACCACGCGGCGCACGACGATCTCGTCCTCGAGCGCCACGCCCTGCTCGGCCAGCAGGTCCAAGGCGGGATGGCCCGGCGGCGGGGCGAAGCATGCGCTGACGCTGGCCTGCTCGGCGCCGGCGCGGACCAGGCCGGCATCGGCCCGCGCGCCGAGCGCCAGCCCCAAGCTGTCCAGCAGGATGGATTTCCCGGCGCCGGTCTCCCCGGTCAGCACGGTCAGCCCGGTGCCAAACGCCAGGTCCAGGCGCTCGATCAGCACCACGTCGCGGATCGACAGGGCCGTCAGCACGTGAAGGCTAGAACACGCTGCCCAGGGTGCGGGCCAGGAAGCCGCCGGCCCGTTCGGTCGCGGGCGTCGGCGGCGCGATGCCGTTCTCGGCAAGCTGGCCGTAGCTGTCCTCGTACCACCGGCTGCCCGGGTAGTTGTGGCCCAGCACGGCGGCGGTCCGCTTCGCCTGGTCGGTCAAGCCCAGCAACAGGTAGATCTCGGTCAGCCGGTGCAGCGCCTCGGGCGCATGGTTGGTGGTCTGGTAGTCGTCAATGACCCGCTGGAACCGGCCGATGGCCGCCGCATACAGCTTCTGCTGCTCGTAGTAGCGGCCGATCTCCATCTCCTTGCCCGCCAGATGGTCGCGGCACAGGTCGATCTTGAGCCGCGAATCGCGGGCATAGGCGCTTTCGGGGAAGCGGTTCACGACATCCTGCAAGGCGGTCATGGCCTGCTCCGTGCCTTTCTGGTCACGCTGGATGTCGGCAATCTGCTCGTAGAAGCTCAACCCGCGGAGGTAATAGGCATAGGACGCATTGGAGCTTGTGGGGTGGAGCTGGATGTAGCGGTCGAGCGAGCCGATGGCCTCGGTGTAGTGGTTCTGCAGGTACTCGGCATAGCCATGCATCAACTGGGCATTCACGGCCCAGGACGAATAGGGGTAGTTCTGCTCCACCGCGTCGAATTGCGACACCGCGGTCGCGTATCGCTTCTGGTTGAGCGCGTCGATTCCGTTATTGTATAGTTCTTCGACCGTCCTCGCCGCCGGGTCGGCCTTGACCCGCAGGTCCTCCGACTTGCCGTTCCAAGGGGCGAGCGAGCTCAACGTCCCGCACCCTTGCAGCACGCCGAGGGCAAGCAGCCCCGGCAGGAGGCGCGCGGACAGGGGGCGAAGGCGGGTGCGTTGCTTCATGACAGCGGCCCTATAGCACGCCGACGCGGTGGCGCGGAATGCGTTATGCGGCTTCCAGCATCGGCGCCCCGACCTGCTGATGAGGCGTCACGTCCCGCCAGCTTGTGGGGTCCGCGAACAAGGCGCGGAGCACGCGGTTGTTGAGGGTGTGCCCGGAGCGGTGCCCGATGAACCGGCCCTGCAGCATGGCGCCTGCCATCGCGAGGTCGCCCACGGCGTCCAGCATCTTGTGGCGCACGAACTCGTCGCTCATCCGCAGGCCGCCGGGGTTCAGCACCCGTGCGCCATCCACCACGACGGCGTTGTCGAGGCTGCCGCCCTGCGCCAACCCGGCCGCCTGCAACCCGGCGACTTCGTGCGCGAGCGCAAAGGTGCGGGCGTCCGCCAACTCATGCCGGATCGCCGGGCCGCTCGCCGCGAGCGACAGGGCTTGCCGCCCGATGGCCGAGGCGTCGAAGGCGATTGACATCGACATCTCCAGCGATCCGGACGCGCTGGGCCGCAACTCGGCGAAGGCTTCCCCGTCCTGCACCCGAACGGTCCGCAGCACCTCGATGACCCGGGCCGGCGCCTGCTGCTCCACCGTTCCCGCGCAATCCAGCAGGAACACCCATGGCGCCGCGGACCCGTCCAGCACCGGCACCTCGGGACCATCCAGCTCGATCAGGATATTGCTGACGCCGCAGGCCGACAGGGCCGCCATCAGGTGCTCGACCGTCGCGATCCTGGCCTCCGGACGATACGGCGAGGCCAGCACGGTGCAGAGCCGGGTGTCCGACACCTGGTCGAAATGGGCGGGGATGTCGAGGCCGAGGTCAGTGCGCCGGAACACGATCCCCGAATGCACGGCGGCAGGCTTCAAGGTGACGTTGACGCGCTTGCCGGAATGCAGGCCCACGCCGACGCAGCAGATGGCGGACTTCAGCGTGCGCTGCGCCGTGTTGGCGGCTTGGGACAGCGAACGCTCGCGCGCAATCGGTGACAACTCAGGCAATCCGTCCATGCTACCCTCAACCAACCCTAGAGCTGGAGTGATCGTCCGGACGCCCGGCTGGCGCCCCACAGGCAACCTAGGTGGTTGCCGGGGGAACGCCAAATCAATGAATGTTTCTGAACATTGCGCTCTAATGGATTGAAAACCTTAAGGGTACGACTTCTGGCGGCGCAGGAACGTCGGAATGTCCAGGCCCTCATCCGCCGGTTCCTGCCGCGGCGCCATGGCCGCGCCCTGCCCGGGGAAGGACGGCTCCGCCCGCTGCGGCTCCGGATCGGACACCGACACCCGGCGGTTCCGCCCCATGCCGGTCATGATGTCGAACAGGCTCCGCGCCGCGCTGGGCGGGGCGGGAGGCAGGGCCGGCTCGGTGCGGGACGGTTCCGGGGCCGGCGCGTTGGCCCGCGGCGGCGTGGCGGGGCGAAGTGCCGGCACCGGCGCCCCGTGGCGCGTCCCGCCATGCTGCGCGTCCCCGCCCTGCGCCATGTGGTGGTGCGACCCCTCGACGCCCGGCTCCGACAGGCGGGGATGGAGCAGCTGCGCCGGCACCGGCGGGTTGGCGGACTGGCCCGCCATGCTGAACGAGGGCGGCATGGTGGAAGGGGGCGGACCCGACGGCGCCGCCGGGCCGGTCGAGACGGCGTGGGTCATGCCGCCGCCGCCCACCGCGACCAGGCGCGGCTTCTGCGTCTCCGCCTGGGCGATGTCGATGCCGGTCGCGACCACCGAAACGCGCACGCGCCCGCTCAGCGTCTCGTCGATTGCCGAGCCGAAGATGATGTTCGCGTCCTCCGCCACCTCCTCCCGGATGCGGTTGGCCGCCTGGTCCACCTCGAACAGCGTCATGTCGTCGCCGCCGGTGATGTTGATGAGCAGGCCGCGCGCGCCGCCCATGCTGGTGTCCTCCAGCAGCGGGTTGCTGATCGCGGCCTCGGCCGCGCGGATCGCGCGGTTCTCGCCCTCCGCCTCGCCGGTGCCCATCATCGCCTTGCCCATCTCCGCCATCACCGTGCGGATGTCGGCGAAGTCGAGGTTCACCAGGCCCGGCGCCACCATCAGGTCGGTGACGCCGCGGACGCCCATATAGAGGACATGGTCGG
>CAXULX010000082.1:0-12851 GCA_964252005.1 uncultured Acetobacteraceae bacterium | reverse complement strand
CCTTGCCGTCCACCAGGAAGCCGCCCTCGTCGGCGCGGTAGTAGCCCATCAGGCATTTCACCAGCGTGGACTTGCCGGCCCCGTTCTCGCCAAGCAGGCCGTGGACGGTGCCGGGGCGGACCGTCATGTCGATGCCGGCGAGCGCCGCGAACGTGCCGAAACGCTTGCCGATGCCCACCGCCTCCACCCCGGCGGCCGTCACGGCAGGGCGTCCAGGAACTCGCCCGAACTCGCCACCGCGCCGAACACCCCGCCTTGCATCGCCACCATGGCGAGGGCGGCGGCGTGGTTCGCCGCGTCGGTCGCGCCGCACCCGTCCGACAGCAGCAGGCACTCGAAGCCGCGGTCGTTTGCCTCGCGCATCGTGGTGTGCACGCACACGTCCGTGGTGATCCCCGTTAGCACCAGGTTGCGGACGCCGCGGGTGCGCAGCACCAGTTCCAGGTCGGTGGCGTAGAACGCGCCCTTGCCGGGCTTGTCGATCACCACCTCGCCCGGCAACGGCGCGAGTTCCGGGATGATCTCCCAGCCCGGCTCGCCCCGCACCAGGATGCGCCCGCACGGCCCGGCGTCGCCGATGCCGGCGCCCATCTGCCGCGAGCGCCAACGCTTGTTGGCCGGCAGGTCCGACAGGTCGGGCCGGTGCCCCTCCCGCGTGTGCACGATGGTGTCGCCCCGCGCCCGCATGGCGGCCAGCACGCGGCCGATGGGACCGATGGGCGCCCGGGTCAGGCCGATGTCATAGCCCATGCGGTCCACGTAGCCGCCGGGCGCGCAGAAATCGGCCTGCATGTCGATCACCAGCAGCGCCGTGCCGGACAGGTCGCCGTCATAGGGCCAGGCGTAGGGGTGCGCGGGGATCACTCCGTAATCATTCCGCCGCCTTCAGCAGCCCCCGCGGCGGCGGCAGGCCGCAGCCGGTGCCGTCGGTCACCTTGACCTCCGCCTCCCACGGCAGGCGGTAGCGCCCGGCGGCGAGGTCGTGCATGTAGGTGTAGGGGCAGTCGGTGGCGCCGCCCGCCACGGCGGAGTAGCCGCGGTGGCCGAACTGGTAGGGGTTGTTCTCGACGCCCCAATGGACCCGCGCCTCCCGCACCATATCCGGGCGCACCTCGGCGGTGATGATCTCGTCGGCCCGGCCGCTTGTGCCGTGCGCGATGATGGCGCCGTCGAAGTTGCAGACCATGGCCTCCCCCATGGAATCGAACGTCCCGTCGCTGCCGCACATGCAGACGCTCGCCGTCACCATGAGGTTGCAGAAGGCGTTGCTCTGGTTGGTGAAGCGCCAGGCGTCGCGGATCGGCGCGGTGTAGCCGGCGGTGCGGAGCATGACCTCGGCACCGCGGTAGGCGGCCTCCCGCGCCATCTCGGGGAACATGCCGTCGTGGCAGATGATGAGGGCGAGCTTCACGCCGCGCGGGCCATCGATCACGGGGATGCCGAGGTCGCCGGGTTCCCAGGGTTCCACGGGCACCCAGGGGTGCATCTTGCGGTAGTAAAGCTTGATCTCGCCCGTGTCGGACACGATCAGGCCGCTGTTCCACGGCATCCCGCCGGGGTTGCGCTCCATGATGGAGAAGCAGCCCCAGACCGCGTTGTCGACGCAGGCCCGCCGCATGGCCGCGACCTCCGGCCCGTCGAGGTCGCACGTCACCTCGTCCCTCACGTCCATGGACAGGCCATGCAGCGCGTATTCCGGGAACACCACGAGGTCCAGCGTCGCCATGTTGCGCCGCGCCTTCGCCACCATGGCGACGATGCGCTCCGTCTGCCGCGCGATGTCGGCGCGCGTCTCGATCACCGGGAGCGCCAGCTGCACCAGGCCGAGCACGACGCCGCCCGGCGCGCGGTTGAGGCCGCCTAATCCGTTCATCTCATCTCCTCCTCAGCGTGCGATGGACAACTCGCCCGGCATGCCGCGCACCGCCCGGCCCGGCCGCACCGTCGCGACCAGCACCGCGAGCGTCAGCACGAAGGGCGCAGCGTAGAACAGGTAGTAGTAGCTCGTCACGCCCACCGTCTGCAGCGACGGGCCGAGCGCGCCGGCGGCGCCGAACAGCAGGGACGCGCCGAGGCAGCCGACCGGGTTCCAGCGCGCGAACACCACCAGCGCCACCGCCATCAGCCCCTGGCCCGACGACAGGCTCTCGTTCCAGCTTCCGGGATACACGAGGCTCAGGAACGCGCCGCCGATGCCCGCGAGCGCGCTGCCGGCCATGGTCGCGAGCAGCCGGGTGCGGTTGATGTCGAGGCCCAGCGCCCGCGCCGCGTCCGCGCTGTCGCCCACGATGCGGAGCCGCAGGCCCAGCCTTGTCGCCCGGAACATCCAGGCCATGCCGAACGCCGTCGCGACGCCCAGCGGGAACAGCGGGCTGACGGTCAGGGCGCTCTGCACCTGCGGCACGGACGACCAGGCACCGAGGGGCAGGCCCGGCAAGCCCGGTGCGCTCGGCTGCACGAAGGGCTTGCCGAAGAAAAAGGCGATCCCATTGCCGGCCAGCAGGACGGCGATGCCCATGGCGACGTCGTTCACCCGCGAGAGCGCGCACAGCACGCCGTGCAGCCCGCCCAGCGACGCGCCCGCGCCTGCCGCCGCCAGCACGCCGAGCCAGGGGCTGCCAGTCAGGTACGAGGTGGCGTAGGCCACCATGGCGCCCAGCACCAGCACGCCCTCGTTGCCCAGGTTGATGCGCCCGGCGCGTTCGGTCAGGCACTCGCCCAGGCTCACGAACAGGAACGGCGTGGACACGCGCAGCGCGCCGGCCAGCATGGCGACCAGCACCGTCTCGATGCCGCTCATGCGGCCCCGCGGGGCTGGAACCAGCGCAGGCGGCCATACAGCGTCTCGCCCGCCAGGATCGCCACGAAGATCATGCCCTGCAGCACCAGCACCGTCGCGTCCGGCAGGCCCATGCGCCGTTGCAGCAGCCCGCCCGCGGCGCCGATGCCGCCCAGCAGCACGGCCATCGGCATGATGGCGAGCGCGTTGTGCCGGGCCAGGAAGGCGATCAGGATGCCGGAATAGCCGTAGCCCGCGATCAAGGACGCATTGGCCCGGCCATGCACCGCCGCCACCTCGATGGTGCCCGCCAGCCCCGCGAGCGCCCCGCCCAGCGCGCAGGCGCCGACCATGAGCCATGCCACCGGCAGGCCCTGCAGCTGCGCCGCGCGCAGGTTGCCGCCGGTCACGCGGGCGGCGAACCCCGTCGTGGTGCGCGCGATCAGCAGCCAGCACAGCACGCAGGCGACGGCCCCGATCAGGATGCCGGGATGCACGTCCAGCCCCGGCAAGGTCGGCAGCGCCGCGGATTTGGGGATGGCGTAGGTGGAGGGCTTGTTGAGGCTCGAGGGATCGCGCAGCGGACCCTCGACGAGCTGGTTGAACAGCGCGATGGCGATGTAGGCCATCACCAGGCTCGTGACCGTCTCGTTGATGCCGCGGCGGGCGCGCAACAGGCCCACCAGGCCCAGCCAAGCCGCCCCGGCGGCGGCACCGGCCAGCGCCATGGCAAGCTGGATCGCCAGGCCGGGCGCGTCGCCCAGCATGAGGCCGGCCCAGGTGGCCGCCAGCCCGCCCAGCACCAGCGCGCCCTCGCCCCCGATGATGACCAGGCCAAGCTGCGCCGGCACCGCCACGCACAGCGCCGTCAGCAGCAGCGGCGCCGCCCGGCTTAACGTGTTGCGCCAGGAGAACCAGCTTCCGAATGCCCCGGTCCAGACCAGCTGGAAAAACGTCGCGGGCGAGCGGCCCAGCGCCAGCAGGAACAGGCAGAACAGGCCCGCCGCCGCCAGGATGGCGAGCAGCGGCACCAGCCCGGCCTCCAGCGCCTGCCGCAGCCGGAAGGTGCGGTCGGCCCTGGACCGCGGCGCGGCGGGCGCGGCCGCTGCGCCGGTTGCGCTCAGGCGAGCGAGCCTTTCACGCCTTCGACCAGCCAATTCATCGACTCGATCTCGATGGCGGTTTCCGGATAGGCGGACCCGGCGGCGATCACCGGCTTGCCCGTGTTGTCCAAAAGCGGGCCTTTGAACACCGCGAAGCCGCCCTTCATGATCTCGGCGCGCGCGGCGTCGGCCCGCTTGCGCGCCGCCTCGCTGACGGCCGGGCCGTAGGGCGACATCTTGATGAACCCCTCCGCCAGCCCGCCGCGGGTGAAGTTCGGCAGCGTCTCCCCGGCCTGCATCTTCGCCGCATACATTTTGTACACCTCCGCCCAATTCCACTCGGCCCCGGTGAGGTATCCCTTGGGCGCCAGGGCGGACTGGTTCGCGTGGTAGCCGCAGGTGTAGGCGCCGCGGCCCTCGGCGGTCTGCATGACAACCTTCGGCCCGTCCACGTGGCAGGTGATGACGTCGGCGCCGCCGTCGATCAGCGCGTTGGTGGCTTCTGCCTCCTTTACGGGCATCGACCAATCGCCGGTGAACACCACCGCCGTGGTGATCGACGGGTCCACCGAGCGCGCGCCGAGCGCGAAGCTGTTGACGTTGACCAGCACCTGCGGGATGGGCTTGGCCGCGACGAAGCCGAGCTTCTTCGACTTGCTCGCATGCGCCGCGACGATGCCGTTGATGTACTGGCCCATGCCGATGTAGCCGAAATACGACCCGGCGTTCATCGGGTGCTTCGCCTTGTCCCACAAGCCGCCGCAATGCCGCAGTTGCACGCCGGGCGCCCCGGCCGCCACGCGCAGCATGTAGGGGTCGAAGTAGCCGAAGCTCGTGGGGAACAGCAGGGCGGCCTCGTCGAGCTGGATCATGCTCTGCATGGTCTTCACGACGTCGTCGGTCTCGGCGACGCGCTCCTCCTCCAGCACCGTGATGCCGGGCATGGACTTGATGGCGGCGGCGCCCTCGGCATGGGCCTGGTTGTAGCCGTAGTCGTCCTTCGGCCCGACATAGATGAAGCCGACCGTGACCGGCTTCGGCGCCGCGCGCGCCGGCGTCGTCCGTCCGGACGCCAGCAGGCCGGCGCCGGCGCCCAGCCCGGCGATGACGCGCCGGCGGGTGGGACCGTGGGTGTTCGTCATCAGGCAACCTCCCTCAGCATGGCCCGCGTCATGCAGGCTGCGTGCCAATGAGCCGGTCAGAACCCCGCCATCGCCCGGCCGACCTGGGCCAGGAAGCGCGCCCGGGTGTCCGATGTCGAGACGTTCATGGCGTAGTGCCCCAGGAACGTGACCGGCGTCGTCATGCCGGCGCTGTGGCGCAAGTAGCGGCAGACCAGCTTGCGCGGGTAATCGCCCATCAGCCGCGCCCGCCATCGGGTCTGCCCATAGGTCACGACGCCGCCGAGTTTTTGCAAGTGCGTGAGGCCGCCTCGCACCCGGCCGTCGGGCTGGATGTGCAGCGACACGCCGGGCAGCATGACGCGGTCGATCCAGCCCTTGAGGATCGCCGGCGGGCCGAAGCTCCAGGCGGGGAAGCACAGCACCAACCCCTGCGCTGCCCGCAGCCGAGCGACGTACTCCGCCACGGGCGCGATGTTGGCGGGGATGTCGTGGTAGCCGAGCCGCTCGGCGCGCGACATGACGGGGGTGAACCCTTCGGCGTTCAGGTCCAGCAGATCGACCTGGTGCCGCGGCGACAGGGAGGCGGCGATCCGGTCCCGGAGGGCGGCGTTGAAGCTCGTCTCGACGGGGTGGGCGTATACCAGCAACACGCGCATCGTCGCACACGTCCTCCCGTCCTTGCAGCGGGAAGTGTGCGTCATTGGCGTAGCGCTTGCCAGTTTTGGCGGCTCACAGCAGCGATGCCGAGGCCAGCCTGACTTGGAGACGCTGCAGCGCAGGATTGGCTGTTTTGTCCGTCACGGCCCGTGCTAGGCTGCTGGCATGGCTGAACCTGCACGTCCCGCACCGACCGATGACGACACGACCGCCTTCGTTGAGGCGGTCCGGGAAGGCGTAGCCGCGGCCGACGCTGGCCATACTGTGCCCTACGACGTCGTACGCCGCTGGCTGCTGTCCTGGGGCACCGAAGCGGAGCTTCCTCCCCCGCCTTGCCCGTAATCCTCACTGCTCCGGCCCTTGCGGACCTGCTGCGGATACGGACCTACATTGGGCAGGACAACCCGTCTGCCGCGAATCGGATTGCGGTGCAAATCGTTGCCGCATGTGACCGGTTAGAACATCTACCCGAACGAGGACGGCCTGGCCTGGTCCCTGGCACTCGCGATTTGGTTGCATTATGGCCCTACGTTATCGTGTACCGCGTAACTCTGACAGGAGTGCAGATCCTCCGTATTTGGCACGGTGCCCAAGACCGATCCGGCAGGTGATCGCACCCTCTCCGGGCGCGCGCGCGTGGGTTGAAATCCAGATCCGCGACGTTGCCGTCAGCGAGGACGAGCTGACCGTGGCGCTGATGGACGGACGCACGATTGCCGTGCCCCTGGCCTGGTATCCCCGCCTGGCCGGCGGCTCGCCCGAGCAGCGGGCGCACTGGGAGCTGGCGGGCGGCGGCTACGGCATCCACTGGCCGGAACTGGACGAGGACCTGAGCACGGAGGGGCTGCTGGCCGGGGCGCGGGCGCCGCACGGGTCGGCGTCGTGGCGGTCGCCGCTGCTCAAGTGATCGCCCTCCTTGTCGCGCGGCTCTCCATCCTTGGCACGGCACGTGCTAATTCCGTTCCATGGACACACAAGCCCCAAGCACCCCCATTGACTGGACCCGCTTCGAAGCCGAACTCGGCGGCATCCCCTGCCTGACCGACCCGGCGATGGTCCGGCAGAAAAGCCGCGACTTCTTCTGGTACAGCCCCATCCTGAAAACCCAGCTCGACCGCAAGACCGCCGACATCGTCGCCTGCCCGCGCACCGAGGCGGAGGTGGTGGCTGTGGCCGCGCAATGCGCCCGCTGGCGCGTGCCGCTCACCGTGCGCGGCGGCGGCACCGGCAACTACGGCCAGGCCGTGCCGCTCGAGGGCGGCGTGGTGCTCGACATGACGGCGCTGGACCGCATCATCTCGCTGGAGGACGGGCTGCTGACCGTGGAACCAGGCCGCAAGATGGGCGACATCGACGCGGCGACCCGGCCGCAGGGCTGGGAGCTGCGCATGCACCCCTCCACCAAGCGGACGGCGACCATCGGCGGCTTCGTCGCCGGCGGCAGCGGCGGGGCCGGGTCGATCACCTGGGGCGGGCTGCGCGACGCCGGCAACGTCGTCGCCGCGCGGGTCGTGTCGTGCGAGGCCACGCCCCGCATCGTGACCCTGACCGGCGAGGCGGTGGCGGGCGTGAACCATGCCTACGGGACCACGGGGATCATCACGGCGCTGACGCTCGCCATGGCGCCGGCGCAGCCCTGGGTGGACCTGGTGGCCGGGTTCGACGACTTCGACGCCGCAGCGCGGTTCGGCCTGGCGCTCGGGCTCTCGGACGGCATCGCCAAGAAGCTCGTCACCGCCGTGGCCGCACCCGTGCCGGAGTGGTTCCGCGGCCTCGACATCCCCCCGGGCCAGCACGTCGTCCTGGCGATGGTGGCCCGGCACGGCCTGGTGCCCTGGGACGACCTGCTGCGCGCCCATGGCGGGCGCGAGCTGCTGCGCACCCCGTCCGACGAGGCCGGGCACACGCCCATCTACGAATACACCTGGAACCACACGACGCTGCACGCCCTGCGGCGGGACAAGACGGTGACCTACCTGCAATGCCTGTATCCGGCCGACCGGCAGCTTGAGCTGGTGGCCGAGATGGCCGCCGCCTTCCCGGACGAGCTGATGACCCATCTGGAGTTCATCCGGGTCGGCGGGCGCGTGACATGCAGCGGGCTGCCGGTGATCCGCTTCACCACAGCGGAGCGCCTGGCCGAGATCGTGGCCCACCACGAGAGCCGGGGCGTCATGATCGCCAACCCGCATTTCTACACGCTGGAGGACGGCGCCGGGCACAAGCGCGTCGGCGAGGCGCAGCCGGCGATGAAGGCGGACATGGACCCGCTCGCCCTGCTGAACCCGGGCAAGATGCGGAGCTACAGGTCCGCCGCGGCGTAGCGGAATGAGACCCTTGTACGGCGGCTTCGCCACGCAGGAGGAGCTCGACCGCGAGTACAACGCCGAGAAGTCCGTCCCGGACTTCGGCGCCTACGTGAAGCATTTCCTGGACAGCAGCGCCGCCGCCCGGGCCATGCTCCCCCACCAGACGGACGTGCCGTATGGCCCGACCAAGGCCGAGAGCGCCAACATCTTCCCGGCGTCGGCGCCGGGTTCGCCGATCCTGGTGTTCATCCATGGCGGCTACTGGAGGTCGCTGACCGCCCACGTCTTCGACATGGTGGCGCCCGGGCCGGTGGCGGCCGGCTATGCCGTCGTCAACGTCACCTACGCGCTCTGCCCGGCGGTCACGATCACCGAGATCGTGCGCCAGGTCCGCGCCGCCATCGCCTGGACCTATCGCCACGCCGCGTCCTTCAACGGCGACCCGGGCCGCATCTACGTCGCCGGCCACTCGGCGGGCGGCCACCTGGCCGGCATGGCGGTGCTGACCGAATGGGAGGAGGAGTACGGCCTGCCGGACGACCTCATCAAGGGCGGCATCCCGATCAGCGGGCTGTTCGACCTGCGCCCGTTTCCCGCCACCTACCTGCAGCCGAAGCTGCGGCTCTCGGCCGAGGAGATCGAGCGCGTCAGCCCGATCTTCCATGTCCGCGCCACCCCCACGCCCCTCGTGGTGGCCTGGGGCGCCGCCGAGTCCGGGTCGTTCAGGACGCAGTCGCTCGATTTCCTCTCGGCGTGGCAGGCGACCGGCAACGCCGGCGAGGCCCTCCCCATCGAGGGCGCCAACCATTTTATGGTGCTCGACGGGTTCATGGCCGCGGATGGGCTGATGACCCGGACGCTGGAGGCGATGCGGCGGAAGGTGGAGGGCGGGGTTCAAACCGATGTGTCGTTTTCCGCTGAGCCAATCGCCCCATAGATGTCGAAATCCAGTTTGAGGTGTCTCTGACCGACCGCCAAAAGCGTTTGCGGGCTGATTTCGATACCCTCGTTAGGGCTGCTCAAGAACAAGCCGCAAAAGACGTCAGCTTCGAAATCGTTGGCCAGACGCTCCCAAGCCGCCATGTCCGTCGTCAGCGGCGCGA
The DNA here is from genome assembly GCA_964252005.1 of uncultured Acetobacteraceae bacterium. Taxonomy (GTDB): domain Bacteria; phylum Pseudomonadota; class Alphaproteobacteria; order Acetobacterales; family Acetobacteraceae; genus CAHJXG01. The sequence goes on along the minus strand of CAXULX010000082.1, from coordinate 3,776 downwards.
GAAGCTCGACGATCTGGCCATCAAGATCGCCCGGCTCGTGACGAGGCACTTCCCTGCGCCACGATCCTGTACGGGCGATGACTTCCCTTCCCCGTCGAGAAGGACGCCATGACTCGCCCCGACGTATTCCAGCATCAGGCGGATATCCGAGAGCAATCGTGATCTGCTCAGGGTCAAGGGCATCGCCAAAGAAGCGCAGACTTACAGCAGTCTTCCACAAAACACCCATCGTGAACTTACCTTTGCTCCTCTGAGTTGAATGCCGCAGTGGAGTCTACAGCGACCCACTCCGACCTTTCCACCTTTGCCTTCACGCGGCATCGACCCAGCGCCCGGCTTGCGGTACTGGTGCCCACGGAGCCTGCCCACTGAGAGCAGCGCGCAGCGAGGGACCCAGCCATGGCGATGAGAGTGTTGTTCACCGGCGGCACCGGCAAGGCCGGGCGGCATGCCCTGCCCTATCTGCACGACCGGGGCTACCAACTGCTGAACTTCGACCTGCAGCCGTTCGCGCATCCGTCCATCCCCACCCTGGTCGGCGACATCACCGACGGCGCGCAGGTGTTCAACGCGATGACGTCGCACTTCGACCGCGGCGGCCTGGGCGCGGGCCAGGCCCCCGGCCCGGTCGATGCGGTCGTCCACTTCGCCGCCGTCCCGCGCATCCTCATCAACCCCGACAACGAGACGTTCCGCATCAACGTAATGGGGACCTACAACGTCATCGAGGCCGCGATGAAGCTCGGCATCCGCAAGGTCGTGATCGCGTCGAGCGAGACGACCTATGGAGTGTGCTTCGCGGAGGGCGACAAGGACTTCCACGGCTTCCCGCTGGAGGAGGACTACGACGTCGATCCCATGGACAGCTATGGCCTGTCGAAAGTGGTGAACGAGAAGACGGCGCGCGCGTTCGCCGCCCGCTTCGGCGCCGACATCTACGCGCTCCGCATCGGCAACGTGATCGAGCCGCACGAGTACGGGCAGTTCCCGGGCTTCGTCGCCGACCCGCCGTCGCGCAAGCGCAACGCCTGGAGCTACATCGACGCCCGTGACCTGGCCGAGATCGTGCACCTGTGCCTGCAACGGGACGGGCTGGGCTTCCAGGTGTTCAACGCGGTCAACGACACGATCACGGCGGATGGGCCCACGGCGGCGTTCCTGGCGCAATGGTGCCCCGGCACCCCGGTGACGCGGGACCTGGCCGGGCAGGAGGCGCCGCTGAGCAACCGCAAGGCCCGGGAGGTGCTGGGCTTCAAGGAACAGCACGACTGGCGCGACGAGGTCCGGGCGTTGGGAACCGCCAAGGCTTGAACCCAAAGGCGCGTCCCGCAGCCCAGGCAAGGACCCCGCGTTGACCCCCTCATTGCGCATCGGCTTCGACATCGGCGGCACCTTCACCGACTTCGTGCTGTCGGACGCGGGGACGGGCGCGCTGCACCTGCACAAGCGGCTGACCACGGCCGAGGACCCCGCGGTCGGCGCGCTCGAAGGCTTGCGGCACATCCTCTCCGACCACGGCGCCCGGCTGCGCGACGTGGGCGAAATCCTGCACGGTACCACCCTCGTCACCAACGCGGTGATCGAGCGCAAGGGCGCGCGCCTCGGCCTCCTCACCACAGAGGGCTTCCGCGACGTGCTGGAGGCCGGGACCGAGCAGCGTTACGACATCTACGACCTGTTCCTGACCTATCCGGACCCGCTGGTGCCGCGCCGGCGCCGGCTGGAAGTGGCGGAGCGCATCGACCGCGACGGCGCCGTGGTCCTGCCGCTGGACCACGACGCCGTGCGCCGCGCCGCCCGCGCGCTGCGGGACGCGGGCGTCGAGGCCGTCGCGGTCTGTTTCCTCAACGCCCACCGCAACCCGGCGCACGAGCAGGCCGCCGCCGCGATCCTCGCAGCGGACCTGCCCGGCATCCCCGTCTCCATCTCCTCGGACGTGGTGGCGGAGATCGGCGAGTACGCCCGCTTCGTCACCACCTGCGCCAACGCCTACGTCCGCCCGCTGATGGCGACCTACGTGCGCCGGCTGGAGGGCGCGCTGCGGAATGAGGGGTTCGCCGGGCACCTGCGGCTGATGCATTCGGCCGGCGGCCTGGTGTCGCCCGCGGCGGCGTGCGACGTGCCGATCCGGCTGCTGGAATCCGGCCCGGCCGGCGGCGCGCTGGCGGCGGCGCTGCTGGGCGCGCGGGCGGGCCATGCCGACCTGCTGGCCTTCGACATGGGCGGCACCACGGCCAAGGCGTGCCTGATCGAGGGCGGCCGGGCGCAGATCGCCCCCATGCTGGAGGCCGGGCGGGAGCACCGGTTCAAGAAGGGATCGGGCCTGCCGATCAAGGCGGCGACGGTCGATATGATCGAGGTCGGCGCCGGCGGCGGCTCCATCGCGGCCATCGACGCGGTGGGACTGCTGCGGGTGGGTCCGCACTCGGCCGGCGCGTCGCCCGGCCCCGCCTGCTACGGGCGCGGCGGGCGGCAGCCGACGGTGACGGACGCGAACCTGGTGCTCGGCTACTACGACCCTGGCTTCTTCCTGGGCGGCGCCATGGCCCTGGACGTGGCCGCGGCCCGGGACGCCATCGGGTCGGTCGCGGCCCCGCTGGGCCTCTCGGTCGAGCAGGCGGCGTGGGGCATCCACAAGGTGGTGGTGGAGGGCATGGCGGATGCTGCCCGGGTCTACCTGGTGGAGCGCGGCAAGGACCCGCGCCGCTACGCCATGGTCGGTTTCGGCGGCGCCGGCCCGGCCCACGCGGCGGAGGTCGCCCGCGCCCTGGGCATGGCGGAGCTGGTGGTGCCGCCGGCCTCGGGCGCCGCCTCCGCGCTCGGCTTCCTGGTGGCGCCGCTCTCGGCCAGCCGGGTGCGGTCGGTGCCGGTCCGGCTGGGTCCGGAAGCGGACCTGGCCGGCATCGAAGCGGTGCTGCAGGCGCTGGAGGCCGACGCGCGGGCCGAGCTTGCCGCGGGCGGCGTCGCCGACGGCGTGCAAGTGGGGCGCACGGCGGACATGCGCCTCGCCGGGCAGATGCACGAGATCAGCGTTCCCCTGCCGCCGCCGGGCGCCATCACGGGGGCCGCGGTGGCCGCCGCGTTCGAGGCCGCCTACACCGCCCGCTACGCCGCCCTGCAAGCGGGCGCCGTCATCGAGGCCGTCAGCTTCCGCGTGACCGCGACCGGCCCCGTGCCCACCCTCTCGCTCGACCGCGGCCCCCCCTCCGCCGGGCCGGCGCGGAAGGGGGAGCGGCCGGCCTGGTTCGGCTCGGGCTTCCTGCCGACGCCGGTATACGACCGCTACGCCCTCCCGCCCGGCGCCGAGATCCCCGGTCCCGCCATCGTCGAGGAACGGGAGGCGACCACCGTGATCGGCCCCGGCGACACGCTGACCGTCGATGCCGTCGGCAACCTCCGCATCGCACTCGGGGCCGCGAGCGTCATCAGCCTCGTGCAGCCCGCCATGTCCACGGCCGAGGCCCGCGCCGCCATCGAGGGCGACCCCATCGCGCTCGAATTGATGTGGAGCCGGCTCACCACGGTGGTGGACGAGATGTGGCTGACGATCATCCGCACGGCGTTCTCCCTCATCATCGCGGAATCCCAGGACTTCGCCTGCGAGCTGCTCGACCCCGAGGGCGAGACGCTGGCCCATTCCCCCCGGGCGATGCCGGTGTTCAACCTGACGCTGCCCCGGGCTGTGAAGGCGCTGCTGGCGCGCTTCCCCGCCCACACGCTCCAGCCCGGCGACATGCTGGTGACCAACGACCCCTGGCTCTGCGCCGGGCACCTGT
>CAXULX010000081.1:0-12895 GCA_964252005.1 uncultured Acetobacteraceae bacterium | reverse complement strand
GCGGGAAAGCCACCCATCTCAAGGCTCAACAGGGACAACGTCCTTGGTAGCGACATCTAGGCTGCCGCGGCGTCCGCGATGAAGAAGCTGGCGGTGGTGCTGCCGTTCCACTCCTCCGCCCGCAGATGCCCGGCCAGATGCAGCGGCGCGCCCCGGGCCAGCAGCCCCTCCGCCAAGGCGCCGTCCCGCGCCCGGAACAGCAGCGCCTTCAGGCGCGGGCCGCCGCCTTCCCCCTGCACATAGGCGCGGATGGTCGCACCCTCCTTGCCGATCCGGTCGGCGCGGACCACCTGGGCGCGCGGCAGCACGAAAACCGGCTCCTCGTTGCTGTTCCCGTAGGGCGACAGCCGGGCGAGCTGCTGCGCCAGGTCGACCGTGGCGCCGGACACCGCCAGCGTGCCCTCCACCGGAAGGTCGGCGACGCGGGGCAACGTCGCCGCATGCGCCAGGCGCTCGTTCAGGAAGGCATGGAAGGCCGGCAGGTTGCGCTCATGCAGCGCGAACCCGGCCGCCATCGCGTGCCCGCCGCCGGTCACGAGCAGCCCTGCCTGCCGCGCCGCCATGATGGCGGCGCCTAAATCCACGCCGGGCACCGACCGCCCGCTGCCCCGAACCATCCCGTCCGAGAGCGCGCCGACGCAGGCCGGGCGGTTGTGGCGCTCCTTGATCCGCCCGGCGACGATGCCCACCACCCCGGGATGCCAGCCCGCGCCGTGCACCAGCATCGCCGCATAACCGGCGTCCGACTGCGCCGCCGCCTGCCCGAGCGCCGCCTCCAGCATCCCGGCCTCCACCGCCTGGCGCTCGCGGTTGGTGGCGTCGAGCGTCCCGGCCAAGGCCCGCGCCTCCACGGGATCGCCGCACAGCAGGAGGCGCAGCCCGAGATCCGCCTGGCTGATGCGGCCGGCCGCGTTGATGCGGGGGCCGAGCGCAAAGCCGCAGGTGAACGCGGTCGGCACGTTGTGGGCCGCCGCCGCGTCCAGCAGCGCCGCGATGCCCGGACGCGCGCGCCGGGCCATGACGCGCAGCCCCTGGGTCACCAGCGCCCGGTTCAGCCCGCGCAGCGGCATCACGTCGCACACGGTCGCCAGCGCCACGAGGTCCAGTAGCTCGCGCAAATCCGGCTCGGCCCGCCCGGCGAAGAACCCGGCGCGGCGCAGCGCCCGCAGCGTCGCGATGGCCGCCAAGAACGCAATCGCCGCGGCGCACAGCCCGTGCAGCCCCGAAGCGTCGTCCAGCCGGTTCGGGTTGACGGTCGCCAGCACGGGCGGCGGCGGCCCGTCGCTCGCATGGTGGTCCAGCACCACGACATCCGCCCGGCCCTGCACGGAGGACAGCGCCACGGCCGCCGCGGTGCCGCAATCCACGCAGACGATCAGCGTGGCGCCCTGCTGCACCAGGCTGAGCAGCGCCGGGCCGTTCGGGCCATACCCCTCCAGCAGCCGGTCCGGCACATGGGTCAGCACCCGGCAGCCCAAATCCCGCAGCACGGTGGCCATGATCGCGGCGCTGCACGCGCCGTCCACGTCGTAGTCGCCGAACACGCCCACCGTCTCCGACGCCGTGACGGCATGGGCCAGCCGGTCGGCCGCACGGTCCATGTCGGTCAGCAGCGACGGGTCCGGCAGCAAGGCGCGTAAGGTCGGGTCGAGGAAATGGGCGGCGGTGTCGTGATCGACCCCACGCGCCGCCAGCAGGCGCCCGACCACCTCCGGCAGGCCCAGCCGCTGGGCAATGCCCAAGCCGACCCGGTCCTCGCCCTTGCGCCACAGCCACCGCCGCCCCGTGAGGCTGGCGCTCACCCCCAGGGCGGCCTCAGTCATGCCGACGGGCTACTCCGGCTGCCAGGTCTTGGTGGCGAAGTTGTGGTGCGCCTCGATGTAGCGGATCGTGCCGGACTTGCTGCGCATCACCATCGAATGGGTGAAGGCGCCGGTGCCGAACCGCCGGACCCCGCGCAGCATGGCGCCGCCGGTGACGCCGGTGGCGGCGAACACCACGTCGCCCTTGGCCATCTCGTCCACCAGGTATTTGCGCCGCGGATCGGTCACGCCCATGCCGCGGGCGCGCTCGACCTGCGCCTCGTCCTCATAGATCAGCCGCCCCTGCATCTGCCCGCCGACGCAGCGCAGCGCCGCCGCGGCCAGCACGCCCTCCGGCGCGCCGCCGATGCCCATGAAGATGTCCACGCCGCCCTCCGGCAGCGCCGCCGCCATCACCCCGGCCACGTCGCCGTCGCCCAGCAGCATGATGCGCGCCCCGGCCTCCCGGCACTTCGCCAGCATCTCGGCGTGGCGCTCCCGCTCCAGCATGCAGACCACGATGTCGCCGATGTCACGCTTCTTGGCGCGGGCCAGGCTACGCAGGTTCTCCCCCACCGTCGCGTCCAGGTCCACGACCCCCTCCGGCAGCCCGGCGCCGACCGCGATCTTGTCCATGTAGATGTCGGGCGCATGCAGGAAGTTGCCACGCTCCGCCAGCGCCACCACCGCCAGCGAGTTGGGACCGCCCTTGACCGTGATGTTGGTGCCCTCCAGCGGATCCACCGCGATGTCCATGGCCGGGCCGCCGGACCCGACGCGCTCCCCGATGTAGAGCATCGGCGCCTCGTCCATCTCGCCCTCGCCGATCACCACCGTGCCCTCGATGGCCACGCTGTCGAAGGCGCGGCGCATGCCCTCGACGGCGGCGCCGTCCGCCTCGTTCTTGTTGCCGCGGCCCATCCAGCGGGAGGCGGCGAGGGCGGCTGCCTCGGTCACTCGCACCAGGTCCAGCGCCAGGTTGCGGTCCAGGCTGATCTCGGGATGGTCGGTCATGGGGGTTCCTTAAGCAGGCTCGATGCGGATGAGGGCGGGCGGTTCCAGCACGGTGTCGAAGGCGGCGATCTCGTCCAACGCCCGGCGCATCGCCGCCTCGTTCGTCTCATGCGTCACCAGCACCACGGGGACGGCCTCCCCCGGCGCCCGGCCGCGCTGGAGCATGCTCTCCAGGCTGACGCCGGCATCGCGGAGGGCCGCCGTCACGTCGGCGATCACGCCGGACCGGTCCACGACCATGAGCCGGAGGTAATAGGCGCCGACATGGGCGGACATCGGCACCGCCGGCAGGTCGGCGAGCATCGCGGCGTCGGCGCCCCAGACCGGCGTCGCCCGGCCGCGGCCGAGGTCGATCAGGTCGGCCACCACGGCGCTCGCGGTCGGCCCGGCGCCGGCGCCCCGGCCCTCCAGCATCACGCGCCCGACGAAGTCGCCCTCCGCCACCACCGCGTTAAGCACGCCGTCCACGCGCGCGATGGGCGCCGCCTGCGGCACCATGCAGGGATGCACCCGGCTCTCGATCCCCGCCTCGGTCCGCCGCGCGATGCCGAGCAGCTTGATCCGGTAGCCCAGCTCGGCCGCGAATGCGATGTCGAGGGCGGAGACGGCGCGTATGCCCTCGATGTGCACCGCGGCGAAATCGACCGGGCGGTTGAAGGCGAGCGCCGCCAGGATCGCCAGCTTGTGCGCGGCGTCGATGCCGTCCACGTCGAAGCTCGGGTCGCTTTCGGCGTAGCCCAGGCGCTGCGCTTCCGCCAGCACGTCGGCGAACTCCCGCCCGCGCTCCCGCATGGTGGTCAGGATGTAGTTGCAGGTGCCGTTCAGGATGCCGGCGATGCGGTCGATGCGGTTGCCGGCCAGGCCCTCGCGCAGCGCCTTGATCACCGGGATGCCGCCGGCCACCGCGGCCTCGAACGCGAGCGTGACCCCGGCCTCGCTCGCCTGCTGCGCGAGCGCCGCACCGTGCACCGCCATCAGCGCCTTGTTCGCCGTCACCACGGGCTTGCCCGCCGCCAGCGCCGCCTGCACCAGGTCGCGCGCCGGCCCCTCGGCGCCGCCCATCAGCTCGACCACGACATCGAGCGCCGGGTCGGAGGCGAGGGCGACGGGATCGTCGTACCAGCGCAGGCCGGAGGTCGGCACCCCGCGCTCCCGCGTGCGGTCGCGGGCGGAGACGGCGGTGACGGCAATCGGACGCCCGGCTCGCGCCGCGACCAGCCCCGCATTGTCCCGCAGCAGGCGCAGCACGCCCGCGCCGACCGTGCCCAACCCGGCGACGCCGACCGATAGCGGGCGGGTCATACCGCGGCGGCCTCCGCATCGACGCTCTCAGCCTGGCTGTCCGCTTGGAGGAAGCCGCGGACGTTGCGGACGGCCTGGCGCAGCCGCTGGGTGTTCTCCACCAGGGCGATCCGCACATGGGTGTCGCCGTGCTCGCCGAAGCCGATGCCCGGCGCCACCGCGACCTTGGCCCGGGCCAGCAGCAGCTTGCTGAACTCGACGCTGCCGAGATGCGCGTAGCGCGGCGGGATGGGCGCCCAGGCGAACATCGACCCTTCGGGACTCGGCATGTCCCACCCGGCCTGGCTCAGGCCGCGCACCAGCACGTCGCGCCGCTCGCGATACAGGGCGCGCATCTCCGCCACGCAGTCCTGCGGGCCGTTCAGCGCCGCGGTCGCCGCGACCTGGATGGGGGTGAAGGCGCCGTAGTCTAGATAGGACTTCATCCGCGCCAAGGCCGCGATCAGCCGGGCATTGCCGGCCGCGAACCCCATGCGCCAGCCCGGCATGGAGTAGGTCTTGGACAGGCTGGTGAACTCGACCGCGATCTCCTTGGCGCCCGGCACCTGCAGCAGGGAGGGCGGCGGGTCGTCGCCGAAGTAGATCTCGGCGTAGGCAAGGTCCGACAGGATGAAGATGTCGTGCTTGCGGCACAGCGCCACGACATCGCGGTAGAAGGCGAGGTCCGCGCAATAGGCTGTGGGGTTGCTGGGGAAGTTGACGATCAGCGCCGTGGGCTTCGGCACGCTGTGGCGCACGGCGCGCTCCAGCGCCTCCAGCATGTTGTCATCCGGCGTGGCCGGGATGCTGCGCACGCTGGCGCCGGCGATGATGAAGCCGAACTGGTGGATCGGGTAGGACGGGTTGGGCACCAGGATGGTGTCGCCGGGGCTGGTGATCGCGGCGGCGAGGTTGGCCAAGCCCTCCTTCGAGCCGAGCGTCGCCACCACCTCCGTCTCCGGGTCGAGCGCCACGCCGAAGCGGCGGTCGTAGTAGCCGGCCAGCGCCCGGCGCAGCCCGGGGATGCCCTTGCTCGCGCTGTAGCGGTGGGTGCGCGGGTCCTGCACGGCCTCCACCAGCTTGGCGACGATGTGCGGCGGCGTGCCGGTGTCGGGGTTGCCCATGCCGAGGTCGATGATGTCCTCGCCATGCGCGCGGGCGGCGGCCTTCGCCTGGTTCACCTCGGCGAACACGTAGGGCGGCATCCGGCGGATGCGGTGGAATTCCTGGGTCATGCGGGGCGGGTCATCACGGTTGGAGTCCGCTCATTGTAGCAGATGCGCCTCGCCGCCGCGACCCAAAGCGGCGGCGTTGACGCGCAGCGACCCGGCCGGCACGCCGGCTGCGGCCAGCGCCTCCTGCATGCTCTGGGCGCGCCGCCAGGCGAGCGGCAAGGCCCGGGCCTGCGCCGCCGCGCCTGGCCCGGCCGCGTCGCCGCCGGCCGCGACCACGACCGCCCCCCCGGCCCGGCGTCCGGCAAGCTCGCGCAGCGCCGCGTCTGCGCCGGCCGGCAACGCCGCCGAGCCCGGCCGGAACGCGACGGAGACTCCGGGCGGCAGCCGCGGCACGGGCGGGGCGTTGACCGATGCGGGGATGCCGCCCAGCCGCGGCAACGGCGGCGCGTCGCCGGGCAGGTCCGGGATCGGTCCCGACTCGGCCGCCGGCTTGTTCTGCTGCGGCTCGCCGGGTGCCGTGGCGGCGGGCGGGGTCGGGGGCGGGGCCGTGCCGCCGGGCGGAGCGGCGACGGGCGCCGCCGTGGCGGCCTCCAGCACGGCGACCGACGCCCCGGGATCAGGCGGCGGGGCGGCCGGACGTGCCGCGGCGATGACGGGTGTGGCGGCGGGAGCGTTGGGGGCCGGGAGGACCAGCGGGTCCTGGGTCGCCTCCCGCCGCGTGCGGTCGCGCTCGGCCACCAGCCGGGCCGCAAGCGTCCGCCGGGTTGCCGGGTCGGTGGGAGTCGGGCGGGGCGGCACCTGCGACAGGTTCGGATAGGGGTCATCGACGCCCGGCGGCGGCGGGCGCACCTCGGCGATCTTGCCGCCTTGCAGGTCGTGCCACCAGCTGATCGGCGTATCGAGCGTGAGCTTGCTGTCGCTCATGCGCTCGACGCCGCTGCACGCCGTGGTCGCCAGCAGCCCTGCAAGCAGCGCAGTCCTCGGCCATCCGTTGCGAAAGAGTGTCACTTGTTCCCCCAAGCCCGGACGCCTAGGTTCGGCCCGGTCGCACCTCGCCATCAGCCGGCCCCGTCCCATGCGTGTCGGCGATGTGTAGCGCGCCACCGCGCCCGACGGAAAGGATACCGAGCATGGACCCACGCGGCACGTCCCGAACAGCGCAGCAATCCCCATCCATGGCCCTGCCCCCCTTCCCGCTCGGCAGCCCCGCCGTGCTCGGACGGTCGATGGCCGACATCGCCGAACGCTCGCACCGGCTGGTGTCCGACTGGCTGCACCGGCAGTCGCAGGAGGCGCCGGACCTGCACGCGATGAACGTCGCGCACGCCTTCATGGAGATGGCCGCGCAACTGATGCGGGACCCGGCCCAGGTGGCGCACGCGCAGCTAGGGCTGTGGCAGGACTACATGACGCTGTGGCAGAACTCGACGCGGCGCATGTGGGGCATGAAGGCCGGCGCGGTCATCGAGCCCCACCCGAAGGACCCGCGCTTCAAGGACAGCGCCTGGAACGAGATCGAGGTCTTCGACTTCATCAAGCAATCCTACCTGCTGGCCGCCCGCTATGTGCAGGGCGTCGTGACCCGGGTTGACGGGCTGGATGCCAGGACGGCGCAGCGGGTGGACTTCTACTCGCGCCAGTTCATGGACGCGATCAGCCCGACCAACTTCCTGATGACCAACCCCGAGGTGCTGCGCAAGACCATCGAGACCGGGGGGGAGAACCTGCTGCGCGGCCTCAGCAACCTGCTGTCGGACCTGGAGCGCGGGCGCGGCAAGCTGACCATCAGGACGAACGGCCTCGATGCGTTCAGGATCGGCGAGGATGTGGCGGCCTCGCCGGGCAAGGTGGTGTTCCAGAACGACCTGATGCAGCTCATCCAGTATTCGCCCGCGACCCGCACGGTCCTGCGGCGGCCGTTGCTGATCGCGCCGCCCTGGGTCCGCAAGTTCTACGTCCTCGACCTCCGCCCGCAGAACAGCTTCGTGCGCTGGGCCGTGGAGCAGGGCCACAGCGTGTTCATGATGAGTTGGGTGAACCCCGACGAGCGGTTGTCCGACAAGGGGTTCGAGAACTACATCGCCGAGGGCGTCCTCGCCGCGCTGGACGCGATGGAGCGCATGACGGGCGAGCGGAAGGTGAACGCCATCGGCTACGGCCTGGGCGGCACGCTGCTGGCCAGCGCGCTCGCCTGGATGGCCGCGGTCGGCGATGACCGGATCAAGTCGGCGACGTTCCTCGCCACCATGCTGGATTTCAAGGAGGCCGGCGAGCTCGGCGTGTTCATCGACGAGGAGCAGCTGCGGACGCTGGAGGAGGCGGAGCAGCGCGGCGTCGCCGACGGCAGCGACCGGGCGGCGACCTTCAACATGCTGGGCGCGAACGACCTGATCTGGTCCTTCGTCGTCAACAACTACATGCTCGGCCACGAGCCGTTCCCGTTCGACCTGCTGTACTGGAACAGCGACAGCACCCGCGTGCCGGCGCGGATGCACCAGTTCTACTTGGATCGGATCTACCGGAACAACCTGCTCCGCGAACCCGGCGGGATCGAGATCGTCGGGCAACCGATCAACCTGGGCCGCATCAAGGTGCCGTCCTACTTCCTCTCGACCTGCGAGGACCACATCGCGCCGTGGCGGAGCACCTATGGCGGCATGCGGCTGCTGGGTGGACCCGGCCGTTTCGTGCTCGCCGCCAGCGGCCATGTCGCCGGCGTCATCAACCCCCCGCAGGGCGGCAAGTACAGCTACTGGACCAACACAGAGCACCCGGCGGACCCGGCGGCCTGGCTGGCCGGCGCGACCGAGATGGCCGGAAGCTGGTGGCCCGATTGGCAGCGTTGGGTGGCCGCGCTCGACAACACCCAGGTCCCGGCGCGCGTGCCCGGCGACGCCGCCCTGTCTGCGTTGGAGGACGCGCCCGGCAGCTACGTCAGGGCTTGGGCGTAGGCGCGCTGCCGGGCCAAGGCATGTCCTGGCCCGGCGCCGGGCCTGTCAGTGCGACAGGCCCTGCACGACCTCGTCCGTCATCTTCTTCGCGTCACCGAACAGCATCATCGTGTTCGGGCGGAAGAACAGCTCGTTGTCCACGCCGGCATAGCCCGACGCCATGCTGCGCTTGATGAACAGCACGGTCTTCGCCTTGTCCACGTCGAGGATCGGCATCCCGTAGATCGGCGACTTGGGATCGGTCTTGGCCGACGGGTTGGTCACGTCGTTGGCGCCGATCACATACACCACGTCGGCCGTGCTGAACTCGCTGTTGATCTGTTCGAGTTCGAACACCTCGTCATAGGGCACGTTGGCCTCGGCCAGCAGCACGTTCATGTGGCCGGGCATGCGGCCGGCGACGGGATGGATGGCGTACTTCACCTCGACGCCCTCCTTCTTCAGCGTATCGGCCATCTCGCGAAGCGAGTGCTGCGCCTGCGCCACCGCCATGCCGTAGCCCGGCACGATGACGACCTTGGATGCATTCTTCATGATGAACGCAGCGTCGTCCGCGTTGCCGGCGCGGACCGAGCGGTCGGCGTGCGCCGGGTCCACGGCGGCGGCCCCGCCCGCATCGGTGCCCCAGCCGCCCAGCAGCACGTTCAGGATGCTGCGGTTCATCCCCTTGCACATGATGTACGACAGGATCGCGCCCGATGCGCCCACCAGCGCGCCGGTGATGATGAGCGCCAGGTTCTGGATGGTGAAGCCGATGCCGCAGGCCGCCCAGCCGGAGTAGCTGTTCAGCATGGACACCACGACCGGCATGTCCGCGCCGCCAATCGGGATGATGATGAGGAAACCGAGGCCCAGGGCCAGCAGCGCCAGCAGCCAGAACAGCGGCTGGCTGCCGGTGGCGACGAAGGTGACAAGCAGCGCCAGCAGCACGAGGCCGAGCGCCAGGTTGAGCTGGTGCTGCCGGGCGAACAGGATCGGCGCGCCCTTCATGATGCCCTGCAGCTTGGCAAAGGCGATCAGCGAGCCGGAGAAGGTGACGGCGCCGATCACGAGGCCAAGCGACATCTCGATCAGCGACTGCGTGTGGATGGCGCCGGGCACGCCGATGCCGAACGAGGCCGGCGCGTTCAGCGCGGAGGCGGCGACGAACACCGCGGCCAGGCCCACCAGCGAGTGGAAGGCGGCGACCAGCTGCGGCAGCGCCGTCATCTGGATGCGGCGCGCCACGACGACGCCGATGGCGCCGCCGATCAGGATGGCGACCGCGATCAGCAGGAAGCCCGAGCCGGACATGCCGCGCTGCAGCAGCGTCGCGAGCACAGCGATGCCCATGCCGGCCATGCCGAACAGGTTGCCCTGCCGCGAGGTGACCGGGCTGGACAGCCCGCGGAGCGCCAGCACGAACAGGACGGCGGCGACGAGGTAGGCGAGCGAGGTGAGGGAGGCGCTCATGCTACTTGCGCACCAGCGGCTTCTTGGCCTGGAACATCGACAGCATCCGCTGGGTCACGACGAAGCCGCCGAAGATGTTGATGCTGGCGAGCAGCACCCCCAGGAAGCCGAAGGCGCGCGCCCAGTTGCTGTCGGACAGCCCGACCGCCAGCATGGCGCCGACCACGATCACCGAGGAGATCGCGTTGGTGACGCCCATCAGCGGCGAGTGCAGCGCAGGCGTCACGTTCCAGACGACGTAGTAGCCGACGAAGCAGGCCATCAGGAAGATCGCCAGCAGGAAGATGAACGGCTCCACCGCCGTCGCCACCGGCTCCAGCCCAGCGCTCGCCACGCGAAGCTGGTCGGCCAGGGAGGCCGCGCGCTCGGCGATCCGAACGGCCTCGTCCGCATATGAATTCGGGTTCATCGAGCCTCTCTATGCCGCGGATGCGGACTTGAATTGCGCGTGGGCGACCTGGCCGCCGCGGGTCAGCAGCACGCCGCGCACGATCTCGTCGCTGTCGAGCAGCGCGGGCGCCTGGGCGGCCTTGTCCCAGAAGGTGGTCAGGAAAGTCAGCAGGTTGCGGGCATAGAGCGAGCTGGCGGCGACCGGGATGCGGCCGGGCCAGTTGGTCCAGCCCAGCACCTTGACGCCGTTGCCGGTGACCTTCACCTCGCCCGGCACCGTGGCGGCGCAGTTGCCGCCAGCCTCCGATGCGAGGTCGACGATGACGCTGCCGGCGCGCATGGCATCGACCATCGGCTGGCTCACGATCACCGGCGCGCGCCGGCCCATCACGAGCGCCGTGCAGATCACCAGGTCGTTCTTCGCGACGGTCGTCGCCATCAGCTCGGCCTGCTTCTGGCGGAAGGCGTCGCTCATTTCCTTGGCGTAGGCGCCGGTCTGGCCCGCCGTCTCCGCGTCCTCGACGCCCACGTAGCTGGCGCCGAGCGACTTGATCTCCTCCTTGGCCGCCGGACGCACGTCGGTCGCGGAGACGATGGCGCCGAGCCGCCGGGCCGTCGCGATGGCCTGCAGCCCGGCGACGCCCGCGCCGATCACGAACACCCGCGCCGGCGGCACGGTGCCGGCGGCCGTCATCATCATGGGGAAGCCACGGTCGAACGCGCCTGCGCCCTCGATCACCGCGCGGTAGCCGGCGAGGTTCGCCTGGCTGCTCAGCACGTCCATGCTCTGCGCCCGGGTGATGCGCGGCAGCAGCTCCATGGCGCAGGCGTCGATCCCGGCGGCGGCGAGCGACGGCACCAAAGCCGGGTCGCTCAGCGCGCCGCTGATCGCGACCAGCACGGCGCCGCGCGGGACCATCGCCCGGATCTCGGGACCCGGCATCTGCACCGCGAACACGACCCCTGCCCCGGCGAGCGCCGCGCCGGCATCGGCCGCCACCTCGGCGCCAGCCGCCTGGTAGTCCGCATCCGCAATCGCGCTCGCCTGGCCGGCGCCGGCCTCGATGGCCACGGTCAGGCCGAGCGCCACGAGCTTTTTCACCGTGTCCGGTGTTGCCGCCACCCGCGTCTCGGCGGCGGCCCGTTCCTTCAGCACGGCAAGGCGCATGCGACGATCCCTAATTCTTGAGACCCAAGATGCCCCGTGCTGCCGGCCAGTGGCAAGACCCCTAGAGGCTGGGCGGCACGCCGGCTTCCAGCAGCGCCGCCGCCTGCCGGGCCGCCACCTCCTCGGTGTTGAAGTCGTCCACCAGCTCGTGAAACAGCCGGAACCAGTTCTGCTCCGCCCGCAACCGGACGAACACGCTGCCCAGGCCCAGTGCCGAGCGGTCCATCAGCACGAACTCCCGCGGCGGCCGCACGCCGCCCGTCTCCTTCAGGCCGGCATGGACCTTCTCCGCCACGCTGCGGCCGTATTGCGGGTCGTCGTTGTCCTGGATGCGCCGCACGCGGTCCTGCAGCAGCGGCTCGTACACAAAGGCCGCCCATTGGTTCAGCATGGCGATCTGCGCCTTGGACAGGTTCTCGAAGCCCCAGCCCTCATAGGCGAACTGCGCCTTCGCTTCGTCCCCGTCGCGGATCGCCTCGTACAGGTCGATCACGCCCCGGACGAACTTGGGCGGGAACACCCGGATCGCGCCGAAATCCAGCAGGTTGAGGCCCTCATCCGCCCGGACCTGGTAGTTGCCCAAGTGGGGGTCGCCATGGATCACGCCGTAACGGTAAAACGGCACGTACCAGGCGCGGAACATCGCCTTCGCGATGTGGTTCCGCACCTCCATCGGCGGGTCCTCGTCGATCCGCTGCTGCATCGGCTTGCCCGGCAGCCACGTCATCGTCAGCAGACGCTGCGTCGTGTATCCCTCGACAGCCTCGGGCACGCTGACCAGCGGCTCGTCCCGCAGCATCAGGGCATAGAGCCGCATCTGCGCGGCCTCCCGCAGGTAGTCCAGCTCCTCCCGCAGGCGCTCGGCGATCTCGGTGTAGATGTCGTCGCCCTGGATCGTCGTGTCGATCCGCTTGAACACGTTCATCGCCAGCCGAAGCTGCCGCAGGTCGGCGTCCACCGTGCTCGGCATGTCGGGGTATTGCAGCTTGCACGCCACGTCCCTGCCATCCGGCAGCGTCGCGCGGTGCACCTGGCCGAGGCTCGCCGCCGCCGCCGCTTCCTGGCCGAAGCTCGCGAACTTGCCCTGCCAATCCGGGCCCAGTTCGCCCGCCATGCGGCGGCGCACGAAGGACCAGCCCATCGCCGGCGCGTTGGCCTGCAGCTGCGACAACTCCTGCGCATACTCGTCCGGCAGCGCGTCGGGGATCGTCGAGAGGATTTGCGCGACCTTCATCAACGGCCCCTTGAGGCCGCCGATGATGCTCTTCAGGTCCTCGGCATGGGCCATGCGGTCGGTCTTGAAGCCGAACACCTTTTCGCCCGCCACCCGCGCGGCGATGCCGCCCACGGCGCCGGAGGTCCGGGCGAAGCGCCTCAGCTCGCCAAACAGGTTCGGGCGGTTCGCATCGACCATCAGGGGGCCTCCAGCTCGTCGATGAAGCCGCTGATGATGTCGAGGCCGCGGCGCCAGAACGCCGGGTCCGACGCATCGAGGCCGAACGGCGCCAGCAGCTCCTTGTGCCGCTTCGTGCCCCCGGCGCGCAGCATGTCCAGGTACTTCCGCTCGAAGCCGGGATGCCCGCCCTGGAACACGCTGTACAACGCGTTCACCAGGCAGTCGCCGAAGGCGTAGGCATAGACGTAGAACGGCGAGTGGATGAA
>CAXULX010000080.1:0-13434 GCA_964252005.1 uncultured Acetobacteraceae bacterium | reverse complement strand
TAGGGCGCCGGGTTGATGCAGTCGGCGCCGGCGTGCCAGGTGTGGAAGATGTGCCAGCCGCCCTGCGACGGCGGGTCCTTCTTCGCCCGGCGCGCGCCCACCGTGCCCCAATCGAGCGCCTGGTAGTCCACCTTCATGCCGATCTTCTGCAGCAGGTCCGCGGTCACGTCGCCCTGCGCCTTGGTGATCTGCACGTCGGTCGCGACGCACAGCACGATGGGCTCGCCCTTGTAGCCTGCCTCCGCCAGCAGCCTCTTTGCCTCGTCGTAGCGGCGCGGCCCGGTCAGAAGCTCGCCGCCCGCCTCGGAATAGGACGGCGTGCCCGGCGTGAAGTAGCTCGGCAGCGGCTTCCACAGCGCGTCGTCGCCGACCACGGCGCGCATGTAGTCCTCCTGGCTCAACGCCATCATCACCGCCCGGCGCACCCGCGGGTCGTTGAACGGCGGGTGCAGGTGGTTGATGCGGAAGGAGCCGATGTTGCCCAGGGGGTCGGCGATGTCCACGTTGACGTTGCGGTTGCGTTTCAGGAGCGGCACCAGGTCCGGCACCGGGTTCTCCCACCAGTCGATCTCGCCGTTCTGCAGCGCCGCCGCCTTGGTCGCGTCGTCCGGCAGAATCAGCCACTCGATGCGGTCGAACATCATGCGCTTGCCGCCGGACAGCCAGTCCGCCACCTCCGGCCGCGGGTCGTAGCCCGCGAACTTCTCGAACACCGCCGCCGAGCCGGGCACCCACTCGTCCGTCTTGAACACCATCGGGCCGGAGCCGACGAACTCCTTGATGAGCTGGAACGGGTCGGTCTTGGCGATGCGCTCCGGCATGATCTCGGCGACCGGCGCGTTGCTCTTGCCCAGCGCGAACAGCATCTTCGGGAACGGCTTGTTGAGGCGGATGCGCACGGTGCGGTCGTCCAGCGCCTCCATGGCGTCGAGCGACGCCTTGATCCGCTGCCCCATGGTGTCCCGCACCATCCAGCGGTTGAGGCTCGCGATCACGTCCCGGGACAGCACGGGCTCGTTGTCATGGAACTTGAGGCCGGGGCGCAGGCGGATGGTCCAGGTCTTGCTGTCCTCGCTCGCCTCGTAGGCTTCGGCCATCTGCAGCTTGGGCACCAGGTTGCTGTCCACGCCGAACAGCGTGTCCCAGATCAGCAGGCTGGCGTTGCGCACGACGTACTGGGTGCCGGCGACGGCATCGAGGCTGGACAGGTTCGCCTGCGGCACGAAGCGCAGCACGCGGGCGCCCTGCGCGGCGGACAAACGGGGCATGGCCAGGCTGCCTACGGCAGCGGCAGTCCCGGTGGCGAGCAGCTCACGACGCTTCATGCAGACCCTTCTTTCCAACCAATGCCGCGAAACCAAGCAAACTCCGGGCCATCCATGGCCCGGCAAAGCCTCATGCCCGCCGCACGTTCCAGAACAGCGCAAAGCCATTCAGCACGCCTTCGAGGCTGCTGCGATACGCCGTCGGCTGCAAGTACTGGCCCATCGGGATGTAGGGCAGGCTCTGGAACGCCTCCCGCTGGATCTCGGCGCAGAGCGCGGCCTGTGCCGGGACATCGGGCGCGTCGAACCACTGGTTGCGGAGCTGCTCGATCTTCGGGTCGTTGGGCCAGCCGAACCACGCCTGCTCCCCGTTGGTGCGGAGCGACAGGTGGCCCGACGGGTTCAGGTGGTCGGTGCCAGCCCAGGCGGTGCAGAACGCGCTCCAGCCGCCGGCCTCCACCGGGTCCTTCTTGCCGCGCCGGGTCACGACGCTGCCCCAGTCCGTCGCCTGGTAGTCCACGTTCATTCCAGCCTGCTTCAGCATGTCGGCGACCACGTCGGCCATCGCCTTCAGCACCGGGAAGTCGGTCGCCGCCATCAGCACGACGCGCTCGTTGTTGTAGCCGGCGGCTTTCAGGTCGCGCTTGACCTTGCCCATGTCGCGCGGCCCGGCCAGCGCGTCGAGGCCCACGGTGCTCGCCATCGGCGTGTCCGGGCAGAAGAAGCCGACGCCGGTGCGCGACATCTTCGGGTCGGTGCCGACGACGGCGGCCATGACATCCTCCTGGCTCATGGCGCCCAGTAGCGCCCGGCGGATGGCCGGGTTGTTGAACGGCGGCTGCAGGTGGTTCATCCGCAGGATGGCGATCTGGCCCGAAGGCTCCTGCACCACGACCTTCACGCCGCGGCTGCGGGCGAGCAGCCCCATCAGGTCCGCGGTCGCGTAGTCCCACCAGTCCTGCTCGTTGTTGATCAGCGCCTGCGCCGCCGTGGTGGGGTCGGGGATCGTGGTCCACTCGACCCGGTCGAAATGCACGACTTTGGGGCCGGAGGTCCAATCGGTCGGCCCGCCCTCGCGCGGCTTGTAGCCGGAGAACTTCTCATAGACGACGCGGGCGCCCGGCACCCGCTCGTCCGCCTTGAAGCGGAACGGGCCGCTGCCGATCATCTCCGTCACCTGGGTGAACGGGTCGGTCCGGGCGATGCGTTCCGGCATGATCGCCGGCATGAACAGCGGCGTCTTGGCGAGCGCCGCGGGCAGCAGCGGGAACGGCTTCTTCAACCGGAACGCCAGCGTGCGGTCGTCGCGGGCCACGAGCTCGTCCGTCGCGGCCATCAGCGCGCCGCCGAACGCATCCCGCTTGCCCCAGCGTTGCAGGCTCGCCACGCAGTCCCGCGCGCGGACCGGCTCGTTGTCGTGGAACAGCAGGCCAGGCCGCAGCGTGAGGGTCCAGGTCTTGCCGTCGTCCTCCGTGGTGAAGCCTTCGAGCATCTGCGGCGACGGCCGGTACTGGCTGTCCTGCCCGAACAGCGTGTCGTACACCATGAAGGCGTGGTTGCGCGTGACGTAGGCCGTGGTCCACATCGGGTCCAGCACCGTGAGGTCGGCCTGCGGGATGAAGCGCAGGACGCGGCTGTCCTGCGCCCGGCCGACCGCCGGCGCGGCCAGGCCCGCGGCCGATGCAGCCAGGAATGTCCGACGTCTCATTCACGCGCCTCCGTCACCCAAGGGGGAGCAAACCACGCGGCCGGGCCGCACGCCAGCGCCGCCGGGTTGTGCATGGTGGCCTTCGAAACAAAAACCGGCTAAGGGGCGGCGTCATGCAGCCCGCAGCCTCCGTCCGCCGTCGCCTCTCCGCCGTGATGACGGGCGAGAGGCGGCTGCTGTTGCAGCAGTTCGCGCGGTTCGGGACGGTGGGCGTCGCCGGCGCCGCCGTCGATGTCGCGACGGTGTATGCCACGATGGCGGCGCTCGGCTTGTATGTCTCGGGGCTGCTGGCCTACCTCGCGGCGGTCACCACGACCTGGGCGCTGAACCGGGCCTGGACGTTCGCCGGGCGCGGCCGCGGCGGCCTGGCCCGGCAGTGGATGCTGTTCGTCGCGGCCAACGGTGTGGGCTTCGTGCTGAACCGCGGGACGTTCTTCACGCTGGTCGCGCTGGTGCCGGTCTGCGCGCAGCACCCGGTCATCGCCATCCTGGCCGGGGTGGCCGCCGGGATGTTCGCCAACTTCAACCTGTCGCGCTCGGTGGTGTTCCGCGCGCCCCGCGTGCCTGCCGGGGCGATCACAAGAGTGACCGCCGGGGCGCCGGAGTAGGCGCCATGCCGCCGCGCGTCGAACCAAGGGGTTCGCCGGCCATCGCCGTGCTGATCCCCTGCTACAACGAGGCGGTCGCGATCCCTGCCGTGGTGCGGGATTTCCGGGCGGCGCTGCCGGACGCCACGATCTACGTCTATGACAACAACTCCAGCGACGGCACCCTCGACGCCGCCCGCGCCGCCGGCGCCATCGCCCGGACCGAGCGCCTGCAGGGCAAGGGCCACGTCATCCGCCGCATGTTCGCCGACATCGAGGCCGACGCCTACGTGCTGGTGGACGGCGACGACACCTACTGCGCGGCAAGCAGCCCGGCCATGGTGCGCCTGCTGCTGGAGGACGGGCTGGACATGGTGAACGGCGCCCGCGTGTCGGAGGCGACGGCGGCCTACCGGCCCGGCCACCGCTTCGGCAACGCGGTGCTGACCGGCCTCGTGTCCCGCGTGTTCGGCAACCGGGTGAGCGACATGCTCTCGGGCTACCGCGTGTTCTCCCGCCGCTTCGTGAAATCCTTCCCCGCCTTGTCCGGCGGGTTCGAGACGGAGACGGAGTTCACCGTCCACTCGCTCGAACTCTGCATGCCCATCGGCGAGGTGCCGACGCCCTACAAGGAGCGCCCGGCCGGCTCCGCCTCGAAGCTGCGCACCGTCAGCGACGGGCTGCGCATCCTGCGGACCATCGTCGTCCTGGTGAAGGAGGAGCGTCCGCTGCCGTTCTTCGCCACGGCGGCGGCGCTGCAGATGCTCGTGGCGGTGGGGCTTGCCGTGCCGGTGTTCGTGGACTTCGTGCACACCGGCCTGGTGCCGCGCCTGCCGACCGCCGTGCTGTCCATGGGGATCGCGCTGCTGGCCTGCCTGTCGCTGACCTGCGGCATGATCCTCGACTCCGTGGCGCGGGGCCGCAAGGAGCTCAAGCGGCTGTCCTACCTGGCTGTGCCGGCCTATCGTCCTGCTCCGTAGGCGCGTGTCCCCTCGGCGCGTTCTCGCCGTAGCCGGCCGGGTGCGCCCTCCTCCAGGCGGCGGCGCTGGCGACGATGGTGTCGAGTTCGGCAAAGCGCGGGGTCCAGCCGGTCTCCGCCTGGATCAGCGCGGACGACGCGACCAGGGCCGCCGGGTCGCCCGGCCGGCGGTCGCCGAACCGCACCGGCACCGGGCGGCCCAGCACCCGCTCCACCGACGCGATCACGTCCCGGACGGAGTGGCCGCTGCCGTTGCCCAGGTTGTAGGTGACGCTGCGGCGGTCGAGCTGCGCCAGGGCGCAGAGATGCGCCTCGCCCAAATCCGTGACGTGCACGTAGTCCCGGATGCAGGTGCCGTCCGGAGTCGGGTAATTCGTGCCGAACACCGTGAGCGCGCCGCGCCGGCCGAGCGCCGCGTCGATCACCAGCGGGATCAAATGCGTCTCCGGGTCATGGTCCTCCCCCAGCACCCCGTGCGGGTCGGCGCCGGCCGCGTTGAAGTAGCGCAGGCAGGCGCTCCGCATCCCGTGCACCTGATCCGCCCAGCGCAGGGCGCGCTCGATCATCAGCTTGCTCTCGCCGTAGGGGGAGGACGGGTCGATGCGCGCGGCCTCGTCGATCGGCATGCGGTCGGGCTCGCCGAACAGGTTGGCGGTGGAGGACAGGATGAACTTTTTCACGTCATGCCGGATACAGGCGTCGATCAGCCGGATGCCGCCCGCGCCGTTCTCCAGCAAATACCGCATCGGCTCGCGCATGCTCTCCCCCACCAGGGACAGGGCGGCGAAGTGGAACACGGCGCTCCATGGCCCCTCGGCCAGCACGGCGTCGAGCGTTGCGATGTTGGACACGTCGCCCTCGACCAGCCGGGCGCCGCGCGGCACCGCGGCCCGGTGGCCCTGCCGCAGGTCGTCGAGCACGACGACGTCGGCGCCCCGCTCGACCAGCAGCGCCACCAAGTGGCTGCCGACGTAGCCGGCCCCGCCGGTCACGAGAAAGCGGTCTTGCATCGTTCAATCCTTAATGGAAAGAGGCCCTGATAAGCGCACGGGCCTCAAGCAGAAGCCTATCGCGTCGAGCCGCCGCAAGTTGCAATGTTGGATCGGCCGGCACGGAGCAGTCGTGCCATATCGTTGCCAATGTGCAAAGGGTTGATTGTTGCGCCTCCTGATCGCGTCCTGCGCCCTCCTGCTGCCCGTCCTGGCCGCCGCGGCTGCACAGCCCGCGCCAAGCTATGTCGAACCGCGCATCGTCAGCGGCCCCGGCGGCGGCTGCATCGCCGGCGCGGTCGAACTGCCGGAACGCGGGCCGGGCTACCAGACCATACGCGCCAGCCGGAGCTGGTTCTGGGGACATCCGGACACCATCGCGGCGCTGGAGACGCTGGGCCTGCGCGCCCGGGCGGCGGGGCTGCCCACGCTGTACATGAACGATATCTCCCGCCCGCATGGCGGCCCCATCGCCGGGCTGCACGTCAGCCACCAGGTCGGGCTTGACGCCGATGTCTGGCTGGACGTGTCGCCGAAGCCTGACCTGACGCCCGCCGCCCGGAATGCCGTCGAGGTCAGCAGCCTGGTCCGGCCCGACGGCCATGACGTGGACCCGGCGCTCTGGAACGAGGAGCACGTCACCTTGCTGCGCCTGGCGTCCGGGCTGCCCGGCATCGACCGCGTCCTGGTGAACCCGGCCATCAAGCAGCAGCTTTGCCGCACCCCGCTGGCGGACCGCGCCTGGCTGCGGCTGATCCGCCCATGGTACGGGCACGCCGCGCACATGCACCTGCATTTCCGCTGCCCAGCCGGCCAGCCGGACTGCCGCGACCTGTCGCCCGTGCCGCCGGGCGACGGGTGCGACGCGAGCCTCGCCTGGTGGTTCGAGCAGCTTGACGCGCCGCCGAAGCCCCCTGCCCCGCCGCGCCCGCCGCCGCCACTGCCGGCGGCCTGCGCCGCGATCCTGGCCGGCCCGCCTTGAGGCGGGTCCGCGCCTTTACCTTCCCCCATCGCGCCCCAACCTTGAGGGCAGTCTTCAGGAACGCGCCCGCATGAACATCTACGTCGATCCGGCCTTTGAGAAGTTCGCCATCGGCCAGCCGGTCTCCCGCAAGGAGGACCCGGTGCTGCTGCGCGGGGAGGGCCGCTACAGCGACGACCTGAGCCTGCCGGGCCAGCTCTATGCGGCGATGGTCCGCAGCCGGCACGCCCACGGCGTCTTGCGCGGCGTGGACGCGAGCGAGGCCCGGTCGATGCCCGGCGTGCTGGGCATCTATGCGGCGGCCGACCTGCGGGCGGGCGGCATCGGCGTCATGCCGGCGGCATCCGGCAAGAACCGCGACGGGTCACCCACGCCCCGGCCGGCGCAGGCGCCGCTGGCGGAGGACAAGGTGCGCTACGTCGGCGACCCCGTGGCCGTCGTGGTGGCGGAAACGGCCAAGCAGGCGCGGGACGCCGCCGAGGCGGTGTATTTGGACATCGATTCCCTGCCCGCCGTGACCAACGCCCGCGCCGCGGCCGAGCCTGGGGCGCCCGTGCTGCATGACGCGGCGCCGGGGAACCTGGCGATGGACTACCACCACGGGGATGCCGCCGCGGTGGCCGCCGCCTTTGCCGCAGCGGCGCATGTCACGCGCCTGCGCCTCAACAACAGCCGCATCGTGGTCAACGCGCTGGAGCCGCGGTCGGCCATCGCCGACTACGACGCGGCGACGCAGCGGTTCACGCTGCGGGTCGGCTGCCAGGGCGTGTTCGGGCTGCGCGAGGCGCTGAGGGGCGTGCTGGGCGTGCCGCTGGACCGCGTGCGCGTGCTGACCGGCAACGTCGGCGGGTCGTTCGGCATGAAGGCGTCGGTGTATCCGGAGTACCCCTGCCTGCTGCACGCCGCCCGTGCGTTGGGCCGCCCGGTGAAGTGGACGGATGAACGCTCGGAGAGCTTCCTGTCCGACAGCCACGGGCGCGACCATGAGATGGAGGCGGCGCTGGCGCTCGACGCCGAGGGGCGGTTCCTGGCAATCCGCGTCGAGGGCTACGGCAACCTCGGCGCCTATCTCAGCAACGCGACGACCATCCCGCCGACGGTGAACACCATGAAGAACATGATCGGCGTCTATGCGACCCCGCTGATCGAGGCGTCGGCGCGCTGCGTGTTCACCAACACGACGCCGGTCGGAGCGTATCGCGGCGCCGGGCGGCCGGAGGGCAACTACTACATGGAGCGGCTGGTGGACGCCGCCGCCGTTGAGATGGGGATCGACCGGGTGGAGCTGCGCCGCCGCAACCACATCCGGCCGGAGCAGATGCCGTACGCCGCGCCGTCCGGCATGACGTACGACAGCGGCGACTTCCCGGCGATCCTGGAGGAGGCGCTGGCGATGGCCGATTGGGACGGCTTCGCCGCCCGGCGCACGGAAAGCCGCCGCCGGGGCAAGCTGCGCGGGCGCGGCGTCGGCCAGTACCTGGAAGTGACCGCGCCGCCGTCGAGGGAGATGGGCGGGATACGCTTCGAACCCGACGGGACGGTGACGATCATCACCGGCACGCTGGACTACGGCCAGGGCCATGCCTCGCCCTTTGCCCAGGTGCTGTGCGACCGGCTCGGCATCCCGTTCGACCGGGTGCGGCTGCTGCAGGGCGACAGCGACGCGCTGATTGCCGGCGGCGGCACCGGCGGTTCGAAGAGCATGATGGCGAGCGGCGCCGCCATCGTGGAGGCGAGCGCGCTGTGCATCGAGCAGGGCCGCCGCATCGCCGCCCATGCGCTGGAGGCCGCGGCCGACGACATCGAGTTCGAGCGCGGCCGGTTCGTCATCGCCGGCACCGACCGCGGCGTGGGCATCCTGGAGCTTGCGTCGCAGCTGCGCGCCGGCATGGCGCTGCCCCCGGGCCTGCCGGCGACGCTGGACGTGCAGCACATCCACGAGGCCGCGCCCTCCGCCTTCCCGAACGGCTGCCATGTGGCGGAGGTCGAGGTCGATCCGGAGACCGGCATCACCGAGGTCGTGCGCTACAACATGGTCAACGACTTCGGCGTGCTCATCAACCCGATGCTGGTGGAGGGCCAGGCGCATGGCGGCATCATGCAGGGCATCGGCCAGGCCCTGATGGAGGAGACGGTGTATGACGAGGACGGGCAGTTGGTCACCGGCTCGTTCATGGACTACGCCCTGCCCCACGCCGCCGACGCGCCGCGCTTCGCGTTCCAAAGCCATCCGGTCCCGGCCCGCACAAATGTGCTGGGCGTGAAGGGCTGCGGGGAGGCCGGGTGCGCCGGGGCGCTGCCGGCGGTGATGAACGCGCTGGTGGACGCGCTGGCGGAGGTGGGGGTCGGCCACATCGACATGCCGGCGACGCCGCAGCGGGTCTGGGCGGCGATCCAGGCGGCCGCGCCCGCCTGACGCCGCCAACCAGCGGCTCGGGTCACGCTGAAGCGGGGATGGCGGGTGTTGCCCCGCGCCCGGCGATTGGCCAGACTGCCGCCCATGCAGACCGAAGCCGTGCTCGACCACATCGAAGCCACCCTGGACGCCGTGCGGGGGCGGTGGTTAGAGTTCCTGCGCATCCCGAGCGTGAGCGCGCAGCCGGCGCACACCGCCGATTGCGGCCGGGCGGCGGCGTGGGTGCGGGATCAGCTTGCCGCGATGGGGTTCGACGCGGCGCTGCACGAGACGCTGGGCCATCCGGTCGTGCTGGGCCGCCATCCCGGCCCGGGCGGGGACGTGCCGCATTTGCTGTTCTACGGCCATTACGACGTGCAGCCGGCGGAGCCGCTGGAGCTATGGACCCACCCGCCGTTCGACCCGGTGCTGTCGGAGGGGCCGCACGGTCCCCGCGTCGTCGCCCGCGGCGCCGTGGACGACAAGGGCCAGGTCATGATGTGGCTGGAGGCGCTGCGCGCCTGGCACGCGGTGCACGGCACCCTGCCGGTCCGCGTCACCGCACTGATTGAAGGCGAGGAGGAGGTCGGCAGCCCCAACCTGGACCGCTTCCTGGCCGAGCACGCCGACACGCTGCGCGGCGACGTGACGATCATCAGCGACACCGGAATGTGGGACATCGACACCCCGGCACTGACCACGCGGCTGCGCGGGCTGGCCTACATGCAGGTGGTGATCCACGCGGCGAAGCGGGACTTGCACTCCGGCATCTTCGGCGGCTCGGCGCTGAACCCGATCAACCTGCTGACCCGCATCCTGGGCGAGCTGCACGACGCCGATGGCCGGGTACAGCTGCCGGGCTTCTACGACGGCGTGCGGGAGGTGCCGCAGTCGCTGCAGGGCGATTGGGCGTCGCTGGGCTTCGATGAGGCCGAGTTCCTCGGCGGCATCGGGCTGAGCGTGCCAGGCGGAGAGCGCGGGCGCACCGGGCTTGAGCGGCTATGGGCGCGCCCCACGGCGGACGTGAACGGCATCTGGGGCGGCTATGCCGGGCCGGGCGCCAAGACCGTCATCGCCGCGGAGGCCGGGGCCAAGGTGTCCTTCCGCCTGGTGCCCGGCCAGGACCCGGCGGCGGTCGTGCAGTCGTTCCACGAGTTCGTGCAGGCGAGGCTGCCGGCCGACGCCCGGGCGGAGATCATCGGCGACGCCTCGCCAGGGGTGGAGGTCCCGGCCGACAGCCGCTTCGTGCAGGCGGCGCAGGAGGCATTGGCGGAGGAGTACGGCCGCCCCGCCGTGCTGATCGGCAGCGGCGGCAGCATCCCGGTGGTGGGGAGCATGCGCCGCCTGCTCGGCATGGACAGCGTGCTGATGGGCTTCGGCCTGGACGACGACCAGGTGCACAGCCCCAACGAGAAGTTCGAGTGGCGCTGCTTCCACAAGGGCCTGCGCTCCCATGCGCGCCTGCTGGGCAAGCTGGCTGGTTGACGGCCGGGCTGCAGGCGCGGGGGCTGCGGCACGCTTACGCCGGCCCCTTCGACCTCGACCTGCCGCCCGGTGCGTGCCTCGCGATCACCGGCCCGTCGGGATCGGGCAAGAGCCTGCTGCTGCGCATGGTGGCGGACCTCGACCCGCACGAGGGCGAGGCATGGCTCGACGGCGTGGGCCGGAACACGCTGTCCGGCCCGGACTGGCGCCGCCGGGTCGCATACGTGCCGGCGGAACCCGGCTGGTGGCTGGACCGGGTCGGCGGGCACGTCCTGGCGCCCAGCCCGGACGCCGCCCGGCTCGGCCTTCCGCCGGGCATCTGGGATCGGGCGGTGGCGGCGTGCTCGACCGGGGAGCGGGCGCGGCTGGCCCTGTTGCGCGCGCTCGCGGGCAGGCCGGCCATGCTGCTGCTGGATGAGCCGACCGGCGCGCTGGACCACGACGCGACGCTCGCGGTCGAGGCCCTGCTTGCGGAGCGCATGGCTTCGGGCCTGGGCGTGGTGCTGGTCACGCATGACACGGCGCAGGCGGAGCGGCTGGGCAGCGTGCGGCGGCGCATGGCGGGTGGTCGCCTCGCGTGAACGCGATCATGCTGCAGCCCGGCGATCTCGTCGTGGCCGCGGCCCTCCTGGCGCTGGACGGTGCGCTGTCGGTCGCCTTGGGCCTGGGCCTGCATCGCACCATGCTGATCGCGACGGCGCGCATGGTCGTGCAGCTGCTGCTGATCGGCCTCGTGCTGCGGGCGGTGTTCCAGGCCGGCTCGGCCGCGGCGACGCTCGGCATCCTGGCCGCCATGACGCTGGTGGCGATCCGGGAGGCTGCCGTGCGGCCCCGGCACCGGCTCGCGCGGTTCGGCAACTATGCGGTCGCGGGCCTGGCGGTCGGCGCATCGACCGCGCTCGCGGCGTTGCTGGCGCTGACCACGGCGCTGCGGCCGGAGCCTTGGTGGAACCCGCGCTATGCCATCCCGGTGACCGGCATCGTGCTGGGCAGCGCGTTCGGCACGGCGAGCCTCACGCTTGACGGCGTGCTGGGCGGCGCCGCGGCGGCCCGGGCGGGGATCGAGGCGCGGCTGGCGCTCGGCCAGTCCTTCGCCACGGCGACCCGGCCGCTGCTGGCCGACGCGATCCGGCGCGGCCTGATGCCGGTGCTGAACCAGATGGCGGCGGCCGGCCTGGTGACGCTGCCGGGCACGGTGACGGGGCAGATCCTGGCCGGGTCCGACCCCATCGAGGCGGTGAAATACCAGATCCTGCTCATGCTGCTGCTGGCCGGGGCAAGCGCGCTTGCGGCGATCATCACCGCGCGGCTGGCGGCACGGCGGCTGACCGACGAACGGCAGCGATTGCGGCTCGACCGGCTGGGCGCGGCATAGCGCGGCGCTACGCCTTGAGCAGCGCCAGGGCGATGGCCCGCCACTCCGCATCGAGCGGCCCGGCGGCGGTCGGCTTGCCTGCCCGGCGATACCAGTAGCCGGCGTTCTCCAGGTCGCCCTCCACCCGATGCAGGTAGGCGTGCACCCAGGCGGCCGGCGCGCCGTCATCGGCCTGCGCGGCCTCGTGCGCCTGTGTCCAATCGTCGCGTGCGGCCCACCAAAGCGCCTCGATGGCGGCGCCTTGGCCGGGCGGCTCGGGCGCGGCGCGTAGGTCGTCTGGGGTCATGTCCTTGCCTTGGCTCGTGCGGTCGCCGGGGGCCACGTCCGGTGACGTTCCCGTTATTTGTGACCAAAGCACGGTTGACCCGCGTTCACCAGCGGTTCATCGCCACGATATGTTTCGCATGTTCCACCGTTTTGAAAACCTCATCGACCCCACCCGCACCCCGGGCGAGGCGCCGCCGCCGCAGGGCTTGCTGACGTTCTTCTGGCACTATGCCCGCCAGGTGCGCGGCCCCATCGCCGGGCTGTTCGTGGGCGGGCTGTTCGTGGCGTTGCTGGACGCCTCGATCCCGATCTGCATCGGCCGGGTCGCCGGGCTGGTCGCCACGACGCCGCCGGGCGGCCTGTTGCGGGACGCCTGGCCGCAACTGGCGGTCATGGGCGTGATCGTGCTGGTGCTGCGCCCCTGCATGGTCGCCGTGCAGGCCATGCTGGTGAACCAGGCGATCAACCCCGGCTTCAGCAACCTGATCCGCTGGCAGAGCCATTGGAACGTCGTGCGGCAATCCTGGACGTTCTTCCAGAACGACTTCGCCGGGCGCATCGCCAACCGCGTGCTGCAAACCGGCCCGGCGCTGCGCGAGGTGATCGTGAGCGCCGTCGATTCCGTCTGGTACATCGTCGTGGTGGGCGGCAGCGCCGTCACCGTGCTCGCCTCGACCGACTACCGGCTGGCGCTGCCGATCCTCGCGTGGTTCGCGAGCTACGCGGTCCTGCTGCGGGCCTTCGTGCCCCGGCTGCGCGACCGGTCGCGCCATGTGGCGGAGGTGCGGTCGGGCCTCACCGGGCGGATCGTCGATGCCTACACCAACATCCTGACCGTCAAGCTGTTCGCCAAGCCGCGGGACGAGGACGCCTTCGTGCGCGAGTCGGTCGATGAGCACACCACGGCGTTCCGCGCGCAGACCCGGATGATCTCGACGCTGATCCTGTCGCTCACCGCGATGAACGCGGTGTTGCTGGTCGGCATGGCGGCGCTTGCGATCACGCTCTGGTCGGAGGGGCGCATCGCGGTCGGGCTGGTGGCGACGGCGATGGCGCTCGCGTGGCAGATCACCAACACCGCCGGCTGGGTGGCCCGCAGCGTCACCGCGATCTTCGAGAACGTCGGCATCGTGCAGGACGGCATGCGCTCCATCGCCGTGCCGCGGCAGATGCCGGACCGGCCCGCCGCCGCCGACCTGCGGATCTCACGCGGCGAGATCGGGTTCGAGGCGGTTCAATTCGGCTATGGCGCGAGCCGCGGCGTGCTGCGCGGGATCAGCCTGCGGGTCGCGCCGGGCGAGCGGATCGGCCTGGTCGGCGCGTCCGGCGCGGGCAAGTCCACCCTGGTGAACCTGCTGCTCGGCTTCTACACGCCGGAGGCCGGGCGCATCCTGATCGACGG
>CAXULX010000079.1:0-13460 GCA_964252005.1 uncultured Acetobacteraceae bacterium | reverse complement strand
CGACAGCAGCATCGCCCAGGACCAGCGCGACCAATACGTCGCGTCCTACAAGTCGTTGGTGAGCCAGGTCGCGAGCTACGTGGACGGCTCGACCTACAACGGGCAGAGCCTTCTGGGCAAGGTCGCGGGCGGCGCCACGGCGGGCACGAGCAAGTCCGTGGTGAGCAGCGAGGACGGGGCATCCACCACGATCTCGGCTGCTGACAACAGCGGGCTGGCCAACACGCTGGCAAGCCTGATCGGTTCGACGTTCAGCCGTTCGGCCGCCGGGGTGGACACGTTCGGGGCCATCTCGGCGGGCGCTGACCAGACCGCGGCCGCGACGGCGCTGTCGGCGACCTCTGGTTCCACGGCGTTCAGCACGGCGCTGAAGGGCGTGGCCAACCAGCTGAACCAAACCGGCGCGGACTCGAACCGGCTGGATGCGACGATCTCGTTCAACAACGCGAAGATCGACAGCCTGGACGCCGGCCTGGGCGCCTTGATCGACACCGACCTGTCGAAAGAGTCGGCCAAGCTGCAATCGCTGCAGATCAAGCAGCAGCTCGGCACCCAGGCGCTCTCGCTCGCCAACCAGGCGTCGTCGAGCCTGGTCAGCCTGTTCCGTTAACCTGCCCGGCGGCGGGCAAGACGCCCGCCGCCGGTTCACCGCCCTCGAATTGAGGCACTCACCTCTGGGAAGCCCGCATGACGAACCTAGTCCTTGAACTGCACGCCGGCGAGGCGATCATCGTGAACGGGGCCTCCTTCCGCTTCCGTACGCGCAGCCGGATCGAGCTGACCACCCACGCCAGATTCCTGTTCGGCAAGCAGATCATGGCGCCGGAGCACGCCGACAGCCCGGCACGCCGCATCTACTTCGCCCTCCAGCTCGCCTATATCGGCGACGAGGAGGAGCGGGGACGCGGCCTGGAACTGGCACGCTCTGCCATCGCCGATTTCCGCACTGCCACCACCTCCGCGCTGGCGCGCGAGATCCTGGACCGCGTGCTGGCCGCCGTCGAGGCGGACGAGTGCTACGCCGCCCTGAAGCTCGCGCGGCGCATCATCCTGCACGAGGACAGCGTGCTCGGCCGCCGCGGCGGCAAGGCCGGCGCCAAGCCGCAGACGGCCATTGGGCCGCAGATCACCATCCAATAGGGAACCCCGCCATGCAGCAGAACCAAGCCGTCCGCGCCTACCGCGCCGCGTCCGCCCATCGCGGCCCGCGGGAGCAGGAGGCCGACGTGTTCCGCCGGGTCACCGGGGCGCTGCGTGCGGCCCGGGAGGGCACGCCGATGGAGCAGGTCAGGGCCATCGCCGACAACACCCGGCTGTGGATGATGGTCGGCGACCTGCTGCGTGATCCCGAGAACGCGCTGCCGGCGGCGCTGCGGGCGTCCATCGTCTCGGTGGGCAAGGCGCTGCAACGGGAGATGCAGCAGCCGGCGCCCGACTTCGCGTTCCTGATCGCGGTGAACGAGGACATCACCGCCGGGCTGTCTGGCCGGCCGTGAGCGGCGCGATTGGCGGCATCGACCTGAGCGTCCTGTACGGCGGCGCCGCGTCCGGCAGCGTTGGGGGCGGCAACCCCGTCCTGGCCTTGAGCCAGGCGGAGCAGAACCAGACGAAGAAAATCGCCGCCGAGGCGAAGAAGCCGGAGGTGCAGCGCGACGTCGCCGCGTTCCGCAAGGCCGTCGCGGGCGCCAAGGACGTGAAGTCGCTGCTGGCGAACCCGGCCGTGCAGAAGGTCCTGCTGACCGCCAACGGCCTGGGCGACCAGATCGGGTCCACCGCGCTCGTGACCAAGGCCCTGATGTCCAAGGTCAGCGACCCGAAATCGCTGGCCAACGTGCTGAGCAACCCGGCCTGGAAATCCACCGCCGCCACCTATGACTTCGCCAACAAGGGCCTGACGATCCTGAAGGACCCCAAGGTGCTGGACACCATGGCCAGCGCCTATGCCGAGATCAGTTGGCGCAAGTCGCTCGATGTGGCCACGCCCGGCCTGTCGGACGCGCTGGCGTTCCGCGAGCGGGCGGCGTCGGTGCGCAACGCCGACGATATCCTGGGCGACCCCGTGCTGCGCCGGGTCGTGACCACGGCGCTCGGCATCCCGCAGGAGATCGCCTACCAGACGCTGAACGCGCAGGAGAAGGCGATCACCAGCAAGGTTGATGTCAAGCAGTTCTCCAACAAGAACTTCGTCGAGACGTTCGCCAAACGTTACCTGATCGCGGCGGCCAGCCAGACCACGTCCGCGGCCCCCACGGGGCTTCAGGCGTTCGGGCTTCTGGTGTAGCCGCCTGTGTTCGGGGCGCGGCGGCAGCGTGGGACGCCTGGAGTGCCAGACGCCCCACGCTAAACGCCCCAGTCCGATCAGCCGCGCGGAAAGTTGGCGCTGAGGTCAACCGTGGCCTTGGAGGGCGTCGCCACGCGGTTCGCATAAACCGGCAAGCCACGCTCGAAGCCGCGCGGCAGCGAGTTCGCGGTCTGCACCGACTGCTCCGATCCTGTGGCGGGCACGATGCCGGCCGCATAGAGGTTGAGCGCCGAACCCGGCCGGCCCGCGACGTTCGGGTAGGCGTTCGAGCCGGTGTCGGCGCGCAGCGATACGACGGTGGCCGTCGTGCCGTTGTCATAGGCCGGGAACGGCTCGCCGTTGCCCTCGCCTGCGAAGGCGGGCAGCGCCAGCACGGTGGCGGCAACGGCGGCAAGCAAGATGGTCTTCATGGTCTCAATCTCTCCTGTAAACAGGAGGTCCGTCGGGATGGGCGGGCCTTCGATCCTGGGTGGCGGGCCTCGGTGGAGGCTACCGTCAACGCAACGACATTTGGGGCCACGCGAGCCATGCAAAATGCTGCGCCTGCTCACAACACCTATGCCGGAAAGTATGGACTGCTCAGGTTTCGCCATAGGTCGAAATCGCCGGGTCGAGGCGGAACTCGTCCAGCAGGAAGTCGATGACCGCCCGCGTCCGCGGCGCCAGATGGCGGCGGGACGGATAGACCGCGTGGATCGACACCTGCTCCGCCTGGTAGCGTTGCAGCACGGGCCGGATGCGCCCGCTCGCCAGGTCTTCGCCGAACACCCAGGCGGGACCCAGCGCCAGGCCGAGGCCGGCCGCCACCGCCTCCCGCATCGCCTCCGCGCTGTCGGTGCGGAAGCGGCCGGCGATCTCGACGGCCACCGCGCCGCCCGGCCCGTCGAACCGCCACTCGTTCGGCGTGGCGCCCTGCAGGAAGGCGATGCAGGAGTGGCGTTTGAGGTCGGAGGGCTGCGCCGGCACCCCGTTGCGCTCCAGGTACTCGGCGGAGGCCACGACGACCCGGGCCGACGATCCGATGCGCCGGGCCACCAGGCTCGTTTCCTGGACCGTGCCGCCGCGTATGGCGAGGTCGATGCCCGACGCGATCATGTCGGTGACGCTGTCCGACATGTGCAGCTCGACCGACAGCTCGGGGTAGCGGTCCAGCAACCGGCGCATGCGCGGCGCGACGTAAAGCCGCCCGAAGGTCGCGGGGGCCGCGATGCGGATCAGGCCGCTCGGCGCGCCCTGGCGGCGGCCGACCGCCGTTTCCGCCTCCTCCACGCAGTCCAGCACCCGGCGCGCGTGGTCCAGCAGGTCGCGCCCGTCCTCCGTCAGCGTCAGGCTGCGGGTGGTGCGCTGGATCAGCCGGGCGTCGAGATGCTGCTCCAAGGCGCTGATCTGGCGGGACACGGCGGGCTGGGTCGCGCCCATTTCCCGCGCGACCGCCGAGAACGATCCGGATTCCGCCACCCGGACAAAGGTGCGTAGGCTCGCCAACAAGTCCACCGCTTCAAATCCCTGTGCATGGATGTTACCGGGTTCCGCAGCTTCCCAAACCATGCTGCATAAGCCATCTCAGCGACCACGAACATATCGGAGGCGAGCGATGAGCGAGGGTCAGCTATCCCTGGGCGAGCAGCTTCATAGGTTCTACCAGGGTATGCAGAGCCGCATGGCGCCGGCGGACCTGGAGGCGCTGGGTCACGCCGACCGCCAGATGGCCGAGGCCGCCCGGCCGATGCCGCAACCGGGGGAGGCCGCGCCGGGCTTCTCCCTCACGGATCAGAACGGCGTCGCGGTCGGCCTGGCGGACCGGCTGACGCTCGGCCCGGTCGTGCTGCTGTTCATCCGTGGCGGCTGGTGCCCGTTCTGCACGCTGGCGCTCCGTGCCTGGCAGCAGGCGCTGCCGCGGCTGCACGACGCGGGCGGCGACCTCCTGGTCATCTCCCCGCAGCGCATCGACGTCTGCGGCATGGTGGCGGAGCGCGACCTGCTGGCCTATTCCGTGCTGTCCGACCCCGGCGGCGCGGTGTCGGACCGCTATGGCCTCACGGTTGACCTGCCGGAGGTCGTCCGGCCGCTGTATCTCCGGCTCGGGCACGACCTGCCGCACATCAACGGGACCGGCACCTGGCGGCTGTCGCTGTCGTCCACCTTCGTGATCGCGCGGGACGGCCGGGTCGCGATGACGCATGCCGACCCGACGCTGCGCCACCGCCTCGAACCCGATGTCGCCATCCAGGCGGTGCGCCGCCTGACGGCAGAGCCGCCCGCCGCCTCTTAATCCGGATCGGCTCGCGCGTATGCGTCCGCGAACGATGGGGGCCGGCCTGATGCGCGACACCGTGATCGTCTTTGCCCGCGCGCCCCGCCTCGGCACCGTGAAGCGGCGGTTGGCGCGCGACGTGGGGGACCGGGCGGCGTTGCGGTTCTACCGGGGCACCCTGGCCCGGCTGCTGCGGGCGCTCACGCGGGACCGGCGGTTCCGCACCGTGCTGGCGGCGACGCCCGACCATGCGCGGGTGCGCTGGCCGGTGCGGGTGCCGGTGGTGGGGCAGGGGGGCGGCGACCTGGGGAGCCGTATGCACCGGGCCTGCGCGGCCTATGGCCGGGTGGCGGTGGTGGGGACGGACATCCCGGCCCTGGGCGCCGACGACGTGGCGGCTGCGTTCCGGGCGCTGGGGCGGGCGCAGGCGGCGTTCGGGCCTTCGGAGGACGGCGGCTACTGGCTGGCGGCGCTGTCGCCCCGGCGTCCGGCGCGGCCGTTCGCCGGCGTGCGCTGGTCCACGGAGCACGCGCTGGCCGACACGTTGGCGAACTTCGCCGGGCGGCGGGTGGCATTGCTGCGGGTGCTGCGGGACGTGGACACGGGGGCGGACCTTTGACCGGCCGCGGGCGTTATGCCGCTGAAGAAGGCTTGCCTGCCCCCGAGCGGCCCCCTACGCTGATGGTGGTGCAACACGACGCAAAGGGGGGAATGCTGGACCATGTACCACAAGCATTGTTCGCGTGCCCCCTGGCAAGCCCTGCGACAGCACGTCGCAGGGCAGGGTCTCCGGCACATCTGACGCTTCGGGCGTCCTGAACTCTCGGACCTGCTCTGACTGACGCTTCGCGGGCGGCACACGTCGCCCAGCGATTGCCGACAGCAATCAGCCTGCCCACCCGCCCGGCGCGGTGGGTCAAGTCCGTGAGCACGCAATGCGTCAGATCAATAGCGCCTGGGTGGCGGAGGCGCGCGCCCTGGCCGGCATCTCCTTGCCTGTCACCGCCACCATATTCGCCCAGCTCGCCATCTCGGCCGTGGAAACCTTGGCCGTGGCGCGATTGGGCGTCCACGTTTTGGCAGGGGTGACCCTGGCCCTCAGCGTCTACTTCCTCGTGTTCCTGTTCGCCCTGGGTGTTGTCACCGCGATCACCCCGATCGTGGCGCAGGCCCGCGGCCGCGGCGACACGGAAGGCGTAAGACGGAGCGGACAGCAGGGACTCTGGGTTGGGCTGACCTTTTCGGTTCCAGGCATCGCCCTCCTGGTCGGCTGCGGCAGCCTCATCGAGCTTGCGTTCGGCAAAGGCGCGGAGGCGGATAGCGCGTCCGACTATCTCCTCGGCGCGGCGTGGGGATTGCCGGCTTGGGTGTGCTACGTCGCGGTCCGTAGCCTCGCCGTCGCGACGGGTCGCATCCGGGTCACGACGGTCATCATGCTGGCGTCGGTTCCCGTTCATGCCGGCCTGACCTGGTGGCTGGTCTTCGGCGGCCTCGGCTTGCCGTCGCTTGGGGCGCTGGGGGCTGGGGTCGCCTACTCCTTGACGGCTCTCGGCGGCTGGGTGTTGCTCGCGGCCATCGTGCATGCGTCACCCCTGGATGCGTTCGGCAGCGTGTTCCGCCGCCCTTTCGTATGGGACGGCGAACGCTACCGGGACATCATCCGGCTCGGCCTGCCTTTCGCGTGCCGCATCGTGTTGCGGGAAGGCGTATTGCCGGTCGCGGCCTTCGTGATCGCGCCGTATGGCGCCGCAGCCGTCGCCGCGCATGCGGTGGCAGCCCGGGTGATCGAGTTGGCAGGTGTTTTCTCGTTCGGCTTCAGCGACGCGGCCAACATGCGGGTCAGCTTTGCCCTTGGTGCGGGCACGCCGCACCGCGCCGGGCATTCGGGTTGGGTGGCGATCCAACTCGCCACGGTGGTCAACGCCTTGATCGCCGCGGTCTTGCTGACCGAACCGACACTGGTGGCGAGGTGGGCGCTGGGCGACGGTGATCCCGCGGGCGCCGCCGCCGCCGCGCTGCTGCCGATTGCCGGGTGCCTGCTGTTTTTGGAAGGCGTGCAGTCTGCGGCCGGGGGCGCGCTGAGCGGCATGCGGGACGCGACAGGGCCGCTACTCATCGCGATCATGGGGTCCTGGGCGGTCGGCATGCCCCTTGGCATCCTGCTGGCCT
Organism: uncultured Acetobacteraceae bacterium; assembly: GCA_964252005.1. Lineage (GTDB taxonomy): Bacteria > Pseudomonadota > Alphaproteobacteria > Acetobacterales > Acetobacteraceae > CAHJXG01. The sequence continues at coordinate 6,735 of CAXULX010000079.1, read as the reverse complement.
GGACGGCTGCAACGCCAGTGCTGGGCTTGTGGAGCGGCCTTGTGGTTGGGGGATGCCTGACGACGCTCCTGTATCTGATCCGCTTCCGGCAAAGGATTTCGCGGCGACAGCGCACCATGTGACAGCCGCGCCCGAGTCTACGGATGACGCAGCGTCCGGCCCATGCAAACGGGGCCGCAAACGGAAAAGCAACTCCGAATTCGCCAAAGCCATCCGTTCACCCGCCCAAAGCAAGACCTCGCAATCTTGCAATTTCGTTCGCGCCCACGCCATGCCGTGGACGCCGGAGCCGATCCTCAAGGCAACCGCGCCAGCAACCTCGCCGCCAGCCGTGGCTTCGGCGCGAACAGCCGTGGGGTGAAGCGTGTCCCCGCCGCGCGCTTCCCCGCCTCCGCCCGCGTCGGATACGGCACGATCATGCCGGCCAGCGCCGAGAGCTTGATCCGCTGCGTGATCGCCAGCGTCCACGCCCCGATCATCTCCCCCGCGTGCGGCGCCAGGATGCCGGCGCCCAGCACCCGGTTGCCCGACACCACCAGCTTGACCAAGCCCACCGTGTCGCCCTCCGTCACCGCGCGGTCGTTCTCGGCGAGCGGCCAACGGAGCGTCTCCACTGCGTGCCCGGCGGCGCGGGCCTCGGCCTCCGTCAGGCCGACCTGCGCCAATTCGGGGTCGGTGTAGGTGACGCGCGGCAACCCGGCGTAGTCGATCCGCGCCGGCGCGCGGAACAGCGCCCGGCGCACGATGATGCCGGCATGGTAGCTGCCGACATGGGTGAAGTAGCGGGGCCCGACGCCCTGGGGGTCCGCCACGTCGCCGGCCGCATAGACGAAGCGGTTGGTCCGGCTGCGCAGGCCCGTGTCCACGTCGATGCCGCGGGGCGTTACCGCCACCCGCCCGGCCGCAAGGTCCAGCTGTTCCAGCGTCGGCCGCCGGCCCACGGCGACCAGCAGGTGGCTGCCGGCGACGCTGCGCCCGTCCTCCAGCACGAGGACCGGGCCGGGCCGAACCTCGATGACGCGGGCGTGCTCCAGGATCGCGACCCCATCGGCCTGCAACGCGACGCGCAGCCCGGCGATCAGTTCCGGGTCGTCCCGTGCCCCGATGGCGCCCGACTGCACGAGGGTGACGCGGCAGCCGAGCCGGGCATGCGCCTGCGCCATCTCGAGCCCAATGGGGCCGCCGCCCAGGATCAGCAGGTGCTCCGGCGCGGCGTCCAGGTCGAACAGGGTGTCGTTGGTGAGGAACGGCACGTGGTCGAGGCCGGGCAGGTCGGGCACGGCGGGGCGGCTGCCGGTCGCGATGACGATGCGGCGGGCGGAGACGCGCCGTGTCTCCGCGCCGATGCGGACCGCGAGCGCATCCCGCGCCACGAAGCGCGCCGTGCCCTGCAGGACGGTCGCGCCCAATCCCGTGTAACGCTCGACGGAATCCGTGGGCGCCAGGGCGGCGATGGCGCCGTGCACGTGCGCCTGCACCACGGCCCAGTCGATGCCGGGGGCGGGCGCTTGGACGCCGTAGCGGCCGGCGCGGCGCACGGTTTCGGCTGCGTGCGCCGCCGCCAGCAGCGCCTTGCTGGGCACGCAGCCGACGTTCAGGCACTCGCCCCCCATCCGCCCGCGTTCGATCAGCGCGACGCGGAGGCCGAGCCGCGCCGCCACATACGCCGTGGACAGCCCGGCCGCCCCGGCGCCGATCACCGCCAGATCGAACTCCCTCATGCGCCCCCGCTATGCGCCACCGCCTGCGCCAAAGTGCTGTAGTACCGCCGCTCCGGCCCGAGGCGCGCCAGCCCGGCGCGCAGCAGCTTGCGCAGCACCCGGGCGTTCGCCTCGCACAGCAGCACCGGGACGCCGCGGCGCTCCAGCCCGCGCATCGCCTCTCCCAGGGATTGCAGCCCCGTCGCGTCGATGAACGGCACGTGGCCGAGCCGCAGCACCACGGCGCGGGCCTCGGCGTGGGCCGTCCCCAGGGCGCGCTCCAGGCTGTCCACCGCGCCGAAGAAGAACGGCCCTTCGATGCTGAACACCATGACGCCGGGCGGCAGGCCCTCGGCGCCCGCCGCCCGCACCTCGACCGAGCCGGCCATCCGGCGCAGGAATTGCAGCATCGCCAGGATGACGCCGATGTTCACCGCGATCACCAGGTCGGTGAGCACCGTCAGCGCGAAGGTGATGAGCAGGATGGCCGCGTCGGCCCGCGGCGCCGTGCGGGCCATCCGGACGAAGTGCCGCACGTCGCTCATATTCCACGCCACCACGAACAGGATCGCCGCCAAGGCCGCGAGCGGGATGCGCCCGGCGAGCGGCGCCAGCACCAGCAGCACCAGCGCGAGCGTCATCGCGTGCACGACGCCGGCCAGCGGCCCCGTCGCGCCGTTTCGCACGTTGGTGGCGGTGCGCGCGATGGCGCCCGTGGACGCGATGCCGCCGAAGAAGGGGGCGGCGATGTTGGCGAGGCCCTGGCCGATCAGTTCCTGATTTGAATCGTGCCGGGTGCCCGTCATGCCGTCCGCGACCACGGCGGACAGCAGCGATTCGATGGCGCCCAGCATGGCGATGGTGAAGGCGGACGGGAGCAGCGCGATCAGCCGGTCGAGGCTCGCCTCCGGCAGGGCGAAGCGCGGCAGGCCCGCGGGGATTTCTCCAAATGTGCTGCCGATGGTGGCGATGCTGGGCAGGGCGAACGCCGCCTGGATCGCGGTCGCGGCCACCAGCGCGATGACGGGGCCGGGCACCCGGCGCAGGCCGGGCACGCGCGGGCCGAAGACGACGAGCAGCAGGCTCGCCAGCGCAAGCGCGGTGGTGGCCGGGTCGAGTTGCGGAAGCGCCTGGAGCAAGTGCCAGAGCTTCTCGTGGAAATGCGCGCCGCCAGTTTTGGGTAGGCCGAAGAAGTCGTGCCACTCGCCGACCCAGATGATGACGCCGATGCCGGCGGTGAAGCCGACGATGACCGGGGCGGGGATGAAGCGGATCACGGCTCCGAACCGGGCGAGACCCAGCGCCACCAGCATGACGCCCGCCATGACCGTCGCGAGCAGCAGCCCATCGACGCCGAACGCCGACACGACGCCGGCCAGGATCACGATGAACGCCCCGGTCGGCCCGGCGATCTGCACCCGGCTGCCGCCGAAGACCGACACCAGCAGGCCGGCGATGATGGAGGTATAGATGCCCTGCTCCGGCCGCACGCCGGACGCGATGGCGAAGGCCAAGGCCAGCGGCAGGGCCACGACGCCCACGATGACGCCGGCCACGATGTCGGGCAACCATCGGCCCCGGCGGAACAGCCCGGCCCGCGACGCGTCCAGCAGGGCGATCATGGCCGGGTCAAGATGCGGCGTCCACGCCCTTCCGCGCCAGCACCGCCCGCGCGCGCCGCCCGACCAGCAGCGTGACCGCGACGGTGGCCGCAAGCCCCAGGGCCACCAGCGCCCACCGCAACGCCCCGCCGCCCGATCCCGCCCGCCCGGCCACGCCGAGATACACATACAGCAGGCAGCCCGGCGCGATCCCCGCGCCGGTCGCCGCCACATACGGCCAAAAGCCGATGCTGCTGGCGCCGCAGGCGTAGTTCTGCAGGTTGAACGGCACCAGCGGGCTGAGGCGCAGCAGGGCCACGACGCGCCAGCCCTCCTCCGCCACAGCGCGGTCGATGGCGCGCAGGCCCGGCCGGTCCGCGATCAGCCGGGCGACCCGGCCGCGCAACAGATGGCGCGACACCAGGAACGCGAGCGACGCGCCGAGCGTCGCCGACCCCAGCGCCAGCGGAAAGCCCCAAAGCCCGTAGATCAGCCCGGCGCCGATGGTGAACGGCGCCGCCGGCAGCAGCACCACCAGCGCGCCCGCATAGGCCGCCCCGTAGATCAGCACGCCCCAGGCGCCCAAGCCGCCGATCCACCCGGCAAACCCCTGCACCCAAGCCTGCACCGGAAACAGCCAGGACAGCGCGAGGAGGGCCACGAGCGAGGTCATCAGGATGATCCAGGGCCTCACAGCCCCGTCTGCAACGGCCGCACGGCGGCCGGCGATGGGCCGGGGCGCGTGCCGGCGCTGAACCCAATCGCGTGCAGCCCCACATGGGCGCACGATCCGTCCTGGGCGGCGGCATCGCGGGGCTTGGCCGGGTCGGGCGTGGGGGCGTGCTGCGGCATGGGTGTTGTTTAGATGCAACGGTGGCCCGAGGGAACCGTGACGGCGGTGGTGCCCACGCTGAACGCTGCCGCCGTGCTGCCGGCGGCGCTCGCGGCGCTGGGGGAGGGGGTGCGGGTCGTCGTGGCCGATGGCGGCAGCACCGACGGCACGGCGGCGGCGGCGCGGGCGGCCGGCGCCATGGTCGTCACCGGGCCGCGCGGCCGGGGCGCGCAGGTCGCGGCGGGGATCGCGGCGGCGCGGTCGCCCTGGCTGCTGCTGCTCCATGCCGACACGCGGCTGGCGCCGGGCTGGGCGGCCGTGGCGGCGGCGCATATGCGGGGGGCGCCGGGGCGGGCCGGGTTCTTCCGCTTCGCGCTCGACAGCGCGGACCCGCGCGCCCGGCGGCTGGAGCGTGCGGTGGCCTGGCGCTGCCGGGTCTTGGCGCTGCCGTATGGGGACCAGGGGCTGCTGATCGCGCGCGACGTGCTGGAGGCCGTGGGCGGGGTGCGCCCGCTGCCGTTGATGGAGGACGTGGACCTGGTGCGCCGCCTGGGCCGCGGCCGGCTGGCGGCGCTGCCGGCGGAGGCGGTGACATCCGCGGCGCGGTGGGAGCGGGACGGGTGGCGGCGGCGGTCGGCGCGGAATCTTGCTTGCTTGGCGCTGTGGGGCGCGGGGGTGCCGGCGGGGTGGATCGCGCGGGTTTACCGGTAAGGCATCGGATCAGGCAGGCTCCGGCCAGAACGCCTCGTCCATCGCCTGCTCGAAGCGATACGGGCAGCTCCAGGGCAGCATGTCGCGGAGAAGGTTCATCTCCAGCTCCGCCCGCAGCACCGCGTCGCCGTAGGCGTCGGCCATGGCCTCATCGGTCCAGGGCTTGAGGCTGGGGTTTTTCCTCAGGTGACGGGCAAGCTGGCGGCGCTGCTCCTTGATCGTCAGCTCCCAGCTCCTGCCGCGAAGCTCTGGTTGGTGCGACCATTTCAACAGATGCAGCAGCAGCACCGAGAGGCGGCTCGTCAGTTCATGCCGCTCGCTGCGCCCCAGGGCCTCGATCTCTTCGGCAATGTGCGCCGCGTCGATGTCGGACAGGCGTCCGGCCCGCAGCAGCGTGGCTTGCTCGTTGACCCAGGCATAGAAGTCCCGTTCGTACGTGTCGCGCTTGCCGTCACCGTCCATCCGGCGCTCCCGCTTCCAAGCCGGGCCAATCCTGCCACACGCCTCAAACCCGGACCAGCTTCACCCGCTTCCCCGCCACCCCCAGCGTGATCGACCCGGCCTTGAGCGCCAGCGCGTCCGCGCCGAACATCTCGCGCCGCCAGCCGTGCAGCGCCGGGATGTCCGGCGTCGCCTCCGTCGCCAGGCGGTCCAGGTCGTCCGAGGAGGCCAGCAGCTTCGGCGCCACGTTGTGCTCCTCGCACTTCGCGGCCAGCAGCACCTTCAGCAGCGACACCAGGGCCGGCGAGGCGCGCGGGCCGTCCTTGGCGCGCGGCGCCTCCGGCAGCGCGGCGTCCGGCAGCGCCGCCGCCTCCTGCAACGCCGCTACCAGCCCGGCGCCGCTCTTGCCCTCCGCGAAGCCGCGGGAGATGCCGCGCACCCGGGCCAGCGCGTCGGCGCTCGTGGGGGCGGTGGCCGCGATCTCCAGCAGGCTCTCGTCCTTCAGCAGGCGCTGCCGGGGAACGTTGACCCGCTGCGCCTCCCGCTCCCGCCAGGCGGCGGCGGCGCGCAGCAGGCCGAGCATGCGGCGGTTGGCCGTGCGCGGCCGCAGCCGCTCCCACATCGTCTCCGGCTCCGGGCGGTAGGTGCCGGGCAGCGCCAGGATCGCCATCTCCTCCGCCACCCAGTCGAGCCGCCCGTCCCGCGCCAGCTTCTCGGACAGGCGCTCATAGACCTGGCGCAGGTAGGTCACGTCCGCCGCCGCGTAGGTGACCTGCGCGGGGGACAGCGGGCGCGCGGACCAGTCGCTGAACCGGTGCGCCTTGTCGATCTGCCCGCCGGTCAGCGCGGACACCAGCGCGTCGTAGCCCACCTGGTCGCCGAACCCCGCCACCATCGCCGCGACCTGCGTGTCGAACAGCGGCGCCGGCACGCGGCCGAAGCGTTCGAGGAAGATCTCCACGTCCTGCCGCGCCGCGTGGAACACCTTGACGACGCCGGCATCCGCGAGCAGCGCGCCGAGCGGTGCCAGGTCGAGGCCCGGCGCCAGCGTGTCGATCACCGCGACATCCTGCGTGCCCGCCAACTGCACAGCGCACAGCTCGGGGTAGTAGGTGCGCTCCCGCATGAACTCGGTGTCGATGGTGACATAGGGCTCGCCCGCCAGGCGTTCGCACAAGGCGGCGAGGACGCCCGTGTCGGTGACGAGGACGGGGTCGGCGAAGGCGGTCTTGGGTCGTGTCATCACACGTATGTAAAGGCCGCACCTTGACACCGCAAATCCCCGCGGTTTGTGTGCCGCATCTTTCGGGAACCACAGCCATGCACGCCTATCGCACCCACACCTGCGGCGCCCTACGCGGCCCGGACGCCGGCCAGACGGCCCGGCTCTCCGGCTGGGTGCACAGCAAGCGCGACCATGGCGGCCTGCTGTTCATCGACCTGCGCGACC
>CAXULX010000078.1:0-13767 GCA_964252005.1 uncultured Acetobacteraceae bacterium | reverse complement strand
CCCGGACGACATCATCTTCGACCGCTTCCAGGAGACGGCGTATCCCGACCAGCCGATGGGCCGGCCCGTGCTGGGCACCGAGCAGGGCATCGGGGCGATGGGCCGCGACGTGCTGACCGGCTACATGCACCGCCACTATGCGGCCAGCAACATCGTGGTCGCCGCCGCCGGGGCGCTGACGCACGAGGCGGTCGTCGACCTTGCGCGCCAGCATTTCGCCGACCTGCCCGCCGCCATGCCCGGCCCGTTCGCCCCCGGCGCCTACCGCGGCGGCGAGTTCCGCGAGGCGCGCGAGCTGGACCAGGTGCACATCGTGCTCGGCTTCCCCTCCGTCGCGTACGGCGACCCCGACTATTACCCGGTGCTGCTGCTGAGCACCCTGCTGGGCGGCGGCATGTCGTCCCGGCTGTTCCAGGAGATCCGCGAGAAGCGCGGGCTGGTGTATTCGATCTACTCGTTCTCCGCCCCGTTCATGGACGGCGGCCTGTTCGGGATCTATGCCGGGACCGGCGAGGCGGAGGCGGAGGAGCTGGTGCCTGTCACGCTCGAGGAGCTGCGCAAGGTGCAGCTCGGTGTGACCGAGGCGGAGCTGCACCGCGCCCGCGCCCAGGTGAAGGCGAGCCTGCTGATGTCGCTGGAGAGCACCGGCAGCCGCTGCGAGCAGTTGGCCCGGCAGATCCAGGTGTTCGGCCGCATCGTGCCGACGGCCGAGACGGTCGCCAAGCTGAACGCGGTGACGGTCGACAGCGTGCGCCGCACCGCGGTCCGGCTGTTCCGCTCGGCGCCGACGCTCGCCGCCATGGGTCCGGCCGACAAGGTGCCGCATCTTCCGGCCATCATCGACAAGCTGGCGGCATGAGCCAACTCGACCTGCTGGCGGACCTAATCGGCCGGGCCAGGGCCGTCGGCGCCGACGCGGCCGACGCGATCCTGCTGTCGGGCGCCTCCATTGCGGTGGAGCGCCGGCTGGGCCGCACCGAGAAGCTGGAGCGGTCGGAGGCGCGGGATCTCGGGCTGCGGGTTTTCGTGGGCGGGCGGTCGGCGATCGTGTCGTCCTCGGCGGCCGACCCGGCCGGGTTCGCAGCACTGGCAGAGCGGGCGGTGGCGATGGCGCGGGTGGTGCCGAAGGACCCGCACGGCGGCCTTGCCGAGCAGGCGGCGCCGCCAGGACCGATGGCGCTCGACCTCGACGACCCGGCGGAGCCCGACGCGACGGCGCTGGTCGCCCGCGCGTCGGTGGCCGAGGAGGCCGCCCTGGGCGTGGCCGGGGTGACGAACTCGGAGGGGGCGGAGGCGTCCTATAGCCGCACGGAGGTGGCGTTGATGACGTCGGCCGGGTTCGCCGGGCAGTATTCGCGCACGTCGCATTCGGTGTTGGCGGTGGCGCTTGCCGGGGCGGGGACCGACATGCAGCGGGACTACGACATGGCCTCGTCGGTGCATCTGGCGGATTTGCAGGATGCGGCGGGGATCGGCCATAGCGCGGGGGCACGGGCCGTCGCGCGGATGCGCCCGCAACGGCCGCGGACCGCGCGGCTGCCGGTGGTTTACGACCCGCGCGTGTCCGGCAGCCTGTTGAACCATTTGACGACGGCGATCAACGGCGCGGCCATCGTGCGCGGCACCAGCTTCCTGAAGGACATGCTGGACCAGGCGGTGTTCGCCGCCGCCATCCAGGTGCACGACGACCCGCGCCGGCTGCGCGGCCTGCGGTCGAAGCCGTTCGACGCCGAGGGCGTGCCGACCACTGCGCGCGCCATCGTGCAGGACGGCGTGCTGACGACGTGGCTGCTGGACAGCCGCAGCGCCCGGCAACTGGGCCTGCAATCGACCGGGCACGCGGTTCGCGGCACGAGCGCGCCGCCGTCGCCGTCGCCGACCAACCTGTTCATGGCGCCGGGCACGATGTCGCCCACCGCATTGATGGCGGACATCCGCGAGGGCCTGTATGTCACCGAGCTGTTGGGCATGGGCGTGAACGGCGTCACCGGCGACTACAGCCGCGGCGCGGCCGGGTTCATGATCCGCGACGGCGTGCTGGCGGAGCCGGTGGCGGAGATCACTATCGCCGGGACGTTGCCGGCGATGTTCCGGGAGTTGGTGCCGGCGGACGACCTGGTGCTGCGGCGGGGAACGGACGCGCCGACGGTGCGGATCGAGGGGATGACGCTGGCGGGGGCTTAGTTCAGAATCGGTCGCTGGCTGCCGCCGCAGCGACATAGCGGGCCGCGTCCTCCGCCAGCAGCAACCGTCCCGCGACCAAGGCGTCCGCGGCGGCTTTCACCCTTGCCACATACGCCTCGCGTGTGCCGTAGCGTTCCTCCAGCGACAGGCGCGGGTCACCGCTGCGCTCGCGGTCGGCGCGGGTGCGGGCGAAGGGGATGAACATGCCTTCGCGGTCGCAGAGTTCGGACGTCAGGTCCTTATAGACATTGGTCCCGGTATAGGTTCCGAGCGGGACCGAGACATGCGGCAGCCGCAGGCCGGCGACCTCGTTGCCGTCTGCGTCGACGGCGGCGACCATCGTGGGATACGGCCGCACAGGTGCCGCGGGCGGATTAGTCCAGTCCACGGGCGGGCCGACCGGGTTGTCGCCCGGCGCCCAGGTCACGCCGGGGATCGCCGGGTTGTGCACCGTTGCCGCGGGAACCCCGGTCTCGTCGCCGCGCCGGGGCACCATGCTGTCGGGCGGCACGGTGCCGGCGGACACCCAGGCGTCGAGGTTGGACAGCATGGCCCGCAGCGCCGGACCGGCGCTGTTGGGGTTGCGCGGGTTGGCGCAAGTGCCCGGCGTGTCCTGGCTGCTGGAGTGGCCGCCGTGCTGCGTGCCGGCGACCAGCATCATGCGAACCCCGGACGGTAGGGCAATATCCGACCCCACGGCGTCCGTGTGCACCAGCGACGCGGCTTTTTGCCAGTATTCGGTCGAGGTGTTGCTCTCGATAACAAGCGGATCGCTGCCGTCGCCATGCAGCAGACTCGGGCCGGGTCCATAGCCGAACGGCGGCCAGACCTCGGGATAGAAGCGGTCCTCGTGCTGGGTCGCGGTGCGGAACGGCATGGCGAACGGCTCGTTCGCGAACACCTTGCCGGCGCCGGAGATGTGCGGCAGCACGCCGTCGAACACCCGATGGCCGCCCTCGTCGCGGTTCATGCCGAGTTCGAGGAAGTGACGCAGGAACCTGCCGCTGAGCGAGATGCCGACCGCCAGGCTGCGCCGTATCCCAGGCTCGGCCCGCAGGTGGCTGACCAGGTCGCGCGTGGCCGCGAAGCCGATGCCGTTCACGGTCGGCCGCCTCGCCTCGTAGGTCAGCTCGTAGATGTGGCGCGGCGTGGGCACGGTGCCGAACGGCATGAGCTGGATGGTGCTGCTGTCGACCCAGCGGAAGTCGTCGGGGCCGAGCGGCGTCGGCGCGTCCGCGGGGCGCGCGCGGACGGCGAGGCGGGCCGTGTCGGTATGGGCGACGGGGTAGGGCAGGCGTATGCGCTGCATCGGGTCCACGCCGCGGGTGCCGGCGATGAACTCGTGCCGGATGCGCCGCACGACGTCCACCTTGCCGCCGGGGCCGTCCTGCATCGCAACCGGCACGCGGATGGCCATGCCGTTGTTGGCGGCGGTCGCCTCAGGCTGCCAGCCGGACCAGACCATGGTGTCGCCGCGGCGGAAGGTGAAGGCGTTGCCGGCGTCGGCCAGGGTGCGGGGGTCATTGACGTTGCCGTTCGCAGGTTCCGGGGCGTCGTTGAGCCAGCTCATCAGCAGCTTGTTGCCGCGGTTGGTGACGTCGTAAAGCAGCACGCCGTCGCCACGGGCCGGGTCGGCGGGCCGCAGGATGAACACGTCCATGTCGTATTCGACGAGGCCCCGTGCATTGCGCGGCGCCTGGGCGAGCAGGGCAATGCCGGTGTTGGCCGGGTCCTTGGGATCAAGCTCGCCACGCGCCAGGGCGCGGATACGGACATACGGCCCGGCGTCGCCAAAGCTGGCGCCGTCGGCGAAGGGCTCCTGCGACACGACAGCCAGCCCGGTGAGTTTCGCCGCGGCCGGACCCGCCAGGAGTACGGCGCACAACCCAAGCCCGGCAGCGATCGGATAGCGCATCGTTCCCTTAACCCACGTTTAATCCACCCCTGGCAGGCTGGGCTGGCTGGCTATCGCTTGTCAACGCGGCTGCGCACCACCCCTATTTTCAGCTCTGGAACGGACTATATAGGATGGCGGTAACTGGAGACCCCAACAGATGCGTCGTTCTTCTTCTCTCATCGCTGCCGTCGCGGTCGCTGCCCTGGCGTTCGCGCCCTCGCTCGCCGACGCGCGGGCCGGTGGCGGAAGCTCGTTCGGCAGCCGCGGCGGGCGCACGTTCTCGGCGCCGCCCTCGACCAACACGGCGCCATCCATGGCTGCGCCGATGGAGCGCAGCATGACCCAGCGCCCGGCGCCCAGCCCGGGCTATGGCGCGCCGGCGCCGTCCGCGCCCGCGTTTGGCGGCCGTTCGGCGTTCGGCTCCGGCCTGCTCGGCGGGCTGCTGGGTGTCGGCATCGGCAGCATGCTGTTCGGCGGCGGCATGTTCGGCGGCTCCGGCGGCATGGGCGGACTTGGCTTCATCGGCCTGCTGCTGCAGGCGGCGCTACTGTTCTTCGCGGTGCGCTGGCTGTATCGCATGTTCATGCGTCGCCAGCCGGCGATGGCGGGCGGACCCAGCTTCGCGCGCATGCAGCAGCCTGGGATGCAGCAGTCTCGGATGCAGCAGCCTGGCCCGGCGGCGGGTGCAGCGTGGGCGGCGGCGCGCGTCCCGCCGCGGCCACCGTGCAGATTGGCAAGCCCGACTATGAGGCTTTCGACCGCACGCTGCATGAGGTCCAGGCCGCCTGGTCGGCGCAGGACCTGAATGCCCTGCGCGGGCTCGCCACACCGGAGATGGTGAGCTACTTCAGCGAGCAGCTGTCGGAGCAGGCAAGCCGCGGCGTGCGCAACACCGTCACCCACGTCAAGCTGGAACAGGGCGACCTGTCCGAGGCGTGGTCGGAGGGCACCCGCGAGTATGCGACGGTCGCGATGCGCTTCTCCTCGCTGGACGTGACCCGCGACTCCGCCGGTCGCGTCGTGGACGGCGACATCGCGCTGCGCAGCATGGCGACGGAGCTGTGGACATTCATGCGCGCCCCGGGCGGGCGGTGGATGCTGGCGGCGATCCAACAGGCTCGTTGAGTTAAAAGTCGTTGGTAATCAAGGGCCGCCGGGGTAATCCCGGCGGCCTTTTGCATTTCAGGCCCCGCAGAATTGGTCAGTGATGTTGCATCACCAAAACTTCACGTGCAAGTTGGATATGGCATAGCCATAGGCCCTGGTGAGACAGAGTTGTCCCGAACACTGTGTGAGGTTCGATCGGCCGTATGAACGCAGTTCTTCCTCCGGAGAATATTCATAGATATCGGACCGTGTTCATCTCGGACACGCATTTGGGAACGCGCGGTTGCCGCAGCGATTTCCTCGCGGATTTCTTGGGTAGCATGTCGTGTGAGCATCTGTTTCTTGTCGGTGACATCGTGGACGGCTGGCGCCTGCGGAAATCCTGGTATTGGGACGCGAACCACGACAAGGTCATCCGCCTGATCCTGCGCCACGCGCGCAACGGCACCGCCGTCACCTATATCCCCGGCAATCACGACGAGATGTTCCGCGCCTGGCTGCCGACCACGCTCGATCCCAACACGTTGGAGGTCGCCGGCATCGCGCTGCGCAACGAGGCCACGCACGTGACCGCTGACGGCAAGCGGCTGCTGGTGGTCCACGGCGACGAGTTCGACAGCGTGGTCCGTTATGCGCGTTTCCTCGCAGTCCTCGGCGCCGGCGCCTACGTGACGTCGCTGGTCGTGAACCGCTGGTTCAACTCGCTGCGCCGCCGGATGGGCTATCCCTATTGGTCGTTGTCGCAATGGCTGAAGCGCCAGGTGAAGGGAGCCGTCAAGGCGATCGACCTGTTCGAGACCGCGCTGGCGGACGAGGCCGGGCGTCGCGGCTTCGACGGCGTGGTCTGCGGCCACATCCACCATGCCGAGATGCGCACGGTGAACGGCATCCTGTATCTGAACGACGGGGACTGGGTGGAAAGCTGCACCGCCCTCGTCGAGCACCTCGACGGCCGGCTCGAACTGATCGATTGGGTCGCCCTCAACGGGCTGTCGTTCTTCAAGCCGCAGGCGTTGGCGGAGGCTGTCTGACCGCGCCTGGGATGTCATGCGCATCCTGATCGTCTCCGACGCCTGGCATCCCCAGGTGAATGGCGTCGTCCGCACCTTGTCGATGGTGGCGGCGGAGTTGACGGCGCTCGGCCACGTCGTCGACGTCGTCGGTCCCGATCGCTTCCGCACCGTGGCGCTGCCAACCTATGCCAGCATCCGCGTGGCGCTGGCGCCCGGGCGCCGGCTTGCCGCCATGATCGACGCCTTCCGGCCCGATGCGCTGCATGTTGCGACCGAGGGTCCGCTCGGCCACGCCGCCCGGCGCTGGGCGCTACGGCGCGGCGTCGCGTTCACCACGTCGTTCCACACGCGGTTTCCGGAGTACTTGCACGCCCGGACGCGCCTGCCGTCCGCGCTGACCTATGCGTGGCTGCGCTGGTTCCATAATGCGGGTTCGGCGATGATGGTCGCGACCGCCAGCTTGCGGCGAGAGCTGGCCGGGCGCGGCTTCCGCAACGTGCGCCCCTGGACCCGAGGCGTCGATCTGGCGCGCTTCCAGCCGGCGCTCTCGGTCAACCCGCCCTATCCCCGCCCGGTGTTCCTGTATGTCGGCCGGGTCGCGGTCGAGAAGAACCTGGGCGCGTTCCTCTCGCTCGACCTGCCCGGCACCAAGCTGGTGGTGGGCGATGGGCCGCAACGCGACGCCCTGGCCCGCAGCCACCCGGCGGCGCATTTCGTCGGCGAGCGGCATGGGGCGGCGCTGGCGCAGGCCTACGCCGAGGCGGACGTGTTCGTGTTCCCGTCGCTGACCGACACCTTCGGGCTGGTGCTGCTCGAGAGCCTCGCCTCCGGCACCCCGGTCGCGGCACATCCGGTGACCGGCCCGGTCGATGTCCTGGAGGGCGCCGCACCGGGCGTCGGCGCGCTGGACCACGACCTGCGCGCGGCGGCGATGCGCGCCCTGGCCGGCGACCGGGCGGCGTGCCGCGTCCACGCCGAGCGCTTTTCCTGGCGGGCGTGCGCCGATGCGTTCCTCGCCAACCTGGTGGCAGCCGGCCCCGGATGCTGAGGTTTGCGGCGCTGCGGGCAGCATGCTACCGCCGCGCGATGCCCGCCCGCCGCGCCTCGTGATCAAGCGACTGCTTCGCAATCCCCGCACCCTGGCGCTGGGCACGCAGGCGCTCGGCGCCTACCTGCGTTTTGCGCTCCGCACCACGCGCTGGTCGCTGCATGGGGTCGAGCTTGGCCGCTACCTGCACGGGACCCCGGCGGTGTTCGCCTTTTGGCACGAATGCCTGCCGCTGATGCCGGCGTTGTGGACGCACGCGGTCGGGCAGCGCGCCACGGCGCAGGGGCGGCGCGGACGCATGCACGTGCTGGTCAGCCGCCACCAGGACGGCCGGCTGATCGGCGACATGATGCGCGGCTTCGGCCTCGACCTCGTGCATGGCTCGTCGTCGAAGGGCACGGCGCAGAAAGGCGGCGCATCCGGCCTGCGCGCGTTGATGGGCGTGCTGGCGGCCGGGGATCAGGTGGTGATCACCCCGGACGGTCCCCGCGGGCCGCCGCGGCAGATCGCCCGCGGCGTCGCGCAGTTGGCGGCGCTGGCCGGCGTGCCGGTGCTGCCCTGCGCGGCGCAGTCCACCCGCCGCCGGGTGCTGCCGACCTGGGACCGCATGATCCTGCCCCTGCCATTCGGCCGCGGCGTGCTGGTCTGCGGCGCGCCGATCCATGTGCCGCGGGACCGTTGGGCCGATAGCCTGCCGGTGATCGCCGCCGCCCTCACCGACGCGGCGGACGAGGCCAGGACGCTGTGCGCGGCCTAGTCGCCGGGCTGTGGCACGGCGGCACCAGCTTGGCGGCCCCCGGCCTGCGGATGATGCTGCGCCGGCGCGTGGCGCGCGGCAAGGAGATCGCCGCCCGCCTGCCGGAGCGCGAGGGGATCGACCCGACCCTCCGGCCCACGGGACGCCTGATCTGGCTGCATGCGGCCAGCGTGGGCGAGAGCCAATCGGTGCTGCCGCTGCTGGTCGCCCTGGACGCGCAGGCTCCGGACGCATCGATCCTGATCACGACCGGTACCGTCACCTCGGCCGCCCTGCTTCATTCGCGGTTGCCGCAGATCGGCATGCAGTCCGTGATGCATCGGTTCGTGCCGCTCGACGTGCCGGCCTGGGTGGCACGGTTCCTGGAGCATTGGCGGCCAGATGTGGCGGGGTTCGTGGAGAGCGAGCTGTGGCCCAACCTGATCGACGGCTGCCGGGCGCGGGGCATCCCCATGATGCTGCTGAACGCCCGCATGTCGGCCCGCAGCCTGCGCGGCTGGCAGCGGGTGCCGGGCTTCGCGCGGCAGATGATCGGAGCGTTCGACCGGGTCCAGGCGCAGTCGGAGGCCGACGCCGCGCATTTGCGCCTGCTCGGCGCCCGCCATGTCGACGCGCCGGGGAACCTGAAGCTCGCCGCGGCGCCGCTCCCGGCCGACCCGGCCGAGCTTGCCCGGCTGTCCCTGCTGATCGGCGCCCGTCCGGTGTGGCTCGCCTCCAGCACGCATCCCGGCGAGGAGGAGGTGGCCGGCCAGGTGCACCGCAGCCTGGTTGCCGCGCATCCGGGCTTGCTGACGATCGTGGCGCCGCGGCATCCGGAGCGCGGGGCGGCGGTGGCGGCGGCACTCGATGCGCCGCGGCGTGCGGCCGGCCAGGACCCTGGGGCGCGGGGGATCTGGGTCGCGGACACGCTTGGCGAACTCGGCCTGCTGTATCGCCTGGCGCCGCTGGCCTTCGTGGGCCGCAGCCTTATCGGGCAGGGCGGGCAGAACCCGATCGAGCCGGCGCGCCTGGGCTGCGCCATCGCGGTCGGGCCGCATACCGCGAACTTCGCCGATGCCGTGGATGCGCTCGAGGCGGCGGGTGCGCTGACCCGCGTCGCGGACGCAAGCGGGCTGGCAGGCTGGGTCGATGCGATGCTGCGCGATCCCGCCCGAAGGCGCGCTGCCGGCCTTGCGGCGTGCGCGGCGGCCCGGGGAGCCGCCGGCCTGCCGGAACGGACGGCGGCGGCCTTGCTGTCGCTGCTGCGGCGCTGATGCGGCCTCCCGCGTTTTGGCAGCGCGACGGCCTCGTGCCCCGGCTGCTTGCCCCTGTCGGCGCGGTGGTCGCGGGACTGACTGCCCGCCGCGTGTCCCGCCCGGGCTGGCACGCGGCGGTGCCGGTGCTGTGCTGCGGCAACGCGGGCGCAGGCGGCGCCGGCAAGACCACCGTGGCGCTCGACCTGGCACGACGGCTGATTGCACGGGGGGTGGCGGTGCATGTCCTGACCCGTGGCTATGGCGGCCGGTCGCGTGGCGTGCTGCGGGTCGATCCCGCCGTGCACGACGCGGCCTTCGTGGGCGACGAGCCGCTGCTGCTCGCGGCGGTCGCGCCGACCTGGGTCGCGGCCGACCGCGGCGCCGGCGCCCGGGCGGCGGTGGCAGCGGGGGCACAGGCGCTGTTGATGGATGACGGCCTGCAGAACCCGACGCTCGTGCAGGACGCCGCGCTGCTGGTGGTGGATGGGGCCGTGGGGTTCGGCAATGGCCGGGTCATGCCGGCCGGGCCGCTGCGTGAGGCCGTGGCCGCCGCCGCCGCACGGTGCCGTGCTGCGGTGCTAATCGGCCCTGATACGGCGTGGGCGCGCGCCGCCTTGCCGCCGGACCTGCCGGTGCTGACGGCGGCGTTGCGGCCCTGCGCAGGCTTGGAGGGCGTCCGGGTGCTGGCCTTTTCCGGCATCGCCCGCCCGTCGAAGTTCCACGCGAGCCTGCATCAGGCGGGTGCCACGATAGCCGGGTGCATGGACTTCCCCGATCACCATCGCTTCACGGACCGGGAGCTTGGCCGCGTGCTGGCCCGTGCCGCGGCACTCGGCGCCACGCCGGTCACGACGCCCAAGGATGCGGTCCGCCTGCCCGCTGCGGTGCGCAGCCGGGTGCGGGTGGTCGGCGTCTCGTTGCATTGGGACGACCCGGCCGCGCTCGAACGCCTGTTGGCCGAGGTCGTGCCATAAGCCTGGCCCACCACATCGAGGCGTCCATGGCGCGCGCCGCCCTGCGCCTGTTGCGGGTCCTGGGTCCAGTGAAGTCCAGCAACCTGCTTGGGGGATTGTCCCGCGCCATCGGCCCGCTGCTGCCGGTCTCGCGCGTCGCCGACAGCAACCTGCGTGCCGCATTGCCCGAACTCGACGCGGCCGCACGGCGCCGGGTCGTGCGCGGCGTATGGGAGAATCTGGGCCGCACGGTCGGCGAATTGCCGCACCTCGCCGGGCTGACCGAGACCGCAGCGGGTCCCGGCTGGGAGATCGTGGGCGGAGAAACGCTCGGCTGGCTCATGGAACGAGGCGGCCCGGCGATGTTCTTCAGCGGCCATATCGGCAACTGGGAGGTGCTGCCCGCCGCTGCCGCAGCGCGTGGCGTGCCGGTGTCGCTGTTCTACCGGTCGGCGGAG
Organism: uncultured Acetobacteraceae bacterium; assembly: GCA_964252005.1. Classification (GTDB taxonomy): domain Bacteria; phylum Pseudomonadota; class Alphaproteobacteria; order Acetobacterales; family Acetobacteraceae; genus CAHJXG01. Next base: position 3,115 of record CAXULX010000078.1, on the reverse strand, counting down.
AACAAGCAGATCGATGCAATGATCCTGAACCTGCGGCGGCCAGCGGGCTGGACGGACATGCACCTGTTCCCGAAGGGCGCGGCCGGCGCGCGCCAATCCCTGAAGCACCTGTCGCAGGGCGGCCGGTTGGCGATGCTCATGGACCAGAAGATGAACGACGGGATCGAAGCCCGGTTCTTTGGCCGCCCGGCGATGACCGCGCCCGCGCTGGCCGCCATTGCTCTGCGCCTTCGCTGCCCGGTGATCCCGGCCTATGTCGAACGGCTCGCCCCCGCCCGGTTCCGGGTGACTTGCGAGCCGCCGCTTACCTTGCCCGACAGCGGCGACCGCAGGGCGGACGTCGCTGCGTTGACCCAGGTGGTGAACGACACGATGGAGCGCTGGATACGGGCGAAGCCGGAAAGCTGGCTATGGCTGCACCGCCGTTGGCCGAAGGCTAATAGCGAGCCTTGAGCGGGATCTTCACGACTTCGGGCAGCGGCGACCGCTCCAGCGACTTGATCGCGGGTCGGGGCTTGCCCGAGGCGGCGCCGATGGTGGCGTCCTGCTGCTCGATGATGCCCTGGGCCGGCATGTCGCCGTCGAGGCCGACCAAGGCCGTGCTGGGCACGCGCCGGTTGCTGCTGCGGGTGCCGTCGACATAGGTCACGTCGAAGGCGACGAAGCTGCTTTCGATCTTCTTCTTAGGCGCCATCGGTGCCTCCGGAGCTGGTGCCCTCCGCAGGCGATGGCTCAACCCCGGACTCGATTTCGGCCTTGCGGCGGGCGGCGGTCTCTTCTTTTTCCCGCAGCTTCTCGTCTTTCTTAGCCTGTTTGGCGCGGTTCCGCTCGGCCCGCTGCATATTGTAGTTGGGCTTGAAAACCATGGATTTTCCTCGCAGCGCAACGTGATGGAGGGGCAGCGCAAGGGGGTGAACGGGCGGCGCAGGTCGGGAAGACGGCGCCTCGGCTAGTGCGCCTCAGCTACTGCGCCTCAGCTCTGGCCGAGCTGGCTCTCGCGCACGACACGCTCATGGCCGTCCCGGGAGTTTTTTATGCGGTATTGCAGGTCCCGGGTCTCACTGGGCATCTGCCGCACCACGGTGTAGCTCCCCCGCGGCGCATTGCCATCGAACGCGCTGGGGGAGAACTCCACCTTCTGGCCGAAGGCGAACTTATGGGCTGCCATACAGGTCGCCTCCGGCCGCTGCCATGACGGCAGCTCAGGGGGTTGAAGGGTTACGCGGCTTGCAGGTTGACCGCGGAGGTCTTACCCTGCTGGCCGCGCTCGAGCTCGAAGCTGAGCTTCTGGCCCTCGTTCAACGAACCCATGCCGGCGCGCTCGACTGCAGAGATGTGCACGAACACGTCTTTGCTGCCGTCATCCGGCTGGATGAAGCCAAAACCCTTTTGCGCGTTGAACCACTTAACCGTTCCGACTGCCATAGTATGCTCTCCATAGACACGGCGGCCCGCACGGTGCAGGCCGAATTACTTTTACATTAGGGAGCACCGGAAACGCCGCGGACCCAGAATGACCGGGGTCCGACAGGCAAAAACCTAAGACTGGCTGGCCCAACACGAAAAGCGCCAATGCTTACATGGGCCTTTGCGGCGCAGAAGTAAAGCAGGGTGTCAGATTATGTTCAGATCGGCAACGTCCTTTGCCCGGTCCGGACCTTGCCCTCCGCAACGGCGCCGACCTCTCCATCGCCGAACCGCAGCCGCAGCCGCCCCCCCGGAACGACCCGCGCCGCCGACGTGACCGCCTGTCCCTCGATGTCCAGCACCAGCGCATAGCCGCGCGCCAGCACGGCCTCGGTCGAGACGGAGTCGAGCCGCGCCGCCATGCCGGCCAGCCGGGCCTGCGACTCGCGTAGGCCAGCATGGAGCGGGGCGGGCGACAGCCGTCCCAAAAGGGCGCCGGCACGGCCTTGATGCCGCGCCGTCGCCTGCCGCAATGCGCCGCCGAGCCGGGCGGCTGCCAAGGCCACGGCCGCCCGGCGCGCTGCGGCGACAGCTTGCGGGTCGGGGGTCCGCAGCTCGACCTGCACCAGCGCCGCGCGGCGGGCGCGCACGAGGTTCGGCAGCGCGAGCACCATGCGCAGGCTGCGCGTCTCGATCGCCTGGCGCGCCGCACGCAGCATGGCGGGCAGGTCCGGGATGCCGCGCTCCGCCCGCGCCAGCGCGGCCCGGCGCGCCGCCAGCAGGTTCGGCAGCGCCATCGCGAGCCGTTGCGTGCGGTCGTCCAGGCGTTGCCGTGCGCCGCCCAGCAGGTTCGGCAGGTCGGGTAGCCCCCGCTCGGCCCGCCCCAGCCGCAGCCGCCGCTCCTGCGTCATCCGGTGCAGCCCGGCCGATAGCCGCGCCGCCTCCTGAGCCACGTTGGCCAGCAGCTCGGCGCGCATCGGCACCGCCAGCTCTGCCGCTGCGGTCGGCGTCGGCGCCCGGCGGTCGGCGGCCAGGTCGATCAGCGTATGGTCCGTCTCGTGCCCGACCGCCGAGATCAACGGGATGGAGCAGGCGCAGGCGGCCCGGACCACGGCCTCGTCGTTGAAGGCCATCAGGTCCTCCAGGCTGCCGCCGCCGCGCGCCACGATCAGCACGTCGGGGCGCGGCACGGCGCCGCCGGGCTGGAGGCGGTCGAAGCCGGCGATGGCGGCGGCGATGCGGGCGGCGGCGCCCTCGCCCTGCACCGGCACCGGCCAGACCAGGATCGGGCGCGGGAAGCGGCGCAGGATCGTGGTCTTGATGTCCTGCAGCACCGCGCCCTGGGCCGAGGTCACGACCCCGACGACGCCGGGCAGCGATGGAATGCGGCGCTTGCGCTCCGCGTCGAACAGGCCCTCCGCGACCAGGCGGGCGCGCAACGCCTCGATGCGGGCCAGCAGGGCGCCGGCGCCGGCGTAGTCCATGCGCTCGACGATCAACTGGTACGAGCTGCGCTCGCCGTACGACGACACGCGGCCGGTGGCGATGACCTCGACGCCGTTCTCCGGCACCAGGCCCAGGCGCGACACGGTGCCCTTCCAGACGACGCCGCTGATCTTGCCGCCCTCGTCCTTGAGCGAGAAGTACATGTGCCCGGACGGGTACCGCTTGTATTCGGTGATCTCGCCCCGCACGCGGATGCGGCCGA
>CAXULX010000077.1:0-14378 GCA_964252005.1 uncultured Acetobacteraceae bacterium | reverse complement strand
CCTGGGGCAAGAGCTACCGCACCTGCAAGAGCTGCATCGGCACCGAGTTCTGCCGTTTCGGCCTCGGCGACAGCATGGGGCTGGCGACCAAGATCGAGCGCCGGTTCCGCGGCATCGACAGCCCGGCCAAGATGAAGCTCGCCACCGCCGGCTGCCCGCGCAACTGCTCGGAGGCGATGGTGAAGGACGTGGGGCTGGTCGCCATCGGCGACGGCAAGTGGGAGATCTACGTCGGCGGCGCCGCGGGCGCCCACATCCGCAAGGGCGACCTGCTCTGCGTCGTCGAGGGGGAGGACGCGGCCATGCAGATCTCCGGCCGTTTCATGCAGTATTACCGCGAGCATGCGAAGTGGAAGGAGCGCACCTACAGCTTCGTGCCGCGCATCGGCCTGGAGCGCATCCGGGCCATCGTCGTGGACGACGCCGACGGCACGGCGGAGGCGCTGGACGCGGCGATGCTCGCCTCCACCGAAGCCGCCTACGACCCCTGGAAAGAGGCCGTGGCGCCCCGCACCGCCAACCAGTTCGCCGAGGTGGTGCCGGCCGAGATGGCGGGAGGCGGCGATGACTGAGGCGGTCCTGAAACACCGCGTCGGCCCGCTGGACGCCGTGCCGCGGGGCGAAGGCCGGGTCTTCGAGGTCGCCGGCCAGCGGCTGGCGGTGTTCCGCACTCACGGCGACCAGGTGTTCGCGACGCAGGAGCACTGCCCGCATCTGGGCGGCCCGCTGGCGGACGGGCTGATCGACCAGGGCACGGTCATCTGCCCGCTGCATGACCGTACGTATGACCTGCGCAGCGGCGCCGGGGTGAACACCGAGTGCCAGGTGCGGACCTACCCGGCCTCGGTGGGCGCCGATGGGGCCATCGTCGTGGAGGTCGGGCAGGACTGATCCGCCGGGCACGGACGGCGCGCGGGGCCTTGACGCTGATCTTGGGATGACGTCCGCTGGACCGGTGGCGGATGGCTGCCCGAGGGCGGGGAACGAGCAGGAGTGTCCCAATGACGAACCACACGGGCGGCCAAGGGCCACAGGGCTTGTCGCGCCGCACCCTGCTGGCCGGAAGCGTTGCGATGGCCGCGTCGGCGTGGCCCGCCGCGGCACAGCGCCCGGCACCGCGTCGGTCCGCCCTGGCCTACATCGGCACCTATACCCCCCAGGCCGTCCACGGCGCGGCCGGGCATGGCGAGGGCATCAACCTGGTGCGCCTCGACCTTGCGACCGGCGCGCTGGAGATGGTGCAGACCTACCCTGCGCCCAGCCCGTCCTGGATCACGCTCGATCCGCACCGGCGCTTCTTGTATGCCGTGAACGAGGTCGATGACTTCGGCGGCGCCAAGCACGGCTCCGTCACCGCCTACAGCATCGCGCCCGGCAGCGGCGCGCTGACGCAGATCAACGCCGTGAGTTCGCAGGGCGCCGGCCCGGCGCAGGCCAGCGTGCATCCGTCCGGCCGCTTCGTGTTCGTCTCCAACTATGGCGGCGGCAACGTCGCGGTGCTGCCGGTGCAGGCGAACGGCGGGCTGGGCGACGCGGTCGATGTGCAGCAGGACGTGGGGCCGCCCGGCGCCGGCCGTCCGGCCGACGGCGCGCCGGGCAACTTCTCCATCAGCGACCATGACGGGCCGCACGCGCACATGATCTCGGCCGATCCGACCGGGCGGTGGGTGCTGGTCGATGACCTCGGCCTGGACCGCACCTTCGTCTGGCGGTTCGACCAGCAGACCGGCAAGCTCACGGCGGCCGAGCCGGCGTTCGTCCCGTCCGCCTCCGCCGGCGCCGGGCCGCGTCACTTCGGCTGGCACCCGAACGGGCGCATCTTCTACGACCTGTATGAGGAGGCGTCGCAACTGGCCGTGTACGACTGGGACCCGCGCACCGCGGCGTTGCGGCTGAAGCAGAAGCTCTCGATCCTGCCGCCCGGCTATGCCGGCACCAACTACGCCTCGGAACTGGTGATCGCGCCCAGCGGACGCTTCATCTACGCCGTCAACCGGCTGCACAACAGCATCGGCATCCTGGCCGTCGCCGCCGACGGGCGGGTGCGCTGGGTCGGCGACGAGTGGACGCGCGGCGACTATCCCCGCAACATCGCCCTCGATCCGAGCGGGCGTTTCATGGTCGCCTGCAACCAGCGCAGCGACCAGGCGACGGTGTTCCGCGTCGATCCCGCGAGCGGCCGGCTGAGCTTCACCAACCGCTATGTCCCCGTGGGCAGCCCGTCGATGATCGCGTTCCTGTAGCGGCGGCCCCGCATCGCCGCGATCAATCCGTGTGGTCCACAAAAGCCTTGAACGCCGCCGCGTGATCCGGATGCCAGCGCGAGAGAGGCGGGCGGTTCTCGACGATGTCGCCGGCGGCCCAGAGGATGCGTTTCTCGTCAAGCGGCCGGGACACGTCGTTGTCCGGGCACAGGATGTAGAAATCACCGGCCGCGAGACGATCCATCATGAACTCCACCGTCTGCTCCGGCGTCCAGGCGGCATCCGGCTTCGTGGTCCGGCCATTCGCCGTGAGCGGCGTGAACACGAAGCCAGGGATCAGCAGATGCGCGGTGACGCGGCAGCCCGGCGTGTTGCGCAACTCATGCTGCAGCGCCTCGGTGAACGCCTTCACCCCGGCCTTGGCGACGTTGTAGGCGGGGTCGCCGGGCGGCGTGGTGATGCCCTGCTTGGACCCGGTGTTGATGATGAGGCCGGGCCGCCCGCGGGCGATCATGCCGGGCGCGAAGATCCGGGAGCCGTGGATGATGCCCCAAAGGTTGGTGCTGATGACCCGTTTCCAGGCTTCGGCCGGGCCGAACAGGGCGCTGCCGGGCTGCACGCCGGCGTTGTTCATCAGGAGATCGACGCCGCCAAACCTCTCGCGAACCGCGGCCTCCAGGCGCTGGACGTCCTCGGCACGGCTCACGTCCGTGGGCCACGCCATGATGCCGGCGGCGCCGTCCGGGGACAGGGCGGACAGCGCCTCGGCCGCCTGGGACAGCCGGTCGCCGCCGAGGTCGGCGATGCAGACGCGCAGGCCCATGGCCGCGAAACGCTTGGCGGCGGCAAGGCCGATCCCGGAGGCGCCGCCGGTGATGACGGCCACGGACTGAGCGTCCAAAGCGGGCTGGGGCATGGTGTGTCCTTTCGTTCCCGACGCGGCCGGCGTGACCCGGCGGGCCACGTCGATCGTCGGTTCCTCCAAGGTCCTAGCATCAACAGCCGACGGCCGCACGCGGCGGTGCCATCTCGCCATCACCGTTTACAAGAACTTGGTTAGCAAAAACTAAACCTCTGATCGGGTAAATTCCTTGTGGCTCAATCGGATCGCATGGTAATCGAAACGGCGGCAACGGCCCGGAAGTGGTTCCTTTTGGGCCGCCTTGCGCGCATGTCTCAAACTGAAGGTGCACCTGACAGATGGATGCCCAGGGTCTTTCCTCCGCCGAAGCCCGCCTCCTGGTTCTGGAGATGTCGGTTGCTGCGTTGATCGCGCAACTGCCGCAGCACTCCTTGGAAGAGGTGGCCAGCATGCTCTGCTTTGTCGCCGATACAACCGAGGACGCGGAGGAGTTCACCGCCGCGGCCGGCGACCGGCAATTGGGTTACATCCGCCACTGGGCCAGCGAGATGCTCCATCGCGTGATGATCTCGCGGAAGGGATCGCGCGCGGACGCCGTGACCCCGGCGCTTTCCGAGCAAGCTTGATCGACCGGTCAAACCGTCACGGGCCTGCCGATTTAAGGTTGATATTTCGTTTCGAAAAAGCTATGAAGCAGTGGGCTGATAGCTCAGCGGAATTCAGAGCACGCGCTTGATAAGCGCGAGGTCGGCGGTTCGAATCCTCCTCGGCCCACCATCGATCAAGAGCGCCGCGCCGCGCGTCAGGTGCGGCGTCACGCGAGGCCCCTCACCCGGTCTTTTGCTGCTCGGCGCAGAGAACAACGACAAGACGCTGCAAACCGACGATCTGCCGCAGGTTGCCCTCGACCAAATGCAGCATCTCCGACGGCATCGCATCCACCCTGATATCGACCAGCATGGCAGCACCCCGGCGCTGCATGCGCACGAGATCGGGCACCAGGCTGCGGCGCGCGAACGTTGCCAACGCGCGCGGCATCAGGCCGGGTTCGGCGTCAGCCATGAATTCGAAACGGACGGAGCGGAACGGCGGATCGCTGGGGAGCGGAAGCATGGGATCACCTTGGAAAACGCGATGTCAATGTGCTGGAAAGCCCGCCCGGCGCTTATCCTCACAGTCCGGTCGAAGCAACGTAGTGCAACGAGCCGGCCCCGTCTTGAACCAGAAGACTGGGATCGGGGAGCAAAACGAACTAGGCCGGCGCGCTTGTGCCTTGGCGCCCCGCCGTGCCGGGTCAGGCGGACAAAGGACCCGGTCCCGCCCGGCGCGGACAGACCTCGATGGAGGGCGCTACGCCGCCAGGTCGCGGCTGTGCAGCAAAGCAGCCGTGCTGGGCGCGCGGCCACGGAAATCGACATAGAGCTGCATCGGGTCCTGCGTGTCGCCGGCGCCCAGCAAGGCGCGGAGCCGCGCGGCCAACGCGCCGTCGAAGGGATCGCCGGCCTCCTCGAACGCCTGGAACCCGTCGGCCTCCAGCACCTCCGCCCAAAGATAGGAGTAGTAGCCCGCGGCATACCCGCCGCCGGCGAACAGGTGCTGGAAATGCGCCGGGCGATGCCGGATGCCGATCTCCGGCGGCATGCCGACGCGCCCGAGGAACTCCTGCTCAAAGGCGTCGATGTCCAACGATTGCGGGTCCGGGTGGCTGTGCAGCGCCATGTCGATCAGCGCGGCGGCCGTGTACTCCACCGTGCCGAACCCCTGGTTGAACCCGCGCGCCGCCAGCAGGCGGGCGATGAGGGCGTCCGGGATCGGCTCCCCGGTCGATTGGTGCCGGGCGAAGCGGCGCAGGGTGTCCGGCACAGACAGCCAATGCTCGTACACCTGCGACGGGAACTCCACGAAGTCGCGCCGGACCGAGGTGCCGGATTGCGCGGGGTAGCGCACCCGGCTCAGCAGCCCGTGCAGCCCATGGCCGAACTCGTGGAACAGCGTCTCCGCATCGTCGAAGCTCAGCAGCGTCGGCTCGCCGCGGGCGAAGTTGTTGTTGTTGACGATGACCGGGGACACCGGCGCCTCGAAGCTTTCTTGGTCGCGATAGCTGCTCATCCACGCGCCGGACCGCTTGTCCGCCCGGGCAAAGGGGTCCGTCAGGAACAGGCCGACATGCCCGGCGGCGTCTCGCACCTCGTAGGCCCGCACGTCGGGATGGTAGGGGGCCACGTCCGGGCGCAGGGTAAAGCTGAGGCCGAACAGCCGCGACGCGGTGTCGAACGCGGCCTGCTCGATGTTCTCCAGGACGAAATACGGCTTCAACTCCCCCGCGTCGATCGCGTAGTCGGCACAGCGCACCTTTTCCGCGTAGTAGCGCCAGTCCCAGGGGGCCAGCGCGCCGTTGAACCCGCCGCTCCGCGCCACGGCCAGCAACCGGTCGCGCTCCGCGGACGCCTTGCGCTTCGCAGGCTCCCACACCTCCGCCAGCAGCGCCTCGACCGCCTCGGGCGTACCGGCCATGGTGTCCGCCAGGCGGAAGGCGGCGAAGCTCGGGTAGCCCAGCAGCCGCGCCCGTTCCGCGCGGAGCGTCAGGATCTCGGGGATCAGCGCCCGGTTGTCATGCGCGCCGGCCCGCGCGCCGCGGGCGATCCAAGCCTCGTAGGCCGCCTGGCGCAGGTCGCGGCGGTTGGAGAAGGTCAGGAACGGCTCGATCAGCGAGCGCGACAGCGTGACGACATGGCCCGGCATCCCGCGCTCCGCCGCCGCCTGCCGCGCCGTCTCCCGCACGAAGTCCGGCAGGCCGTCGAGGTCCGCCTCCGCCAGCGGCAGGTGCCACGCCTTCTCGTCATGCAGCACGTTCTGGCCGAACTGGGTGTGCAACACCGCGAGGCGCTCCGAGATGGCGCCCATCCGCGCCCGCTCGTCCGGTCCCAGCGCCGCGCCGCTGCGGACCATGCCGAGGTGCATGCGCTCCAGCAGCCGCCGCTGGTCCTCCGCGAGGTCCAGCCCGTCGCGGCGGCGGTGCAGCGCGTCCACGCGGGCGAACAGCGCCGGGTCGAGCGACACCTGCGTGCCGTGCTGCGCGAGCTTTGGCGACATCTCCAGGTCGGCGGCCTGGAGCGCGTCGCCACCCAGGCTCACCACCAGGTTGGAGAACGCCATGCCGATCCGTTGCAGCAGCCGGCCGCTGCGCTGCATGGCCTCGACCGTGTTGGCGAAATCCGGCTCGGCGGGATCGGCGCCGATGGCGGCGATCTCCTGCAGGTGCTCGCGCATGGCGTGCTCGAACGCGCCCTCGAAATGCTCCGGCCGGATGCGGTCGAAGGGCGGCACGCCGAAGGGGGTGGTCCAGGGCGCGAGGAGGGGGTTGCCGTCGGTCATGCGTCCAGTCGGATCAGAATCGGCCGTTCCGGTCAAGGCGGCGAGCTATTTGCTTGACAGCGGCAACCGGTCGATTGGATGTATGCAAACGATCTCGTTCACCTTTGACGTCATGGATGGGCAGACATGCTGACAAGACGGGTTTTGCTCGGAACGACGGCTGCGGGCCTGACGGCGCCGGCCATCGTGCGCGCCCAGGGCAGCGCGCCGATCCGCATCGGCGAGATCAACAGCTACACCGCGGCCCCGGCGTTCACCGTGCCCTATCGCAACGGCTGGCAGGTGGCGGTGGACGAGATCAACGCGCGCGGCGGCGTGGCCGGGCGCAAGATCGAGGTGCTGAGCCGGGACGACGCCGGGCAGCCGCAGACCGCGACGCAGCTTGCGGGCGAGTTGCTGTCGGACGCGAAGGTGGACCTGCTGGCGGGCGGGTTCCTGTCCAACGTGGGGCTCGCGATGAGCGACTTCGCCGCGCGCAACAACACGCTGTATGTCGCCGGCGAGCCTCTGACCGACGCGCTGGTCTGGGACCGCGGCAACCCGACCTGCTTCCGGCTGCGCCCGTCCACCTACATGCAGGTCGCGATGATGCTGCCGGCGGCGGCGAAGCTCAAGGCGAAACGTTGGGCTACGGTCGCTCCCAACTACGAATACGGCCAGTCCGCCGTGCGGTGGTTCAAGACGCTGCTGAAGGCGCAGCGGCCGGACGTGGAGTTCGTCGCCGACCAGCTTCCGGCGCTCGGCAAGATCGACGCGGGCGCCACGGTGCAGGCGCTGGCCGGCGCCAAGCCCGACGGCATCTTCAACGTGCTGTTCGGCCCCGACCTCACCAACTTCGTCCGCCAAGGCAACACGCGCGGGCTGTTCGAGGGGCGCGACGTGGTGTCCGTGCTGACGGGGGAGCCGGAGTACCTGCTTCCCCTGGGCGACGAGACGCCGGAGGGCTGGCTGGTCACCGGATACCCCGTCGGCCAGGTGCCGAGCGCCCGCACGTTCGAGGCCGCCTACCAGGAGCGCTTCAAGCAGGCGCCGCGGATGGGATCCGTGGTGGGTTACACGCTGCTCCATTCCATCGCGGCCGGGATCGCCAAGGCCGGGAGCACGGAAACGAATAAGCTGATCGCCGGGTTCGAGGGCGTGTCGTTCGACTCGCCGTTCGGACCCGCGATGTATCGCGCCGTTGACCACCAGAGCACGTTCGGCACCTTCGTCGGCCGCACCGCGCTCAAGGGCAGCGAGGGCACCATGGTCGATTGGCAGTACGCGGACGGCAAGGACGCGCAGCCGTCGGACGCCGAGGTGCGCACGCTGCGTCGCTAAAGCCCGGCATGGGGTTCCTGCTGGTCCATGCGCTGACCGGGTTGGCCGGGGCGTCCTCGCTGTTCCTGGTCGCGTCGGGGTTGACCGTCATCTTCGGCGTGACCCGCGTGGTGAACTTCGCGCATGGCAGCCTGACCATGCTGGGCGCCTATCTCGGCTGGACCATCCTCACCCACCTGCCCCGGGACCCCGCCTGGTTCGCGCTCGGCGTGGCGGGGACCGCGGCCGGGCTGGCGGCGTTGGGCGCGTTGTTGGAAATGGGGCTGCTGCGCCGGCTGTACCGCTCGCCGGAGCTGTTCCAACTGCTGGCGACCTTCGGCGTCGTGCTGATCGTGCAGGACGCGGCGCTCGCGATCTGGGGGCCGGACGACCTGACGATCTCCCGCCCGCCCTGGCTGCGCGCCTTTGTGTACGTCGCGGGCGAGCGGTTTCCGGTCTATGACCTCGTGCTGATCGCCATCGGCCCGGTCATGCTGGCGCTGCTCTGGCTGGCGTTCAACCGGACACGGTGGGGCCGGCTGGTGCGGGCCGCGACGTGGGACCGGGACATGGTCGCAGCACTCGGGGTCGATCAGCGGATGCTGTTCACCTCGGTGTTCGCGCTCGGGGCGGGGCTCGCGGGGTTCGCCGGGGTGCTCGCCTTGCCGGACGGGTCGGCCAACCTGGGCATCGACCTGTCGGTCATCACCGATGCGTTCGTTGTCGTCGTCATCGGCGGACTGGGCAGCATCACCGGGGCCTACCTCGCGAGCGTGCTGATCGGTCTGCTGCAGGCGTTCGGCGTCGTGCTGATCCCCAAGGCGACGCTCGTGCTGGTGTTCGTCGTGATGGCGGCCGTGCTGGTGCTGCGGCCGAACGGATTGCTGGGCCGCGCCACGGCGCCAACCGCTTTGGCCGGCGCCGCCGCCTTGGTGCGCCCGCCGACGCGGGGGATGCTGCTGGGCTGGCTGCTGCTCCTGCTGGCGGCCGTCGCGGCGCCGCTTCTGGCCGGCCCCTATGCGCTGTCGATCCTGACCGAGGCGGTGGTCGCCGTGCTGTTCGCCGCCAGCCTGCATTTCGTCATGGGGCCGGGCGGCATGGCGAGCTTCGGCCACGCCGCCTGGTTTGGCATCGGCGCCTATGCGGCCGGGCTGTCGGCGCAGTGGCTGGGCGCGCCGATGCCGGCGGCGCTGCTGCTGGCGCCGTTGGCCGCGGGCCTGGCCGCCGCGCTGTTCGGCGCGTTCGTCGTGCGGCTGTCCGGCGTGTACCTGGCCATGCTCACTCTCGCCTTCGCGCAGATCGTCTGGGCGGTGGCGTTCCAGTGGGTGGCGGTGACCGGGGGCGACAACGGCATCCTGGGCGTGTGGCCGCCCGCCTGGGCGTCCGGCCCGGCCGCCACCTACCTGCTGGCGCTGACGCTCTGCGCGGGCGGCGCCTTCGTCTTGCAGCGCGTGCTGTATTCACCGCTCGGCTACGCGCTGCGCGCCTCCCGCGACTCGCCGCTGCGGGCGGAGGCGATCGGGCTGGACACGCGGCGCATCCGTCTCGCGGCGTTCGTGATCGCGGGCGCCGCGGCCGGCCTGGCGGGCGCGGTGTTCACCTATGCGAAGGGCAGCGTGTTCCCCGGCTTCGTCAGCATCCCGCGTTCGGTCGATGCGCTGCTGATGGTGCTGCTCGGCGGTGTGCAGACCATGGCCGGGCCGGTCGTCGGCGCGCTGGCCTATACCGGGCTGCATGACGGCCTGCTGCGGCTGACCGAGTTCTGGCGACTGGTGCTGGGGGTGGTGATCGTGCTGCTGGTGCTGGCCTTCCCGGAGGGGATCGCGGGCGCCGTGCAGCGGTTGGGGCGTGGGGGACGGCGCGCATGACGGTGCTGGCCGTGGAGGGCTTACGCAAGTCCTTTGGCGGCAATGCCGCGGTGGACAACGTCTCGTTCGCGGTGGCGGCAGGCGAGATGCTGGCGCTCATCGGCCCCAACGGCGCCGGCAAGACGACGTGCTTCAACATGGTGGGCGGGCAGTTGCGCCCGGATGCCGGCTCGGTGCGGCTGGCGGGGCGGGACATCGGCGGCGCCCGGCCGCGCGCGATCTGCCGCCTGGGCGTGGGGCGGACGTTCCAGATCACGGCCACCTTCGCCTCCATGACCGCGCGGGAGAATGTGCAGGTGGCGATCATGGCGCACCGCCGCGCCGCCTGGCGCTGCTGGCGGCCGGCGTCCGGGCTGGACGCCCCGGCGGCGGAGGCGCTGCTGGACCAGGTGGGGCTTGCCGCCCAGGCGCAGCGTGCGGCGGGCGTGCTGGCTTACGGCGACCTCAAGCGGCTGGAGCTCGCCATGGCGCTCGCCGCCGGGCCGCGTCTGCTGCTGATGGATGAGCCGACCGCCGGGATGGCGCCGCAGGAGCGGGTCGCGCTGATGCAGCTGGTGCGCGGCATCGCCACCGAGCGCAAGCTGGCCGTGCTGTTCACCGAGCATGACATGGACGTGGTGTTCGGCGTGTCCGACCGCATCGCGGTGCTGGCGCGCGGCGCGCTCATTGCGTCGGGCGACCCCGATTCCATCCGCGCCGACCCGCAGGTGCGGGCCATCTACCTCGGCGCCGGCCGCACCAGCGGGGGGCATTGATGCTGACGGTCGAGGGCCTCAACAGCTTCTATGGCCGGGCGCACATCCTGCACGATGTCGGGCTCAAGGTCGGCCCCGGCGAGGCCGTCGTGCTGCTGGGCCGCAACGGCGCGGGCAAGAGCACGGTGATGAAGTCGCTGATCGGCCTGGTGCGCCCGGCCGCCGGCCGCGTGCAGTTCGGCGGCCGCGACATCGCGCAGCTGGAGCCGTACAGCCGGGCGCAGTTGGGCCTGGGCTACGTGCCGGAGGAGCGCCGCATCTTCGCGGAGCTGACGGTGATGGAGAACCTGGACGTGGGCCGACAACCGGCGCGGGACGGGCTGCGGCCCTGGACCACGGCGCGGCTGTTCGACCTGTTCCCCAACCTCGGCGCCATGCGCCAGCGGCCCGGCGGGCGCATGAGCGGCGGCGAGCAGCAGATGCTCACCATCGCCCGCACCCTGATGGGCAACCCGCGCCTGCTCCTACTGGACGAGCCGAGCGAGGGGCTGTCGCCGCTGATCGTCGAGCAGATGGCCGCCGCGATCAAGGCGCTGCGGCAAGAGGGGCTGAGCATCCTGCTGGCGGAGCAGAACCTGCACTTCGCGGCCGAGGTGGCGACGCAGGCGGTGATCCTGGAGGGCGGCCAGGTGGCGTGGACCGGCAGCGTGGCGGCGCTGCAGGCGGATAGCGGCACGCACGGGCGCTATCTGGCCGTTTGAACCCGGGCAGAAGGAGCATTCCATGGCGCAAGAGACGACGAACGCGGCCGATCCCCACGCGAAGCTGGTGATCCGCAACATCGGCCTGCTGCTGTCCGGCGACATCGGGCGGCCCATCCTCGATGCCGACACGGTCGTGGCGGTCGGCGGTCGGATCACGGCGGTCGGCCGCGCGTCCGAGATCGACGCCGAGGGCGCCACGACCGTCATCGACGCGCATGGCTGCGGCCTGGCGCCCGGGCTGATCGACAGCCACGTCCACCCCGTCGCGGGCGACTGGACGCCGCGGCAGAGCCAGTTGAACTGGATCGAATCGACGCTGCACGGCGGCGTCACGACGATGATCTCGGCGGGCGAGGTGCACACGCCGGGCCGGCCGCGCGACGTGGTGGGACTGAAGGCGATGGCGATCTTCGCGCAGCGCGCCTTCACCGCCTTCCGCCCCGGCGGCATGAAGATCCACGCCGGCGCCCCGGTGATCGAGCCGGAGATGGAGGAGCACGACTTCAAGGAGCTGGCAGACGCCGGCGTGCGCCTGCTGGGCGAGGTGGGCCTGGGCGGCGTGAAGGACGGCCCGACGGCGCGGCGCATGGTCGCCTGGGCGCGCAAGTATGGCATCCAGTCCACCATCCACACCGGCGGGCCGTCCATCCCCGGCTCCGGCCTGATCGACGCGGCCGTGGTGCTGGAGGCCGACACCGACGTGATCGGCCACGTGAACGGCGGCCACACCGCCCTGCCCGACCGCGAGATCCGCTGCATCTGCGAGGGCTGCCAACGCGGGCTGGAGCTGGTGCATAACGGCAACGAGCGTGCGGCGCTCTATACGATGCGCACGGCGCGGGAGATGGGGCAGTTGGAGCGGGTCATCCTCGGTACTGACGGGCCCGCCGGGTCCGGCGTGCAGCCGCTCGGCATCCTGCGGATGATCGCGATGCTGTCCTCGCTGGGCGACGTGCCGGCCGAGGTGGCGTTCTGCTTCGGCACCGGCAACACGGCGCGGATGCGCGCGCTGGACACGGGGCTGATCGAGGTGGGGCGCGCCGCGGACTTCGTGCTGCTCGACCGGGCGCAGCATTCGGCCGGGCGCACCCTGCTGGAGTGCGTGCAGTTGGGCGACCTGCCGGGCGTCGGCATGGTGGTGATCGACGGCACGCCGCGGATCGGCCGCTCCCGCAACACGCCGCCGGCGGATAAGGTGCCGGAGGTGCTCGCCTGACCCGGCCTTGAGACCCGGCTCCCCGTGCGCGCTGCGTCTGGCGGAGACGCCGTTCACACATAGATGATCGGATGGCGCAGGAAGAAGGCCGCCTTCGGCATCACGCCGTATGGGGGTACGGACCAGGCATCCTTATTGATGCAGGTGCGGCGCAGCGAGATTCTGGTGGGCGGGTGGGATGTTGAGCACAGCTTCAAGGACAGGGCCGGCGCGGGTCACGCCGGGCGGGCCGCCGCACCGTGCAGAGCCCCGTACGGAGACGCGCGTCCGGCCGGCTTGGGCCTGGCGTTTCGGCATTTTGGCGGCGTCCTTGGCCCTGGCGGCGTGCCAGCCTGCCGTCCTCGAGCCGCAGGGTCCCGTCGGGGCGGCGGAACGTGTGATCCTGATCGACTCGCTGCTGATCATGCTGGCCATCGTCGGCCCGACCATCCTGGCGACGCTGGGATTCGCCTGGTGGTTCCGCGCGTCCAACCCCCGTGCCCAGCGCCTGCCGCACTGGGCCTATTCCGGGCGCATCGAGCTGGTGACGTGGGCCATCCCGCTGCTGACGATCACCCTGCTCGGGGGCGTCGCCTGGATCGGCTCGCATCAGCTTGACCCGGCGCGGCCCTTGGCGTCGAAGACGCCGGCGCTGGAGGTGCAGGTCGTGTCGCTGGATTGGAAGTGGCTGTTCATCTACCCGGACCAGCGCGTCGCCAGCGTGAACCAGCTGGTGATTCCGGCGGGCCAGCCCGTGCATTTCTCGCTGACGTCGGCCAGCGTGATGAACTCCTTCTTCATCCCGCAGCTCGGCAGCATGATCTACACCATGAACGGCATGGCGGCCGACCTGAACCTGCAGGCGGACCAGCCCGGCACCCTGTGGGGCCTGTCCACGCATTACAGCGGCGACGGCTTCTCCGACATGCACTTCGAGGTGCGGGCGCTGGACGCCGCGGGCTTCGCCGGCTGGGTCGCGGCGACGCGCCAGGGCGGCCCAGTGCTGGACTCCGCCCGCTACGTCGAGCTGGCCAAGCAGAGCATCAAGGACCCGCCCTCCACGTTCCGGGAGGCCGAAACCGGGCTGTTCCAGAAGATCGTCAGCCAGAGCCTGGCGCCCGGTCCCGGCCCGCACGAGTCGGGCGGCCAGGCCGGGCAGACGGCGCAAGGCAACGGCGGCGGCACGGCGCAAACCGCGGCGCTCGACGCGGCCATCTGCATCACGGGAGAGCGTTAGCATGTTGGGCAAGCTCACCTGGGCGGCCATTCCGCTCGATCAGCCCATCCCGCTGATCGCCTCGGGCGTGGTCGGGCTGACGCTTATCAGCGTCTTCGGCCTGGTCCTGTTCAAGGGCTGGCTGCCTTATCTGTGGCGCGAGTGGATCACCAGCGTGGACCACAAGCGCATCGGGATCATGTATTGCCTGCTGGCGCTGGTCATGCTGATGCGCGGCTTCTCGGATGCGATCCTGATGCGTTCGCAGCAGGCGCTCGCCTACCAGGCGCCGGGCTTCCTGCCGCCCGAGCATTACAACCAGGTCTTCTCCGCCCACGGCACGCTGATGATCTTCTTCGTGTCCATGCCGTTCGTGATCGGGCTGATGAACTTCGCGGTGCCGCTGCAGCTCGGCATCCGCGACGTGGCCTTCCCGACGCTCAACTCCGTCAGCTTCTGGCTGACGGCCACCGGCGCGCTGCTGGTCAACATCTCGCTGGTGGTGGGTGAGTTCGCCCGCACCGGCTGGCTGCCCTACCCGCCTTTGTCCGAGCTGACCTACTCGCCCGGCGTCGGCGTGGACTACTACTTGTGGGCGTTGCAGATCTCGGGCGTCGGCACCCTGATGTCCGGCATCAACCTCGTCACCACGATCCTCAAGATCCATGCGCCCGGCATGACGTACCTGCGGATGCCGATGTTCTGCTGGACCTCGCTCGCCTCCAACCTGCTGATCGTGGCCGCCTTCCCCATCCTGACCGCGACGCTCGCGATGCTGCTGCTCGACCGCTACCTCGGCTTCCACTTCTTCACCAACGAGGCCGGGGGGAACGTGATGATGTTCATGAACCTCATCTGGGCCTGGGGGCATCCGGAGGTTTACATCCTGATCCTGCCGGC
>CAXULX010000076.1:0-14572 GCA_964252005.1 uncultured Acetobacteraceae bacterium | reverse complement strand
CGCGCGGCGGCGGCAGCCTGGAGGACCTGATGGCCTTCAACGACGAGGCCGTGGTGCGTGCCGCCTCCGCCTGCCGCATCCCGCTGATCTCCGCCGTGGGGCACGAGACGGACCACACGCTGATCGACCTTGCCGCCGACCGTCGGGCGCCGACGCCGACGGCCGCGGCCGAACTGGCCGTGCCGATGCGGGCGGAGCTGCTGGCGACCGTGGCGCAGGAGGCGGCGCGGCTGTCCGCCGGGCTGCACCGGATGACGCAGGAGCGGCGCCTGGGTCTGGGCCGGGCCGAGCGCGGCCTGCCGGACCTGCCGAACCTGCTGGGCGGGGCGCGGCAGCGTTTGGACGACCGGGCGCAGCGGCTGGGGATGGCGCTGCCGAACCTGCTGGCCTCGCGCCGGGCCACGCTGGCGCAGGCGGAGCGCGGCATCCCGGACCTGCCCGCCCTGATGCGCGCCGCGCGCCAGGCCATCGAGGCGCGGGGGCTGCGCCTGGCGCTCGCGTTGCCGAACCTGGTGCGGGCGCGAAGGGCGGCGCTGGTGCAGGTCGAACTGCGTATGCCCAGCCGGGACGGGGTGGCGGCGACGCGGCGCGCGGCGGTGACGCTGGCGGCGTCGCGGCTGGGCGGGGCGCTGCGCCAGGCGACGGCGCGGCAGCAGGGGCGCGCCGGGGCCGTCCTGGGGCGGCTGTCGCCGGCGCCATTGCAGGGCGGCTTGCGGGAGTCGCGGGCGCGGCTCGAGGGCGCGGCGGCACGGCTGGAGTCCGTGTCGGTCGGGGCGGTGCTGGCGCGCGGCTACGCCCTGGTGCTGGACGGGTCCGGCCAGGCGGTCACGTCGGCGGCGCGGGTGGCGCCGGGACAGAAGCTGCGGCTGCGCTTCGGCGATGGCGAGGTGGCGGCCAGTGCGGACAAGCCTGGACAGCAGGCGCTGCCGATCTGAACATAATCCCGGGGCCTGCTTTACAATTGGGCAGGAAAGGCCCATGTCAGCGTCGGCGCTTTTCGTGTTGGGCCAGCCAGTCTTTGGATCGATGCTTGTTGAACCCGTTCTGGGTCCGCAGCTTTTCCGGTGCTCCCTAATCTAAAAGTAATTCGGCCTGCACCGTGCGGGTCGCCGTGTCTATGGAGAGCATACTATGGCAGTCGGAACGGTTAAGTGGTTCAACGCGCAAAAGGGTTTTGGCTTCATCCAGCCGGATGACGGCAGCAAGGACGTGTTCGTGCACATCTCTGCGGTCGAGCGTGCCGGCATGGGTTCGTTGAACGAGGGCCAGAAGCTGAGCTTCGAGCTTGAGCGCGGCCAGCAGGGCAAGACCTCCGCGGTCAACCTGCAGTCCGCGTAACCCTTCAACCCTAGAGCTGCCCCCGTGGCAGCGGCCGGAGACGACCTGCATGGCAGCCCATAAGTTCGCCTCCGGTCAACGAGTGGAGTTCTCCCCCAGCGCGTTCGATGGCAACGCGCCGCGGGGGAGCTACACCGTGGTGCGGCAGATGCCGAGCGAGACTCGGGACCTGCAATACCGCATCAAGAACGCCCGCGATGGCCATGAGCGTGTCGTGCGGGAAAGCCAGCTCGGCCAAAGCTGAGGCGCGGCCTCCATCCACCCTTCGCCGCAAGGAACCCCGATGGTCTTCAAGCCCAACTACAACATGCAGCGGGCCGAGCGGAACCGCGCCAAGCAGGCCAAGAAAGACGAGAAGCTGCGCGACAAGGAAGAGGCCGCAGCACGCCGCAAAGCCGAGGGCGAGACCGCGGACGCCGCGCCGGCCGAGGGCACCAGCCCAGGGGATACCAATGCCGCCTAAAAAGAGGATCGAGAGCAGCTTCGTGGCGTTCGACGTGACCTATGTCGATGGCACCCGCAGCAGCAACCGCCGGGTGCCGAGCACGGCGTTGGTGGGCCTCGATGGCGACATGCCGGCCCAGGGCATCATCGAGCAGCAGGACGCCACCATCGGCGCGGCCTCCGGCAAACCGCGCCCGGCGATCAAGTCGCTGGAACGCTCGCCGTTGCCGGAGATCGTCAAGATCCCGATGAAGGCCCGGTACTAGCGTTCGGCCATCGCCGATGTAGCCATAGCCAGCTTTCCGGCTTGGCCCTGATCCAACGTTCCAGCGTGTCGTTCACGGTTTGCGTGAGGCTCGCCACGTCAGCCGCCCGGTCGCCGGTGTCGGGCAGGTCGAGCGGTGGCTCGCAGGTCACCCTGAACCGGGCGGGGCCGAGCCGTTCGACATAGGCTGGGATCACCGGACACCGCAGGCGCAGCGCCATGGTCGCCAAGGCGGGCGCGGTCATCGCGGGAAGGCCGAAGAACCGGGCCTCGATCCCGTCATTCATCTTCTGATCCATCACCATGCCCAGCCGGCCGCCGCGCTTCAGGTGCACGAGGGATTGGCGGGCGCCGGCCGCCCCCTTGGCGAACATCTTGATGTCGGCGCCGGCGGCCCGCCGCCGCAGATCCTGGATCATCGCGTCGATCTGCTTGTTCTCCGCAGACCGATAGACGGGCGAGAACGGCAGGCCGCGTGCCGACGATGCGACCGGCAGCATCTCCCAATTGCCGATATGGCCGCTGAAGAAGATGGCCGGACCGCCCTGGGCGACGAGCCAACGCAGCGTGTCCTCGCCGACGAGCTGCCAGCCGGGGCCGGCCTCCGTTTCCCGCAGATCGACGATGTGCGGCAGTTCGCCGACCGTGCGGCCCAGGTTGTCCCAAACGCCGCGCACGATCCGGCGCCGCGCGGCCAGGTCAAGCTCGGGCATCGCCGCCCGCAGGTTGGCATGGGCGACGCGCGACACCGGCAGGAACGGCCCGATGCCGCGGGCGATGGCCCCCACGAGATTGCTGGATGCGACCGGCCCCAAGGCGCCCAGCACACGCATGGCGGCGCGCGCGAGGAGGGCTTCCGCCTGGTGCGCCCGGCTCACGGCACGATGTCGCGCAGGAGGCGCTCAAGCCCGTCCGGATCGTCCCAGCGCAGCGAGACGCCGACGACCCGGACCTGCGTGCGGACCGCGCGGGGCAAGCGCACCGCGTCCTTCGGGGTCGTGACTGGCATGGCGCCGAGTGCGGTAGCACGGGTCAGCACGCGCTCCAACTCGCGGGGCGTGAAGCGGTGGTGGTCCGGAAACGCCGCGCACTCCGCCACGATGGCGCCGGCCTGCCGCAGCGTGGCGTGGAACTTGGACGGACGGGCGATGCCGGAGAACGCCAGCACGCGCAGGCCCGGCAGCGCCGCGTCCGGCTCCAGCACCGCCGTCAGCACCGGCAGGCCCGGCGGCAGGACAGCCCGCGCGTGCGCCGCATCCGGCCCGATCAGCACCGCCGCCCGGCAGCGTGACGCCGCGGCGGCCACCGGCTCCCGCAACGGCCCGGCCGGCATGACCCGGCCGTTGCCGAACCCCACGGCCCCGTCCACGACCAGCAGGGCCGCGTCCCGCGCCAAGGTCGGGTTCTGCAGCCCGTCATCCATCAGCAGCGCCTGCGCCCCCGCCGCCACGGCCGCCCGGGCGCCGGCCGCGCGGTCGGCCGCCACCCAGGTCGGCGCCACCGCCGCCAGCAGCAGCGGCTCGTCCCCCACCAGCTCCGCGTCATGCCGTGCGGGATCGACCCGCAGGACGCCCTTCGAGCGCCCGCCATAGCCGCGGGTCAGGCAATGCACCGCCACGCCCCGCGCGCCCAACCGCCGTGCGAGGTCGAGCGCCAGCGTCGTCTTGCCGGCCCCGCCGACCCCGGCATTGCCGCAGCACAGCACCGGCACCGGCGCCCGCCAGCCCGGCCGGGCGACGCGCCGCGCGGTGAGCCGGGCCGCCACGACCGCCGCCGGGGCCAGCAGCCACGGCAGCACTCCGTCCCGTTGCCAGAACGCCGGGGGCGTCATCCACGCGCCAGGGACAGCAACGCCGCCGCCGTGCGCTCCGGCAGGCCGGCGGCGCCCTGGGCCGCGGCGCGGGCCGCGGCGCCGGCGGCGTGCCTCCGGCGGGGATCACGCAGCATGCCGTCCACCCAGCCGGCCAATTCGCCCGCATCCGCCACCCGGGTGAGCGCCCCGGCCGCTTCCAGCGCCTGCACGGCCTCGGCAAAGTTCGCGGTGTGCGGCCCGACGGCGATGGCGCAGCCGAGGCGCGCCGGCTCCAACGGGTTCTGCCCGCCCTGCCCCGCCAGGCTGCGGCCGACGAAGGCCAGCGGCGCCAGGCGATACAGCAACCCGAGCTCGCCCAGCGTGTCCGCAACCCAAATCCCCGCGCCCGGGTCCTGTCCCGCGGCCCGGCGGGGCGCGCCGAGCGCCGCCGCCACCGCGGCCCCCCGCTCCGGATGACGCGGCGCCACGATGGTCAGCAGGCCCGGATGCGCCGCGGCGAGCGTGCGATGCACCTGGCCCGCCACCTCCTCCTCGCCGGGATGGGTGCTGGCCGCCAGCCAGACCGGGCGGCCGCCGATCAGGCGGCGCAGCCGGGCGAGTTCGGCCGGGTCGGCATGCAGCGGCGGTGCGGCCAGCTTCAGGTTGCCCGGCGCATCCACGTGGCGGGCGCCCAGCAGCCGCAGATGCGCGGCGTCGGCCTCCGATTGCGCCTGCACCCGGTCGAACGCCCCCATGACCTGCCGCGCGAAGCCCGGCGCGCGCTGCCAGCCGCGCAGGCTGCGGGCCGACATGCGGGCGTTCACCAGCATCATCGGGATGCCCCGCGCCTGGCAGCCGGCGAGGAGGTTGGGCCACAGCTCGCTTTCCACGAACCCCGCCGCGTCCGGCCGCCAGTGGTCGAGGAACCGCGCCGCCCAGGCGGGAACATCGAGCGGCACGAAGCGGTGCAGCACGCGCTCCAGGCCAAGCCGCGGCAACTGGTCGGCCAGCAGGGCGGCGGAGGTGACCGTCCCGGTGGTGAGTAGGATGGAGGCGTCTGGCGCCTGGCTGCACAGGGCGGACAGCACCGGGAGGATCGACTGACTTTCCCCCACGCTGGCGGCATGCAGCCAGATCAGGCGCCCGGCGGGACGCGGCGTGGGGTCGATGCCCTCCCGTTCCGGCAGGCGCGCCGCGAGTTCCTTGCCCCGGCCCACCCGGCGCCGCAGCATGGCCCGCAGGCCAGGGGCGGCCAGGGTCGTGCCGCCGTGCCAAAGCCCTGCGGCTAGGCCGCGCACAGCGCCTCGGCCTCGTCCGCGGCCCCCGACAAGGCGGCGGCGATGCCGGGCAGGCTGTCGGCCCAGTGGTCGCGCGGCACGTGGATCGGCGCGCCGCACACCAGCACGCCGCGGCCGAACGGCAAGGGCAGCACCATGCGGTCCCAGGTCGGCAAGACCCGGTGCCGGGTGCATCGCGCGGCGCAGGGCAGCACCGGCACCCCGGCCAGCGCCGCCAGTTGCGCGACGCCGCGGGCGACCTGCCGCCGCGGCCCGCGCGGTCCGTCCGGCGTGATCACCACCTGGCCGCCCGCCGCCAAGGCCGCCAGCAGGGCGCGCAGCCCGGACGCCCCGCCCTTTTGCTCGGAGCCTTTGGAGGAGGAGCCGTGCACCAGGTCCAGGCCGAACCCCCGCATCATGTCGCCGATCAGCCGCCCGTCCTGATGGCGGCTGACCAGGACGTGCATCCGCCCGCGCCGCCCCTGCGCCGCCGCGCGTTCGCGCAGCGCGTGGGTCCAGAGCGCGGGCATCAGCGGCAGGCATTCGTGCCAGAAGGCGAACACCGCCGGGCTGCCATGCATGTACCGGCCCAGCTCGACGCCATGCATCGACCAGCGCGTGGTGCGGAGCGCGAATCGCAGATAGCCGCCCAGCGCCTGCGTGCCGAGCGCCAGGGTGCGGGGATGGCGAAGCAAGGTTTTGATCAAGGAACTGGGCCGGACGGCATGGCGCGGCGGTAGCATGCGGCCCGCAGCGCCGCAAACGCCAGCCGCGAAGATCAGGCATCCGAGCCGGCGCTCACGAGGTTCGCGAGGAACCCGTCGGCGCAGGCCCGCCAGGAGAACCGTTCGGCATGGGCGCGGCACGCCGCCCGATTCCCGGTGGACAGGGCGCGCAGCGCCGCCGCCCGCAGGTCGTGGTCCAAGGCGCCCACGCCCGGCGGCGCGCCCTCCAGCACATCGGCCGGACCGGTCACCGGGTACGCCGCGACGGGGATGCCGGAAGCGAGGCTTTCCAGCAGCACCAGACCGAACGTGTCGGTCAAGGACGGAAACACGAACACGTCGGCCCCGGCGTAGCACCGCGTCAACTCCGCGCCGTGCCGCTCGCCCAGGAAGCGCGCGGCCGGGTAGGCTTGCGACAAGGCGTGCCGCTGCGGCCCGTCGCCGACGACGAGCTTCGTGCCGGGCAGGTCGAGCGAAAGGAACGCCGGCAGGTTCTTCTCCACCGCGACCCGGCCGACATAGAGGAAGATCGGGCGGGGATAGGCCGCGCCGCCCGCGGCGTCCGGCGGCCCGGGCGTGAACCGGGCCAGATCGACGCCACGGGTCCAGGCACGCACCCGGCGGAACCCACGGGCGGCCAGTTCGTGCCGCAGGCTGCTGGTCGCCACCATCGTCGCGACGCCCGCGTTGTGGAACCGGCGCAGCCAGGCATAGGCCAATGCGGGCGGCAGGCGCACCCGCGCGTGAAGGTATTCCGGAAAACGGGTGTGGAACGACGTGGTGAAGGCGACGCCGCGCAGCAACGCCCAGCGCCGGGCGGCATGGCCGAGCGGCCCCTCGGTCGCGATATGCAGGGCATCGGGCCGGAACGCCTCGATCATCGCGCCCAGGCGCCGCCGGGGCATCAGGGCGACTCGGATGCTCGGATAGGTCGGCAGTGCGACCGTGCGGAACCGGTCCGGCCCGATCACCTCGATATGGTGGCCCTGGGCCGCCAGTTCCGCCGCCACCATGGACAGCGTGCGGACCACGCCGTTCACCTGGGGGCACCAGGCGTCAGAGACGATGAGGATGCGCATGGCTGGGCTTACCACGCAGTCCGGCGGCCCGCCCCTGCCGGCGGGGGAGGACCGGTTAGGCCGCCTCTGCCGCCTCAGGCTCGCGCGGCGTGAAGAACGACAGCTTGTTGACGGCCGCCCAGTCCACCAGCTCCAGCCGCCCATCGTGATGCTCGACGAGGGCCGTGCAGCTTTCCACCCAGTCGCCGTCGTTCAGGTACAGGATGCCGTTCACCTTGCGCATCTCGGCATGGTGGATGTGGCCGCAGACGACGCCATCGAAGCCGCGGCGCCCGGCCTCCGCCGCCAGCGCGGTCTCGAACAGGTCGATGGCCTTCACCGCGCCCTTGACCTGCCGCTTCAGCCATTGCGACAGCGACCAGTAGGGATAGCCCAGCCGGCGCCGCAGCGAGTTGAACCAGCGGTTGACGACCAGGGAGGTGGTGTAGGCGCCGTCGCCGAGCACCGCGAGGAACCGGGCATAGCGCACCACGCTGTCGAACTCGTCGCCATGGATGACCAGCAGCTTCTTGCCGTCCGCGGTGACGTGCGTGGCCTCCGGGCGGAGCGCGATGCCCGCGACCTCCAGCGTGTGGGGGTCGATCTCGGTGGGCAGCCAGGCGCGGAACATCTCGTCGTGGTTGCCGGGGATGTAGGTCACGGCGGCGCCGTTGCGGGCGTGGCGCAGGATCAGGCGGATGACCTTGTCATGGCTTGCATCCCAGTACCAGGATTTGCGCAGACGCCAGCCATCGACGATGTCGCCGACCAAGAACAGATGCTCGCACGACATCTGCCCCAAGAAGTCCGCCAAGAAATCGCTGCGGCAGCCTCGTGTTCCCAGGTGGGTGTCGGAGATGAATACGGCGCGGTATCGGTGGGCGTTCAGCGTTGGGAGGATTGCGTTCATGCGGCTGATCGAACCTCGTGTCAGGACAACCCAGCGTTCCCTGCCGCCTATGACGGCGTGACCCGGCATTTGCACGTGAAGTTTCGATGATGCAGCGGCGTTCGCCCCGAACGCGAGACCCGCAAACGCGAAGGACCGCCGGGATGCCCCGGCGGCCCTCGGTCTCGCAGACTTGGACCGCGTTCAGCGGGCTTGCTGGATCGCCGACAGGATCCACTGGCCGCCCCGCGAACGCATGAACGTCCAAAGCTCCGTCGCCATGCTGCGCAGCGCCATGTCGCCGTCCACCACCCGGCCGGCCGAGTCGCGCGTCACGTCCATGGAGGAGAAGCGCATCGCGACGGTCGCATACTCGCGCCCATTCTCCGACCAGGCTTCCGACAGGTCGCCCTGCTCCAGCTTGACGTGGGTTACGGTGTTCCGCACGCCGCGGCTCGACTGTTCCGCCAATTGCTCGCCGAAGTAGCCGACCATCTCGGGCGTCGCAATCGCACGCAGCGCGTTCAGGTCCTGCGCCGACCATGCCGCCTGCACCTCATGCAGGAGCCGGTCGAACGCCTCGTAATCGGGCTTGCCGATCTGCAGGGACGGCGCCGCCGGGCCCGTCCCGCCGGCGCTGGCAACCGGGCCGGAGGGCTGCTGCATGCGCGCGAAGCTGGGGCCGCCCGCCATGGCCGGCTGGCGGCTCACGAACTTGCGGACCAGCCAGCGGACCGCGAAGAACAGCAGGGCCGCCTGCAGCAGAAGCCCGAGGAAGCCCATGCCGCCCAGGCCGCCCGACCCGCCGAACAGGCCGCCGCCGAACAGCATGCTGCCGATGCCGACCCCGAGCAGCCCGCCCAGCAGGCCGGACCCGAAGGCGGACCGGCCGCCGAACGCGGGCGATGCCGGTGCGCCGTAGCTCGGGCTGGACGGCGCCGAGCGTGGCGTCATGCTCCGCTCCATCGGCGCCGCCATGGAGGGCGCGGTGCTGGTGGAGGGCGGCGCAGAGTATGTCCGTGCACCGCGGCTGCCGAACGAGCTTCCGCCGCCGGCCCGCGCATCGGCGAGCGAGGGCGCGAACGCCAGGGCAGCGACCGCGATGGCAGCGATGAGGGAGGAAGAACGACGCATTCGAATGAGATCCCCAGTGAACGACGATACTGAACGACGATGAATATAGGCCGTTCCAGAGCTGAAAATAGGGGCCTGCCCGAACAGCCGCGTTGACAAGCCTGGCGTCGCCAGCACAGCCTGATTCGCAGCCGGAGGCAAATCTGGCATGGAGGAACGCGATGCGACGCTCAATCGCCGCCGTGCTTGGCCTGGGTGCGCTGCTGCTGGCCAACCCGGCCGCCGCGCGACTGACGCAGCTTGCCATCACGTCGCAGGAGCCGTTCGCCGACGGCGCCAGCTTCGGCAGCGCCGGGCCGTATGTCCGCATCCAGGCGATTGCCCATGGCGAGCTTGACCCCAAGGACCCCGCCAACGCCGTCATCGCCCTGTTGGACCAGGCGCCGCGCAACGCGCGCGGCATGGTCGAGTACGACGCCGACGTGTTCATCCTGCGCCCGGCCGATCCCTCCCGCGGCAACGGCGCGCTGCTGTATGACGTGACCAACCGCGGCAACAAGTTCCTGATGTCCTGGGTCAACGACGCGCCGGAGCCGCCCTACGGCGCCGTCAACGACCCGCGCAGCCTGGCCGACGCCGGCAACGCCTTCACCTTCCGCCGGGGCGACACAATGGTCTGGTCCGGCTGGCAGCCCGAGGCCAGCGGCGCCAACAACGGCTTGGCCATCCGCGTGCCCGTCGCGACGCAAGGCGCCCTGCCCATCGTGGCCCGCATCCGGCACGAGTTCATCGCCGGCACCCGCGGCCCGGAGGCGGTGCCGCGCATCCGCCTGCCCTACCCCGTCGCCAACATGGACACCGCGCGCCTGACGGTGCGCAGCCGTTTTGCCGACGCGCCGACGCCGCTGCGGCCGGACGAGTTCGCCTGGGTGGACAGCAGCACCATCCAGCTCCTGCCGTTCGGCACGCTCCCGACGCCGCGCCGCATCTACGAGCTGAGCTACGAGGCCACGCGGCCCACCGTGGACGGCATCGGCTTCGCCGCCACGCGCGACCTGGTCAGCCACCTGCGGGCCGAACCCGGCATCCGGCGCACGCTCGCCATCGGCATCTCGCTCAGCGGGCGCTATTTGCGGCACTTCCTCGATCTCGGCATGAACCGGGACGAGGCTGGCAGGCGCGTGTTCGACGGCGTGCTGCCGCACATCTCGGGGGCGGGCAAGGTGTTCGCGAACGCGCCCTTCGCCATGCCGGGCCGCACCGCGACCCAGCATGAGGACCGGTTCTACCCGGAAGCCTGGCCGCCCTTCGGCTACGGCCCCGGACCCGGCCTGCTGCGCGGGGACGGCAGCGACCCGCTGGTGATCGAGAGCAACACGTCCACGGAGTACTGGCAAAAGGGCGCGTCGCTCGTGCACACGGACGCGGCGGGCGCGGACGCGGCGTTGCCGCCCGGCGTGCGGATGATGCTGGTGGCGGGGACGCAGCACGGCGGGCATTTCGGCGTCACGGGCGCGCCGGGCTTTTGCGCCAACCCGCGCAATCCCAACAGCGCCGGGCCGGCTCTGCGCGCCATGCTGTCGAGCTTGGATGCCTGGGTCGCCACGGGGACGCCGCCGCCCGACAGCATGATGCCGCGCCGCGGCGACGAGACCGGCGTGCCGGCCGCCGCTGTCCACATGCCCGCCGTGCCCGGCGTGACCTGGGCGCCGGGCGACACCCCAATCGGACGGCCGGTGGACTGGACCGACCCGCCCTCCGCCCCGGTGCAGCCCTATCCCACCATCGTTCCCGCCGTGGACGCCGACGGCAACGAGGTCGCCGGCCTGCGCCTGCCGCATCTGGCGGTGCCGCTCGGCACCTACACCGGCACCAATGTCTACAAAGACTTCCCGTCCGAACTCTGCGACCGCGACGGCACGTTCATCCCCTTCGCCCGCACCCGGGCGGACCGCGAGCGCAGCGGCGACCCCCGGCCGTCGCTGGAGGAACGCTACGGCACGCGCGACGCCTACGTGGCGAAGGTGAAGGAGGCGGCGGACGCCCTGGTGGCCGCCCGCCTCATCTTGGCCGAGGACGCCGCCCGATACGTTGCGGCCGCCGCGGCCAGCGACCGGTTCTGAATCAGGCCCCCGCCAACGTCATCCCGTCGATCCGGACCGTCGGCGCGTCCGTCCCGCGCCGCAGCATCAGGTCGTTTGCCGCCACGAGTTCCCGGAACATCGCCGGCAGCGACCCCGCAATGGTGATCTCCGCCACCGGCTCCGCCAGCACGCCGTCGCGGATCATGAACCCGGCGGCGCCCCGGCTGTAGTCGCCGGTGATGCCGTTCACGCCCATGCCGATCAGCTCGGTCACATACAGCCCCTCGCGGATGTCCGCCATCAGCGCCGTGGGCGACAGCGTGCCCGGCGCCATGAACAGGTTGGTCGGCGCGGGCGACGGCGGGCCGCTGGTCCCGCGCACCGCGTGGCCGGTGGAGCGCAGGCCCAACTGCCGGGCGCTGCGGCTGTCCAGCAGCCAGGTCGTGAGCACGCCGTCCTGCACGACCGCGCGGGCGGCGGTCGGCACCCCCTCCGCATCGAAAGGCTTGGACCGCAGGCCGCGCAACCGGCGCGGGTCGTCGTGCACCTGGATGCCGGCGGCGAACACCGCCTGGCCCAGCATGTCCTTGAGGAAGCTCGTGCCGCGCGCGATGGTGGCGCCGTTGATCGCGGCCGTCAGGTGGTTCAGCAGGCTGCTGGACACGCGCGGGTCGTACACCACCGGGAGCCGCGCCGTCCGTGCCCGGCGCGGGTTCATCCGCGCCACCGCCCGGGTCCCCGCCGTATGCCCGATCCCCGCCGCGTCCTCCAGGTCCGCCAGGTGCACGGAGGAGGCGGAGTCGTAGTCCCGCTGCATGTCCACCCCGGCCCCGGCCAGAGCCACCGCCACCACCGCGTGCGACGTGCGCGAATACTGCCCGGCAAACCCGGCCGAGGTCATCAGCGCCACGTCCGACCGGCTGTAGGACGCCTCCGCCCCCTCCGAGTTCGTCACCCCGGACACCGCGAGCGCAGCCTCCTCCGCCACGGACGCGCGGGCCACCAGCGCCGCCGCGTCGGGCGCGGCGGGGTCGTCGAGGTCGAGCGCCGTCGGCCCAGGCGCCGACGCCTGCTCGGCCAAGCCGCCATAGGGGTCCTCCGGCACCACCCGCGCCATCGCCACCGCCCGCTCTGCCAAGGCTGCGAACCCGGCGGGGTCAGCGGCGGAGGACGACACGATGGCCGACCGGCGGCCCACGAAGACGCGCAGGCCGAGGTCGCGCGCCTCCGACTGCTCCAGCTTCTCAATGCGTCCCAGCCGGCGCTCCACGGAGAGGGAGGTGCCGGACAGCAGAATGGCGTCGGCCGCGTCCGCCCCAGCCGCCTTGGCCCGGCCGATCAGGTCGGCCAGGAGGTCAAGCTGCGTCATGCCGCCAGCTTCTCCGCAATCGCCGGCAAATGCGGCACCTTGTCGGCCGGCCCCATGGCGGCGAGCGTGGGCGCCGCACGGAACACCCGCATGGCGGCGCGGCGCACGTCCTCGACGGTCACGGCGTTCAGCTTGGCCACCGTCTCCGCCGTGGGCACGATGCGGCCGAACACCTGGATCTGCCGGGCCACCTGCTCGCAGCGGCTGCCGGTGCTTTCCAGCGACATCAGCAGGCTCGCCTTCACCTGGGCGCGGGCGCGGTGCAGCTCCGCCTCGGAGACGCCCTGCTGCACCTTGCGCAGCTCCTCCAGCGTCACCGGCACCAGCTCCTCGGCCTCCGCCTCCCCGGTGCCGGCATAGATGCCGAACAGGCCGCCATCCATGAACGGCGCGGAGAACGAGTAGATGGAATACACCAGCCCGCGCTTCTCCCGGATTTCCTGGAATAGCCGGGACGACATGCCGCCGCCCAGGAGCGTGCTCAGCAGCAGCACCGGGTAGTAGTCAGGATCGTCGTAGGAGACGGAGGGGAAGCCGAGCACGATGTGCACCTGGTCCAGGTCGCGCGCCTCCCGGAACTCGCCGCCGCGATAGGCGCCGGGCACGAGCGGGCCGGGCATGGCGCCGGGCAGGTCGGCGAAGTGCTGCCGGGCCAGGTCCACGACGGACTCGTGCGTCAGGGCACCCGCGGCGGCGACCACGATGTTGCCGGCGGCATAGTGACGCTGCATGTAGCCGGTCAGCACGTCGCGCCCCATGGCGCCGATGCCCTGCTCGGTGCCCAGCACCGGCCGGCCCATCGGCTGGTCGGGATAGGCGACCTCCTGGAAGCGATCGAAGATGATGTCGTCCGGCGTGTCGTTGGCCTGGCCGATCTCCTGCAGGATCACGCCGCGCTCCCGCTCCAGCTCGTCCGGCGCGAAGGTGCTGTGGGTCAGGATGTCGCCGATGATGTCGGCGCCGAGCGCCAGGTCCTCTTTCAGCAGCTTGACGTAGTACGCCGTCTGCTCCCGCGCGGTGTAGGCGTTGATCTGGCCGCCGACGTTCTCGATCTCCTCGGCGATGCCGGCGGCGCTGCGGCGGGCGGTGCCCTTGAAGGCCATGTGCTCCAGGAAGTGCGACGCGCCGTTCTCCGCCGCCGTCTCCGCCCGCGTGCCGGTCGCGACGTAGGCGCCGAGGGAGACGGTCTCGACCCGCTCCATGGTCTCGGTCACGACGATCAGGCCCGAGGGCAGGCGGGTGACTTGTATGGCGTCCGTCATGCGGCATTCCTGAGGCTGAAGGCGCGGACCTGCGCCTCGACCGCGTCGAGGCTGTTGGGCGCGTGGCTGTATATCTCGGTGCGGTCGAACAGGTCGGCAAGCCGCGGCGGCAGCGCCGGGCGCAGGCCGGTGGCGCGCTCGATGGCGTCGGGGAACTTGGCCGGGTGCGCGGTGGCGGCGGCGACGGTGGGGACGTGCGGACAGGGCAGCGCGCGGGCGGCGGCGATGCCGATGGCGGTGTGCGGGTCGGCGAGGTAGCCGAGGCCGTGCAGCCGGCGGATCTCCGCCTCCGTGCCCGCGTCGTCCAGCCGGAATCCGTGGAACAGGGTGCGGGCGCGGGACCAGGCGGCGTGCGGCACGTCCATGCGCCCGGTGCTGCGGAAGTTTTGCATGGTCGTGGCCGTCGCGGCCGGGTCGCGGTCCAGCAGCTCGAACAGCAGGCGCTCGAAATTGCTGCTGACCTGGATGTCCATGCTGGGCGACAGGCTCGGCTCCACGCCGCGGATCGACATGTCGTTGCCGTCGAGAAAGCGCGCCAGGATGTCGTTGCGGTTGCTCGCCACCACCAGGCGCGTGATCGGCACCCCCATGCGCCGCGCCGCCCAGGCCGCCAGCACGTTGCCGAAGTTGCCGGTCGGCACGCTGAACGCCACCTCCCGCTCCGGCGCGCCGAGCGCCAGGCTTGCTGCCACATAATACGGAATCTGCGCCGCGATGCGCGCCCAGTTGATGCTGTTCACCGCCGAGAGGTGCAGGTCCCGGCGGAACGGCACGTCGGCGAACATCGCCTTCACCAGGTCCTGGCAATCGTCGAAGGTGCCATCCACCGCGATGTTGGCGATGTTGGGCGCGTGCACCGTCGTCATCTGCCGGCGCTGCACCTCGCTGGTGCGGCCCTCCGGATGCAGGATCACCACGTCGATGCCGGGCCGGTCGCGGCACGCCTCGATGGCGGCCGAGCCGGTGTCGCCGGAGGTCGCGCCGACGATCGTCAC
>CAXULX010000075.1:0-14822 GCA_964252005.1 uncultured Acetobacteraceae bacterium | reverse complement strand
CAGCGCAGCGTGACCGAGCAGCTGCACCAGGCGGTCGAGACGCAGATGCAGGGCAGCTTCCAGCGCGTCATCGACCAGTTCGCCCAGGTGCAGCGCGCCATGGGCGACGTGCAGGCGATGACGGCGCAGATCGGCGACCTGAAGCGCATCTTCACCAACGTCAAGACCCGGGGCGCCTGGGGCGAGCTGCAATTGCGCGCGCTGCTGGAAGACGTGCTGCCCGCCGGCGCCTGGCATGCCAACCGCAAGCTTCGGGAGGACAGCGACGACATCGTGGAGTTCGCCGTCGTCATGCCGATGCGGGGTGCCTCCCGGCCGCTGCTCGCCATCGACGCCAAGTTCCCGGCGGA
Organism: uncultured Acetobacteraceae bacterium; assembly: GCA_964252005.1. Lineage (GTDB taxonomy): Bacteria > Pseudomonadota > Alphaproteobacteria > Acetobacterales > Acetobacteraceae > CAHJXG01. Next base: position 14,472 of record CAXULX010000075.1, on the reverse strand, counting down.
GGACTACGACCGCCTGCTGCTCGCTGCGGAGGCCGGGGACCTCGAAGGGGAGCGCGCCGCCCGCCGCCGGCTCGAAACCCGGCTGCGGCTGGAGGCCAAGACGATCAGCGGCAAATACGTCAACCCGCCGGTCACCGTCGATTTCGCGGTGATGTACCTGCCGACCGACGGGCTGTATGTCGAGGCGGCGCGGATGCCCGGCCTGATCGAAACGCTGAACCGCGAGCATCGCGTGCTAGTTATGGGACCGAGCCTGGCGCCGGCGCTGCTGCGGACAATCCAGCTTGGCATGCTGACCTTGTCGCTGGAGCAGAAGGCGGAGGAGATCCAGCGCCTGCTGGGCGCCACGCGGACCGAGATGGGCCGGATGGACGAGGTGCTGGACAAGCTGGCGAAGCAGGCGGGGACGTTCAGCAACACCATCGACACGGCCCGGCGCCGCACCCGTGCCGTGAGCCGCCGCCTGCGCGGCATCGAGGCGCTGGAGGCAGCCCAGGCGGATGCCATGCTCGATCTCAACGAGGCGGACGAACCCGCCTGAAACACTGAAGGCCCCGGGACGAACCCGGGGCCTTCACATTGTTCGACAGCCTCGGCCGCCGGACGATGGGGTTTAGCCAGCCAGAACCCGAAGGCTCAGGGCGGGCGTCCAGGTCACGGGGCGCGACTGTAGGGTCAAACAATGAGACACTGGATCACCTCCTTTCATCAAGTTGAGCCAGGAAGTTAGGGCCGGGCAGCCGTTTGTTCAAGCCTGGAAAGCCGCCGGTCATGACGCCATTTGCCGGGGATGCCGAGCGATGACGCGATCCCGACGACCCAGGCCCCATGGCGCGAGATCGCCATGGTCTGCGGCAAGTGCAGCCGCAAGCTGCATGGCGGCTTCGGCAAGAAGAACAAGCATGGCCTGGCCGAGGTGTTGAAAGACGCGCTGAAAGCCGCCGGGCGCCGGCGCGAGATGCGGGTGATCGAGGTGGGCTGCCTCGGGTTGTGCCCCAAGCGCGCCGTGACGGCGGTGAGCAGTGCCCAGCCCGGCCACATGCTGGCGGTTCCGGAAGGCGCGGACGCGGGGCAGGTGCTGGCCCGGCTCAGCCCGGCGGCAGCATCAACGCCGTAGCCCGCCCGCCCGCCACGACATGCGATTGCAGCACGGCGTCCACGTCGGCGGTGCTGTCGATCCGGTACCAGACGCCCTCCGGGTAGATCACCAGGCAGGGGCCGAGTTCGCAGCGGTCGAGGCAGCCGGCGGAGTTCACCCGAAGGTTCGTGATGCCAAGCTCCTTGGCCCGCGCCTTCATGTAGTCCCGCAACGTCTCCGACCCGCCGGCGGCGCAGGAGCCGCGCCTGTGCCCGTCCGGACGGCGGTTGGTGCAGACGAACAGATGGGCGTCGAAGTGCAGCGGAGGATCGGTCGGCAACGGAGTGCCCATCGGGTTTTCCTTAGAAATAACGCAGGTTCAGGCGGATGCGGCCGCCGCCGGGTCCCAGGCGGAAGGCGGCGTCGGCGAAGCTCGGCGGGCCGAAGCGGAACGGCGCGTCGTTGCTGAATCCGATGCCGACGGTGGGCAGGCCGAGGAAGCTGCGGGCGATCCTCCCGATGTCGTCCTCGTCCTGATACGCCTGCGCCGCCCAGGTGCCGGGCGCCACGTCCAGCGTCACCGTGACCTCGCCCGGCGCGGCCTTGCCGTGGCCGTGCCATTGGCAGGTCTCCTTGAGGAAGGTGTCCGGGGAGCACACGGCCACGCGGACATGGCCCTTGCCGCTGCGGATGTTGCCCACGACGACCTCCAGCTTCGCCGCCTGCACGCCGCTCGCCAGCATCGCCGCCAACCCCGCTACTGCGCCGTATAGGCCCGGCCGCGCCAGGTGGCGGGCCGGCCGCGGGCGGCGCGGATCAGCGACCACCACTGCACGACCAGCAGCGCCAACACGCCCAGCGGGTGCAGCAGGGCGGCGAGCCACGGCTGGCGGAACCGCGCCGCCAGCACCAGGCGGAACCCGACCGACGCCAGCAACGCTAACCCGGCGGTCCAGCCCGGCGCCGCCAGCATCAGCACGGCCGGCAGGATTTGGCCGCCCCCCAGGATCACCGTCCAGACCGGCAGCGCCCGCGGCTTCGCCATGCCCTCCGTCGCGTTCTTGCATAATCCCTCCCAGACCTGCGCGGCGTTGGCATACATGCGGCAGCGCGCGAAGCCGCTTGCGTCGAACAGCCGGGTCATCGACCCGGCCCGGCGGAAGGCGCGGGGCAGCATCAGCCCGTCATGCAGCGACGCCCGGATCGCCGCATGGCCGCCGGCACGCAGATAGGCGTCGCGCCGGACGATGAACAACTGCCCGCAGCCGGCGCCGAGGCCGACCGCAGGCGAGCGCAGCATGGCGGCGATGGGCAGGAACCCCAGCAGCAGGAAGTGGATCAGCGGGATCAGCAGCTGCTCCGACCAGGTGAGCGTGTCCTGCGCCGGGAAACCGCTGGCCAGCCCCACGTCATGGCGCTGCATCGTCCCGGCCATGCGGCTCAGCGCGTCGGGGGCGAGCCGCACGTCGGCATCGACGAACACCATCAGCTCATGCCGGGCCAGGCCGCCCAGCACGCTGCACGCATGCTGCTTGCCCGACCAGCCCGGCGGCAGCTTCGGCGCCGCCGCCACCCGCAACCGCGGGTCAGTGATCCCCGCCAGGATCGCCGGGGTTTGGTCGGTCGAGGCGTCGTCGAGCACAACAAGCTCAAGCTCCACCCCCTCGCTCGCCAGCACGGCCGCGCAGGCGGCGGCGATGTTGGCCTCCTCGTTGCGGGCCGGGATCAGCACGGAGACTTGGGGCCGCCCGGTGGCCAGGGCCGGCATGCGATAGAGCCAAAGGTTCCACAGCCCCAGCAGCAGGGGGCCGACCGCCAGGAACAACGCGAGGCCGGCCAGCGCCGTCATTCCCGCGACTCGTGCCGTGGGTCGAACCGGCGCCCGGCGGCGAAGGCCCGGCTGCGGCGATACAGGTCGTAAATTCCCCCGACGCCGCCGCCGCCGCGCAGCAGCGTCTTGAACTGCCGAGGGTCGCGCTGCATCGCCTCGGCCGCAAGGGCATCCATCGTACGGGCCAGTTCCGATTCCAAATGCCCGCTCCACCCGGCGATGGTGCGCTGCGGCCCGCTCTCGATGGGATCGCCGAAGCGCACCAGCGCCTCGGGCCGGCTCTCGTTCCAGAACGGATACTCGACGGCGAGCGGCAGGATCACGGCGCCGGGCACGCGGCGCGCCAGATGGGCGATGCCGGGGCGAAGCTGCAAGGGGCGGCGGCGCACGTCGGCAAACTCGCCCTCCGCGGTGATCCACAGGACGCTGGCGGGGTCGGACAGGATGCGGAGGCTGGTGGACAGGAAGCGCGCGGCGCCGCGCGGGGTGTCGAGGGCGATGCCGAACACGCCCATCCGCTCGAACACGCCGTAGTTGCCGAGCGCCTTGGCGTCCATCGGGCCGTAGCCGCGGCGGCCGGGAAACAGGAGGGTGCAGAGCAGGATATAGAGCGCCGGGTCCCACCACGACGGATGGTTGCCGTAGATGATGAGCGGCCGGCCCGTGAAACCGTGCGGCAGGCCGTTATGGGACATGCGAACTGCATGGAATTTCCGATAGAAATACCAGCGGAGATACCAGCCGAAGGCCCAGAACGCCCGGCCCGACCGTGTCGCGATCGGGTCGGGCGCCGGCGCTTCAGGCACTGGCAAGCGCCAGGGCTGGCTTCTGGGTCCCGCTCGCCGGGGCCATGTCCTGCGACAGGCTGTCGGCGGCGATCCAGCCGCTCATCAGCACCATCGGCATGCCGGGGCCGGGATGCGCGGCGCCGCCGGCCAGATACAGGCCCGGCAGGTCGCGCGACCGGTTGCCGGGCTTGAACGCGCCGTTGACCTTGCCGTGGCTCGCGAGGCCATAGATCGCGCCGTCGAGCACGCGGTAGCGCTCGTGGATGTCCTGCGGCGTCAGATGGCGCTCGAACACGATGCGCTCGGCCAAATCCGGCATCCCGGCGCAGCGCGCAAGCTTGTCGAGGATCACCTGGCGGTAGGCCGGGAACATCTTGGACCAGTCGTGGTGCGGGCGGAGGAACGGGGTATGCACCAGCACGTACAACGCCTCCCCGCCCGGCGGCGCCACGCCCGGCTCGGTGCCGGAAGGGGCGGCGACGTAGCAGGTCGGGTCCGGCGCCGGCTCGCCCTTGTTGTAGATCCAGTCGAACTCCTCCTCCGGGTCGCGGGAGAAGACGAAGTCGTGATGCGCCAGATGGTCGTAGCGGCGGTCGAGGCCGAGGTAGAGCACCACGCCGGAGCACGCCGGGTCCCGCTTCCAGCGCCGGGCGAAGCTCGCCTGCGGCTTGCCGCCGACGAGCTCGCGGTAGGTGCGCACGCTGTCCATGTTGCTGACCACGGCCGATAGCGGCACGGTCTCGCCCGATTCGGTGCGCACGCCGCTGACCCGGCCGCCCTCGGACAGGATGGACGCGACGCCGGTGCCGGGCCGCAGGTCCACGCCGAGCTCGCCCGCCAGGCGTTCCAGGGCCAGCGGCACGGCGCGGGTGCCGCCCATGGGATACCACACGCCCTTCTGCGTCTGCATGTGCGCGATGCTGCACAGCACGGCCGGCGAGGCGTAGGGAGAGCTGCCGACATACTGCACGAAGTGGTCCAGCATCTGGCACACCCGGGCGTCCGGCACCCGCTTCCTGATCTGGCCCGCGACCGAGGTGCCCATGCGCAGGCTCAGCACGTCCTTGAGCGTCGCGAGGTTCATGCCTTTGAACTCAAGCGTGTCGCCGATGCCCTCGACCGACTTCCAGAAGAAGAACTTCTCCGACACCTCGTGCAGCTTGGCCGACATGGCGATGAACTCGGCGTAGCCCGCCTCGCTGCCGGGCGCGTAGCCCGCGATGACCCGGGCCATCGCCGGCACGTCCTCCTGCAGGTCGAGCACGGAGCCGTCCTCGAAGAAGCAGCGCCATTGCGGGTCGAGGCGGCGCAGGTCCAGGTAGTCGGACATCTGCCGCCCGGCCTCGGTGAACACCCGCTCCAGCACGTCCGGGACCGTCAGGATGGTCGGCCCCATGTCGAAGCGGAAGCCGTCCTCCTCCAGCAGCGCCGCCTTGCCGCCCAGCCAGGGGTTCTTGTCGAACAGGATGACCTTGTGCCCGCGCGCCGCCAGGGTGCAAGCCGCCGCCAGGCCGCCGAGGCCGGCGCCGACGACGCCGACCGGCAGGCTGCCGGGACGCTGGTTGATGGCGTTCATAGGGCCTCCGCGATGGCAGGTTCGTAATGGTCCTGCGCCATGGCGGACGGTGCCTCCCAGTGCGCGTCGAGGCCCAGGTCCTCGGCCATCAGGCGCGAGGTGATGCGGGCGCTCTCGAAGATGACCGGCAGGCCCGATCCGGGATGCGTGCCGCCGCCGACCAGGTACACGCCGTCCAGGTCCTCGAACCGGTTGCGCGGGCGGAAATGCAGCATCTGGCCGAGGTTGTGCGCGAGGTTGAAGGTGGCGCCGCGGTAGATCTGCAGGTCGTCCTCCCAGCCCTGCGGCGTCAAGATCTTCTCGAAGCGGATGCGCTTCTCGATGTCGGGGATGCCGATGCGCTCCAGCCGCTGCAAGGTCAGCGCCCGGTAGCGCGCCGTCTCCGCCGCCCAGTCCACGCCCTCCCCGATCCGGTGGCCCACGGGCACCAGCACATACAGCGTCGAGTGGCCCGGCGGTGCCAGGGCCGGGTCGGTGACGCAGGCGTTCTGCACGTAGAAGCTGGGACGCCCCGGCGCCTGGCCCGCCTCGATCTCGGCGATGTTGCGGCGGTAGTCGTCGGCCAGGTAGATCGTGTGGTGCGACAGGCCCGGCACGTCGCCCTCGATGCCCAAGTACATCATGAACGTGCTGCAGGAGAACTTCTTCGTGGCGATCTTGCGGTCCGACCAGCGGCGGCGGATGCTGTCCGGCACGAGCTTGGTCATCGTCTGCGCGAAGTCCGCGTTGATCACCAGCGCGTCGTAACGCTTCGCCTCGCCCCGGGTGCGCACGCCCACGGCGCGGCGGCCCTCGAACAGCACCTCCTCGACGGGTTCGCCGAGCTGGATCTTGACGCCCAGGTCGCGCGCGACGCGGGCCATGGCGGCCATCACGGCGCCGGTGCCGCCGCGCGGATGATACACGCCGAACTCGTATTCCATGAAGGACAGGATGGTGAACAGGCTCGGGCAGCGGAACGGCGACATGCCGAGGTACTTGGATTGGAAGCTGAAGGCGAGCCGCACCCGCTCGTCCCGGAAATAGGTGCCGAGGTCGCTGTCGACGCTGCGGTGCGGGCGCAGGCGCGACAGGCCGCGCATCACCTGGGGCCGCATCAGGTCGCGCATGGAGTTGAAGGCGTTCTCCAGCACCGGGCGGAACACCGCGAGCTTCTTGCGGTTGTCGGCCATGAAGCGCGGCAGGGCGGCGGCGTCGGACGGCGAGAATCGGGCGATCTCGGCCGCCATGCGCACCATGTCGCCGGTCGCCTGGATCTCCCCGCCGCCCTCGAACACCAGCCGGTATTGCGGATCGAGGCGGATCAGCTCCACCTCGTCCTCCAGGTTGCGCCCGCAGGCGGCGAAGATGTCGGCCAGCACGCGCGGATACAGGAAGAACGTCGGCCCCATGTCGAAGCGGAAGGTGCCGGACTCCGTGGGCGCGGTGATGGTGCTCGACCGCCCGCCCACGACATCGCGCGACTCGTAGAGCGTGACCTCCACGCCGGCCTTGGCCAGCAGCATGGCCGATGCCAAACCGCCGGGACCCGCGCCGATGATGGCGATCCGGCGGCTCATGCGGCCGTCCAATTTAACAGAAACAGGCAACCAGTGATACGAGGCGACATGCGGCGGAACCTAATCCCTCTCTCGGTGAACGGATAGATGCTCAGTGAAAGTGGGGGCATGAACGACATTGTCACCGCTGCGTTCCTCGCCGACGTCCGCCGGGCCGGCCAGGCATGGGCGGCGCTGGGCGTCCCGGCGCGGCTCGCGGTCATCGGCCGCCTGCGCCGCCTCGTCGCCCGCGACCCGGCCGCCCTCGCCTCGACCGTCGCGCGCAACCCTGCCGACACGCTGGTGGCCGAGGTCCTGCCGCTCGCCGAGGCCGCGCGCTTCCTGCTCCGTCGCGCGCCCTCGCTGCTCGCGCCGCGGCGCCTGCGCGGCGGACGGCCGCTCTGGCTGATGGGCGTGCGGGCGAGGCTCCACCGCGAACCCTGCGGCGCCGTGCTGATCCTGGGCCCAAGCAACTACCCGCTGTTCCTGCCCGGCGCGCAGGCGTTGCAGGCGCTCGCGGCCGGCAACGCCGTGTGCGTGAAGCCGGCGCCGGGGTGCGAGGTGCCGATGTGGGCGCTCGCGGACCTGCTGCGGCACGCCGGCCTGCCGGACGGCGTGTTCCAGGTGCTGCCGTCCGGCTGCGGGGAGGCGGCGGTCCGCCTGGGGTTCGATCACATCGTGCTGACCGGCAGCGCCGGGACCGGGCAGCGCGTGCTGGCCGCCGCCGCCGCAGGGTTGACGCCCGCCACGATGGAGCTGTCCGGCTCCGACGCGGTGTTCGTCCTGACCGGCGCCGAGCTGGAGCTGGTTGCCGCCTGCCTCGCATACGGCCTGCGGCTCAATGGCGGCGCCACCTGCATCGCGCCCCGCCGCGTGTTCGTCATGCGGGAGGACGCGGCGGCGTTGCAAGCCAAGCTGCTGGCGCGGCTGCCGGCGATCCCGCCCGCGGCGGTGCCGCCAGCGGTCGCGGCCCGCCTGTCGGCGCTGGTGGATCAGGCCGTCGCCGAGGGCGCCCGGCTCGTGTCGAACGGGGAGGGCCGGCCCCTCGTGGTCGCCGAGGCCCGGCCCGAGATGGCGCTGCTGCAAGAGGACGTGTTCGCGCCCTGGCTGGCGCTGGTCCCGGTCGCGAGCCTGGAGGCGGCCTTGGCCGCGGCGGCCCTGTGCCCCTACGCGCTCGGCGCCAGCGTGTTCGGGCCGCCGGGCGCGGCGCAGGCGGCGGCGCGGCGGGTGCGCGCCGGGTCGGTCTGCGTCAACGACCTGATCGTGCCCACCGCGGACCCGCGCCTGCCGTTCGGCGGCCGTGGCCGCAGCGGCTTCGGTACGACCCGGGGGGCAGAAGGGCTGCTGGGCATGACCGTGGTGAAAACGGTCAGCGAGCGCCGCGGACGCCTGCGCCCGCATCTGGCGCCGGCGACGCCGAACGACGCTGTCCTGTTCGCGGGCATGACGGCCTTGCTGCATGGCGACTGGGCCACGCGCCGGGCCGCCTTGCGCGGCCTCCTCGCGGCGCGTTTGCCCCGGCCCGCAAAAGGCGGCAGCCTCGAACCACACCCAAGGAGGCCCGAATGAGCGGAACCAGAGGCGGCGCGGTCGGCCGCGCATTGGCCTTCTTCGACGAGGGCGGGTTCGAGGACCGGCTGGCCGGCCTGGTCGCCGTGCCCAGCACCTCCCAGGACCCCGGCCACGACGCGGACCTCGCGTGCTACCTTGAGGCGCATATCCGGCCCTGGCTCGAACGCATGGGCTTCACGGCCGAACTGCACGCGAACCCGGTGCCGGGCTTCGGCCCCATCCTGCTGGCCGAGCGGATCGAGGGCGCCGGGCCGACGGTGCTGACCTACGGCCACGGCGACACCGTGCGCGGCCTGCCGGAACAGTGGCGCCCCGGCCTCGATCCCTGGGCGCTGACGAAGGAGGGCGACCGCTGGTACGGCCGCGGCTCCGCCGACAACAAGGGCCAGCACGCGCTCAACCTGGCGGCGCTGGAGGCGGTGCTGGCCGAGCGCGGCGGGCGCCTCGGCTTCAACCTCAAGCTGATCCTTGAGATGGCGGAGGAGCGCGGCAGCCAGGGCCTGCGCGAGTTCGTGGCCCGGCACCGCGACCGGCTCGCGGCCGACGTGCTGATCGCCAGCGACGGCCCGCGGATGAACGCCGCGACGCCCACCGTCTCGACCGGCACGCGCGGCGTGTTCAATTTCGACCTCGTGCTCGACCTGCGCCCGGGCGGCGTGCACTCCGGCAACTGGGGCGGCATGACCACCGACCCGGCCATCGTGCTGTCCCACGCCATCGCGGCCATCGCCGACCGCCACGGCCGCATCCTGGTGCGCGACTGGCTGCCGCCCGCCATGCCCGCCAGCGTGCGCGACGCGCTGCGCGGCTGCGAGCTGGTGGCGGAGGGAGGGGCCGCGACCATCGACCCTGGCTGGGGCGAGCCGGGGCTGTCGGCGGCGGAGAAGATCTACGGCTGGAACAGCTTCATCGTGCTGGCCCTGCTGTCCGGCCGGCCGGAGAACCCGGTGAACGCCGTCGCGCCCAATGCCCGCGCGAGCTGCCAAATCCGCTACACCGTGGACAGCGACCCCGCGACCTTCGAGGGCGCGCTGCGCCGCCATCTCGACGCCAACGGCTTTGCCGAGGTGGCGATCGTCGCCCCGGGCCTGCGCATGGCCGCGAGCCGCACCGACCCGGCCAACCCCTGGGTGCGCTGGGCCGTCGCCAGCATGGCGGACACGCTTGGCCGCCCGGTGCAGTTGATCCCCAACGGCGGCGGCGGCCTGCCGGGGGATGTGTTCGTGGACCACCTCGGCACGCCGCTCGTCTGGGTGCCGCACAGCTACAACGGCTGCAAGCAGCACGGCCCCGACGAGCATTTGCTGATCGCGCCGGCGCGGGAGGGCATCGCGGCGTTCGCCGGGCTGTGGTGGGACCTGGGGGAGGGGGGCACGCCTTGACCGGGGCGTAAATTACTCGGGCTTGGTGGGCGCGACAGGGATTGAACCTGTGACCCTTCGCGTGTGAAGCGAATGCTCTACCGCTGAGCTACGCGCCCAAGCCTTCGGAGGTCCGGTGGCCGGGCCAAGGGCTGGCTGTGTAGGGGCCGGGTCCCGCCGGTGTCAAGTTGCGACGGCGCTGATTTGGCCCGACAGTGGCGGCATGAAGTATCCTGCCGCCGCCCTGTTGCTGTGCCTGTCCGCCGTTTGCCACTCCTCGGGCGCCCACGCGCAGCCGGTCAGCGCGCATTACGCCGCCTATGCCAAGGGCTTGAACGTCCTGCGCCTGGATGCGGAGCTTGCCGTCGGCCCGCGCGACTACCGGGTGCGCCTCACGTATCACACTGCCGGCACGGTCGGCGTGCTGATCCGGGCGGAGCAGGACACCGTGGCCGAGGGCGCCTTCGTCGGCGACCATCCGGCACCCCGGCGCTTCTACAGCGCCGGCCATTTCCGCGGCCGGCCCCGCGTCACCCAGATCGACTACCCCCGGGGCCAGCCGGACATCCGCGCCCTGACCCCGCCCAACGAGGAGGAGCGCGAGCCGGTCGCCCCCGCGGAGCAGGCCGGCACCATCGACAGCGTGAGCGCCATGGCGCAACTGGTGCGCCAGGTGAACGCGACGGGGCGGTGCGAGGGGCAGTCCCGCACCTATGACGGGCGCCGGCTGGCCGAGCTGAGTGCGCGCACCGCCGGGCGCGAGGTGCTGGAGCAGACGAGCCGCTCCGTGTTCGCCGGGTCTGCGCTGCGCTGCGACTTCGAGGGGCGGCAGCTTGGCGGTTTCCGGCTGGATGCGGACCGGACGGCGGCGCAGCGCCCGCGTCGCGGCACCGCCTGGTTCGCCGCCGTGACGCCCGGCGGTCCGATGATCCCCGTGCGCATGCAGTTCGAGACGGACCTGATCGGCAGCCTGACGATGTACCTAGCCGCGCCCGAGTAGCCCCCGCGCCAGCCCAGCGACCTCCGGGAACGCCGCCGCGGTCGCCGCCACCTCCGCCGGCGCCGCGCCGTAGCCCCAGGCCGCGAAGATGCACGGCACCCCGGCCCCGAGGGCGGCCTGCACGTCGTTGTGGTGGTCGCCGACCATCACCGCCGCGTCCGCCCGGCCGCCCGCGTCCGCCAAGGTCGAAAGCAGGTGCATGGGGTCGGGCTTGCGGGTCCGGTAGCTGTCCCCGCCGCCCACCGCGGCGAACAGCTCCAGCACGCCCAGCGTCGCCAGCAGCTCGCGGGACGCGAGGACGGGCTTGTTGGTGCAGACCGCGAGGCGCCAGCCATCGGCCGCCATGGCGCGCAGGGTCGGCTCGACGCCGGGGAACAGGCGCGACCCGTCGGCGACGTGCGCGGTGTAGTCGGCCAGCAGCGTCTGCTGGTCGTCCGGCGTCGCCTCCCGCCCGCGCGCCGCCATGGCCCGGCGCACCAGCACGGCCGCGCCGTCGCCGATCATCGGGATGACCTCCGCCGTCGTGAGCGCCGGCAGCCCGTGCGACGCCATCAGACGGTTGAGGCAGGCCAGCAGGTCGGGGACGGTGTCCACCAGCGTCCCGTCGAGGTCGAGCAGCAGGGTCGGTTCCATGGAGGCGCTCCGAGGGGTCCATATGGGCTTTGACATGGGCGCGGGCCGGACGCTACCCATCGTTGCATGACAACAACAGCCGTCCTGCTGGCCGCCGGGTTGGGCACCCGCATGAAATCCGCGCTGCCGAAGGCGCTGCACCCCATCGCGGGGCGCCCGATGCTTCAGCACCTCATCGCAAGCTGCATGGACGCCTTTGACCGCGTGGTCGTGGTCGCCGGCCCCGGCATGGACGCGCTGGCCCGCGCCGCGGCGCCGCATCCCGTCGTCGTGCAGACGGAGCGGCTGGGCACCGCCCATGCGGCGCTGCAGGCTGCGGAGCGGTTCGGCGACGGCGACGTGGCGGTGCTGTATGCCGACAACCCGCTCATCCGCCCCGCGACGCTGCGGCGCCTGCTGGAGCGGCGGCGCGGCGGGGATGCGGCCCTGGCCCTGCTGGCGATGCGTCCCGCCGACCCCGGCCGCTACGGCCGCGTGCTGATGCACGGCGACGGCGTGGAGCGCATCGTGGAGTGGGCCGACGCGACCGAGGCCGAGCGTGCGGTCGGGCTGTGCAACGCCGGCGTGCTGTGTGCCCCCGCCGCCGACATGCTCCGCTGGCTGCGTGCGGTGCGGCCGAGCGCCGCGGGCGAGTTCTACCTGACGGACTGCGTGGCGCTGGCTTGCGGCGAAGGCGGGCGCGTCGTCGCCGTCGAGGCGCCGGCGGAGGAGCTGCGCGGCGTCAACTCCCGCGCCGAGCTGGCGGAGGCGGAGGCGACGGTGCAGGGCTGGCTGCGCCGTGCCGCGATGGACGGGGGTGCCACGCTGACCGCGCCGGACACGGTGTTCCTCAGCACCGACACCGTGCTCGCGCCCGACGTCGTGGTGCAGCCGCATGTGGTGTTCGGCCCCGGGGTGAGCGTGGCATCCGGCGCCGAAATCCGCGCGTTCAGCCACCTGGAGGGCTGCGCGGTCGGGCCGGGCGCGCTGATCGGCCCCTATGCCCGGCTGCGGCCCGGCACCGTGGTGGGGCCAGGCGCCCATGTCGGCAACTTCGTGGAGCTGAAGGCGACGCAGCTCGGGGCAGGCGCCAAGGCGAACCACCTGAGCTACCTCGGCGACAGCGCCATCGGACCCGGCACCAACATCGGGGCGGGCACCATCACCTGCAACTACGACGGCTTCGCCAAGCACCGCACGACCATCGGCGCCGGGGTGTTCGTCGGCACGTCGGCGGTGCTGGTGGCGCCGCTCACCCTGGGCGACGGCAGCTTCGTCGCGGCAGGCAGCGTGGTGACGGCGGACGTGGCGCCGGACGCGATGGCGTTCGGCCGGGCAAAGCAGGTCGAGAAGCCCGGTCGTGCGGCGGCGTTCCGCGCGGCGCGGAGCAAGGCGCGCTGACCCGTCAGCACCGCTGACATCCGGCCCACACGCGCCTATCTTCCGTGCAAACGGAGGACCCCCATGCTGAACCCGACCGCGCCGCTGCCGCTCAAGGACCCCAGCCTGTTCCGCCAAGCGTGCTGCATCGGCGGCGAGTGGGTGCTGGCCGCCAGCGGCAGGACGCTCGCGGTCCGCAACCCCGCGACTGGGGTGGTGATCGGCGAGGTGCCGGCGCTCGGCGCGGCCGAGACGTGCCAGGCCATCGAGGCCGCCGCCCGCGCCTTCCCGGCCTGGCGCGCCCTGCTGGCCAAGGAGCGTTCGGCCATCCTGCGCCGGCTGTTCACGCTCATGCTGGAAAACACGGACGACCTCGCCACCATCATGACCGCCGAGCAGGGCAAGCCATTGGCCGAGAGCCGGGGCGAGATCGCCTATGCCGCGTCGTTCATCGAGTGGTTCGCTGAGGAGGGCAAGCGCGTTTATGGCGACACCATCCCGCAACCGCAGGCCGGCCGCCGGATCATCGTCACCAAGGAGCCCATCGGCGTGTTCGCCGCCATCACGCCGTGGAACTTCCCGGCCGCGATGATCACCCGCAAGGCTGGGCCGGGCTGGGCCGCCGGCTGCACCGGGGTGATCCGCCCGGCGAGCCAGACCCCGTTCTCGGCACTCGCCCTTGCCGTCCTGGCGGAGCGCGCGGGCATGCCGCCCGGCGTCTGCAACGTCATCACCGGGCCGAGCGGCGAGACCGGCGGCGAGCTGACCAGCAACCCCAAGGTGCGCAAGCTGAGCTTCACCGGCAGCACGGAGGTCGGCGCCAAGCTGCTGGCGCAGATCGCGCCGACGGTGAAGAAGGCGAGCATGGAGTTGGGCGGCAACGCGCCGTTCATCGTGTTCGACGATGCCGACCTCGACGCCGCCGTGGTGGGCGCCATCGCCAGCAAGTTCCGCAACGCCGGCCAGACCTGCGTCTGCGCCAACCGCCTGCTGGTGCAGGACGGGGTGTACGAGGCGTTCACCGAGAAGCTGAAGGCCGCCGTCGCTGCGCTCCGCGTCGGCAACGGCATGGAGGAGGGCGTGACCCAAGGCCCGATGATCAACGCGGAGGCGGTCGAGAAGGTCGAGGCGCACATCAAGGACGCGGTCAACCGCGGCGCTCGCGTGGCGATTGGCGGCGGTCGGCACGAGCTGGGCGGCCTCTTTTTCCAGCCGACGGTCCTGACCGAGGTTCCCCGCACCGCCGACATCTTCCGCGAGGAGACCTTCGGCCCGGCGGCGGCGCTGTTCCGATTCTCGACCGAGGCGGAGGCCATCGAGATGGCCAACGACACCGAGTTCGGCCTCGCTGCCTACTTCTACGCCCGCGACGTGGGCCGCATCTTCCGCGTGGCGGAGGCGCTGGAATACGGCATCATCGGCTGCAATGAGGGCATCATCTCGACCGAGGTGGCGCCGTTCGGCGGCATGAAGTCGAGCGGCCTGGGGCGGGAAGGCAGCAAGTACGGGATCGAGGACTACCTGGAGATCAAGTATCTCGCCCTCGGCGGCATAGGAACCTGAGCCATGGCCGATTATGACTACGACCTGTTCGTGATCGGCGGCGGCTCGGGCGGCGTGCGCTGCGCCCGCATCGCCGCCGGGCACGGGGCGCGCGTCGGCATCGCGGAGGAGGCGCGCTGGGGCGGCACCTGCGTGAACGTCGGCTGCGTGCCGAAGAAGATCATGGTGCAGGC
>CAXULX010000074.1:0-15168 GCA_964252005.1 uncultured Acetobacteraceae bacterium | reverse complement strand
CCGGTCTGCTCGGCGACGTTCATGAACAGGTTGTTGAACAGCTCCAGCAGCACGGGGTCGGGCTTGCCGCTATCGTCCGCGACCCGGCTGGGCAGCGGCGACGTGCGGCGCAGCAGCATGTGGTTGCGCGCGGTGACCTCGGCGGTCCAGCCGGGTTCGACCACGGTGGTCGCGTTGGCCTCCCGCACCAAGGCGGGGCCGGGCAGGCGGTCCCCGGCGCGGAGGGCCGTGCGCTCGAACACCGGGGTGCGGTGCGCGGCGCCGCCGCTCCAGATCTGCACGTGGTCGATGGGGGCGGGGTCTCCGCCGTCGCGGGCCGCGAGGCGGGGTTCGTCCACGGCCTCGCCCGCCGCGGTCGCCTCCACGGCGACGGCTTCGGCGATCACCTCCCGGTCCGGCGTCGCGAAGCCGAAGCGGGCGCGGTGGGCGGCGGTGAAGGCGGCGAGGGTGCCGGGCCGGTCGGTCAGCGGCACCGGCAGCGCGGCCTCGGTGCCGGCGTAGCGCAGGTGGACGGCGCGCTTGGTGTCGATCCGGCTGGCGACGCCCTGCTCCAGCAGCGCGGCGCGGGCGGCGTCGGCGAGCTGGTCGGCCAAGGCGTGCAGGCCCGGCAGCGCCTCGGGCGTGAGCGGCTGCTCCGCCGCCTGCTCGCGCAGCACGGTCTGGTCCGCGAGGCCCATGCCGTAGGCCGAGAGCACGCCCGCATAGGGATGGATGAACACCGTCTCCATGCCCAGCTCGTCGGCCACCAGGCAGGCGTGCTGGCCGCCGGCGCCGCCGAAGCATTGCAGGGCGAAGCGGCTGGCGTCATGGCCCTTCTGCACGCTGACCTGCTTGATCGCGTTGGCCATGTTGGCGACGGCGACGCGCAGGAAGCCCTCTGCCACCGCGCGCGGGTCCTGCCGCGTGCCGGTCGCCTCCGCCACCGTGTCGGCGAGGGCAGCGAATCGCCGCTGAACGGTTTCGGCGTCGAGGCGGGCGTTGGCCTCGGGTCCGAAGATCGGCGGGAAGTGCTGGGGCTGGATCTTGCCCACGCACACGTTGGCGTCCGT
Organism: uncultured Acetobacteraceae bacterium; assembly: GCA_964252005.1. Lineage (GTDB taxonomy): Bacteria > Pseudomonadota > Alphaproteobacteria > Acetobacterales > Acetobacteraceae > CAHJXG01. The sequence goes on along the minus strand of CAXULX010000074.1, from coordinate 14,119 downwards.
CACCGTGAGCGGCCCGCCGCGGCGGTAGCAGGCGGGGCCGGGGTTGGCGCCGGCGCTGTCGGGACCCACCCGGATGCGGGCGCCGTCGAAGTGGAGGATGGAGCCGCCGCCGGCCGCGACGGTGTTGATCGCCATCATCGGCGCGCGCATCCGCACGCCGGCCACCTCCGTCTCGTACGCGCGCTCGAACGCGCCGTCGTACAGGGCGACGTCGGTGCTGGTGCCGCCCATGTCGAAGCCGATGATGCGATGGAGGCCGGCCATGCCCGCGGTGCGCGCGGCGCCGACGATGCCGCCGGCGGGTCCCGACAGGATGGCGTCCTTGCCCTGGAACCGGTCGGCCTGCGCCAGGCCGCCGTTGCTCTGCATGAAGAACAGCCGGACGCCCTGCAACTCGGCGGCGACCTGCTCGACGTAGCGGCGCAGGATCGGCGAGAGGTAGGCATCGACCACCGTGGTGTCGCCGCGCGGCACCAGGCGCAGCAGCGGGCTGACCTCATGGCTCGCGGAGACCTGGGCGAAGCCGGCCTCCTGCGCCAGCGCCTTGAGGCGGCGCTCCATGTCCGGGTATTTCCAGGCGTGGATCAGCGCGATGGCGCAGGCGGCGATGCCGTCGGCCCGGGCGGCGGCGAAGGCGGCGCGGGCGCTGCCCTCGTCCAGCGCCTCGACCTCCTGGCCGTCGATGCCGACGCGGCCGGGCAGCTCGACGGCGCGCTCGTACAGCAGGGTCGGCAGGGTCACGTGCAGGTCGAACAGCCGGGGCCGCGCCTGGTTGCCGATGCGCAGCAGGTCGCCGAAGCCCTGGTTCACCACCAGCAGGGTGCGCTCCCCCTTTCGCTCCAGCAGCGCGTTGGTGGCGACCGTCGTGCCCATCTTCACCTGATCGACCAGCCCCGGCGGGATCGGCTCGCCCGGCGCCACGCCCAGCACGGACTTGATCCCGGCGATGGCGGCGTCGCGGTAGCGGCCGGGGTTCTCGCTCAACAGCTTCAGCGTGCTGAGGCCGCCGTCCGGGGCGCGTGCGACCAGGTCGGTGAAGGTGCCGCCGCGGTCGATCCAGAACTGCCATCCCGCCATCGCGCTGCCCTCCTTGGCCGTCCCGATGTCCTACGGGGGGCGGCACGGGTTGCCAAGCCGTCATGCCCCCGTGCGCCGGCCGCCGCGGCATGCTACGCCGCTCCACCCGCAGCTTGAGGGCCAAACCATGCCACGCCGCCTGATCCCGTTGCTTCTTGGAGCTTTGCTGATGACCCAGACCGCTTCCGCCGCCGCCCCCTTCACGACGCTGCCCTCCGGGGTGCAGTACCGCGACGAGGTGGTCGGCACCGGGCCGCAGCCCAAAAGCGGGCAGACCGTCTCCGTCCACTACACCGGCTGGCTCGACGACCACGGGAAGCCCGGCAAGAAGTTCGACAGTTCCCGCGACCGCGGTTCGCCGTTCAGCTTCGTGCTGGAGGGGCAGCAGGTGATCTCCGGCTGGGACATCGGGGTCGCGACGATGCACGTGGGCGGCAAGCGCACGCTGATCATCCCGCCCGACCACGGCTATGGCGCGCGCGGGGCCGGCGGCGTGATCCCGCCCAACGCGACGCTGATGTTCGACGTCGAACTGCTCGGCGTGCGCTGAGCGATGCCCCTCGCTGACACGCCCCACGCAGCGGCGCCCGGGGTGGTCGCCATCGTCGGCGCCGGGCTGATCGGGCGGGCGTGGGCGGTGGTGTTCGCGCGGGCCGGGTGGACGGTTCGGCTCTCCGACCCGCACGGCCCGACGCTGGACGCGGCGCCCGGGCTGATCCGGGAGGAGCTGCACGCGCTGCACGCGCACGGGCTGGTGGACGACCCCACGGGCGCGTCCGCCCGGGTGGGCGCGGCCGGCAGCCTGGCGGAGGCGGTGGCGCAGGCCGGGTTCGTGCAGGAGAACGGGCCGGAGACGGTCGAGGCCAAGCGGGCGCTGTTCGCCGAGCTGGACCGGCTGGCGCCGCCGGATGCGGTCCTGGCGTCCTCGACCTCGGCCATCGTGGCGTCGCGCTTCACCGAGGACCTGGCCGGCCGCGCCCGCTGCCTGGTGGGCCATCCGGTGAACCCGCCGCATCTGGTGCCGGTCGTCGAACTCTGCGGCGCGCCCTGGACCGCACCTGCCGCCATCGAGCGCGCCCAGGCGGTGTACCGCGGCGTGGGGCAAGTGGCGGTGACGGTGAACCGGGAGGTCGAGGGCTTCGTGCTCAATCGTTTGCAGGGCGCGTTGCTGGCGGAAGCGTTCCGGCTGGTGGGGGAGGGGGTCATGTCGGCGGAGGACCTGGACGAGACTGTGCGCAACGGGCTGGGCCTGCGCTGGTCGTTCCTGGGGCCGTTCGCCACCATCGAGTTGAACGCGCCGGGCGGCATCCCGGATTACTGCGCCCGCTACACCGGGTTCTACAAGAGGCTCGCGGCCGACGCTGCGGGTCACTCGGCATACGAGGGCGCGAATGCGGAGCGCGTCGCCGCCTCCTGGCCGCACGCGCCGTCGCCCGACCGCCTCGCGGCCCGCACGCGCTGGCGCAACGAGCGGCTGGCGGCGCTCCTGGCGCACAAGCGGCGGCAGCAGCCGGAGCCCTGACCGGCGCGCCCCGGGGCTATGACGGGATGAGCTTGGCCTCCGGTGCCGCAGCGTCGCCGGGGGCGTGGCCGTCGGCATGGCGGTTGAAGGCGGCGCGGATGCCGTCAAGCTCCCGCAACGCGGCGGTGTCGGCCGGGTCGGCCCGAAGGGCGTTGAACCCGGCGAACACCGCCTGGGTCCAGTCGGTCAGACGGTCGGCGCCGATGACGGCCGGGGCGAGCCGGCGTTGATGGCGCAGGCGCGGCTCCAGGAACGCATCCACCTCGGCGCCCGCGGCATCCAGCCGGGGGAAGCGGATGCCCTGCTCCGCCTCGATCCGGCCCGCCACCTTGCGCCAATCGTCCAGCAGCTCGTCGAACAGCACGAAGCTGCGCCGCAGGCCGCGGGTTGCGACCTCGGCGTCGAGCTGGTTGCGCAGCCAGTACAGCAGGCCGTGCTGCATCGTCGAGGCGTCCCGGGCGGCAAGCGACTGCGCGACCTCGACCGGGTCGCGGTAGATGAACACCGGGGCGGCCCGCGCGCCCACGCGCCCGAGCAGCCGCCACCACAGCGGAAGCAGTCGGCACATGCGCGGCTCCTTCAGCACGGCGAGGTCGAAGTCGCCATAATCCTCGATGAACGCGGCCTGTAGCCGGTCCAAGTATTGCGGGCAGGCCGCCGTGTCGTACCAGCCCGGCGGGAAGGGCCGCCAGTCGTCCCAGGCGCTGCCGGCCTCGGCCAGCAGGCTGTCCTGCAGGTTGGCGATGACGACCGGCTCGAAATGCCCCTTCTCGTTGCTGCTGCCGCCGCCCATGAGGCGTTTCGGCAAGGTGCAGCCGAGAAGCCCGAGCGTGCCCGCCAACGCGGACGTGCCGCTGCGGGCGCCGAGGACGACGACGATGCGGGCATCTTTGACTTTGCCGCTGCAAATCATTACGGGTTGACCTTGACGTCTTTTCGCTAACCGGGGGTAGAAGCTTTGGGCCGGCGCGCGTTGATGTCCAGGACGCGCTACAAAACGTGTTCTGTTGCGGTCGATGCGAGGCTTCAAAGCGAGTCCAAGGGGCGCGGCCGGACGCCGCCGTGCGGAGCCGGCCTGCGCCGGGCCAATTTTGTGGGTAACGTGGGACGCGGATATGGGTTAAGGCAGTCCATGCGTTCATTGCGCGCCGGGGGTGGTCTTGTGCGCGTCTGTTGGAAGGATGTTTCGATGAAGGTTTCAGCTTTGGCATGCGCGGCGATCCTGGGTCTCGCGCTCACCGGCTGCGCGGGGACGCCGGCGCCCCGGCCGACCGACACCGGCAACATGGCCTATCCGACGCCGCAGCCGCAGGGCCAGATCGGCAGCACGGCCACCGGCAGCCGCGCGCCGACCGACACCGGCAACATGGCCTACCCGGCGCCGCAGCCGCAGGGCCAGATCGGCAGCACGGCCACCGGCAGCCGACGCCAGCCGACGGACACCGGCAACATGGCCTACCCGACCCCGTTGCCGCAGGGCAACGTGGGGACCACGCGCGTCCGGTAAGCATGGCCTCAGAGGTTTGATTGCCGAGATCTCCAGGCTCTGCGGCTAAAAGCCTGGAGCATCGCGGCCCAACGAGTCCGGCGCGGCGATGGCGCAGCGCCTGAGCGGACATGGCAGGCTGGGCCGGGCCGTCCGCATGTTGCGGACCGGCCGGCTGCTGCGCCCGCGCGCGCCGCATCCCGGCGTCCGCCCCCCGCCTGCCAGCCCCCCGCCCGCCAGCCGCCCGGTCGAGCGGCTGGCGGCCGAGCAGTTGTTCTCCCGCATCGCCGGCACGGCGCCGGTGCAGGGGAACGTCGTGCGCCTGCTGCGGGACGGGGCGGAGAACTACTCGGCCTGGCTGGACGCCATCGCGGGCGCGCAGCGTTCCATTCATTTCGAGAACTACATCTTCCGCGGCGACGCCATCGGCCGGACCTTCGCCGCAGCCCTCTCGGCCAAGGCGCGGGACGGCGTGGCGGTCCGCGTCCTGTATGATTGGATGGGCAGCTTCCGCCAGGCGCCGCGCGGCTTCTGGCGCGACCTGCGCGCCGCCGGGGTGGAGGTGCGCTGCTTCAACCGGCCCCGGCTCGACAGCCCGTTCGGCTGGCTGAGCCGCAACCACCGCAAGACCGTGAGCGTCGATGGCGCGGTCGGCTTCGTCGCGGGCCTGTGCGTGGGCGACGCATGGGTGGGCGATCCGGCGCGGCGGGTGCCTCCCTGGCGCGACACCGGCATCGCCATCCAAGGTCCCGCCTTGGCCGACCTCGACGCGGCGTTCGCCGAGAGCTGGTCGCATGCCGGCGGGCAGCCGCCCGATCCGGCCGCGATCCCCTCTGACCCGCCACCGGAGGAGCCGCAGCCGCAGCCGGGCCAGGTGGCGTTGCGGGTGATCGCCAGCAAGCCGAACACGATGGGGCTGTACCGGTTCGATCAGCTCATCGCCGGGATCGCCCGGCGGTCGCTCTGGCTGACCGACGCCTATTTCGTCGGCACGACCTCCTACGTCCGCACCCTGTGCGACGCGGCGCTGGACGGGGTGGACGTGCGGCTGCTGGTGCCGGGCGCGTCCGACATCCCGGTGGCCCAGGCGCTGTCGCGGGCCGGCTACCGCCCGCTGCTCGACGCCGGAATCCGGGTGTTCGAGTGGAACGGCCCCATGCTGCATGCCAAGACCGCCGTGGCGGACGGACGGTGGTCGCGCATCGGGTCGAGCAACCTCAACCTTGCGAGTTGGCTCGGCAACTGGGAACTCGACATCGCGATCGAGGACCAGGCGTTCGCGGCCGAGATGGAGGCGATGTTCGAGGCCGATTTGCAGAACGCGACGGAGATCGTGCTGGACCTGGGCCGGGTGCACCCCGCGGCGCCGCACGGCCGCGGGCCGGCCCGGCGCGGCAGCCCCGGCCGCCTGGCTGCGGGCGCGGTGGGCTTCGGGAGCGCCGTCAGTGCCGCGCTCACCAACCACCGGGCGCTCGGCCCGGCCGAGGCGCGGGTCATGGCGGCCGGGGCCGGGCTTCTGCTGACGCTCGCCGCCGCGGCGGTTCTCATCCCGCGGCTGCTCACCATTCCCATCGCAATTGGGGCGGCGTGGGTCGGCGTGACCCTGCTGGTGCGCGCATGGCGCCTGCGCGCCGGCCTCGACCGGCCCGATGCCGGGCTGACGAATTCCGAACCTTCGGGAGGCTGAACAATGCTGTTCCAGCGGGCACGCCGCACTTTCGCCACCCAGCCGACGCGCGGGCCGCTCGCCAAGATCGTGAGCTGGAACCTGCTGCGGCTGACCGGGGCCAGCCTGGAGGACGTGGTGCGCCTGGCCCGGCGGGAGCAGCCGCATCTGCTGCTGATGCAGGAGGCCACCCAGCGCATCGACGACCTGCCGGCGCGGATCGGCGGCTGCTACTGGCGGGTGCTGCTGCCCGGCCGCATCCATGGGCTGGCGATGTGGAGCCCGGTGCCGCTGCCGCCGCCCGTCGTCATCGCGCTGCCGGCCGGGGCGATGTTCGAGCGGGTGTGCCAGTTGATCGACCTCGGCACCTTCTCGGTCGCCAACGTGCATCTGTCGCATGGGCAGCTGCTGAACCGCCGGCAGTTGCGCACCATCGCCAACAGCCTGCCGCCCCGGGCGGCGGTGCTGGGCGACTTCAACCTGGTCGGCCCCGCACTGCTGCCGGGCTTCCGCGATGTCGGCCCGCGGGAGCCGACGCACGTGGCGGGCGACATGCTGCCGCTGCGCATCGACCGCTGCCTGGTGCGCGGGCTGGTGTGCACAGGGGCGGAGGCGCTGTCCCGCCAGTCGTCGGACCACCGGCCCATCGTGGTGCGGCTGGGTGCCGCGCCGGCCGGTCTGGGGCGCGCGCTACTTTGGCCGGGCGAGCGCCAAGCCCAGCCCGGCGCCCATCAACACGCCGCCGGACAGCCGGTTGCGCAGTCGACCCTGCATCGCCAGCGCGCCGCGGGCCCACGCGGCCGCGAGCGCCCATAGGCTGTCGAGGGCCACGGCCAACGCCAGGAACACCGCCGACAGCACCGTTACTTGCACCGCCGCGCCCGGCCCCGGGGTGATGAACTGCGGAAAGAACGCGCCGTAGAACAGCAGGGTCTTCGGGTTGGTCAGCGACACCAGCACGGCGCGGCCGAAGATCGCCCGCGCCGACCGCGGCTGCGGCGCCGTGCGCGTGAGATCGACCGGCGCCGCGCGCCAGTGCTGCACGCCGAGCCACACCAGGTAGGCGGCGCCGACCCACCGCACCCATGCGAACCCGTGCCCCAGGCTGTCCAGCATTCCTGCCATGCCGAACCCGGTCAGTGCCAATTGCACCACCATGGCCGCGCTGGTTCCCGCCACCGTGAGCAGCCCGTAGCGCCGCCCGTAGGCGACCGAGTTCGCCACGATCAGTGCGACGTTCGGACCCGGGATCAGCAGCAGCGCAGTGACGGCCAGCACGAAGGCCGGCAGGGTGGAAGGCTCTGGCATCGCCCGAGCATGCCAGAGGCGGGTGGCCGCGGTCCATACCGAAGGCGCGCAACGCCTCTGGCTGCCGCAGCGCCAGCAGGGGGAGAGTACTCCGGGCCGTCTCCGGCGACGCAGCCCGGGCGGCACGGGTGTCCGCGGCGGGATTCGAACCCACGGCCCCAGGATTCATCCCACTTCGGCTTTCGCCGCCGCCCCAAGCCGGGGACGTTCGTGGTCTGGACTGTCCCTTCGCCATAGGCCCCCGCTTTCGCCGGGCTCCCTTAGGCGCCGCCCATCCAGTCTCTACACCGTCCGCGGCTTTCACCGTGGCTTGGCTCGGGATCGGCATGGCGCAAGCGGCCGAAGCGTTCCCCGACTTTGAGCGGATCCACGGCGCCGTTTCCGGGCGCCGCGCCCAATTTCGCAACCAGGAATCCTGTGCTCTATCCTGCTGAGCTACGCGGACACACACGCCTAGCATACAGGCACAAGGCGCGGCCCGGCAAGGGTGGCGGCGGGTCGCGCGCCGGTGCAGACTGATGGCAACGCCGTAATTAGGAAACCGCCGATGTCCAAGGTCATCATCAGTTGCGCCATCACCGGCGCCATCCACACCCCCAGCATGTCGGAGCACCTGCCGATCACGCCGGAGCAGATCGCCCAAAGCTCCATCGAGGCCGCGGAGGCCGGCGCCGCCATCATCCACCTGCATGCCCGCGACCCCGAGACCGGGGAGCCGACCCCCGACCCAGCCGTGTTCATGCGCTTCCTGCCCACCATCAAGCAATCCACCGACGCCGTGCTGAACATCACCACCGGCGGCGGGCTGAAGATGACGCTGGAGGAGCGGCTGGCGGCGCCCATGCAGGCGAAGCCCGAGATGTGCAGCCTCAACATGGGGTCGATGAACTTCAACATCTCCCGTGCCGGGGACAAGATCACGGACTGGAAGCACGAGTGGGAGAAGCCGTACCTTGCCGGCACCGACAACCACATCTTCCGCAACACCTTCCGGGACATCGAGAACATCGTCGGCACCCTGGGCCGCGGCCACGGCACGCGGTTCGAGTTCGAGTGCTACGACATCGGGCACCTCTACAACCTGGCCTACCTCTTGGAGCGCAAGGTGGTCGAGCCGCCGCTGTTCGTGCAGACGATCTTCGGCATCCTGGGCGGCATCGGCGCGGAGCACCGCAACCTGATGTTCATGCGGGAGACGGCGGACCGGCTGTTCGGGCGCGACTACGTGTGGTCGGTGCTGGCGGCCGGGCGGCACCAGATGGGATTCACCACCATGGCCGGCATCCTGGGCGGCAACGTCCGCGTCGGTCTGGAGGACAGCCTGTATATCGGGCGCGGGAAGATGGCGACGTCGAACGCGCAGCAGGTGGCGAAGATCAAGCACATCCTGGAAGAGCTAAGCCTGGAGATCGCGACGCCGGCGGAGGCGCGGGCGATCCTGCACCTCAAGGGCGGGGACCGCGTGGGGTTCTGACGATGCCCTCTGGAATGGAGTTGGGAATGGACGCGGCCGCCCTGCATGCGACGCTGCTGGCGCTCGACACGCATATCGACATCCCCTGGCCCGCCGGGCCGGACTTCTTCGCCGACAGCCCGCGGGACCAGACGGGCCGCCGGGTCGACCTGCCGAAGATGCGGTCGGGGGGCATGAGGGCCGGCTGCTTCGCCGCCTATGTGCCGCAGGGGCCGCGCACGCCGGAGGGGTGGCAGGCTGCCGGCAGCCGGGCGCTCGCCATGCTGGACGCGATCAACGCCATGGGGCGCGACGGCGGCGCCCGGGTCGCCAGCACGGCGGACGAGATCGAGGCCGCGCACCGGGACGGCGCTACGGCCATCATCCCCGTGGTCGAGAACGGCCATGCGATGGGGGACGACCTCGGGATGCTCGCGGCGTTCCGGGCCAAGGGGGCGCGTTACCTGACGCTCACGCATAACGGGCACAACGCGCTGTCCGACAGCAGCAACCCGCGCAAGGACCTGGGCGACGCGGAGACGCTGCATGGGGGATTGAGCGAACTCGGCCGGGCGGCGGTGGGGGAGCTGAACCGGCTGGGCATGTTGGTGGACATCTCGCACGTGTCGGCGCAGGGGGCGTTGCAGGCGGCCATGCTGTCGCGCACCCCGGTGCTGGCGACGCATTCCTGCGTGCGGGCGCTGTGCGACGTGCCGCGCAACGTGGACGATTTGATGCTGGACGCGCTGCGGGACTGCGAGGGCATGGTGAACATCACGGCGGTGCCGAGCTTCGTGCGGCCCGGCGGGCGTGGGGACGGCGTGACGGTGTCCGACTACGTGGACCACATTGACTACGTGGTGAAGCGTTGCGGCCTGGCGCATGTCGGCATCAGCTCGGACTTCGACGGCGGCGGCGGGTTCTCCGGCTGGCGCGATGCGTCGGAGAGCGGGAACCTCACCGCCGAGCTGGTGCGGCGTGGGTATGGCGCGGCGGAGATCGCGGCGCTGTGGGGTGGCAACTTCCTGTGCCTGCTGCGGCGCGCGGAGGAGGTTGCCGATGCCGGGTGAGGCGATGCCGCGGCTGGGGCAGGGGACCTGGCGCCTGGGGGAGGGTCTGCGGCCCCGCGCCGAGGAGGCGGCGGCGTTGAGGCTCGGCATCGACCTCGGCATGACGCTGATCGACACGGCGGAGATGTATGGGGAGGGGGCGGCCGAGGAGGTCGTGGGCGACGCGATGGCTGGGCAGCGGGACCGGGTGTTCCTGGTGTCCAAGGTGTATCCGCAGAACGCGAGCAGCAAAGGGGTGGCGGCGGCGTGCGCGCGCAGCCTGAAGCGGCTGCGGACGGATCGGTTGGATTTATACCTGCTGCATTGGCGCGGCGGGGTGCCGTTGGCGGAGACGGTGGCGGGGTTCGAGGCGCTGCGGGAGGCTGGGCATATCCGGGCCTGGGGGGTGTCCAACTTCGACGTGGACGACATGGCGGAGCTGCCGGCGGGGTGTGCTGCGAACCAGGTGCTTTACAATGTAGGGGCGCGGGGGATCGAGTTCGACCTGCTGCCTTGGTCGCGGGCGCAAGGGATGCCGGTGATGGCGTATTCGCCGGTGGGGCAGGGTGGGGCCTTGCTGCGGTCGAAGGTGTTGGTGGAGGTTGCGCGGCGGCATGGGGTGACGGCGGCGCAGGTGGCGGTGGCTTGGACGTTGCGGCAGGAGGGGGTGGTGTCGATCCCGAAAGCGGGGGATGCGGCGCATGTTCGGGAGAATGCGGCGGCGTTGGGAGTGCGGCTGACGGAGCAGGATTTGGCGGAGATTGATGCGGCGTTTCCAGCGCCGCGGCGGAAGCGGGCGTTGGAGATGCTTTAGAGGACGCATCCTGTCAGGGCGTCGCCTTGGGCCAAAAGTGAGGAACAGGCGGCATCATCAAAGCCGCGTGGGAATGTCATCGGTCTCGAAGAACACGCCGGCGATGATAGGCTTAACCGAGTCATAGGCGACCCAGCATCGGCCATGCTTGAGCCGCAAGAGAGCCAGCGCGGAAAGTTCAGGGTAGAGACGTGGCGCGGGCAATGGCAACAACTACCCGGTGATTTGCTTGGCTTCGTCCGGGGCCAAACCCTGTTCTGCTTCAAGGCGCTCTGCCGAGGCACGCAGGCGATCCAGAATGGGCAGAAGCGGCACGGTTTGGCCGGCCGCGATCTGAGCCTCGCTTCGGGCGAGGCTGTCCAACCAATCGGCAGAAGCGGTCGCAAGCTTGGTTGTCTTCGACATTCCCAAGGCAATAGACCCATCGCAAGCCGATATCCAGCCGAGGCTCAGGCTGAGAGAAACCCCCGCGCCCCCTCCGCCAGCACCCACACCCCCATTGCCAAATCCTCGTCCTTCGTGTCCTCGCTCCAATGGTGGCTAACCCCCCCAATCGACGGCACGAACAGCATCGCCGAAGGCATCACCCGCGCCATGTACTGCGCGTCATGTCCGGCCCCGCTCGGCATCTGCCGCCACTTCCCCGGCGCCAGCCGCTCCGCCGCCCCGGCCAGCGCATCCTGCCACCCGGCATCGCACAGCGCCGGCGCCGACTGCCCCAGCACCTCCAGCGTCGCCACGCACCGCTCCCGCCGGTTGCTCTCCTGCACGCCCCGGCGCAGCAGCCTGTCCAGCCGCTCCAGCACCTCCACCGAGATGTCGCGGAACTGGAACAGCACCTCCGCCCGCCCCGGGATGATCGACGCGGCGCCGGGCGAGAGCGCGATCCGGCCGCAGGTCCACACTGTCCGCTCCGCCGCGTGCTTCGGGAACTCCGCATCGAGCCACGCCAGCAGCCGCACCGCCGCCAGCCCGGCATCCCGCCGTTCCGCCATCGTGGTGCCGCCCGCGTGGTCCTGCTGGCCCTGGATCACGATGCGGTACTGCCAGATCGCGACGATCCCCGTCACCACGCCGACCTGCTCGCCCGCCGCCTCCAGCGTCGTGCCCTGCTCGATGTGCATCTCGACGAAGCCCTTGTAGCGTCCGGCCTCCACCGCCATCCGCGGCCGGCCCGACAGCCCCGCCTCCTGCAACGCCTGCCGCAGCGGCTTGCCGTGATAGCGGTTGAGCTGAGCGTCGATCTCCGCCTCCTCCAGCAGTCCGGTGAAGGAGCGGGACCCCAGGAAGGAGCCGTAATGCCCCTCCTCGTCGGCGAACGCGATCACATCGACCGGCAGGCCGGCGCGGGCCAGCGCCAGGGCGGAGACCACGCCCAGCGCGCCGTCCAGCCACCCGGCCTCGTTCTGGCTCTCGATGTGGCTGCCGGCCAGGAGCTTGGGGCCGGGGCCGGGATGGCGGCCCAGCACGTTGCCGATCCCGTCCATCTCGGGCACGAGGCCGGCCTCGGTCATCCGTGCCATCAGCCACTCCCGCGACTGCATGTCCTCGGGCGTGTAGGTCGGGCGGTGCACCCCGGTGCGGAAGGCGCCGATGCGGCGCAGCGCATGGAGGTCGGCCAAGAAGCGTTCGGTGTCGGGGATGACGGCATTGCTTTGCATGGTGACAGAGTGGCGGGACACGCCCAGGCCAGCAAGCCCCGCCGACGGGGCCAAGGCTCAGGGCGCGTCCATCCCCAGCACCTCGCCCGTCGCGACCACCGCCACGGCGCCCTCCGGACGCACGGCCTCCCCCTCCAGCGAGATGACGTGGCCGCCCAGCGACCGTTTCTCCCTCACCGCCGTGATCCGCCAGCGCATCGTCACCGTCTCCTCGGCCCGCACGGCGGAGCGCAGCCGGAAGGTGAAGCCCAGGCCCACGCCGGGGCCGCGCGACGCGAAGAACGCCGCGATCATCGCCATCATCAGCGACGTCACCTGCGGCCCCGACGCGATGATGCCGCCGAACCGCGACCCGGCGGCATAGGCCGCGTCGTGGTGCAGCGGGTTGGTGTCGCCGCACAGCCCGGCGAACGCCGCGATGCCCGCCGCGTCGAACCGTACCTCCTTTGAAAAGGTCTCGCCAACCAGCGCCTGGTACTGTTCCGTGGTCATGCTGCGCGCCATCCAGTCGTTCGGCTGCAACATCGCCAAAGGTGTCCCCATGACGCAAGAGATCCTGAGCCACGAGGCCGACGGCGTGCTGGAACTGCGCTTCAACCGGCCGGAGAAGAAGAACGCCATCACCGGGGCGATGTACGGCGCGCTGACCACGGCGCTGGCGGACGCCGCCGCGCGCCCGGCGATCCGCATTGTGCTGGTCACGGGGGAAGGCGACATCTTCACCGCAGGCAACGACATCAGGGATTTCCTCGCGATGTCCGGCGGCCTGGACGGGGCGGCGCCCGGCGAGTTCATCCGCGCCCTCGCCACATTCGAAAAGCCGCTGGTCGCCGCCGTGCACGGCCCGGCCATCGGCATCGGCACCACGCTGCTGCTGCATTGCGACCTGGTCTATGCGAGTCCGGAGGCCAGCCTCTCCGTCCCCTTCGTCGATCTCGGCCTGGTGCCGGAAGCCGGCAGTAGCCTGCTGCTGCCGTCGCGCGTCGGCTATGCCCGGGCCGCCGCACTGCTGCTGCTGGGGGAGCCGATGGATGCGGAGGCCGCGCGCACCGCCGGGCTGGTGACGGCGGTGGTTCCCGCGGCCGACCTGCGCGGGCACGCGCGGGCCAAGGCGCGGACACTCGCGGCGAAGCCGCCGGCAGCACTGGCCGCGACCCGTGCCCTGATGCGCGGCGAACCCGGCGCGCTGCTCGCCCGGATGGAGCTTGAAGCCGCCGCGTTCTCCCGGGCGCTGCAAGGCGCCGAGGCGCGCGAGGCGTTCACCGCTTTCCTGGAACGCCGGGCGCCGGACTTCAGCGCCGTGGCGGCCTAGGCGCCACCCGGCCCCCTGCCACGCGCGCTGATCGGCACGCTGTCGAAGAAGGAGCTGTGGCCGCGAAGCGGGCGAAGTGGACGCGCGCAGGCACGCCGCTTGACGCAGGCCACCCATCGTCTTACGCAAACGTCAACCAAATGACTGAAGCGGCATATGCCCGAGCTGTTCACCATCGGCGAGCTTGCCTCGGCCTTCGCCCTGTCGCCGCGGGCGATCCGGTTCTACGAGGACCAGGGCCTGCTGGCGCCGGAGCGTGCGGGGACGCAGCGCATCTACACCAAGCGGGACCGCGCCCGGCTGCAGCTCATCCTGCGCGGCAAGCGGCTCGGCTTCTCCATCGCAGACATCCGCGAGTTCCTGGACCTGTACGACGCCGATGGCACCAACCGCCGGCAGATGGCGATGACGCTGGAGCGGACCCGCGCCCGCATCGCCGACCTTGAGCAGCAGCTTGAGGACATCACCATCACCCTGGCCGAACTGCGCGACATGGAGGACGACATCGCCTCCTACATGGCCGCGCACCCGGCAGCCGAGGCCGCCCAGCGCGGCAGCACCGACGCCAAGAGGACCGCACCATGACCCAGGCCGTGATCGCCGGTTTCGCCCGCTCCCCCTTCACGCCCGCCGGCAAGGGCGCGCTGTCGCGCGTGCGGCCGGATGACATGATGGCCCAGGTGGTCCGCGCGCTGATCGGGCGCACCGGGGCAAAACCCGAGGACATCGAGGACATCATCATCGGCTGCGCCTTCCCGGAGGGCGAGCAGG
>CAXULX010000073.1:0-15743 GCA_964252005.1 uncultured Acetobacteraceae bacterium | reverse complement strand
CGAGAATGCCGATGGTCATGCCCGCACCATCCCACAGCCCGAGGCCGGCGGACAGCCGCGTTTGCGGCCGGGCTATATCTCGGTTTGAACATGGCAGGACGAAAAGCGGACCACCTACGGCCCTGTCACGGCGGAGAACCTTTCCTTCGACAAGCAGCCCGTCGTTCGTCCAGCATAGCGGACACCTTCCTTTCCAACTGTCGAGGAGTTCCCATGTCGCCCCCTGATCGCTTCCGCGCCCTGCTCGCCGAGCCCGGCTTCATCGTCATGCCCGCGGTCTGGGACGGGCTGAGCGCCAAGCTCGCCGCCCAGGCCGGGTTCAAGACCGCGTTCATGTCGGGGTCCTGCGTCGCCGGCACACGGCTCGGCGGCCCGGACCTGGACGTGATCTCGTTCGGCGAGATGTACAACTCCCTCGACATGGTCCGGGCTGCGGCGCCGGAAACGCTGGTGCTGGCCGACGGCGACCACGGCTACGGCAACGCCATGAACGTGCAGCGCACCGTTCGCGCGTATGGCCGGGTAGGCGCCGCGGCCATCCTGATCGAGGACAAGGTGACGCCGAGGGCGCTCACGGCGGCCGGCAAACCCTGTCTGCCGCGGGAGGAGGCCCGCATGAAGGTCCGCGCCGCAGTGGAGGCCGCCAAGGACTCCGGCATCCTGGTGATGGCGCGCACGGACTGCCGGCCGACCCAGGGCATCGACGAGGCCGTGGCACGGATCGAGATGTTCGTCGAGGAGGGTGCGGACATCCTGTTCCTGGACTCGCCGGCCGACGAGGCGGAGATCCGGCGGGCGGTGGCCGCCGCGAACGGCCGTGCCTCGTTCGCCGTGCTCTCGCCCGGCGCACCGCGGGAGACCCCGACCCAGGCGCGTGCGGCCGAGCTGGGCCTGAAGATCGGCACCTTCCCGACCGCTCTGCTCGCCCCGGCCGCCGCTGCCATCCAGGCCGGGCTTGCGGCCCTGCTCGCCGGCAAATCGGAGCTGGAGGGCAGCATGTCGCCCGCCGACTTCCGCGCCACCTTCGGCTACCCGGACTACGAGACGAAGGCCGCCCCGTTCGTCCTGCCGGCATAGGACGGCGGCCGGGTGCGGCCGTCATGCCCGCGCCCGGTCGGTCACCGCCCGTTGCGGGCCAGCGAAGATGTCAGAAGCCGGTGGGGCCGACCGCGCCGATCCATCTTCTGACCTTGGTGGGGTCCTTGTCGTCCATGTAGAAGAAATGCGCCATCGAGGGCCGGACCGGCGCCATGGCCGGGTCGTCGAAGGTCATGCGGACCTTGCCGTGGAACACCTTGAGCAGCGGACTGTCCAGGTATTCGACAACGTCATGGTGGGCGGTGAAGCCCTTGTCGATGAAGTCGCGCAGGTTCTGCCGGATCGCCTCGCGCCCGTGCCAGTCGGCCACGCCGAGGTTGCAGACGGCGTCCTCGGCGAAGCAGTCGAAACCCTGGCCGAAGGTCTTGTCGTCGATCTCCTTCCACATGGCCAGCAGCCAGGCCGGCGGTTCAGCCTTGGTGAAGGTGATGGTGGTCATGCTCGGCTCCTCGGTTGAAAGCGTGTGTGCAGGCTATTCGGCCGCGGCGTGCGGGACGTCGATGCCCAGCCGGGCGGCGACACGGCGGGCGGTGGCCTCCCGCAGCGTGGTGATGCCCTGCAGCGCGTGCCGGGCCTGCGCCAGGATCGCCGGCGGCGCGGTCTCGGGCGTGCCGCTGCTGAAGGGCGGCTCCGGCGCATAGACCATCTGGAGCTGGATCGCCTGGGCCACGGCGGGGCCGCGGAGTTCGGCGGCGAGGCGCAAGGCACCGTCGATCCCGGCGGTGACGCCGGCGGCGAACACCCAGTTGCCGTCCACCACGACCCGCTCGTTCACCGGGATCGCCCCGAAGAACGGCAGCAGGTGGAACGAGGCCCAGTGCGTCGTCGCCCGGCGGCCCCGCAACAATCCCGCCGCGCCGCAAATCAGGGCGCCGGTGCACACGGAGAACACGCTGCGGGCGCCTGCCGCCTGCTGGCGGAGCCAGGCGAGCACCGCGTCGTCCTCCATCAGCGCCTCCTGCCCGAAGCCGCCGGGCACATGCAGCACGTCGAGCCGCGGCGCATCGGCCAGCGCCGCATCGGGCGTCAGGCGCAATCCCTTCAGGTCCCGGACGGTGTCGGCGGTCTTGCCATAGAGGCGATAGGTCGAGTTCGGGATGCGCGACAGCACCTCGAACGGTCCGGTGAGGTCGATCTGATCCAATCCCTCGAACAGGAGGGAGCCGATTTCGAGATGGGTGTCGGGTTCGAGGGGGGTGTGGGGCGGCATCATGGCGGTCTCCGTGCGGGCGGATTGACAGGCGGACACTACTGCCGCAGCGTCTGGCAAAAATGCCAAACAACCCTCGATCTTCGCCAATCTCGTCCCGTGTCGTCGAAGTGCTCGCCTATCCGCAGGTGCAGATGCTGGACGTGGCCGGTCCGTTGCAGGTTTTCGCCTCGGCAAACGATCTCGCAGGCGGCATGCCGCCCGATCTCGCAAGCGGCGGCGTGCCGCCTTATGCGCTCAGGGTGGTCTCCAAGGCTGGCGGCGTCGTCTCCGCATCGGCCGGGTTGGGGCTGCTGGTTGCACCGCTTCCGCCGCTTGGCGCAGCGCTGGACACGCTGATCGTCGCCGGCGGACCGGGCGTCGAGGCCGCCGCGGCAGACCCGGCGCTGGTGGAGTGGGTGCGCGGCCGGGCGCTCGAAAGCCGCCGCTTCGCCTCCGTCTGCACCGGAGCCTTCCTGCTGGCGACGGCGGGGATGCTGGACGGGCGCCGGGCGGCGACGCATTGGTCGCTCTGCGCCGAGCTGGCCCGGCGCTTCCCGGCGGTGCAGGTCGAGCCCGATCCGATCTTCGTCCACGACGGCCCGGCCTGGACCTCGGCCGGCGTCACGGCCGGCATCGACCTGGCGCTGGCCCTGGTCGAGCAGGATCTGGGCCGGGCGGTGGCGCTGGCGGTGGCGCGCTACCTGGTCGTCTTCCTGAAACGGCCCGGCGGACAGGCCCAGTTCAGCGCCACGCTGGCCCTGCAAGGCGAGGACGACCGGTTCGACGCGCTGCATGGCTGGATCGCCGCGCACCTGCCCGGGGACCTCTCGCTGCAGGTGCTGGCGGGCGAGGCCGGGATGAGCGAGCGCAGCTTCAGCCGCCGCTACGTGGCGGCAACGGGCCAGACGCCTGCCCGCGCCGTCGAACGGCTGCGCGTCGAGGCGGCGCGGCGGCTGCTTGCGGAGTCGCGGTTGCCGGTGAAGCGCATTGCGCAGCGGTGTGGCTTCGGCTCCGAGGAAACGATGCGCCGCGGCTTCCTTCGCCTGCTGGCGGCAACGCCGCAGGACTACCGCGCCCGGTTCGGCGCCTGAATGGCGAGCACGGGTGCCATGGCGACCGGCGAAGGTTCCTGACGTCCGACTCGCGCGCTCCTGCACCTGGTCACGCGGCGAACCCTGCGCCGCTGGCACGCACGATGCTCTGCTGAAGGGCCGCGCAGAGCACGTGCCGGCTGTTGGCGAGCACGTGCACGTCCACGCGCGTGACCGAAACTGAGCGCCCGGCTCGCAGCACGGGCGCCGATGATGCCGCCGTGGAAGAAGCCGTGCTGCTGGCCGACGGTGTCCGAGAACGGCAGCTCGATCGTACAGCGGCCTGGGGCCAAGGCGACCAGCGCCGCCCCGATGCTGCGCATCGGGCCCTGGCGCATGAAGCTCGCCCGCACCTCCGCCTCCTTGCCGGCCGGCAGTCCGGGCGGCGGTGCCTCGCCGCCGTTCATGCGCTGCCCCGCTCAGGTGTGGCGAGCCTGGCTGCCGCTGCCCGCGACCGCCGTGCCCGGTGCCCGAGCAGCCCCTCGCCATCCGCCTTGCTTATGTGCATGTAGCTGATCAGCACGGGGAACTCTGCTCCATGGACGGACGAATGGGTGAGGACCGGCTCGCGGTGTACTCAGGACGTCACATAGGCCATGTCGCCGTCCATGCGGCGCAGGGTTGCCTAGGCACGAAAAGCCCATGCGGCCTACCAGGACCTGGTCAGTGGCCCTGGTGCGCTGCTCCTTCGGCGGCCTGGATCGGCACGGCGATGGCCTCGACGGCTGCGGCGAGGGCGCCAGGGTCGTCCCAGGTCGCAGCCTCAGCCGGCGCCTTGAACGCGCGCATCCAGCCGCTGGCGTCCACCAGCATCCTGGAGCCGGCGAACCCGTCCCTGGGCTGGCCTGTGACCACGGCCAGTGCATCCCAGGCCGCGTCGTCGGCTGATGTGCACACCGCGGCGTGAGGCCCAGGCGCGTCCCTGGCCAGCATAATCGGCAACGCGCGGCCTGCGGCCATCACCGGCGGGGGGACGCCTGGCTGGGTCGCAACGAGATACAGCACGCGGCCGCGGAGGTCGCCGGTCGCCAGGGCATCCTGGCCCGGGCACGCCAGGCTGAAGCCGGGCAGCGCGACCGGCTGCGGCCAAGCGCCCGACGCCTGCAGCGCCAGGCCGGCGTTGCGGGCGCGGACCACGTCGATCAGCGCCCATCGCTGGTCGTCGGACAGCACGCCGGCGGACCCTGGCATCACCTGGGTGCCGTCCGGCGCCGCCATCCCGTGCAGGAGCCACCAGAACAGCTCGCCGTCCCGGTGCTCCCACAGGTGCGCCGCGGTAAGATCGGCGGGCGGCACCGGCAGGCCCCGGCCATCCGGGCCATCGCCGCGGCCCTGCGTGCCATGGCAGCCCGCGCAGTGCTGCGGATACAGCGCGGCGCCCTGGACGATGGACCGGGCGGCAAAGCCGGCTGGGGACGTGTAGTAGCTGCTCGGATACGCCTCCACGAGCAGGAAGGACAGATGCGGCCCGCCAAGCCAGGCCAGGACGCCCGCCAACGCGAGCGTTCCAGCCAGCGGGACCCGGCGGCGCATGGGACGCCATAACAGCGCCAGCGGCACGCAGGCTGCCCCGGCGAGCATGGCCGCGCCCCGCCAGGCCTCCGCGGCCAGGTCCGCATCCGCCATGGTCGCCAGGCTGGGCCGCAGCGGAAACGGCCAGCCCGGTTGCTCGTGTATTGCCGGGGGCAGGCTGGACAGGACGCCGGCAGCCAGCACGGTCAGCAGGCCGAACCCGGTCTGCACGGCGATGGCGCGCAGCAGGCGACGCCGTGCCACCTCAGGCGCCGCCCCGGCCAGCGCCGGCGCCAGCCAGTAGCGGTTGGCGACCGCAAAGGCGAACAGCACGCCCAGCAAGGCGAGCTTGCCAGCCGCCACCCAGCCGTAGGGCGTGCCCACCAGGCCGGGCAGGCTGCCGACGAGCAGGGTGAACTGGACGGCAGCGGACCCCGCCATGCCGGTGACGCAGGCTTTGCCAAGTGGCGAGAACCATCGGGCGGCCAGGGCGCCCGCCCGCGGCGGCATGCCCCGAACCACCATGAGCAGCGGCCACAGCCCGCCGATCCAGGCGCCTGCCGCCACGAGATGCACGAGGCCGGCGAACAGCAGCAGGCTGGGGCCGTCGTGCATCGACAGGGCGTGGCCGTGCCCGGCCTGCAGCAGCAGGGCCAGGGCTGCCAGGCCCAGGGCCGCCCGGGGGTGCCGCCGCACGATCAGGGCCGCGGCGGAAACGGCCACGACCTGCGCCAGCAGCACCCGGCCGAACACGGTGCCGCCCAGCACGGCCGGCACGGCGGCCAGCGCCCGGCCAAGGTCGTGTCCCGCGTCGGCCAGGTCGGCGGACTGCAGCAGGCCCCAGACCGGCAGCAGGGCTGCTGCGGCCAACAGGCTGCCCCGGGTCAGCCGGGCCAGGGACGCGGCAGTCCCGGGCGTCGGCGGCGTCCGGGCCGTGACCTTCGGCAGCACGGCAGCCTGGAACACCAGGCTGCCGAACGCAGACAGCAGCGCCGCCACCGCGGCGCCGCGTGCCAGCGCAAGCGGAAGCCCGCCCTCGATCCCGAAACCGTCCACCGGGTGCTCAGGGCCTGATGGTGAACTGGAACGTCCCCTCGGTCCTGTGCGTGTCCACCGCCGTCACGCGCCAGGTCACGGTGTAGGTGCCTGGGGCAAGCTGGGGCACGCCGACGCGGAGGACCTTGTTGTCGGCGGGTGTCGTGCGGACATCGTCCTTGTCCACGCGCTTGCCCGCGGCATCATGCACCTCGATGGTGCTGAAGCGCGGCTCGACGCCCTCGGTGAAGGTGATGGCGACCTCGGGCGGGGACGCCTGGACGATGCCCCCCGATGCCGGCGTCGCGGTGCGGAGATGGGCATGGGCCTGTGCGTCGCCCGCGTGACCACCGAGGGCGAGGATGACGACGAGTGCGAGTGCGGTCAGGAGAGGGCGCATGCTGGTTGTCCCGGTGGGAGACTGAGGGATACGGGCAGGACGTGCGGCCAGGGCGGAACGGCGGCTCAGCCGCGGATCGGGGTGCATAGGTGTTCTCCGGTCGGAATGCGCAGGGACAGCCGGGCCAAGCGGGCATGGCTGCGAGCAGGCAGGTCAGACGACGGAGGCGGGGGGTCCCCGGGGGCGGGCGGCGTAGCGCCCGGGTTGCGGCGGCCCGGTGGACGGCGGCGGCAGCGCGACCTGAACTGCACCAGCCTGCAAGGGGTTCGGCATCCACGACGCCGCAGGCAGCAGCGCCGGAGCGGCAACGAGCTGGCACACGGGGCAGAGCGCGCAGTCGTGCACAGGGATGGCCGGCCGGCCTCCTGGCTCCGGTACGGCTGGCGCCGGCCCGGCGTCGGCATGGCAGATGGGCACCTCACCCAGCAACCCGGCAAGGCCAGCCTCCGGGACCAGGCTGGCGGTCGGCATGGAGTATGCAGGGACGGCCAGGCGCAGGACGAGCAGCACCAGGGCCAGCAACGTGCCGCCCTGCCTCCGTCGTGAGAGGAGCCAGGCGCTCATCCGGTCCGGGTCATCGCCGGGCGTGACGTCATGCGTAGCCCCTGCCCCAAACGGCCGTTCCCTGGACGGGCACCAGGCGGCGGTGCCAGATGGTCCAAAGCCTTGCATAGCCTACGTCCGCCAAAGCGGGGCTGTCCATGTTCCCCGAGGTTTATGGGTCCCGTGAACCGCTGGCCGGGTGTGTCGGTGCAGAGGATGGGCGGCCCGCGCAAGGTTGTCGGCCCGACCAGGCCGGCCGCGATGTCACCTGGAGAGTGCGGGCCTCGCTGCCCTTTTTGCCGCCGCATAGAGGTTGAGGCGCGAGTAGAGTCCGAACGCAGAACCGTTATCAAGGAATCCGCCGCCAGGCCCCTCGGTCGAGGTCAGGATATCGTTGGCCTCCATCAACGTCAGATGGGGAAAGGCGGCCGTCAAAAGGTATCCTGCCTCCGGGGCGACCTTGCCCACGTCCTCGATCGTGCCGGCGGTGCTTGGATAGACCACCGGCAGGCCGTAGGTCTGGGTGGCCTCATAAAAAGCCTCGTTTGCTGCGGCGTCGCTGAACCGGCTGGTGTCCTCTGCGGCGCAGATGGCGATCGTGCCGCCGCAGCCCGACTGCAAGGCTGCGGTCAGGTCTGCCCGGGCGGCTGCCAGGGCCGCCTGGTAGTCGGTGATGACGGCGGTGCGGTTCTTGGGCTGCCCCACGTAGGCCGGGTCGTTGGCGAGCAGATGCGCGACGTCGTGCAGCGCCAAGGTCCGCCCGGCGATCACGTCCATCGCGTAGTGGGCGCCGAGGATGACGCGGTCGTTGCCATACTCGGCGGCGCGGGTGATCTCCTGCTGGTAGCGCCCCGGCACCAGGATGGCGAGGAGCACGGACTCCATGGTGCCGTAGGTGGCATGGCCGCTGGGGAACGAGGGGCTGTCCGTCAGGTCCTGCGACGGCCCGCTGAGGAAGGCGGCGTTGCTGGACGGCGCTTCGAAGTAGTCTAGGCCGATGATCGGGGTCAGGCTCGGCTCGGTCTGGAACGGCCGGGAGTTGCCATAGGCGTCGGCACCGGCGCTGCCGGCTACGCGGCCATAGGCCTTGCCGAAGACGTCGGTGACGCCGCCGTTCGACGCGAGGATCGCCGCCGCCGGGTCCGAGACGGGCGTCTTGCCATCGGCGGTCCCGTTGGCAAAGAAGTACTTCCCGAAATTGGAGTCCGAGGCGGTGGTCTCGTTGGTGTAGGCGAACAGGCTCGCGACCGCCGGAGAGACGCTCGTGAACTTCCCGGGACCGTTGTAGCGGGCCAGCGACTGGTAAACGGAGCCGAGCCGCGTTCCCAGGGCGTCGGCGAGTTCGGTGGCGTTCCCGCTGGTGATGAACGCATCCCGAAGCGCTTGCTGCTGCTGAGCCGGGAACGGCAACAGGGTCGGCTGCCTGAGGGAGCCGGCCTGGATGGCCCCGGTGACGCTCAGGTTTGCCGCCAAGGCTGCCCGGCCCGCCGCGGTGTTGGGCAGCACGCTGACCGGCGCCAACCCCTGCAGGGCGGCCATGTTGGCCATGGACTGGGCGGGAGCACGATGCGGCGCCAGCGCGCAGAGGAGCGCGAGCGCCAGTCCCGTCAGTTTGATCATAGCTCTGGAGCGCATGGCGGTCCTCCCAACAATCGGACACAGTACTTCGCCCGGCATTTCAAGCCGCAGCCGCGTTTCCGAACACGATCGGACATGCCTGGGATGTCGTCGACCAGTTTGCGTCGGGATCACAGAAAGCAAGCCGCCCCCAGCCGGTAGCACAGCGCCGCCACCAGCGCCGAGGCCGGCAGGGTGACGCCCCAGGCCACGACGATGCTGCGGGCGACGCCCCAGCGCACGGCCGATGCGCGCCGGGCAGCGCCCACGCCGACGATCGACCCGGTGATCGTGTGCGTCGTCGACACGGGGATGCCAAGCCAGGTCGCCCCGAACAGCGCGACCGCCCCGCCGGTCTCGGCGCAGAAGCCCTGCATCGGGGTGAGATGGGTGATGCGCGAGCCGACGGTGCGTACGATGCGCCAGCCGCCGCACAGCGTGCCGAGCGCCATGGCGCCCTGGCAGCTCAGCACCACCCAGAACGGCACCTGGAAGCCGCCGGTGAGCAGGCCCTGCGAATACAGCAGGACGGTGATGATCCCCATCGTCTTCTGCGCGTCGTTGCCGCCGTGGGCGAGGCTCAGCAGCGAGGACGACACGAACTGCAGCACGCGGAACCGGCGGTCGACCGCGAACGGCGTGGAGCGGACTGCCAGCCAGGAGACCGCCAGCACCAGCGCCATCGCCATCGCCAGCCCGGTCAATGGCGAAAGCACGATGGCCGCGCCGATCGTCCCCAGGCCATGCCAGAGCACGGCCGTCCAGCCCGCCTTGGCGACCGCGGCGCCGACCAGCCCGCCGACCAGAGCGTGGCTGCTGCTGGACGGGATGCCGAGCCACCAGGTGGCCACGTTCCAGACGATGGCGCCGGACAGGGCGCCGAAGATGACCAGCGGATCGACGATGCCGGCGTTGACCACGCCGCCGCTGATCGTCTGCGCGACGTGCAGGCCGAACACGGTGAAGGCGATGAAGTTGAAGAACGCCGCCCACAGCACGGCGGTGAACGGCCGCAAGACCCGGGTGGCGACGACGGTGGCGATCGAGTTGGCGCTGTCGTGCAGCCCGTTGAGGAAGTCGAACAGCAGGGCCGTGGCGATCAAGCCGACAAGCACCGGCGTGCCGACAAGGAAACTGCTCATGCGCGGGCGTCCTCAGACCTGTTCGACGACGATGCCGTCGATCACGTCCACGACGTCCTCGCAGCGATCGACCACGGCCTCGACCAGGTCATAGACCTTCTCGACCGTCAGCTTGTAGCCCGGCGAGCTGTCGCTGGCGAACAGGGTGCGCAGGCCGCGGTCCAGCAGCTCGTCCGCCTCGCCCTCGATGCGGCGGACGGCCACCGACATCGCGTTCAGGCGGTCCACGCTGCGGTCGATGGCACCCAGCAGCGGCATGCCGTCGCGCAGCTCGGTCGCGGCTCGCACGGCGCAGTCGGCCATGCCCAGCATCTCCGGCGTGAAGCCGACGCCATAGCGCACCATGCGCCGCCCGGTGTCCTTCATCAGGTCGATGGTGTCGTCGAGCGCGGTGATCAGGTCGAGGATCTGCGAGCGGTCGAACGGGGTCACGAAGGTGCGGTGGATCGCCAGCACGGTGTCGCGCGTGACCTGGTCGGCGGCCTCCTCCAGCCGGCCGATCTCGGCCGCGTGCTGCTCGGCGCGGCCGTCGCCGGACATCAGGGCGCGGAACGCCTCCGCCGCCGGCACGATCAGCCGCGAGTGCGCGCAGAACCGCTCGATGAACTTCTCGTCCTGCGGCATCAAGGAGCGGAACGCCCGCAGCAGGACGTTCGAACGTTTGGGCTTCACCGCCATGGCTTGGACGCGGCGATGGCAGGCGGGGCGATGGCGAGCGGGGCGGAACGGCGTTTGCTCATCCGGCAGCCTCGTCCGTCTTGGGCAGCTTCTCCGCCATGCCAAGCAGGGCCTCGCGCCGGTCCATCTCGGCCCAGACCTCGTCCGGCGCCACGCCCAGCGCGGACCACAGCACGACGAGGTTATACAGCAGGTCCGCGCTCTCGTTGACGAACCCGGTCCGCTCCTCCCGCACCGCGTCGATCGCGGTTTCGGCGGCCTCCTCGATCAGTTTTTGCGCCATCTTCGGCACACCGCCTGCCAACAGCTTGGCCGTGCGCGGGCTGATGTGTTCGCCGGCGCGTACCGCCTGGATCGCCCGGGCCAGGCGTGCAAGCCGGTCCTCGTGCCCGCTTGCCGCCAGGACGCCCAGCGGCGCCGCAGCCAAGACGCGCTGCTTTCTTTTCTTGGGCGCCTTGACGCTTTTTGCCCGTTTGGGTGCCACCTTCCGCAGCGGCTTCGCCTTGTTGCCGGCCTGCACGGCCGCAGCCACGTCAGCCAGGCCCGTGGGTCGAATGACGCGCCCGGTGCCGGCCGGAGCATTGTCCGGCCTGACCGCAGGAGGCCGCTGCTGCTTTTTCGGTGCCTTCGCCATGCCCGTGTTTACAATCTCCCCTGTTCTGTCCGGCTGTCTGCTGTCGTGCCCATGCCGATGCCGCCCCGGCAAGCGCCGCTGACACTCGGGCCGAGGACTCGCACACCTATCGGCGCCGCGCTTTATGAATGTTTTGTTACAACGCCTGCTTGCGCCTGGGTAGGGGGCGTCGGAAGATCACGCGATGGCATCGACGCTGACGCTGATCGACCTCGCCGGGGCAATCGCATTGCTGCTCTGGGGCGTGCACATGGTGCAGACCGGCATCCAGCGCGCCTTCGGGGCCGGGCTGCGCCGGGTGCTGGGCGTGGCGCTGGGCAGCCGGCCCAAGGCCTTCCTCGCCGGACTGGCGACGACGGCCGTGTTGCAGAGCAGCACCGCGACCGGGCTGATGGTTTCCTCGTTCGCGGCGGCGGGGCTGGTGGACCTGGTGCCGGCGCTGGCGGCCATGCTGGGCGCCAACGTCGGCACCACGCTGATCGTGCAGGTGCTGTCCTTCGACGTGTCGCGCGTCGCCTCGTTGGGCCTGCTGGCCGGGGTCATGATGTTTCGCCGCGGCGGGGAGACGCGGACGCGGGATCTCGGCCGGGTGCTGATCGGCCTCGGCCTCATGATGCTGGCGCTGCATCAGCTGCTGGAGCTGGTGACGCCGTACGAGGACGTGCCCAGCCTGCGGCTGCTGATGGGCAGCATCGCGACCGAGCCGCTGATCGCCGTCCTGCTCGCCGCCGCGCTGACCTGGGCGGCGCACTCCAGCGTCGCGGTCGTGCTGCTGGTGATGACGCTGGCGGCCAAGGGCGTGGTGCCGCCGCACGCCGCCTTTGCCCTGGTGCTCGGCGCCAACCTGGGCACTGCGATCAACCCGCTGCTCGAGGGTGCGGCTGGCGATGGGGGCGCCGGGCGGCGGTTGCCGGTGGGGAACCTGGTCAACCGGCTGGTCGGCGTCGGGCTGGCGCTGGCGACGCTGAACTGGATCGGGCCATGGCTGGTCACCATCGAGCCCGACCCGGCGCGCGCGCTCGCCGACTTCCACACCGGCTTCAACCTGGCGCTCGCCCTGCTGTTCCTGCCGGTGCTGGGTCCGTTCGCCGGGCTGCTGCGGCGCTGGCTGCCGGACCGGGTCAACGCCGCCGACCCGTCCCAGCCGCTGTATCTCGCCGAGGCCGCGCGGGAGGCGCCGACCATCGCCCTGGCCGGGGCGGCGCGCGAGGCGCTGCGGATGGCGGACGTGCTGGACGTCATGCTGCGCAGCGCATGGGGCGCGCTGGACGGCGACGACCGCAAGCAGGTCGGCGAGACCCGGCGCCTGGACGACGTGCTCGACCGGCTGAACGCGGCCATCAGGTCCTACGTCACCGGCCTCGACCCCGACGACCTGTCGCAGGCCGACCACCACCGGCTGTCGCAGATCCTGGCGTTCACGACCAACATCGAGCACGCGGGCGACGTGCTGGACCGCAACGTCATGGCGCTGGCGGCAAAGCGGCTGAAGCGCGGACTTGCGTTCGGTCCGCAGGATCGCGCCGAGCTGTCCCGAGTGTTCGACCGGCTGTCGGCCAACCTGCGCACGGCCGGCGCCGTGTTCATGACCGAGGATGGCGGCGCGGCCCGCACGCTGGCAACGGAGAAGGAGGCATTCCGCGACTTGGAGACGCAGGCGGTGTCGGCGCATTTCGCGCGGGTGCGGGAGGGGCAGGCCGCGGATGCCGGGAGCGGCGCGTTGTATCTGGACGTGCTGCGCGACCTCAAGCGGGTCAACACGCACCTCGTCGCAGCCGCTGCGTATCCGGTGCTGGAAGCCGGCGGCGCCCTGCTGCCCAACCGTCTCAGGCAGCAGCCGGACGCGCTGTGAGCGCATCTCCGCGCGGCCGTCGGCGGCCGTAGTCGTTCAGCGTCGAGACGCCGATCCGGAGACGGCGCCGGCCGGAATGCGGATCGAGCCGCTGTCCCCCTCAGTTAGGCTGGAATGCGTATGTCAGCTCCCGGAGCTTACCAACTGCCTGGGTGGAACCGTTCCCCTTTGATGGCTGTGCCATCGAGTGCATGGAACATATCGGGGTTTGCATATCGACGGGTTGCCGGGAGATCAGCCTCCCTTTGAGCGCACGCGATGACAATGCTGGTGTCATATTTATAAAAAGAGACAATCATCATTGACATTGCCGAAATCACCACAGCTCTAGTCCCGTAGAGAAATGCTTTTCTATGTAAAAAGATTTTAGAGAATGATCAAAACTTTCGGCGCTATCATGGATATGAACTTAAATCCTTTGCGGAAATTACCTAGACCTCAACGATATCAGATATCTTTTTTTCTAAGCGCCATGTGGACGTCGTTCTTCTGTGCATCTCTTGGTGCCTGGCAATGGTACGGCACTTTGACTGTTTTACATCTCCTGATGATAACTGGCACGCTTATAACCGGTTTTACATTCCGAGCCGCAAACAACTTAGTCAGGGGCGCATTTACGTAAGGGCCGCAACTACTTCGTCGGGTCATTCTAGTGGTGCGAAGTCGACGGAGAGAACCGTCAGCTTCGCACCACCAGTGCCTTCGAGCGTCTTGTGCGACGTGGGGGGATGCTGAGCGCCGGATCGGTGCTTTAGCACCCGGCCCGAACGTCATGCAGACGCCGAGCGCTGGTGCCGAGCGGGTCAGCCAGGGGCCGGGCCGCTGGAAGGCCGCTCAGCGGTCGGCCTTCGCCTGCAGATGCGGCTGCAGAAGCGGCCTGCTCCGCCCGGCGTGCGGTGCGCTCATTGCGGGGCGAGTTCGCCATACCAATAGGCAGCGGTCACACCGCCATCCATCAGGAAGTCGCTGCCGGTGATGAACCCGCCGTCCGCGCCCATGAGCAGCGCGCCGACCGTTCCCACCTCGTCCGGGGTGCCGGCGCGGCCTGCGGCGGACGCCTCGATCATGCGCCGGTAGCCTGCGCCGCGCGGCCCGGTCAGCTCGTCCTTTGCGAGCGGGGTGATGATGATGCCCGGGCTGATCGTGTTGACCCGGGCGCCGCGCTTGCCCCAGCGTACCGCCTCGGCCATGACGCGCAGCGAGTTGCCGCGCTTGGAGAGCTGGTAGGCGTGCAGGGCGTCCGTCACCTGGTCGGGCTGGAGGAAAGGAAGGCCGAGCAACCCTTCAACGGGCGTCGTGGCCAACGCCTTGTTCTGTTCGACGGCAAGCGAGGGAAGGCGGTGCCCGGACTGCGACGCGATGACGACGCCTGCGCCACCGCGGGCGATGACGTTGCCGAACTCCTCCAGCACGAGGGCCGTGCCATACAGGTCTACCTTGAGGATCGTTGCCGGCGGCGCCTGCGAGGGGGAGACCCCGGCGGCATGGATCAGTCCGCTGACCTCGCCCAGAGCCGTCGCGTCCTGGACGAGGGCCTGCACCGCCTCGCGCGAGGACACGTCCACCATGGCTGTGCTCACGTTGTATCCGGCGTTCCCCAGGACCTCGGCTGCCGCATCGGCGTTCTCCTGCCGCATGTCCGCCAGCAGGACATGCTTGCCGACGCCGACCCGGCGCGCAATAGCCTGGCCGATCTGGCCGGGTCCGATGACGACGACTACGTTCTTCATGGCTGTTTCCTTCGCGGGTGGCCTGCTTCCTGGGACGCTTGCGATACGGTCCGTCCAATCCCAGGGGTCAGCGCCGGTATTGCTCGATGTGATACGTGCGGCAGCCGGCGATTAGGCGGGAGAACCCGCATGAACCTATAAGCAGGCCTTCTGAATACCCCGGGCGGACCTCAACGACCTCCTCGCCTTCCTTGCGGTCGCGAGGGAGCGGAGCTTTACCCTGGCTGCGGCACGGCTTGCGGCTTCCCAATCGGCGCTGAGCCAGGCCATCCGCGGGCTCAAGGCGCGGCTTGGCCTGCGGCTGCTGACCCGCACCACATCACGGCAGGTGAGCACGCGGCCGATACGATCCTCTGGCCCGCCATGGCGCAGTTGTTGCCGGACTACCCGGATGTGTAGGGATCGTCGTCGACAATGGCCTGAGCGACATCGTCACCGGGCCCTGCGGGTCCAGGGCCGAGGTCAAGGTAATCGCTTCGGATGCAGGCACCGGACGCGGGCCGGAAGGAACGGTTCGTATCGGGCCGAGGCGCCGACGATGGCAACCCCTCGTTTCGGGACAGTTGTAGATGTGGCGATAGTGTCCGATGACAAGTTCAATCTATCCTGATGGGGCCTGCTGCAACCTGCCATGTAAAAGCGACGTTGAGCCGCAATTACAAATGGAGCACGACATGAGTGGATCAAACGCGGTCATGGACGTCTATCTGACCGGTCTGCGCAACCAGCACGCCGTCGAGACCCAGGCGATCGGGACCGTCAAGAACGAGCTGAGCCGGATGGAGCCCTATCCCGAACTGCACGCGAAGATGCAGCAGGAGATGGAGCGCTCGACCACCCAGGCCGCCCGGTTGGACAGCCTGCTGGAGAAACACGGCACCAGCAAGTCGATCGCGAAGGAAGCGGTGACCGGCGCGGTCGCCACCGTGGCCGGCTTCGCCCATCTCGGGGCAGACGACGAGGTGCTGAAGAACGTCCTCGCAGCCATCGGCTTCAAGGCCTACGAGATCAGCTCATACAAGGTGCTGCTTACCCTGGCGGAGGCGGCGGGCGCCGCGGAGGACCGCGCGGTGCTGGAGCAGTCGATGAAGGAGGAGCAGGAGATGGGCGACTGGCTCGGCAGCCATCTGCCCGAGTTCGTGCATGCCTACCTTCGGCAGCAAGCAGCCTAGAGCATCGTCTGACCAATCTGCACTTTGGTCAGACAAAGATGCTCGTT
>CAXULX010000072.1:0-15795 GCA_964252005.1 uncultured Acetobacteraceae bacterium | reverse complement strand
AAATATCGCGACATTGCCGTCTACCAGCGCCTCGCCCCCAGGTTCCAGCGCCAAAACGCCGCAGAGAATTCGCCAGCAGATCAACCGCGCGCGGGGCGCGCACCATCATAGAGAGGAAATGTGATGCTGGCGTTCTACTATCGGTGACGCTCCGGCCCTATTTCCGTAGCAGTATCATGCTTGTTGCCGGACGCGACCCATGTTCGGCTCGAAACCTGGGCGCTTGAGCCTGCCCAATCCGCCCTCACCATCAACCTTTGTGCGCACGCTGCAACGGCGCGCTGCCCGCTGTGCGGCAGGCGGTCCAAGCGCGTTCACAGCCGTTACCAGCGGACGCCCGCCGACCTGCCCTGGGGCGAGCATGCCGTCACCGTCCTGCTGAGCGTCAGGCGCTTGTTCTGCGACGACACAAGGTGCAAGCGCCACATTTTCGCCGAACGCCTGCCCGACGTCGCGGCGCCCTGGGCGCGCAGGACAGTGCGCCTTGCCGGGCGGCCGACGGCTGTGGGCCTGGCGCTCGGAGGTGCCGCCGGCACGCGCCTTGGCCGCAAGCTCGGGCTGGCCGCAAGTTGCAACACCCTGCTACGCCTGGTCCGGCAGGCGCCGTTGCCCACCCCTCCGACGCCGTCCGTCCTTGGCGTGGATGACCGGGCACTGCGCAAGCGGCAGACCTATGGCACCGTGCTGATCGACCTCGAACGGGGCCGCCCGGTGGCGCTGCTGCCGGATCGGGAGGCGGACACGTTGGCAACATGGCTGCGCGAGCACCCTGGCGTCGAGGTGATCTCGCGCGACCGGGGCGGCGCTTATGCCAAGGGCGCCCGCGATGGTGCGCCCGGGGCGGTTCAGGTCGCAGACCGCCTCCACCTGCTGCAGAACCTGGCGGAAACGCTGGAAGTGGTGTTCACCACGCACGCGAAGGATCTGCATGCAACCGAACTGGGGCGCCATGACGCTGTGGCTGCAGAGAATGGCACATGTCCTGTGCCGCCCAGCAAACCGCCGCCAGGCGTCCAGCAGCTGGCGGCAGGGCGCCGGGAGCGGCGCAGCGCCACCCATGGGCAGGTCTGGCGCCTGAAAGGCGAAGGGTGGACAGCGGAGGCGATCGCCCGCCACCTCGGCATCAGCCGCGCGAGCGTGTTCCGCAACCTGCGCCGCGAGGCATTCCCCGAACGCGAGCGCCGTGCCGACGCCGGGCGCAGCCTGCTCGACCCATGGCAGGACGCCGTGCTCGGGCACTGGAACAGTGGTCGCCGGGACGGCCGCGGACTGTTCCGTGAGCTGCGGCAGCAGGGCTACCGGGGCAGCTACGCCACGCTCTCCCGGTATCTCTACCGCCTGCGGTGCGCGGAGGGCGGCGTGCCAGGGCGTGAACGGCCTTGGCAGTCCCCGCCGGTGCTGGCCGCAGCGCCGCGGCGGGTGCTGACGCCGCGTGCGGCAACCTGGCTCGTGCTGCGCCGGGCGAAAAAGCGGAGCAAGGAGGACCAGGTGTTGCTGGCCGGCATGCGGCAGCAGGCGCCTAACCTGGACGCGGCAGTCGGGCTTGCCGAAGCGTTCACGGCCCTGGTGCGCGACCGTGCCCCGGACCGCCTTGATCCTTGGCTGAAACGCGCAGCCGACGGCGCCGTCCAGCAGCTGCAGCGCTTCGCCAAGCGCTTGTCGGCCGACTACGACGCCGTGCGCGCCGCCCTGACGCTGGACTGGAGCAACGGACCCGTCGAGGGACAGATCAACCGGCTGAAGACCCTCAAGCGCCAGATGTATGGCCGGGCCGACCTCGACCTGCTCGAACGAAAGTTCCTGCTCGCAGCATAATTATCGAGAGTGGCCAAGACCCCAAACAACGTGAGCCAGACACCCCCTCCAGTCTCAGCTAACTTGCGTCGGAAACCACCCTCTATTGCGCGTCAAGCCGTTCATCATTGCGCGCCGCTATAGGTATCAGGCCGTCACCACAGCCCGACCGCCCGGGAGTCTGCCCCGTTTACGGTGCCATCGCGCTCATGATTTCGGTCGATGGCTTTCTTGCCAGGCAATGCGGGCCAGCAAGGTCAAGGCAGCCGAGTAGTAGTCCGGTGCCGTTGCCGCGGACGGGAAGGTTGGCGGTATGTCGGGAACGGCGACCGGCGCAAGCGAAAGCTCGCCCACTGCCCGCATCCCTGGCGGCGCGGCGTAGGGCGCAACCGCTCCCGTCACCAAATCCACCCAGGCGGGCGGCTCGGGGAACTGCTGTGCCCAGTATGCGCGGAACGCCTCGTCCAAGGCCGTCGATGTCCGCCCAGCCCACGATAGGTAAAGCGGCACACGGATCGCATCGTAGGAAAAGCGCGGCGGCCACCCGCCCGCCGGTTCCAGCGTCCCGCTTGCGCGGGAGACCTGTAGCCAGTCCGGCGGCAGCATCCAGCGGCCGAACCGGCCGTCGTGCAGCAGCGCCAACCCATCCGACTGCACAACCGTCCAGAGCGGGTCCCGCATGTGGGCCGAGAGTTCCTGCAAAGCCGGGAACACGTAATAGGATGGATTGACAACGAAGGCGTCCTGGGTTTCGAACCCCTGCTCGCCAGGCAGCAGCAGCGTGCGCGAACCGGTGCGGCGCACCAGCAGGCGCAGCACATCCTGAGCGATTGCCCGCGCCCTGGCCGCGTAAGCGGGATGTGACCAGCGCCGGGCCGCTCGGAACAGGGCCATGGCGATGAACAGGTCGCCGTCGGTGGCATTGTTCACGTCCGGCACGGGTTTGGCTTCGCCGGGCACATAGCGCCAGGCGTGCAGCGCATCCCGGCTGCGGCGCAGGGTGTCGGTCGTCCAACCCAGGATCGCCTGGAACGCCGCCCGGTCGTCGAACGCAACGGCGAACAGCAGTCCCCAGCCTTGCCCCTCGGTGTGGGACACGCCGCCGTTGCCCGTGTCCACGATGCGGCCGTCCAGATGCAGAAACCGCGCCTTGAACACATCCCATTCGCTGGCCGGCGCGGCGCTGGCCGGCCATGCCGGGCTGGCCAGCGCCGCGCCGATCAGCGCGCGGCGGGACGGCATCAGAACCGGCTCTCGAGCTGGACGCTGACCCGGGTCTCGTTCCAGTTGGCCGCCTTGTCGTAACGCAGCTTGCCGCTCAGCGTCAGCGCGTCGCTGAGCGGGTAATCGAGGTCCACCCGCACCCCGCCCACGACGCCGTTGCTGGTCTGCGCCTGGTTGCGGGAGGGCAGGGTCGGATTGACCCGCGTGGCTGCTTCCGCCTGGGCCTGGCGGCCGGGGTCATTCGGAAACAGCGGGCTCGCATCCTCGCGAAAGCTGGCATAGCCAACCGTGCCGCCAATCCGGTAGCGGAGGTCGCCGAGCTTGCTCCTGTAGTCCAGCGGAACGTTGAAGGCGACGAAGTTCTGCGGGCTGAAGTAGCCGCCTTGGCCCAGCGCGAAGCCGCGTTGGTTATTGTCGAACTTGAAGTAGATCAGGTCGAGCCCGGTTGTCAGCTCGCCGTCGCGGTCCTTGTAAACGGGATACGAGAAGCCGGCACCCGCCTCGACCTTCGCGTTGCGCGCGACGTGCTGCCCGTTATAGGCCGCGTAGCCCCCTGCGACGTATACGCCCCCCTCGCCGAGGCTGGACTCCAACTGCACGCGCCCGCCGGTCTGCGTCACGCCGCCCCAGGTCTGCCCGGTCGGCTTGTCCTTGGCGCCGGCATAGGACAGCAGGCTGTCCAGCACCGACCGCCGCTCGCCGCGGACACGCAGGCGAACCGCGTCCGTCAGCTTCGGCGCGATCTCGACGCCGCCCAGCAGGTTCGTGACCGGGAAGCCGAGCGGAGACGTGCCGATGTCCGCGCCGAGCCAGTCGCCCCGCTGATACGCTACGTTCAGCCCCGCGCCCGCGGCCGTGGCGGTGCTGGAGCTGGACGCCGGCGCGCCCGCCAGCGCGTTGGTGCCGAACCGTAACGGGGCATCGCCCGTGCTCGACAGCTTGCCGGCGTCCAGGAACACCGGCATGACCCGCGCCGTCACCCGGCCGCCGAGCTTGCCCGCCTGAAAGCTGGCCTGCGCCGTCGCCGACAGCTCCTGCAGCTGGTCCAGCCCCGCTGTCCCCGACCGCACGCGCACGCTGGCGCTGCCGAGCGCCCGCGGCGCCACGTCGTTGCGCACCATCGTCAGCTGCTCGGCGATCTCCCGCGACACGGGGTCGCCGGGACGGGCCGCCGGCCCGGCGGGCGCCGCCGCGGCGCTGGCGGACCGAAAGGGATTCGCGGGGCCGCGGGCATAGGCCGTCGCGGCCGGGGCGGCGTCCCCAAGCTCCTCCCGCCGCTGGACGGCCGCAAGCTCCAACAAGTTCTGCGCCTGAGCGTTGCTGCCGAACGCCCGGGCCACCCGGGCCGACAACAATGTGGCGCGGCTGTCGGTGGGCGCCACCGCCCGGCCTTCAGCAGCCAGCCCTTCGGCCTGGCGGCGGTCCCCTGCCGCGATGGCCGCGTCCACGGCGCCGCGTCGTGCTACCCAGTTGCGGGGGTCGCGGGCGAGCACGGCTCCAGCGATGCGCATGGCCTCCGCCGGTTGCCGCGCGCCCTGGTACAGGCGCGCGAGCGCCAGTTCGGCGTCCGAACCCGCACCGCTGGCCAGGGCGGGGCGCAGGCGCTCGAACGCGGCTGCCTGGTCCCCGGCCTCGTTCAGCCGGTCGGACGCGCGTACGGCGCTGCTGGTCTGCAGCGCCGCCAGGTCCCGGCGCTGCGCGGGAGTCAGGGCCGCCTGGTCCACCTGGCTCGCCAATGCGGCGCTTTCCGCTTCCTGGCCCACGGCCAGCAACGCGCCCGCGATCGCCAGGCGGGCAGGAGCCGCCTGGTTGGTCACCCTGGCCACCCTCGCCGCGTCGATCGCGCCGACCTGGTCCCCGGTGTCGCCCAGGGCGCGGATCACGTCGGCGGCGGTCCCGCCGGAGGGATCGGGCTGGCCCGCCAATGCCAGGAGACGTCGCCGCGCCTCGGCAGGCGCGGTTGGCAGCAGGGCCGCTGCCCGACTCACCTCGGCTTGGGCGCGCACACGCGCGCCGAGACGGGCCATGTCCGGCGTCCTGTGCTGCGGCGGGATGCGGGCCAGGAACGCCTCCGCGTCCGCCGGCCGCCCGCTTTCCTGCGCCAGAAGAGCGGCGGCATAGGCGCTGTCGGCGGAGGGGCTGCGCGCGGCCAGCTCCTCGACCAGGGCGCGCCCTTCGGCATCCCGGTCCTGCCGCCGCAGCGCACGCGCCAGGTCGAGCCGGGTCCATGGGTCGTTTGGCGCCAGTCCCACGGCGCTCTGCAGCAGCGCGGCCTGCGTTGCCGGGTCGGCGGTGCGGGAGGCCTCAACCCGCAGCTGGGCCGCTTCCGTGTTCACCGGCG
Source organism: uncultured Acetobacteraceae bacterium (assembly GCA_964252005.1). Taxonomy (GTDB): domain Bacteria; phylum Pseudomonadota; class Alphaproteobacteria; order Acetobacterales; family Acetobacteraceae; genus CAHJXG01. The sequence goes on along the minus strand of CAXULX010000072.1, from coordinate 10,436 downwards.
CGCCGCGGTCGGCAGTCCGGACCCGTGGTTCCGGCACCTCGGCCGGCCGTCCCTGCGCGCGCAGCGCCTGGTTCAGCCCGCTGCCGGCCGGCGCGAAGCCGGGCCGGCGGGCAAGGGCGGCACGGAAATGCTGCTCGGCCTCCGCGAACTCGCCCCGGCGGAGCGTCACCTCGCCCAGCAGGCTTTCGGCGTCGGTGGCGTCCTCGACATCGCGCTTCGCGGCCCGGCGCAGGACCGCGTCAGCGCCCGCGGCGTCGCCCCGGCGAACCAGGCTGCGCGCCTCCGCCAGCTCAAGGGTGTAGCTGGCCCCGTCCAACGCGCGGTGCCACTGCCCGGCATGTGCCGGGTCGGCGGCGACGGCGCGTTCCAAAAGGCTTCGGGCCTCGGCTGGCCGGTTCTCCCGGAGGCGCACGATGCCCAGGCCGCCCAGCGCGTCCGCATCCCCGGGGTTCAACGCCATCGCCGCCTCAAACCGCTGCGCGCTGGCCCGCAATGCGCCGGCGTCAAGCTCGGTGAAGCCGCGGCGGCGCAGGTCATCGCCGGGGCCGGCGGCGGGCGCAGCCCGGGCGGCCTCAAGCCGGCGCTTGATGTCGGCGTCATCGGGGTAGCGACGCAGGAATGCCTCAAGCTGCGGCGCGGCGGCCGGATCGTTTCCGTAGAAGCCGAGCGCCTCCTTCCACGCCCGCTGCACCTCCGGCGCGGCGTTGGGCCGACCGGCCAGCTCGGAAAGGCGGCGCAGCCCGTCGGCGCGGGTCGCGAGGGCGACGGTCAGCGCCTGCGCATGGGCCAGCAGGGTCCGGTCGTCGGCGTTGGGCGCGGCGGCGAGCCGCGCCAGGCCAGTCTGGCCCGCCTCGCGCCCGTCCGGCGTCGCGGCCAGCACCTGGTAATACTCCCGCGCGTAAGCCGGTGGCGGGTTGCCGGCGCCGAAGGCGGCACGGTACCGGGCGGCGGCGTCCTCGCTCCGACCTTCCCGCGCCAGGCGCCGCGCGTCCTCGACCGCCGCACGGTCAACCGTGGCGCCGCGCAGCTCGGCATCCAGCGCGCCCTGCTGCTCCGAGGTGCCGCCCGCCGCGCGCAGCCGGGCAGCATAGGCGGCGGCGGCGGCCGCGTTGCCGCGCACCGCCTCGATCCGCGCGGCCAGCACCAGGGCGTCGGCGTTGCGCGGCTCGGCCGACAAGGCGCGTTCCGCGGACGACATCGCAAGCTCCAGCCGTCCCTGGTCCAGCCAGCGCTGCCCCTGACGCACCAGCAGCGACACAGCCGGGTTGGGCGTGGCGGCCGGCGAGGCCGCAGCTGCCACCGTCGGCGCGTCCTGCGCCTGCGCGGGCGCCGCGAGACCCGCCAGCAGCGGGAGAACCGGGAGGAGCCTCATGACTTTGGCGTCCGTCCGCGCAGGCGCATCGCTGCGCGGCGGCGCAGGGTCCAGAACAGCGGCATGCCGACCAGCCCGGTGCAGCCCAGCAGCAGGAGCCCAGCCCGTTCCGGCCGGTCCGACAGCCACCGCTGCGGCCACAGCCAGGGCGGCAGGTCGCCCAAGTCGTAGCCTGCCGACGTGCGGAACGCGGACACCTGGTTGCCCTGCAGCAGCACGAGGTCGCCCTGGATGCGGGCGGACCCGCCAGGGTCCCGGAGGGCAGCAACCGCGGCGGCCACCGCGGCGGGCGTCATGCCGGTCACGACGACGGCGGATTTGCCGGGATTGAATGCGTTCTCCATCCCGATGATCGCGCCCAGCCCATCGCCGCTGCCGTCCAGCGCCGCCGTGGCTCGGGTGACCTCCGCCCGGCTCGGCGCGTCCCAGAACAGCGCGCGGATGTCCTGCAGCGGGTCCGGCAGGCGAAGCGTCAGCTTGCCCTCCGCCACCTGCAGCGGCCCGTCCTTCAGCAGCGCGGCCAGGGCCGGCAGGCGGTCCAGCGCCCCCACGGCCAGCAGGTCCCGCCTCGCCGCCTGCACGCCCCCCGAGGTCACGACCTGCAGCCCGGTCGCGGGCACGCCGGTGACGGCGGACAGGTGGCCGACCAGATCGAGGAACGCAGCCGTCTCCAAGGCCGACGGCCGGTCCGGCAGCAGCGCCACCGTGTCCGACAAATCGGCCACGCGGGTGAACGGGAAGCCCGCGCTGGCGAAGTAGCCAAGGTTGGGCATCCGGGCGTAGCGGCGCGCGTGGCTGATATCGACCGTGCTGTCCGGGTCGATGCTGGCGCGGATGTCACTGGGCACCGCCACGCACTCCCCGCGCGACAGAGGCTGCATGTCGAATCGCATCTGCAGCTCGCCCTGTCCCAGCAGCAAATAAGGCGGAAGACTGACCCGGCCCATCTGCGCATCGCTGTTCAGGCCCGTTTGGCGGAGCAGCCACTCCACCGGCCACCAGTGCTCCTGGCCCAGCGGGAACGACCGCAAGAAGGTGTCGGACAGCGACACGTCCAGGCGCGATGCCGCGACATCCACGACCGGACCCGGCGGCGCGCGGTAGCGGACCTCGACCGGCAGCCCGCCATTGCGCCAGGTGTAGAGGTCCGGCGCCGTCCGCAGCGGTATCCGGATCGTCGCAGGCGCAAAGCCGAACGCTTGCAGTTCGGACCGGTCCGCCAGGCTGCCGATCCGGACGGGCTGGTCCGGCGGGAGCCAGCGCGGTGCGACGTAGGGCGTGCGGGGCGCGGGCTGCGACGCCTGCACCAGCGCGGCTTCCCCGGACAGGCCGCCGCGCCCGGTCGCCAGCGCCAGGGCGGCGGTGGCTGCTTCCGCCTCCGTCCGGCCCCCTATCACCAGGACGCTGCCGAACGCATCGTTGGGGTTGGGCAGCACAGCAAGGGTCGGACCCTCGATCCGCGGCAGCGCAACGTCGGGCGCGCTGTCCGCCCCAACCGCAAACAGCACGGCGTTGCCCCGTGCGGGAAGCACGCGCGCGACCGGGAACGACGCGCCCCGGTAATCCGCCAGCACCGCGAACCAGGAGGCGGCGATCGCGGCAGCACGCAGCCCGGCCGGCCCGGTGCCGTCCGCCAGCACGAAGGGCAGCGATAGCGCCGTGCGCAGGACGCGCTTGTCGAAAAACGGCTCCGGCAGTCGGGACAAGTCCCGCTGCTGCTGCAGCTTCTCGATGCGCAGCGTCAACATCGACAGGTCCGACACCGTCGCCCACAGCAGGCCGGACAGGGGGTCGTTGCATTCCACCGCGTAGCGCCCGGCGAAGCGGAAGTTCAGCCGGTTCACCTCGGTGAAGAACAAGGGGTCGAGGTCGAACTCAATGGGACCGAAGCCCGGACGCGCCGGGTCCAGCGCAATGGCGCCGACGGCCTGGTCGTTCAGCGTCACGGCGACCTGGCTCAAGGACGGGATCAGGGACGGCGATGCCGCGCCGAACAGGGACAGCTTGGCCCCGGTCACCACCTCATCCCCGCGCAGGCCGAACAGCACGCCCTGCAGGTCCGATACGCCGCGCAGCTGCATGGGCCCGTTGAGGCCAAGCTCGTGCAGGGTAAACCTGACCTCGCGGGTATTGCCGGGCGGTGGGTTCGGCAGGCTGGTTGCCGCGGGCGGGGGCGCTCCCTGCGCCTGCGCGGGGGCCGGCCAGGCCAGGGCGGCGCACAGCAGCGCCATCGACGCCGACGCGCCCACCCGGCGCTTGGGCTTCAGCACGTCCGACACCCGGGCGGTGGCGGTGGCCGAAGCCGAGGCCGGCGCTCGGACCGCGGCCTTTGTCAGCGCGAAGCGGTACTTGCGGAACACGGCGTCCAGGGTTGCGGACACCACGCCGATCAGCGCGCGCAGCGGCCGGTCGCGCGGCCATTGGTCCCAATGCAGCCAAGCGTCTGGCCGGCCGAAGAACACCCGGGCGACGGCGGCTTGTTCCGCCACGTCACCTGACGAGAACTGCAAGAACGCCTGGTCATCCTCCCAGTGCAGCAGCTTGGCAGACACCTCCACCACCTCGCCGCACGTCCTGAACGACACGACGAGTGAATCCCCGTTCGCCACGGCGAGCGGCCGGTCCACGGTGAGCCGTACCCCGGACAGCGAAATGTTGCTGCTGCGCGCCAGGATATGGCTGCCGTCCTGCAGGAGCAGCCCGGCCGTCACGTTGGCCTCCACCCGCGCACGGATGCGCGACTGCTCCCGCTCCCGTCCGACCGCCAGCGCGGCGGACACCGGCACCAGGCACATCCCGCACCAGATGGTGTTCAACAAGAAAGCCTGGAACTGCAGCCCGTGAGTCGTCGCGACGCCATGAAGCCCGATCAGGAACCCGATCAGAAGCAGCGCGAGCAAGGCAAGGTTCGGCGCCACCACGCGCAGGTCCAGGTAGCCCTGCTCCAAGGTGCCGCCCTTGTCGGTCACGTTGAACTTGCCCTTGGTCGGATCCCACAGGGTCAGCAGCGTGACGGGCAGCAACGGCAGCGCCATCGCCGCCTCGTAGATCTCGCTCCAGAACGAATGCCGGTTGCGGCCGTTCAGCCGGGCGGTCGTGGCAAAGGTATGGAACATGTGTGAGCCTGCGTAGGCCAGGATCGCCAGCGGCGATGCCGCGATGATGTTCTGCCGAAAGAACAGGAAGGCCAGTGGCGCCGTCAGGAACACCAGGCGCGGCAGCGCGAACAGGAACGAGAAGCTCGACGTGAAGTAGCACAGCCGCTGTACGGCGCTCAGCCCACTCGCGAAGGGCGTGTTCTCCAGGCGCAGGATCTGGATCATGCCCCGCGCCCAGCGCAGCCGCTGGCCGATGTGCAGCCCCAGGCGCTCGGTCGCCAGCCCGGCGGCCAGCGGCAGCCGCAGGTAGGCGGTGTGCCAGCCGCGCTTCTGCATCAGGAACGAGCAATGGCAGTCTTCCGTCACCGTCGCGTGCGGCACGCCCCCCACCTCCTCCAGCGCGGTGCGCCTGAGCACTGCGCAGGAGCCGCAGAAGAACGCCGCGTTCCACAGGTCATTGCCTTGCTGGATCAGGCCATAGAACAGCAGGCCCTCGTTCGGCACCGGGGCCTTGCGCGCCAGGTTGCGCTCGAACGGGTCGGGTGAGTAGAAATGGTGCGGCGTCTGCACCATGGCGATCCGGGCATCCCGCACCAGCCAGCCGACCGTGAACTGCAGGAATGCCCGCGTCGGCGCGTGGTCGCAATCGAAGATCGCGATGAACTCGCCGTCCGTGTGCCGCATGGCATGGTTCAGGTTGCCGGCCTTGGCGCCCTTGTTGTCCGGCCGAACGATGTAGCCGCAGCCACTCTCCTCGGCGAAGGCGCGGAAGCTTTCCCGCCGCCCGTCGTCCAGTATCCACACGTTCAGCTTGTCCCGCGGCCAGTCTATGTTCAGGGCGGCCAGCACCGTGGGCCGGACCAGATCCAGGGACTCGTTGTACGAGGGCACGTAAACGTCCACCGTCGGCCAGGTATCCGGGTCCGGCGGCAGCGGCACCGGCTTGCGCTCAAGCGGATAGGCCGTCTGCAGATACGCCAGCATCAGCAGCACGCCGGCGTAGCCCTCCGCCGCCAGCAGGCCCGCGCTGAGGAGGCCCTGGAAGAACGTATTGAACTCCAAGGTCTCGAGCGCGCGCCACGCCAGGTAGCGCGCCGTCACCGTCATGGAGATCATGACGAGCAGCAGGGTCGCGCGACGCGACGGGAAGCGGCTGATCGCGAGGAACGCCAGGATGCCCAGACCCGTCAGCACCGCTTGCTGCGCTGCCGCCATCGGGATCGTGACGAACACCAGCAGGCCCAGCAGGCCCAGCGCCACGGAAGCCATCCGCAGCAGCCGCCCCCAAAGCGGCAGTGGGCGCGTCAGCACATGCAGCATCAATGCAGCCCCCAATCCGCCAGCACCGGAAACTGGCCGCTGCGTCCCGAAGGGGGCACGAGCTTCGCCCAGTTCTGAATCGCGTCCACCATCAGCGCCAGGTCCTCCGCAGCCGCCCCGGCCCCGTCCAGCAGCAAGCGACGGTTCGCAAGCGCCTCGGCCAGGGCGTCATCCCGGCACACCGCGCCGAGCAGACGCGGACCCAAGGTGGACGCCGCGCTTTCCAGCACGGCTGCGCTCAGCCGGCCGTCCAGCTCGACCTGGTTCAGGATCACGGCGGTCCGGTCGATCGAGCGGCCGGCCAGGGTCCCGCGGCCATTCGTCCGGCCCGCAACGACCTGCGGCATCAGCGATGCGCTGCCGGCATCTGCCAGCAGGACTACCATCGTCAGGTCGGCGAGCGGCGCCACGGCGCTGACCATTGCGGACGATCCCGGCGCACTGTCGATGACGACGACGACGCCAGGCTTTGCCAGCATGTCCCGCACGGGCGCTGCGAGCAGCTCCGGGTTGTCGAGCAGGGCCGCGCCCAGCTGCAGGGCCCGCCGCGGCTCCACGGTGCCGAACGGCAGCAGGCGCACCCCGGCCGGGGTATCGATTGCCGAGGCGCGCCAATCCGGCCAATGGTCGATTGCCTTCAGGAAGCCGGACTCCTCGCGGATCGACACGCCGAGGTGGAGGCGGAGTGCATTCTGCGGATCGAGGTCAAGCGCAAGCACGCGATGGCCGCGCTTCGCCAGCATCGCGGCGGTGTGGGCCGAAAGCGTCGTCTTGCCGACGCCGCCTTTGGGCGAAGTGAACAACAGGAGCGGCATGCCCTATCTCTGGCCGAGGGTGGCTCGAACGGTGCGCCCAGCCGGCCGAGGCCGCCGGCGAGCGGGTCGGGACGCAAGATGCAAGCTGTCCTCTGTTGCCGCGGACGGATGGAGGGTTGCTACCGCGTGCCTCGTCTCCGCGACCGCCTCAGCGACCTCGGCCAGCATCGAATAGGCTGCGGCGGGGACAACCTCCCGGGGCTGAGGAACAGGATCGGCGACGGCGACGCCGGCACCTTCAGCAGCAGGCAGCAGCCTGGCTTCCGGCGGGACCATAACCGTCGGCGCGAACGAGACAGGGGGGAATGAAACATATCGAAAGCTTGGCAACCCACAGGCAGCCGCCACTCGCCTGACTTCCTCCATCCCGAATCCCCCCAAGAGGTTGTTACAACATTTTGCAACGATATACAAAACCTGCTCGCTTTACACGTAAATTTTGACTGGCTCTTATACCAAAGCCCGTCTGAAGTGGCTCGCGGGGGGCTTCCCCGACGCGGCTACGCTGGTTCTCATGTTCGCTGTCAATGACGGTGGTCGCAGGTGGTTGGCCCGCTCCCAACAGTTATGTCACCAGCCGCCATTTCGGCTGGGGAGGGGTGGTGGGAGGCGTTGCCCCGGCACCATTTTAGCTGAACTGCCCATTACAGCGGAAAGCTGAAGCTGACCGGCGGCCAGTTTGGCCAGCATCGGCGTGCATGCGGAATGGCAGAACTGCCCAGAGCAGCTTTTTTGGACAGTTCGGAAACGTGCTCAGGACCGAGGCAAATCGGGTATTTCAATATTTTTGAGTGCGATTGGCCCGAAGTGGCGGCTCGTAGTAGGACTGTTGGGAATGGGCCGCCATGCGACCCGGGGCGGCCCTGCCGTGCTGTAGGCGGCGTGCAGAAGGGGAACCGTAGGGCGGCGCCCTCTGGTTCCCCTCGCGGCGCCGTCCGGCGCCAGAGTGCGCGTCAGGGACACTGCCCCAAAGATACCGTGTTGCGGCGCAAGGGGGTGGGCACCTGCCCCCAGCGTCCGGGCTAGCTGCGTGCCCCCCCTTCCCGGGCTATCGTTGTCCCGTCATCATCGGGCACGGCCAACAGCAATGGGCGGGAAGCATGTTCCACGGACCAAGCGGCACGGAAGGCTATGCCGATGAAGCGGACGCCCTCGTGCGGCAATACGAGAGCATCTCCTTTACGGATGCCCATGCGTCCATCCTGCCCTTGCTCCCGCCTCCGCCGGCGCGGGTGCTCGACATCGGCGCAGGGACGGGGCGGGACGCCGCGGGTTTTGCCGCCCTGGGACACGCAGTCACTGCCGTCGAGCCGACCACGGAGCTGCGGATGCGCGCAATGGCGCTGCACGCTTCGCCGAATATCGAGTGGCTGGATGACAGCCTGCCGGACCTGCCCCGTTTGGTCGAGCGGGACAGCATGTTCGACGTCGTGATGCTCACCGCCGTATGGATGCACCTGGACGAACCGCAACGGCGACGCGCCATGCCGCGGCTGGCCGCCATGGTTCGGCCCGGCGGCATGGTGATGATCTCGCTCCGCCATGGCCCGGTGCCTCAAGGCCGCCGCATGTTCGAGGTGACTGCGGCTGAAACGACCGGACTGGCGCGTGAGGGAGCACTGGCGTGCGTGCGGCATCTCGAAACCAGGGACCGCCTGCTTAACCGGCCTGGCGTCACTTGGGACCGGCTCACATTCCGCAAGCATGACCGTCCCAACCAGGGCACAGCAGCAAGTTGACCATGCCGCAAGCAACAGGAAGGCCGGACGTCACTGCGGCGCTGGTTCGGGTTGTCCCGCCAACCCCGCCGCCAGCTTGAATGGCTTCTGTGGGCGGATGATCGCGTGAGCAAACACCAGCAGCTTCCGGGCAACCGCCAGCAGGATGACCTTCGGCGGCTTGCCGGCCGCTGCCAGGCGGGCCACGAACCCGGCGAGCGCCGGATTGCGTCGCTTGCTGCTGAGAGCGCACATGTATAGCGCCCGGCGCAGGCGTTCGGAGCCCATCCTGCTGATGCGCCCCGGCCTGCGGACGGTGCTGCCCGAGCTATGCTCCTCCGGCGACAAGCCGGCGAACGCCGCTAGCCCCTTCGGCGTGAAGTCAGCGATGTTCGGCAGCTCCGCCAGCAGCACGGGCGCTGTCGTGGCACCGATGCCCGGGATGCTTAACAGCAGCTCGTAGTTTCGGCTCAGCGCCGGGTCTGCTGCCACCAGCGCCTGCACCGCCTCCATGATCGCCTCAATCTGCTGGTCCAGCCAATGCAGGTGAACCGTGATCGAAGCGGCCACGGCCGGCGATGCGGTGCCGGACTTCTGGCGGTTGATCTCCTGCACCCGCATGGCCTTCAGCCCGTCGCAGCGGCGCATAAGCTGGCGCAGCTCCCTCATGTGGGCCGCTGGCGGTGCCCACGCTGCGGGCTGGTGCGCCCGGCAGAACCGCGCGATCAGCGCCGCATCGAGCTTGTCGGTCTTGTTGCGGGCCAGCTCGCTTTGCCCATGGGCCTTCACCCTTGCCGGGTTGACGACGCTGACCCGCACGCCGGCCCCATGCAGCACCTCAGCCAGGTCCAGCCCCCAATTGCCTGTTGCCTCCATGCAGGCGTGCAGTGGGGCGTCCGGAGAAGGACGGTGCTTCGTTAGCCATGCGAGCAGTTCCTTGAAGCCTGCCTCTGTGTTCAGGAACACCGCCTGCCTGACCCGCTCCCCGAGTAGGAGCGCGACGTCGAACCGCTGCTTGCTGATGTCGATCCCCAATATGTCCATAGGCGCCATTCTCCTTGTCACTGCCGACCGATGCCGCCTCGCATGGACCATCCTTGTAACCAGGCTTTCCAGGCGTGCTGGCGCCCTGCATACCGTTCGGCCGGAGGCGACGAGTGCGGCGGGTCCCGATCTTCGGGACAGACACAGGGTCCAAGGGCGGAGCAGGAACACCGCCGCAGGTGCTGACGACGGCCGCCAGCACCAATCCCAACTTACAAGGGCGGAGACGCAGCTTCGCGGCTCCGGGAGCGCAGCGCAGCGCAGCGGGCAGTGGCCCGGCCCCCGACAGGGGGAGACGCCCGGACCCTTAGTAGGAGCGGCCTAGACCCGACTGCAATTCTGCATTTGTGTAAAAGATGGAAAGCGCAGCGTCGTGTTTACGTCGTTGGGTGCCAGCCGGCTACGCGATGGCTTGCAGGCCCCGTTCCCGCACGAGGGCAAGCAGGCGCAATGCTGGGCCGCCTGGGCGCTTGGCACCCCGCTCCCAATCCGAAACCAGGTTCTTGGAGACATTCAGGTAGCGGGCGAAGACCGGCTGCGACACGCGCTCGCGCTCGCGCAATGCCCTGATCTCCTCGGGTGCCAGCGCCGGCACCGGCGCGAGGCACGCCTCGTCGAAGCCGCGCATGGTCTGCTTGCTGATGGCACCGACCTCGTGCAGCCCCTCCGCCGTCTCGTGGATGGCGGCGAACGCCTCGCTCTTGTAGCCCTTAGCCGTCCCCATCACACCTAACCTCCATGAACCTACCAGCGGCCACCAAGGCGTCGAGCTGCTCCCCCGACAGGGCCGGGACTTCGGCTGCGAGTTGCCGGAACGCGGCAAGCTCATCGTCGCCGATGTCGCTCTTGGCGAAGCCGTAGGCGAACAGCGCCCGGTCGCCGGCCCGGAACAGCAGGATGACGCGGTAGCCGCCGGACCGCCCGGCGCCGGGGCGGGCGACGCGCTGCTTCAGCACGCTGCCGCCCAGGTCGGCGTCAACCTGCCCCTTCTCGGCCCGCGCCACTGCGTCACACTCGGTGATCATAACACGAGGTGCCCGGTATTGCCGCTTGAGCAGCTTGCGCATCA
>CAXULX010000071.1:0-17228 GCA_964252005.1 uncultured Acetobacteraceae bacterium | reverse complement strand
GGGGCGGCACCTGCGTGAACGTCGGCTGCGTGCCGAAGAAGATCATGGTGCAGGCGTCCGAGTACGGGCGCCTCGCCGAGGACTCGCGCGGCTTCGGCTGGGACGCCTCGCCGGGCGTGCACGACTGGGCCGCGCTGATCGCGCACAAGGACCGCGAGATCCTGCGGCTGAACGGCATCTACACACGGATGCTGGACGGCAGCGGCGTGACCCGGCACGAGGCGCGGGCAGTGTTCGCCGGGCCGCACGCGCTGGAGGTCGGCGGCCGGACGGTGACGGCGGAGCGCATCGTCATCGCGACCGGGGGCCTGCCGGCGATCCAGCCGCCCGTCGAGGGCATGAACCTCGGCATCGTCTCTGACGCGGCGTTCGAGTTGCCGGCCTTGCCGCGGCGCGTGGTGATGGTCGGCGGCGGCTATATCGGCATGGAGTTCGCCGGCATCTTCCACGGCCTCGGCGCCGAGGTCGATGTCGTGTTCCGCCAGCCCCTGCCGCTGCGGGGCTTCGACCACGATCTGCGGGAGGCGCTGGCCCAGGGCGTCGCCGAGCAGGGCGTCCGCCTGCACCCGACGCAGACGGTGCACCGGGTCGAGGCAGCCGGGGATGCCCGGCGCGTCACGCTGAGCAACGGCCACGTCATCGAGGCCGACCTGGTGTTCTTCGCCGTCGGCCGGGTGCCGAAGACCGCGGGCCTCGGCCTGGAGCACGCAGGCGTCGCGACGGACAGCCGGGGCGCCGTGATCGTCGATGCCCGCAACGTCACCAGCCAGCCGCACATCTTCGCGCTGGGCGATGTCAGCAACAAGCTGAACCTGACGCCCGTCGCCATCGCGGAGGGGCATCACCTGGCGGACCGGCTGTTCGGGCCGGGCCAGCCGCGGACATGGGCGCTCGATCCCGTGGCGACTGCCGTGTTCAGCAACCCGCCGCTCGCGACCGTGGGCCTGACGGAGGAGCAGGCGGTGCAGCACGGCACGATGGACATCTACATCGCGCAGTTCACCCCGATGCGGCACGTCATGTCCGGCCGGCCGCGCAAGACGATGATGAAGATGATCGTGGACCAGGCGAGCCAGCGGGTGATGGGCGTGCACATGCTGGGCGACGACGTGGCGGAGATGATGCAGGGCATCGGCGTGGCGCTGGTCGCCGGCGCCACGAAGCAGGATTTCGACCGCACCATCGGCATCCACCCCACCAGCGCGGAGGAGTTCGTGACCATGCGGACCGTGACCCGCGTGGCGCCCGCGGCCCATGCGTCGAAAGCTGCGGAATAGCGCAGGGCCGCCGTGGCGGGCCGGGTGGCGTTCGCCGATGAAAACGGCGATAAGCTGGCCTATGCGGAGGGGGCCGATGGCATGACGGAGAAGGTGGTCTGGGCGCCGGCAAGCTGGCGGGCGCGGCGCGTGCTCCAAGCCCCGGCCTATCCCGATGGGGACGCGCTGTCGGCCGTGGAGGCGCGGCTGGCCAAATACCCGCCCTTGGTGTTCGCGGGCGAGGCGCGGCGGCTGCGGGAGGCCCTGGCGCTGGTGGCGAACGGCCAGGCGTTCGTGCTGCAGGGCGGCGACTGCGCCGAGAGCTTCGGCGACTTCACCGCCAACGTGATCCGCGACACCTTCCGCGTGCTGCTGCAGATGGCGGTGGTGCTGACGTTCGGCGCCAGCGTGCCGGTGGTGAAGATGGGGCGCATGGCCGGGCAGTTCGCCAAGCCGCGCTCCTCCGACACCGAGACCGTGGACGGCGTGACCCTGCCGAGCTACCGCGGCGACATCGTCAACGGGCCGGAGTTCACCGCCGCCGCCCGCACGCCCGACCCGGCGCGCATGGAAACCGGCTACTTCCAATCGGCCGGCACGCTGAACCTGCTGCGCGCCTTTGCCGGCGGCGGCTATGCCGACCTGCACCAGGTGCACCGCTGGAACCTCGACTTCGCGGCCCGCTCGCCGCTCGCCGCGCGCTACCAGGACATCGCGTCGCGCATCGACGAGACGCTGGCCTTCATGTCCGCCTGCGGCGTCGGCAGCCTGAACACGCCGCAGATGCGCGAGACGGAGTTCTACACCAGCCATGAGGCGCTGCTGCTGCCCTACGAGCAGGCGCTGACCCGGATCGACAGCACGTCCGGCGATCCCTACGCCTGCTCCGCCCATTTCCTGTGGATCGGCGACCGCACCCGGCAGCTCGACGGCGCGCATGTCGAGTTCCTGCGCGGCGTGCGCAACCCGATTGGCCTGAAGGTCGGCCCGACGATGACGCCCGACGAGCTGCTGCGCCTCATCGACGCGCTGAACCCGGCCAACGAGGCCGGGCGCCTCACCCTCATCAGCCGCATGGGCGCCGAACGTGTCCACGCGGCGCTGCCGCCCTTGCTGCGCGCGGTCAACCGGGCCGGGTGCCGCGTGGTGTGGCTCTGCGACCCCATGCACGGCAACACCATCAGCACGGCGGCCAAGGTGAAGACGCGCAGCTTCGACAGCATCCTGGCCGAGGTCCGCGGCTTCTTCGACGTGCACGCGGCGGAGGGAAGCTGGGCCGGCGGCGTCCACGTCGAGATGACGGGGCAGGAGGTGACGGAGTGCGTGGGCGGCGCGCACCGCCTGACGGAGGCCGATCTCGGCAGCCGCTACGAGACGTTCTGCGACCCGCGGCTCAACGCCGAGCAGTCGCTGGAACTGGCCTTCCTGGTGGCCGCCGAGCTGAAGGCCCGCCGCACGCCCGGCCGTGCCCAGGCGGTCGCCGCGCAATGACGGCGCAGGGGCCGCGCTCGGTCATCGAGGACATCGGCGCCCGCACGGACGCCTATTTCAACCGCACGCGGGAGGTGATCGGCCGGTTCGGCGACAAGCGCGTCACTTATGCCTTCTTCCTGCGCCGCCCGGTGATCTCGGCGCCGCGGCTGATGCTGGATTGGCTGACCGAGGTCGCGGCGCTGCGCGGCACGCGGTTCGAGTTCGACCAGGCGCATCCGGAAGGCACCTGGGTCGGCGCCGGCGAGCCCATCGTCTATGTCGCCGGCAGCTTCCACGCCTTGGCGGATTGCGAGACGATCTGCTTGCAGAAGCTCGGCGCGGCCTGCGTCGCGGCGCACAACGCCTACCAGATGTGCATGGCGCTGCCGGCCGCCCGCTTCATCGCGATGGAGGCCCGGCACTGCGCCGGCGCCGAGATGCAGGACATGATGGGCTACGCCGCGAGCGTCGGAAGCGCTGCGGCACGGCGGGAGGGCGCACACGGCTTCATCGGCACATCCTCCGACCTGGCCGCGCCGTATTTCGGCGGCACGCGGGGCCTGGGCACCATGCCGCACGCGCTGATCGGCTACGCCGGGTCCACGGTGCGGGCGGCGGAGATGTTCCACGAGACCTGCCCGGACGAGGCGTTGACGGTGCTGACCGATTTCTTCGGGCGGGAGGTCACCGATGGGCTGGAGGTGTGCCGCCGCTTCCCGGAGCTTGCCGCCGCGGGCCGGCTGTCGGTGCGGCTCGACACCCATGGCGGGCGCTATCTGGAGGGGCTGGACCCCGCCGAGAGCTACGCGGTGCTGGAACGCCAGGCGCCCGGCGCCATCCGCCGATACCGCAGCGACCAGGAACTGCGGCACCTTGTGGGCACCGGCGTCTCGGCGGCGGCGATCTGGCGGATGCGGGAGGCGCTGGACGAGGCCGGCTTCCCGCAGGTGCGCATCGTGGTGTCGTCCGGGTTCGGGGTCGTGAAATGCCGGGTGATGGCGGACACGCGCGCCCCCATCGACGTGGTCGGCACCGGCAGCTTCATCCCGGAAGACTGGCACGAGACCTACGCGACCGCCGACATCGTGGAGTACGACGGCCAGGCGCGGGTGAAGGTCGGGCGCGAGTTCCTGCTGCGCGCCAACCGGGCGCGCCGGGCCGATGCGCGCCGAGTTGACAGCGTGCCTGCAAACCCCAGGTCCCCCGCATGACCCTCCGCATCGCGCTTGCCCAGATCGACCCGCATGAGGGGGACGTGACCGCCAACCTCGCCCGCATCCGGCGCGCCCGGGCCGACGCGGCGGCGCTGGGCGCGGCGCTGGTGGTGACGCCGGAGTTCTCCATCGCCGGCTACCCGCCCGAGGACCTCGTGCGCAAGCCGGCCTTCGTCGAGCTGTGCGAGGCGGCCATCGCGGAGTTGGCGCGCGACACCGCCGATGGCGGGCCGGGCGTGATCGTGGGCGGCCCGTGGCGCGACGGCGACAAGCTCTACAACGCGGCCTTCGTGCTGGACGAGGGCCGGGTCATCGCGCGGCGGGCGAAGCACGAGTTGCCGAACTACGGTGTGTTCGACGACAAGCGCGTGTTCGACGCCGGCCCCAGCCCCGGCCCGGTCGCCTTCCGCGGCTACCGCCTCGGCGTCATGGTGTGCGAGGACTTCTGGCTTCCCGCGGTGTCGGAGACCTTGGCCGAGAGCGGCGCCGAGATGCTGCTGTCGATCAACGGCTCGCCGTTCGAGGACGGCAAGCAGGCTCGCCGCGTGGCGCTCGGCGTGGAGCGCGTGGTGGAGACCGGGCTGCCCTTCGTGTTCCTGGGCCAGGTGTGCGGCCAGGACGAATTGGTGTTCGACGGCGCGAGCTTTGTGCTGAACGCCGACCGCACGCTCGCGGTGCAGATGCCGTACTTCAGCGAGGCGCTGACGCTGACGGAGTGGCAGCGCGATGGCGAGACGCTGGTCTGCATGCCGCACGCCCTGCCACCCGAGCCGGACCGGCTGGAACTGATCTACCGCTGCATGATGCTGGGCCTGGGCGACTACGTGCGCAAGAACCGGTTTCCCGGCGTGCTGCTCGGCCTGTCCGGCGGCATCGATAGCGCCTTGTCGGCGGCGGTGGCGGTCGATGCGCTGGGGGCGGCGCAGGTCCGCGCCGTCATGCTGCCCAGCCCCTACACCAGCCAGGACAGCCTGGACGACGCCGCGGAGTGCGCGCGGCTGCTCGGCATCCGCTGCGACACCGTGCCGATCAGCCCGGCCATGCACGCCTTTGGCGACGCGCTGGCACCGCTGTTCGAGGGACGCCAGGCGGACATCACGGAGGAGAACATCCAGTCGCGCTCCCGCGGCCTGATCCTCATGGCGCTGTCCAACAAGTTCGGCGACATGCTGCTGACGACCGGCAACAAGTCGGAGATGTCGGTGGGCTACGCGACGCTGTACGGCGACATGTGCGGCGGCTACTCCGTGCTGAAGGACGTTTACAAGACGACCGTCTTCGCGCTGTGCCGCTGGCGCAACGCGCATGTGCCTGAGGGCGCCCACGGCCCGCACGGCCTGGTGATGCCCGAGCGCGTCATCACCAAGCCGCCCTCGGCCGAGCTGAAGCACGACCAGACCGACCAGGACACCCTGCCGCCCTACGAGGACCTGGATGCGATCCTGCAGGGGCTGGTCGAGGGCGAGCAGTCGGTCGATGCGCTGGTGGCCCGCGGCCATGACCGCGCGACGATCCTGCGGGTCTGGCGGATGCTGGACCGCGCCGAGTACAAGCGCCGCCAGGCCCCGCCCGGCGTGAAGATCACCCCGCGCGCCTTTGGCCGGGACCGCCGCTACCCCATCACCAACGGCTACACGGGCCTGGTCGCGTGATGGAGACGCCGCCGCCCGAGGGTTGGCGCGTCCGCATCCTGGACCTGTCCGGCGGCGCCGAGGACAACATCGTCGAGGACGTGCCGGGCTTCCTCTCGCTGGAGCACGCCAACCTGTTCGCCCGGCGCTACGTGCGGGACAGCATCGAGCGGTGCCGGGCGCGCGGCATGGAGGCACAGGCAGTGCTCGACGCCTGGTTCGCCTATGGCGAGGACGCCGAGGTGCTGGAGGCAGGCGAGGGGGGATGGCGCAGCGCGACCGAGCTGCACGACTTCGCCGGCCGCCGTGCCGTGGCGGCTGACCGCGATTGGCGCTCGATTGATCCCCGCCTCGTCAGGGACGATGACGATGAGGACGACGACGCCCCGGTTGATGAAAGCGGGCATGGAACGGCATGAAGCTCCGCTTCGCCCCCAGCCCCACCGGCCTGCTGCATGTCGGCAACGCGCGCATCGCCTTGGCCAATTACCTGTTGGCGCGCCGTCATGGCGGCCAGTTCCTGCTGCGGCTGGACGACACCGACGCCGAGCGCAACCGTCCGGAATATGCCGAGGCCATCGCCCATGACCTGCGCTGGCTCGGCATCGCCTGGGACGAGATGCTGCGCCAGTCGGATCGGCTGGACAGATACGCAGCCGCGGCCGAGCGGCTGAAGGCATCCGGGCGGCTGTATCCCTGCTTCGAGAGCGAGGAGGAGCTGAACGCCAAGCGTGAGCTGCGCGTCCGTCGCAAGCAGCCGCCGATCTACGACCGCGCCATGCTGAAGCTGACCCCTGAGCAGCGCGCCGCGGCGGAGGCCAACGGCAAGCGCCCGCATTGGCGGTTCCTGCTCTCCGGCTACCCCGCCGAGTGGGGCGACATGGTGCTGGGGCCGCGCACGGTGAAGCTCTCCGCCATCTCCGACCCCATCCTGATCCGGGCCGACGGCACGCCGCTCTATACCTTCACCTCGGTCGTGGACGACATTGAGACCGGCATCACCCATGTGGTGCGCGGCGAGGACCACGTGACCAACACCGGCATCCAGATCGACATCCTGGCCGCCCTCGGCGCCCGCTCGGCCAGCCTGCGCTTCGCCCACCTGCCGCTGCTGGTGGACCAGGACGGCGGCAAGCTGTCGAAGCGCGTGGGCGCGCTGTCGCTGCGCAGCCTGCGCGGCGACGGGATCGAGCCGCAGGCGCTGGCCGGCTACCTCGCCCGCCTCGGCACCGCCGACGACCCGGCGCCGCAGGCGGCCGAGGAGATCGCCGCGACCTACGACCTGTCCCGCGTGTCCCGCTCCGCCGCGCGCTTCGATGGGCGCCAGCTGCTGGCGCTGAACCGCCGGGTGCTGCACGAACTGCCGTTCGACGCGGTGCGGGAACGCTTGCCGCCCTCCGCCACGACGGCGTTCTGGCTCGCGGTGCGCGGCAACCTCGACCTGCTGAACGAGGCGCGCGGCTGGTGGGAGGTGGTGGCCGGCACGATCATCCCGCCGCTGATGGAGGGCGAGGCCGAGTATCTGCATATCGCGCTGGATGCCCTGCCGGCGGAACCCTGGGACAACGACGTGTGGACCAACTGGATCGACGCGCTCAAGGCGGCGACGGGCCGCAAGGGCAAGGCCCTGTTCCTGCCGCTGCGCCTGGCGCTGACGGGGGAGGACCACGGGCCGGAGCTGCGGGACCTGCTGCCGCTGATGGGCCGGGATCGGGCGGCGGACCGGCTGCGGCTGGCGGCGGCATGAACGACCTCGGGGCGACTCGGGCGCGTAGGGGTGCAATCAGCCTGCTGGCGGGGCGCCGCACCAGGATGTATTGACGCCCCCTATGCCGAGCCTCCTGCTGCACAACACCATGACCCGGCGGCGCGAGACCTTCGTGCCGCTCGATTCCGCCCATGTGCGCCTGTATGTCTGCGGCCCCACCGTCTATGACCTGGCGCATATCGGCAACGCCCGCGGCATGACGGTGTTCGACGTGCTGGCCCGGCTGCTGCGGCACCTGTTTCCGCGCGTCACCTACGTCCGCAACATCACCGACGTGGACGACAAGATCAACGCCCGCGCCGCCGCGAGCGGGGAGGGGATCGACGCCGTCACCGCCCGCACCGCGGCGCAGTTCCACGCCGACATGGCCGCACTCGGCAACCTGCCCCCCGACATCGAGCCGCGCGCCACCGAGCACATCGCGAGCATGGTCGCGCTGATCGAGCGGCTGATCGCGGGTGGCCATGCCTACGCGGCCCAGGGCCACGTGCTGTTCGCCGTGGCGAGCTTTGCCCAATACGGCGCGCTGTCCGGCCGCAGCACGGACGAGCTGCTGGCCGGGGCGCGGGTGGAGGTGGCGCCCTACAAGCGCGATGCCGGCGACTTCGTGCTGTGGAAGCCGTCCGAGCCGGATATGCCCGGCTGGGACAGCCCCTGGGGACGCGGCCGGCCCGGCTGGCACATCGAGTGCAGCGCGATGGCTTGGCAGTACTTGGGCGAGACCTTCGACATCCACGGCGGCGGCGGCGACCTGATGTTCCCGCACCATGAGAACGAGCGCGCGCAGAGCCTGTGCGCCCTGCCGGGCAGCGGCTTTGCCCGGGTCTGGCTGCACAACGGCATGTTGAACCTGAACGGGGAGAAGATGTCGAAGTCGCTCGGCAACTTTTTCACCATCCGCGACGTGCTGGACCGCGCGCCGGCGGAGGCGGTGCGGCTGATGCTGCTGAAGTCGCAGTATCGCGGCACGCTGGAGTTCAGCGACGCCGGCCTGGCGGAGGCGCGGGGCGAGTTGGACCGGTTCTACCGCGCGCTGGCCCGCGCGCCGGGGGCGGAGGGTCCGGTACCGGATGGGGTATTAGATGCCTTGTGCGACGACCTGAACACGCCGCTCGCCTTGGCGGCGCTGCACGGGCTGGCCGACGACGCCATGGCGGGGGATCACGCGGCGGCGGCGGGACTGCGGGCGGGGGGCAGGTTGATGGGGCTGTTGCAGGCCGATCCCGCGGCGTGGTTCCAGGGCGGGGACGACTCGGCCGCCATCGAGGCGGCCATCACCGACCGCATCGCCGCACGCCGTGCCCGGGACTTCGGCCGGGCCGACGCGATCCGGGCCGAGTGGCTGGCGCAGGGCGTGGCGTTCGAGGACCGCCCGGACGGGACCACCGATTGGCGCCGGGTCGCAGTGCCCCCGGCATGACCGGGCGGGACGGGGGCGCCGAGCTTGCGCCGATGGGCGAGAACAGCCCGGTCGTCATCCTGGTCCGCCCGCAGCTTGCCGACAACATCGGCGCTTGTGCCCGGGCCATGGCGAATGGCGGCCTGTTCCATCTGCGCCTGGTCGCCCCGCGCGATGGCTGGCCGCAGGAGCGCGCCTGGCGCACCGCGTCCGGCGCCGACCGCATCCTGGACCAATCGACCCTGCACGACACCGTGGCGGACGCCGTGGCCGACCTGCACCGCGTGTTCGCCACCTGCCCGCGCCCGCGCCACGTCGTCAAGCCGGTGATGACGGCCCGCGCCGCGGCCGGGACGTTGCGGGAGGCCGGGCAGCGCGGCCTGCGCTGCGGCATCCTGTTCGGGCCGGAGCGCGCTGGCCTCGACAACGACGACATGGCGCAGGCCGACACCCTGGTGCGCTATCCCATCAACCCCGCATTCGACAGCCTGAACCTGGCGCAGGCCGTCATGGTCATGGCCTATGAGTGGTGGACCGCGGCGGACGCCACGCCGGGCCAGCGCCTGATGACCAACGGGACGGCGGTGGCGCCGAAGGGCCAGATCGAGAACCTGCTGACGCACCTGATCGACGAGCTGGACGCGAGCGGCTTCCTGCGCAACGCGCCGAAGCGGCCCGGCATGGTGCGCAACCTGTATCACCTATTCCAGCGTGGCGAGGTGACGGAACAGGAGTTGCGCACCCTGCACGGCGTGATCCACATGCTGGCACTCGGCCGGCGGCGGCGCGGCCGGCTGGAGCCGGACGACCTTAATCCGGAGTTGTGAGCCGCTTCGCCAGGCGGCGGGACAGCAGCCAGCCGATGATCGCGGAGGACGGGCCGCCGATGATGATGGGGATCAAGCCGAATGGCTGCCCGTTCGCCATCAGGTCCATGCCGATGCCCAGCATCGTGCCGCCGATGATGCCGCCGGTCACGCCGGACGCGATGCCGAGCCAGAGGATGTCGCCGCGTGTGATCATGCCGGCACACATGCGGGCATCGCGCCGGTTTGACAACCGGGTGCGGCGGTCTTACGACCCGCTCACTGCCGGGAACGTGGACGCGCCCTCGGGGCGTGCGCCCGCCGCATCGCTATGCGGCCTACCGGTGCAACAAGCGGCGCAGAAGCGCTGCACAGACGATGGAGCCTGCGCATGACCAAGCGCGCCGAAAGCAAGTACAAGATCAACCGCCGCCTGGGCGTCAACCTGTGGGGCCGCGCCAAGTCGCCGATCAACAAGCGCGAATACGGACCCGGCCAGCACGGCCAGCGCCGCAAGCAGAAGCCGACCGACTTCGGCATCCAGCTCATGGCGAAGCAGAAGCTCAAGGGCTATTACGGCAACATCGGCGAGAAGCAGTTCCGCAAGTATTACGACGAGGCCGTGCGCCGCAAGGGCGACACCAGCGAGAACCTGATCGAATTGCTGGAACGCCGGCTGGACGCGGTCGTGTACCGCCTGAAGTTCGCCATCACGCCCTTCGCCTCCCGCCAGTTCATCAACCACGGCCACGTCACGGTGAACGGCAAGAAGGTCAACATCCCCTCGTTCCTGGTGCGCGACGGCGACGAGATCGAGGTGCGGGAGAAGTCGAAGCAGCTCGCCGTCGTGCTGGACGCGGCGCAGAGCGGGGAGCGGGATGTGCCGGACTACCTGGAGGTGGACCACCGCGCCATGAAGGGGCGCTTCGGCCGCGCGCCGAAGCTGACCGACGTGCCGTATCCCGTGTCGATGGAGCCGAACCTGGTCGTCGAGTTCTACTCGCGCTAGTCCGTCCCTATATGCGATGTGCAAGCGCCGGGTCCTGCCCGGCGTTTTGCATTTGAGGGCAGTGATGACACCCAGCCAAGAGATCGCCCGCCGCCGCACGTTTGCGATCATCTCGCACCCCGACGCCGGCAAGACGACGCTCACCGAGCGATTGCTGCGCGCCGGCGGCGCCATCCAGTTGGCCGGCAACGTGCGCGCCAAGGGCGAGCGGCGGCGCACCCGGTCGGACTGGATGGGGATCGAGCGCGACCGCGGCATTTCCGTGGTCACGTCCGTGATGACGTTCGAATACTCCGGCTGCGTGTTCAACCTGCTGGACACGCCCGGCCATGAGGATTTCAGCGAGGACACCTACCGCACGCTGACCGCCGTGGATTCCGCGGTGATGGTGATCGACGCCGCCAAGGGGATCGAGGCGCGGACCCGCAAGCTGTTTGAAATCTGCCGCCTGCGCGACATCCCGATCATCACCTTCATCAACAAGATGGACCGCGAGGCGCGCGATCCCTTCGAGATCGTGGACGAGGTCGCCAGCACCCTGGCGCTGGACACGGCCCCGGTGACCTGGCCGGTCGGCCGCGCCGCGACGTTCGCCGGCACCTATGACGTGCGGACCCGCGACCTGCACTTGACAGACAAGTTGGAGCAGAGTGATCCCCGCATGATCGCGTTGGGCGAGGAGCTGGAGCTGGTCCAGGCGGCCTTGCCGGAGTTCGACCTGGCGAGCTTCAACGCCGGGCATCTGACGCCGGTGTTCTTCGGCAGCGCCATCAAGGAGATCGGCGTGTCCGACCTGCTGGACGGCTTGGTGAGCTTCGGTCCGCCGCCACGGGCGCAGCCGGCCGACCTGCGCACCGTCGAGGCGACCGAGGACAAGCTGACGGCGCTGGTGTTCAAGATCCAGGCGAACATGGACCCCAACCACCGCGACCGCATCGCCTTCGCACGGGTGTGCTCCGGCCGGCTGGTGCGCGGCATGCGGCTCAAGCAGGTGCGGACGGGCAAGCAGATCCCGCTGCACGCGCCGCAGTTCTTCTTCGCCCGGGACCGGCAGATCGCGGACGAGGCGTTCGCCGGCGATGTCGTGGGCATCCCGAACCACGGCACGCTGCGCATCGGCGACACGCTGACGGAGGACGAGGAGCTGAACTTCGTCGGCGTGCCGTACTTCGCGCCGGAAATCCTGCGCCGGGTCCGGCTGGACGACGCGATGAAGGCGAAGAAGCTGCGTCAGGCGTTGCAGGAACTGGCAGAGGAGGGCGTGGTGCAGTTGTTTCGCCCGCAGGACGGCAGCCAGCCCATCGTCGGCGTGGTCGGCACCTTGCAGCTCGACGTGCTGGTCGCGCGGCTCGGCAGCGAGTATGGCGTGGCGATCGGCTTCGAGCCGGTGCCCTACGCCCTCGCGCGCTGGGTCAGTGGCGACAAGGCGCTGCTGGCCCGGTTCGTCACGGAGCAGCGGACCAGCATGGCGGACGACGTGGACGGCGACCCGGTGTACCTCGCAAGCTCCGCCTTCATGATGCGGCGCACCGCCGAGATGCACGAAGGGTTGGTGTTCCGCGACATCAAGGATGTCCGCGCGGAGGCCGTGGCGGCCTGAGATGGACCGGGTGGACCGCAAGCTGCTGGCGTTGCTGCAGCAGGACAGCACCCGGTCCATCGCGCAGTTGGCCGAGCAGGTCGGGCTGTCGCAGACGCCGTGTTGGAAACGTATCCAGCGCCTGGAGGCGGATGGCGTGATCGAGCGCCGGGTGGCGCTGCTGTCGCCGGAGAAGCTGGGCCTGGGCCTCACGGTGTTCGTGTCGATCGAGGCCGGCGACCACTCGCCGGACTGGCTGGCCCGGTTCGCCGAGGCTGTGACGAGCTTTCCGGAGGTGGTTGAGGTGCATCGGATGGCCGGCGACATCGACTACATGCTGCGGGTCATCACCCGGGACATCGCGGCGTTTGACGGCTTCTACAAACGCCTGATCGCCGCCGTGCCGCTCAAGAACGTCAGTTCACGGTTCAGCATGGAACGGGTCAAATCAACGACGGCGCTGCCGTTGGAGATGGCGGGGTAGGGGTGGGGTGTGCCGTGATCGACGAGGCGGTGTAGGTCATGCTGGTCAAGCGCATCAGCGAGCAAGGCTTCGCGCTCATGGACAACTATAAGGGCGTGATCCGCTGAGCCAAGTTTCATTCTGGGAGGCGACATGGACGACGAACTGAGGGCCTACCTCGACGCGATGCGCAGCGAGTTCAACGACGCGCAGGAGCGGCTGCTGAACCGCCTAGCGTCGCTGGAGCAGGATTTCCAAAACACCAAGGGGTTTCTGGTCGGCGACGCCATCGTCTCAGGGCGGCGCTGGCTCGACCTGGACGAGCGCGTAAACCGCCTGGAACGCGACCGCAAAGCTGACGGTTAGGCTGGGCAGCATGAGCTTTCCAAACTAACACTTCGGAAAGTCGCTGCCGTCCGGCAACGCCGCGCCTCAAGAGCCGGAGCTTGCGGCCAAGCTCCGGCAGAACGTTACGCGGCGGCCTGATGCGGCACGCCCTTCTCGGTCAGCAGGGTTTCCAGCTCACCGGATTGATACATCTCGGTCACAATGTCGCAGCCGCCGACGAACTCGCCCTTAACGTAAAGCTGCGGCACGGTGGGCCAGCTTGAGAACTCCTTCACGCCCTCCCGCAGTTCCGGGTCCTCCAGCACGTTGGCGGTATGGAACGGCACGCCGAGATGCGTCAGGATTTGGACGACCCGGGCTGAGAACCCGCATTGAGGGAACATGGCGTTGCCCTTCATATAAAGCATGACGGGGTTGGCGGCGATCTCGCCTTGGATGCGCTCGTGGACTGGACTGCTCATGGTGTCGGCTCCTGTTGCGGCGGTGAGGTTTGCAGCGCGAGGGCGTGCAATGCGCCGCCCATGCGGCCCTGCAAGGCGGCATAGATCATCTGGTGCTGCTGGACGCGGGATCGGCCGCGGAACGCCTCGCTGACCACGGTGGCGGCGTAATGGTCGCCGTCCCCGGCGAGGTCCTCAATCGTGACGTGCGCGTCGGGGAGGGCGTCCCTGATCAATGCCTCGATCTCGCTGGCCACCATCGCCATCGGCTAGCTCCCCATCCAGGCCGGGAAGAAACGCTTATGCGCCTCCCGTAGCTCCACAAGCGATATGGCGACGCCGCCGGGCAGTGTCAAATCCGCCCCGCCGGAGCGTCCGAGCCGCCGTGCCGGCACCCCGGCGCCAGCCGCGGCGGCCATGACGGCGTCCGCGTCGGCCACGGCCAGCACGTAACGCGCCTGGTCTTCCCCGAACCAGAAGCCGTGCAGCGACAGGGCAGCGGGCGTATCCGCCAGCACCACGCCGATGTTCCCGCCTAGCGCCATCTCCGCCACGGCAATCAGCACGCCGCCATCGGACACGTCGTGGCAGGCGGCCACCCGGCCGTCGAGGATCATGCCGCGCACGAAATCGCCGTTGCGGCGCTCGCTGGCCAGGTCCACCGGTGGCGGCGGCCCGTCCTCCCGGCCGACGACCTCCCGCAGCCACAGCGATTGGCCGAGCCACCCGTCCGTCGCCCCCACCAGGAGCAAATCCAGCCCCGGGCGCAGCGCCAGGCCGACGCAGTGCCGCGCATCCTCCAGCACGCCCAGCCCGCCGATGGCCGGCGTGGGCAGGATGCCGCGGCCGTCGGTCTCGTTGTACAGGCTGACGTTGCCGCTCACGACGGGGAAGTCGAGCGCCCGGCACGCCGCCGCCATGCCGCGGATGCTGGCGGCGAACTGGCCCATGATCTCGGGCTTCTCCGGGTTGCCGAAGTTCATGTTGTCGGTGACCGCGAGCGGGCGCGCGCCGACTGCGCTGAGGTTGCGCCACGCCTCCGCCACCGCCTGCATGCCGCCCATCTCCGGGTCGGCGGCGCAGTAGCGCGGGGTGCAGTCGGTGGTGAGCGCCAGGGCGCGGGCCGATCCCTCGATCCGTACGACGGCCGCGTCGGCGCCGCCGGGCCGCTGCACGGTCTGGCCGCCGATGGTGCTGTCGTACTGGTTCCACACCCAGGCGCGGGAGCACAGGTCGGGACAGGCGATCAGCGTCAGCAGCGCGGGCGCCAGCCCGGCGGGATCGGCGACCTCGCCCAATGCAGCGAGTTTTGGCGTCTCCGCCGTGGGCCGGTGATACAGCGGCGCCTGCTCGGCCAGGGGATCGAGCGCGATGTCCGCCTCGATGGCGCCCCGGTGCCGCACCACGATGCGCCCGGTGTCGGTCAGGCGGCCGATGACGGCGAAGTCCAGCTCCCATTTCTCGAAGATCGCCCGCGCCACGTCCTGCCGGTCCGGGCGCAGCACCATCAGCATGCGCTCCTGGCTTTCCGACAGCATCATCTCGTAGGCCGTCATCGCGGCCTCCCGCTGCGGCACCTGGTCGAGGTTCAGCTCGATGCCGACGCCGCCCTTGCCCGCCATCTCGACGCTGCTGCTGGTCAGCCCGGCGGCGCCCATGTCCTGGATCGCCACGATGGCATCCGTCGCCATCAGCTCCAGGCACGCCTCGATCAGCAGCTTCTCGGTGTAGGGATCGCCGACCTGCACGGTGGGGCGCTTCTCCTCCGACTCCGCGCCGAACTCGGCGCTCGCCATCGTGGCACCATGGATGCCGTCCCGCCCGGTCTTCGAGCCGACATACACCACGGGGTTGCCGATGCCGGCGGCGGCGCTAAGGAAGATGCGGTCGCGGGGCGCGATGCCGACCGTCATGGCGTTGACCAGGGGGTTGCCGTTGTAGGCCGGGTGGAAGTTCACCTCGCCGCCCACCGTCGGCACGCCGACGCAGTTGCCGTAGCCGCCGACGCCGCGCACCACGCCGTCCACCACGCGCCGGGTGCGGGGGTCGTCCGGATGGCCGAACCGCAAGGCGTTCAGGTTGGCGACCGGCCGCGCACCCATGGTGAACACGTCGCGCAGGATGCCGCCCACGCCGGTCGCGGCGCCCTGGTACGGCTCGATGAAGCTCGGGTGGTTGTGGCTTTCCATCTTGAACACCGCGGCCAGGCCGTCGCCGATATCGACCACGCCGGCGTTCTCGCCGGGGCCGTGGATCACCCAGGGCGCGGTCGTCGGGAGCTGCTTCAGCCATACTCGGCTCGATTTGTAGCTGCAATGCTCGGACCACATCACGCTGAAGATGCCGAGTTCCGTGAAGCTCGGGGTGCGGCCCATGATCGCCAGCACGCGGCCGTACTCCTCGGCGCTCAAGCCGAACTCGCGCGCCAGCGCCGGTGTCACGTCGCGTTCCGTCATGCCGCGAGCGCCTCGGCCATGCCGGCGAACAGCGGCAGGCCGTCCGTGCCGCCCATGAGGGGATCAACCAGGTCCTCAGGATGCGGCATCAGGCCCATGACGCGCAGGTTCGGGCTGAGGATGCCGGCGATGCTGCGGGCGGAGCCGTTCGGGTTCGCCCCCGGCGCGAGCGTGCCGTCCGGGCTGGCATAGCGCAACGCCACCAACCCTTCGCCCTCCAGCCGGTCGAGCGTGGCCGGGTCGGCGAAGTAGTTGCCGTCGCCATGCGCCATCGGCGCGCGGAACACCTGGCCGGGTCGATAGGCCCTGGTGAACGCTGTGTCAGCCCGCTCCACCCGCAGGTGGCAGTCCTGCGACAGGAAGCGGAGCGAGGCGTTGCGCAGCAGCGCACCCGGCAGCAGCCCGGCCTCCGTCAGGATTTGGAAGCCGTTGCACACGCCCAGCACGTGCCCGCCCGCGGCGGCGAAGGCGCGGACCGCCCCCATCACCGGAGACCGTGCCGCCATGGCGCCGCAGCGGAGGTAGTCGCCATGGCTGAACCCGCCCGGCAGCACGACGAGGTCGAGGCCCGCAAGGTCGGTGTCGCCGTGCCAGACCATGCGGGGCCGCCGTCCCGACACGGCCTGGAGTGCTATGGCGATGTCGCGCTCCCGGTTGGTGCCGGGAAAGAGGACGACGCCGGCCTTCACGAAGCCATGCCGCCCTCGGTGCCCTGGCACTTGAAGGTGTCATGCAGCGCGCGGAGCACGACGCCTGACGCCTGCAAACGCTGGCTCTCCGGGTGGGACTTGGCCCAGTTGACGACGGCATCCCGCATCTGCACCCCGGTGATGGCGGTGGGCAGGCAGAGATAGGCCGGGAGCTTGCCGCCCTTGCTGCCATCGGCCGGGCGCAGGTTCTGGTAGAAGCTCGCGGCGTCGGACACGCCGTTGATGTAGGCGGTGCAGTCGGCCACGATCCCCTTGTCGCGCCCGGTGCACAGGCTGACCAGCTTGCTGCCGTCGATGGGGGAGAACCGCTCGGCGTGCGCCGAGCCGGCGCAAGCGGCCAGCACGGCCAGGGAAGCAAACAGCAACTTCATGATGCGATCTCCACGTGAAAGCCCTCGATAACCGTGTTGGCGAGCAATTTGCGCGCCATGTCCTCGGCCACGGCGCGGGCCTGCGCCGGGTCGTGTTCGGACAACTCCAATTCGATGACCTTGCCCGCCCGGACCTCGCCCACGCCCTCGAAGCCGAGCGTCTGCAGCGCGTGGCCGATGGCCTTGCCCTGCGGGTCCAGCACGCCGGGCTTCAGCATGACCGTGACGACGGCCTTCAAGCCGGGCGCCTTCACTGCATCGCCTCCGGCCCCTTCATGTCGTTGTTGCCGGCCTCCGGCAGGATG
>CAXULX010000070.1:0-18249 GCA_964252005.1 uncultured Acetobacteraceae bacterium | reverse complement strand
CGACGGCATCGACCTCGAGGTCTCGACCGAGCAGGTGGACGAGTTCGTCAACTGCGTGCGCTTCCTGGGCGCGGGCTTCGGCGGCATCAACCTCGAGGACATCAAAGCGCCGGAGTGCTTCGTCATCGAGAGCCGCCTGCGCGAGCTGATGGACATCCCGGTGTTCCATGACGACCAGCACGGCACGGCCATCGTGGCGGCGGCCGGGCTGATCAACGCCTGCCACCTGACCGGGCGCAGCCTGTCGGACACCAGGCTCGTGGTGAACGGGGCGGGGGCGGCGGCCATCGCCTGCGTCGAGCTGCTGAAGGCGATGGGCGTGCGGCCGGAGCACGTGACGCTGTGCGACACGAGGGGCGTCGTCTATCAGGGCCGCACCGCCGGCATGAACCAGTGGAAGTCGGGCCACGCGGTCGCCACCGAGGCGCGCACTTTGGCCGAGGCGGTGGCGGGCGCCGATGCGTTCTTCGGCCTCTCGGTGCGCGGCGCGCTCACGCCAGAGATGGTGCGCAGCATGGCGGCGCGGCCGATCATCTTCGCCATGGCCAACCCCGACCCGGAGATCACGCCGGAGGAGGCGCGCGCCGTGCGGGACGACGCGATCATCGCGACCGGGCGCAGCGACTACCCGAACCAGGTCAACAACGTGCTCGGCTTCCCCTACATCTTCCGCGGGGCACTCGACGTGCGGGCCAGCACGATCAACGACGCGATGAAGGTCGCCGCCGCGGAGGCGCTGGCGGCGCTGGCGCGGGAGGACGTGCCGGACGAGGTGCACACGGCCTCGGCCGGGGGCGCCCGGCTGCATTTCGGCCCCGGCTACATCATCCCAAACGCCTTCGACCCGCGGCTGATCAGCCACATCCCCCCCGCCGTGGCCCGCGCCGCCATGGACAGCGGCGTGGCCCGGCGCCCCATGGCTGACCTCCGCAAATACGCCCGCACGCTGTCCGGGCGGCTCGACCCCACGGCCAACGCGCTCGACGCCATCATGGAGCGGGTGCGGGCGAACCCGAAGCGCGTGGTGTTCGCCGAAGGAGAGGAGGAGAAGGTCGTCCGCGCCGCCGTCGCCTTCCGCAACGCGGGCTACGGCACGCCGGTGCTGATCGGGCGGGAGGACCGGGTGCGGCAGACCATGGCCGGGCTGGGCCTCGGGTTGGCCGACGGGATCGAGGTGCACAACGCCCGGCTGTCGCAGCACAACGCGCGCTACGTGGCGCTGCTGTATGCCCGGCTCCAGCGGCAGGGCGCGCTGCAGCGGGATTGCCAGCGCATGGTGAACCAGGACCGCAACGTGTTCGCCGCCTGCATGGTGGCGACCGGCGACGCCGACGCCATGCTGACCGGGCTGACGCGCTCCGCCGCGGTATGCCTCGACGACATCGGCCAGGTGATCGACATCGCACCCGGCAAGATCAGCTTCGGCCTCACGCTGATGGTGGGCGGGCAGGGCACCATCTTCATCGGCGACACGCTGCGCCACGAGCGGCCGACGCCGGAGCAGTTGGCCGACATCGCCATCGGCAGCGCCGCCGCCGCCCGGCAACTCGGCCACGAGCCGCGGGTGGCGCTGCTGTCGCACTCGACGTTCGGCAACCCGATGCACCGCACCGTGCACGGCATCCGGGAGGCGGTGTCGATCCTGGACAGCCGCGGCGTCGATTTCGAGTATGACGGGGACATGAGCCCGGACGTGGCGCTCGATCCCGCGATCCGCGCGCTGTATCCGTTCTGCCGGCTGACGGGGAACGCCAACGTGCTGGTGATGCCGGGCCTGCATTCGGCGCACATCACGTCGCGCCTGGCGCCGCGGCTGGGGCAGGGCAGCACCATCGGGCCGCTGCTGCTCGGGCTGTCGCAGCCGGCGCAGATCGTGCCGATGGGCGCGTCGGTGAGCCAGATCGTGGACCTGGCGGGGCTTGCGGCCTATCAAGCCATCGACGCCACTTGAACCTCTGGTCGGGACCGAGACGTTGGATCAACCAAGCCTGAACCCCTTGGCTGGCGAGCGGCCGGCGGATGTCGCGAACCGCCTGAAGAGCATCTTCGCCGGGTCGATCGGCAACCTGATCGAGTGGTACGACTTCTACGTCTACAACTCGTTCGCGATCTACTTCGCCAAGTCGTTCAGCAACAGCACCGACCCGACGGTGCAGTTCCTCACGGCGTTCAGCATCTACGCCGTCGGCTTCATCATCCGGCCCATCGGCGGCCTCGTCCTCGGCTACTACGCCGACCGGAAGGGCCGGCGCGCGGCGCTCACCTTGTCCGTGTTCCTGATGTGCGCCGGCTCCGGCCTGATCGCGGTGCTGCCGACCTATGCCAGCGTCGGCGTGTGGGCGCCGCTGCTGCTGCTGCTGGCCCGGCTGCTGCAAGGGCTGTCGCTGGGCGGCGAGTATGCGTCGTCCGCCACCTACCTCAGCGAGATCGCCGGGTCGAAGCACCGCGGCTTCTACAGCTCGTTCCAATACGTGACGCTGATCGGCGGCCAGGTGGTCGCGGCGCTCGTGCTGCTGGTCATGCAGCAGGCGTTCACCGGGGCGGAGCTTGAGGCGTGGGCCTGGCGCATCCCCTTCGCCATCGGCGCGTTCGGCGCGCTGTACGGCCTGTATCTGCGCCGCAACCTGGCGGAGACCGAGGAGTGGAAGCGGGCGAGCCGCGAGCCGCGGCAGAACCTGATCAAGGAGTTGCTCAGCCATCCCAGGGAGCTGCTGCTGGTGTTCGGCCTGACGATGGGCGGCACCACCGCCTTCTACACCTTCAGCAGCTACATGCCGACCTACCTGTCGAACACGCTGAAGTTCCCGCGCGAGTGGGTGGCTGAGATCAGCTTCATCACGCTGATCCTCTATGCCGCGATGCAGCCGGTGTTCGGCGCCATCAGCGACCGGATCGGCCGGCGCCCGGTGCTGATGTGGTTCGGCGTCATGGGCACGCTGTGCACCGTGCCGATCCTCACGGCGCTCGGCGCCACGACCGGCTACACCCAGGCGCTGCTGCTGATCCTGGCGGCGCTGGTGATCGTGTCCGGCTACACCTCGATCAACGCGGTGGTGAAGGCCGAGCTGTTCCCCGCCGGGGTGCGGGCGCTGGGGGTGGGATTGCCCTATGCGCTCGCGGCCTCGATCTTCGGCGGCACGGCGCCGCTCATCGCGTTGCAGTTCAAGGCAGCCGGGCACGAAAGCTGGTTCTACTGGTACGTGACCGTGCTCACGTTCCTGTCATTGCTGGTCTATGCGCTGATGCGGGACACCAAGGCGCACACGCGGATGGAGAGCTGAGGCGCCGCTCAGGCGGACATCTCCGCCACGCGGGGCGTCTCCGCCTTGGTCGTGCCTTCGGCCTTCGGCGTGCCCTCGGTCAGCATCTCGATCCGGCCGGTGATCTGGCCGCCGTCTGCGACCTGCAGGCGCCGGCAGCGGGCGGTGCCCAGCACCTTGCCGGTGGCCCGGACGATCAGGTTGCCGCGCGCCGTGAGCGTCCCGTCGATGATGCCGGCGATCTCCGCGTCCTCGACCTCGACCTCGCCCTTGAACACGCCGCCCTGCGCGATGCTCAGCTCGGTCGCATGGATCATGGTGGCCTCGAACATGCCCTCGACGACCAACCGCTCGGCGTCTGCCACGGTTCCCTGCACGGAGATGCCGCGGCCCACCACCAGGGTGCGGCGCTCCGCCACCTCGGGCGCGCGGTCCGGCACCGCGACGGGGCGCGGCGGGGCGACGAGGCTGGGCGCCGGGGTGTTGGGAAGCGATACGGGCGTGCTGGGCACGCCGAGGCTTGGGGCGGAAAATGGCGTGCGGGCCATGGCTGGAGCCTCCTTGGACGGATTGGGGCGGTAGGGCGGGACGCCGAGGCCGGTATCGACCGGCCGCACCGGCGGGCGCGGCGCGTCCAGCACGGCCGAGTCGCCGGTCAGGCTTTCGGCGGCGCTGGGCGCGTCATGTTGCGGGGTGGCTGAGTCGTTGCCCATGGAACCTTCGGGTTTGCGGCGCTTGAACAAGCGGGTCCTCCTTCGAGGCTGCGCGCTCCTGGTCGCGGTGCGCGTTGACCATGGCCTAACATAAGCCAGTAGTATTTCACAACCCGTAACAAAATTTTTAGTGAGCGCGGTTCAGCACGTGCACCATCGCCGCCGTGCCGATGACGGGAACCAGCAGGTTGAGGCCCGGCACGCTGCCCGCCAGCGCCAGTGCCACGCCCTGGACCAGCACCGGCAGGCGCAGCACGGCATAGCGGCGCAGCGCGTCCGCCCGGCCCATGCGACGCATGGCGACCCCCATGAACAGGCCGCGGCCGATGGCCCAGCCGGCCACCAGCCATCCGAGGACGAGGCCGACTCCGGGCAGCAGGATCGCCAGCAGCAGCGCGACGAGTTGCAGCGCCAGGACCTGCGCCCCGAGCGCCAGGCCGTCCCACGCCTGCACGGCCAAGGGCGCGCCCAGCGGCACCGGCAGGCCCGGGTAGAAGCGGCGGTCCACCGCGGCGGCGATGCGGTCCATGTACAGGGTTGCGATCAGCAGGGCGACCGGCACGAACAGCCACAAGGCCAGCAGCGCCGCGCCCACCCCCCCGGCCAACCCGGCGAGCCAGCCCAGCCAGCCCGGCCGCGCCACGACCTGCTCCACCGTCCAGACGCTGCCCGCCAGCAGCCCCAGGAACACCGCGCCCGACAGCGCGAGGCTGCGCCACACGACGCCGAGGAACACCGGGTCCTGCAACTGGGCGATGGCGCGCGAGAGCGGAGACAGCATGCGGTGGTCCTGGAGCGTTGGGCGGGGTAGCGCGTGTGGCGGGTTGCCGCCAGGTAGGGCGAATGTTAGGCGCACGCCAGGCCCCCCGTATCCCGGGGGCGCACCAGGAGCAGCCATGTCCCATCCCATCCCCGCCCGATTCGACATCCTCGGCATCGGCAACGCCATCGTGGACGTGGTGGCGCCGACGGGGGACGACTTCCTGTCGCGGCACGACCTGCGGAAGGGCGGCATGGCGCTGATTTCCGCGGAGCAGGCGGAGGCGCTGTATGCGGCGCTGCCGCCGGGCCAGGAAAGCAGCGGCGGGTCGGCGGCGAACACCTGCGCCGTGGCGGCCGGGCTGGGCGCCCGGGTGGCGTTCCTGGGCAAGGTGGCCGACGACCCGCTGGGCCGGGCGTTCCGGCGGGACATCACCGCCGCCGGGGTGCACTTTCCGACGGCGCCGCTGTTGGGGGAGGCGCCCACCGCGCGCTGCCTGATCGCCGTGACGCCGGACGGGCAGCGCACCATGAGCACGTATCTGGGCGCCTGCGTCAGCTTCGGCGGCCCGGACCTGGACGAGGCCCTGGTGGCCGACAGCGCCGTGACGTACCTGGAGGGCTACCTGTTCGACCCGCCCTCCGCCCAGGCGGCGTTCCTGCGCGCGGCGGCGGTGGCGCATGGGGCCGGGCGGCTGGTGGCGCTGTCGCTGTCGGATGCGTTCTGCGTTGACCGCCACAGGGCGGCGTTCCGCGGCCTGGTGCGCGACCACGTCGATATCCTGTTCGCCAACGAGGCAGAGGTGTGCAGCCTGTATGAGGAGAACGAGTTCGAGGCCGCGGCGCGCCGGGCCGGCGCGGATGCGGCGCTCGCGGTGCTGACCCGGAGCGAGGCGGGAAGCGTCGTGCTGCGCGGCGCCGAGCGGGTGGAGGTGGCCGCGGCCCCTGTCCAGGTCGTGGACACGACGGGGGCGGGCGACGCCTACGCGGCCGGCTTCCTCGCCGCCCATGCGGCCGGTCGCGGCTTGCGCGCCTGCGGCGAGGTCGGCAGCCGGGCGGCGGCGGCGGCGATCTCGCAATACGGCGCCCGGCCGCAGGCCGACCTTCATGGCATGATCGAATCAATTGAGGACTGATAATGGAACCCAAGGCGGGGATTGTTGTTGTACCGCCTCGACCTGTCCCATGGGACGGGTCGTGAGCATTGAACAAAGGATACCGCAAATGCGTAAGACACTGCTGATGTCGGCAGCGTTGCTCGCCCTGGCCTATGGTCCGGTGCTTGCACAGAACTCGATGTCGTCCACCCAGAGCCCGCCCGCGCCGAACTCGTCGCAGGGCACGCCCCAGCCGACCAACAGCCTGCCGGACAACGCCGGCACCGCGACGCGCACTCTGCCGGGCAGCACCCTTGGCACCACGCCGCGGGCACGGCCGATGGCCTCTGCGGTGGACGGCCATAACGCGATGGGCGGGCACGCCATGCGGGGCCGGATGCATCACCGCCGCATGACGGAGCAGGCCGGCGCGACCGGAGAGGCGGGCGTCGATGCGCCGCCGACCAGCGCCTATCGCGGCGGCGCAGGCTCGCCGCGGTCCACCCGCGCCAGCAACATCGCGCCGTCCAACACGCGCTCCGACATCGCCCCGCGCCTGCCGGAGCCGGCCTCTGCCAACAACTCTCCGGAAGCTTACCTCGCGGCGGCGCAGCGCGCCCTCGCGTCCGGCAAGACCGGCGCGGCGCAGGAGGCTCTGGAGCGGGCCGAGACCCGGGTGCTGTCCCGCTCGACCGACCCGTCCGCGGCGGCCACCCCGGCGGACATGCCGATGGTGCAGCAGATCGGCCAGGCGCGCCAAGCCCTGGCGGCGCGCGACATCGCCGGCGCACGTTCGGCCATCCGCGCCGCAATGGGCAACGCGGGCTGAGACCGCGCGGGGCCGGCCCGAAACGGCTGGCCCCGGTTCCCGGTGATCGAGTCCAGGGATCGTGCCCCCATTGCATTCGGCGTCGCCGGCAAGCGGCTGATCTCGGGCGTCCGTAAAGTTTTTTGCCTCGCAAAACCGCGAGTGTCCGCCTATGTGTGCAACGCAACACGCAGGCGGCGGTCATGTCCCTGCGCCATCTTTATTGCGGCCACGCCAGGCGCCAAGGTTTCCCATGGACATTCGCAACATCGCCATCATCGCCCACGTCGACCACGGCAAGACGACGCTCGTCGATCAGTTGCTGAGGCAGTCAGGGTCATTCCGCGAGCACCAGCAGGTGGCCGAGCGCGCGATGGACAAGAACGACCTGGAGCGCGAGCGCGGCATCACCATCCTGGCGAAGTGCACGAGCGTGATCTGGAAGGACAGCCGGATCAACATCGTGGACACGCCGGGCCACGCCGATTTCGGCGGGGAGGTGGAGCGCATCCTGAACATGGTGGATGGCGTGCTGGTCCTGGTGGACGCCGCCGAGGGCGCGTTGCCGCAGACCAAGTTCGTGGTCACCAAGGCGCTGGCCCGCGGCATCAAGCCCATCGTCGTCGTCAACAAGGTGGACCGCGGCGATGCCCGGCCGGACGAGGTGCACAACGAGGTGTTCGACCTGTTCGCCGCCCTGGGCGCCAACGACGAGCAACTCGACTTCCCCATGCTGTATGCCTCGGGCCGCCAGGGTTGGGCCGATCCGACGATGGATGGGGCGCGCAAGGATTTGTCGCCGCTGTTCGACCTGGTGATGAGCCACGTGCCGCCGACCGTGCTGGACAAGGAGGCGCCGTTCGCCATGGTGGCGAGCATCCTCGACTATGACAACTTCCTGGGCCGCGTGCTGACGGGCCGGGTCGAGCAGGGGCGGGCGCGGCTGAACATGCCGGTGAAGGTGCTGCGCTCCGACGGCTCGGCGGTGGAGTCGGGGCGGCTCACCAAGCTGATGGGCTATCGCGGCCTCGACCGCGTGCCGGTCGACGAGTGCGAGGCCGGGGACATCGTGGCGGTGGCCGGGCTGGAGGACGCGACGGTGCCGGACACCATCGGCGCGCCGGAGTTGGGCCACCCCCTGCCGGCCATCCCGGTGGACCCGCCGACGCTCGCCATGACGTTCCGCGTGAATGACGGCCCGCTGGGCGGCAAGGAGGGCAAGAAGGTCACCTCCCGCCAAATCCGCGACCGCCTGCTGCGGGAGGGCGAGGGCAACGTCGCCATCAAGATCACCGAGAGCAACGAGACCGACGCCTTCGAGGTCGCCGGCCGCGGCGAGCTTCAGTTGGGCGTCCTGATCGAGCAGATGCGGCGCGAGGGGTTCGAGCTGACCATCGGCCGTCCCCGCGTCCTGACGCAGAAGAACGAGGAGACGGGCGAGCGGGAGGAGCCGTTCGAGGACGTGCTGGTCGATGTGGACGAGCCGTTCTCCGGCGTGGTGGTGGAGAAGGTCAGCCGCCGCAAGGGCATGCTGCAGGACATGCGCCCGTCCGGCGGCGGCAAGGTGCGCCTCACCTTCCACATGCCGAGCCGCGGCCTGATTGGCTATCACGGCGAGTTCCTGACCGACACGCGCGGCACCGGGATCATGAACCGCATCTTCACCGGCTACGAGCCGTGGGCTGGCCCGATGGAGGGGCGGCGCAACGGCAGCCTGATCAGCAGCGAGGGCGGCGAGGCGATCCACTATGCGCTGTTCTACCTCCAGGAGCGCGGCACGCTGTTCGTCGATCCCGGCGACAAGGTGTATGTCGGCCTGATCCTGGGCGAGAACAGCCGCGGCGCCGACCTCGACGTCAACCCGATCAAGGAAAAGAAGCTGACCAACGTCCGCGCGTCTGGCAAGGACGACGCGATGCTGCTGATCCCGCCGCGCCGCATGTCGCTTGAGCAAGCCATCGCCTACATCGAAGACGACGAGCTCGTTGAGGTGACGCCGAGCGCCATTCGCCTGCGTAAACGCCACCTCGATCCCAACCAGCGCAAGCGGGCGGAGCGCAAGTCGGACAGCGAGGCTGCCTAAGGTCATATCGTTTCTCGACGACTCCAGCATAATCCTGTTTATGTCCGGGAAGCATGGCGATTCCGTCCTGCTTCCCGATTCGGAGATTACGATGGACAGCCTGACCCGACGCTTCTCCTCCGTATTGTTCGCGGCCGCCGTGGTGGCAGGGCTCTCCGCCGGGCCGGTGCTCGCGCAGGTCAGCCCTGGCAGCCCGACGGTCGGCCCGGCGGGCGGCACGACCTCCACCACCGCACCGAGCAACTCCGAAGGCACCCCGGCCGGTGGGACCGGCGTCGTCGGCAGCACCCGCGTCGGCCCGAGCAGCACCGCCCGCGCCGCCGCGCCGCGCCACCGCGCCCGCCGTGTTCGCCACCGGACGCGCCGTGCCGCCCAGCCCACGGCCGCGGACACCAACTCCGCCGCGGGCCTGAATGGGTCGAACGCCCCGTCCCGCTGATTTGGCTGCCCGCCCGGCGCCGTCGTGCGGGCCGGGCGGGCCTCTTGCCGCGGTGGGCATGGGCCTGTCCTGACCGGACTCCGCGATGTCCCAGCCTCGCCTTTTCCGTGACCGCTCGCTTTGGATCATGGGCGCCTACGGCTTCGTCGCCGGCCTGCCTTTGCCGCTGTCGGGCTTCACCCTGCGCCAATGGCTGACGGAGGGCGGCACCTCGCTCGCGGCCATCGGGCTGACCGCCAATATCGGGCTGGCCTACACGCTGAAGTTCCTTTGGTCGCCTTTGCTCGACCAAATGCGCCCGCCCGCCGGGTTGGCCCGGTTCGGGCGGCGGCGCGGCTGGCTTCTGGTCATCCAACCTTTGCTGGCGGCGGCCTGCCTGGCGCTGGCGCTCTCCGATCCCGGCCGTGCTCCCGTCTTGCTGGTGTCCGCCGCCGTCGTGATCGCGTTCCTGTCCGCCAGCCAGGACATCGTTGTGGACGCCTGGCGAATTGAGACGTTTCCGGAGCGGCTCCAGGGCATCGCGCTCGCAGCCTACATCTGGGGGTATCGCCTGGCGCTGCTGGTCTCGGGCGCCGGCGCCATCGGCTTGGCCGACATCATCGGCTGGCGCCTCGCCTTGGGCACGATGGCGGGCTTGGTCGGCGCCGGGATGCTCGTGACGCTTGCCGCCGCCGAGCCGCTGCAACGTGCGGTCCAGGACGGCGCGCGCGGCCTGCGCGCCAGGCTCCAGGCGGCGGTGATCGAGCCGTTCCGCGATTTCTGGCGACGGCCGGGCGCCGGGCAAATCCTCGCCTTCGTCATGCTGTTCAAGCTCGGCGAGGCGTTGGCCCATACCATGGCGACTCCGTTCTACCGCGACATGGGGTTCGACCGCGCCCAGGTGGCCCTCGCGACCGGCGTGCCCGGGTTGGCGGCGAGCCTGCTGGGCGCCGCGGCCGGCGGCTGGCTCGTGGTGCGGATCGGCACCGGGCGGGCGCTGGTGCTGACCGGCTTCGTGCAGATGGCCTCGATGGCGCTGTATTTCGCGCTGGCCGTCTCGGGCGGGGACACCCGCATCCTGCTGGCCAAGGTGATGCTGGAGAACTTCGCCGAGGCGATGGCGGATGCGGCGTTCCTCACCTATCTGTCCGCCCTGTGCTCCAGCGCGTTCACCGCCACGCAATACGCGCTGCTGTCCTCGCTCGCCGCGGTGGGGCTGCGCACGGTGGGCGGGTTCTCGGGCGTGCTGGCGGCGGCCCTGGGGTGGGTGCCGTTCTACGCGCTGACCATCTTTGCCGCCGTGCCGGCCATGCTGGTCATGCTGGGGCTGCTGCGCCGGTTTCCGCCGCCTCGCCCTCAGGCAGCCAGATCGTGACGGTGGTGCCCGCGCCCTCCTGGCTCTCGATCAGCATCTGCCCGCGGTGCCGGTTGACGATGTGCTTGACGATGGCAAGGCCCAGCCCGGTGCCGCCCACGGCGCGCGACCGCCCCTTGTCGGCCCGGTAGAACCGCTCGGTCAGCCGCGGGATATGCGCCCGCGGGATGCCCTGGCCGTCATCGGCCACCGAGAGCGTAAGGCCCGGACGCCACGGCCAGCGCCCGCCCGGCGCGACCCGCCCGGCGGACACAGTCACCACGCCGCCCTCCCGGCCGTACTTCACCGCGTTGTCCAGCAGGTTCTGCAGCACCTGCTCCAACTGGTCATCGTCCCCCAGCACCTGCGGCAGGCCCGGCGGAACCTGCACGTCCATCCGGATGCGGCGTGCGACGACCTGCGGCTCGAAGCCCGCGGCGAGGCGGTGGATCAGGTCCTCAAGGTTGACCCGGGTGGCCGGTAACTGGTGTTCGGTCAGCTCGATGCGCGACAGGCTCAGGAGGTCGTCGATCAGGCGGTTCATCCGCTGCGCCTGTTCCGCCATGATGCCGAGGAACCGGGTCTGCGCCGGCGGGTCGTCCGCCGCCGGGCCGCGCAGGGTGTCGATGAAGCCGATCAGGCTGGCGAGCGGCGTCCGCAGCTCGTGGCTGGCGTTGGCCACGAAGTCGGCGCGCATGCGTTCCACCGCGCGCTCCCGGGTGCGGTCCGACAGCACGGCAACGATGCGTCCGCCGTCCGACAATGGCGGGTCGAGCGCCATGACCGTCGCATACACCTCGCGCGCCACGGGGACCGGCAGGCTTAGCTCCGCCGCCTGGTTCTCGCCCTGGCTTTGCGCCCGGTCGATGGCGGCGCGGAGGCCCGGATGGCGCAGCACGGCCGCCATCTCGCCGCCGAACGCCGCATGGGCCGCCGCGTTGGCGCGCTGCACCCGCCGGTCGGGACCGAGCACGATCAGCGGGTCGGGCAGGCGCTGCACGATCACCTGCTCCGCCCGCAGCAGGCCCTCGACCTGCGCCGTCCGCGTGGCGAGCGACCGCGACAGCCGCTCCGCCTCCCGTGCGAGGTGGGCCGTCTCGGCCAGGAAGGGCGGCGCGGGCGGATCGGCCGCCTGCTTCGACCCGGCCCATTGCAGGGCGGACATCACCAGGCGCAGGTCATGCACCCATAGATGCGCCAGGGCCGCCGATCCCGCGAGCACCACCAATACGGCTATGATGGCCGGCCCTACTCCGAGATGCCCCAACGCCGCCAGCCCCAGCAGCACGACGAGCGGCACCGCGGCCAGCAACGCGGCGGCCCGGAGCGGGAGGGTCGCACCCATGGCGCGCCCGGCACGCGGCCCGCTATACGCCCGGCGCCAGCAGGGTTTGCGGCGCAGGCTGCACGATGTGGGACCCGCTGCGATCGATCTCGAAGATGGCGAGGCCGCGCCGCGCCTGGCCGTCGGGCTGCAAGCCCAACAGGCCGTCCGCCCCTATGAAGCCCTCGGGCCGGGTCAGCGCGCCCAATGCAAAGCCGCTGTCGGCCGCGACCCGCGCGACGCCCGCGGCGTCATACGCCAGGCTGGCGAAGTCGCGCGGGGGCGCTTTGTACTTTGCGGCGTATGACTGCTCGAACGGGGCGCGCTGCGCGGGGTCCGGGGCGGCATACCAGGCGCCCGCCAAGGCGGACAAGCGCGACGCCTCCCGCCCCCAAAGCCCCGGCCCCAGGATGCGGAGCTGCTCAGGCCCGATGTCGTAGGCCGCCAGCAGCGGCACC
Source organism: uncultured Acetobacteraceae bacterium (assembly GCA_964252005.1). Classification (GTDB taxonomy): domain Bacteria; phylum Pseudomonadota; class Alphaproteobacteria; order Acetobacterales; family Acetobacteraceae; genus CAHJXG01. Next base: position 5,975 of record CAXULX010000070.1, on the reverse strand, counting down.
GCCTGGCCAAGCTGCTCCCCCGTCGCACCCAGCAGCAGGGCGTCAACCGGCGGGGGCGGCGGGGTTTGCCGGCCGAGTTCCGCGGCCTGCCGCCGGCCATCGGCGTCGCCACGGGCGCGCGCCGCCTGCTGCTGCTGCTCGACCGCGCCGCGCCGTGAGTCGTAGCCGGATACGCTTTTCAGCGCAGTGTTGAGGGCCTGGAAGCCGCTGCCGTAACGCAGGACCGATGGGGGCGCCAGCCCGGCCCCCCCGGCCGCGGCGGTGACCCCGCTGGCCATCGCATCCCCGAATGGGTTGCTCGGCAGCACGGCCGCGACCCGGGTCCTGCCCTCGGCCTGCACCGCGAGCACCAGGCGGCGCACCTGCTGGGCCGGCGTGATCCCAAGCGTCCATACGCCGAGCTGGGCCAGGGTCGCATCCGAGGTGAAGGCCAGGACGGGAACGCCAGCCGCTTTGGCCAGGGGCGCCACGGCTGCCGTCTCGCCCGCGGTGAGCGGGCCGAGCAGCATCCCGGTTCCGGCGGCAATCGCCAGCTTGGCGGCGTCGGCGGCGCCGGCCGGCGTGCCCGCGGTGTCCCGCGCATCCAAGGTCGGCGCGCCCGGCTGGTCCAGCGAAAGCTGCGCGGCCCGCAGCATCGCCTGGCCGACCTCGGCCGTCGGCCCGGTGAGCGGCACCAGGATCGTCACGCGCCGCCCCGGCGGAGCGGCCGACGGATCGCCTCCGATCACCGCCGGACGGCCATAGCCGGCGCTTCCTGGGTCGGCTACGCAGGCGGCCAGCCCGGCAAGTGCGGCGAGGAGCGTGAATGACCGAACGAACTCTCGACGACGACGCATGTCCCGAACCCCTTGTTGGTGATCCCGCACCGGACCGCGCCCCGTCTATACCATCAGGACTCGTGCTGGTTGCTACCCCGATCGGCAACTTGGCCGACATCTCTTTGCGGGCGCTCGACGCATTGCGGCAGGCCGACCTCGTGCTGTGCGAGGACACCCGCACGACCGCCCGTCTGCTGATGCACCACGGAATCACGGCGCGCACCTCGCCGTTGCACGACCATAACGAGGAGGTCCGCATCCCGGCGCTGCTCGGCATGATGCAGGGCGGCAGCCGGGTGGCGCTGGTCTCGGACGCCGGGACACCGCTGGTGTCCGATCCTGGCTTCCGGCTGGTGCGCGCGGCGGTGGCGGCGGGGGTGCCGGTGTCGGCGGTGCCGGGGCCGAACGCGGCGGTGATGGCCCTGGTCTTGTCGGGCTTGCCGCCGCAGCCGTTCCTGTTCCTGGGGTTTCCGCCCCCACGCTCCGCGGCGCGCCTGGCCGCGTTCGGCCGGCTGAGGGCTGCGGAGCGCGCCGGGCTGTCGGCGACCCTGCTGTGGCATGAGGCTCCGCACCGCCTGGCGGAGTCGCTGGCCGACCTTGCGGATCAGTTCGGCGACCGTCCGGCCGCAGTGGCACGCGAGTTGACCAAGCGGTTCGAGGAGGTCAGGCGCGGCCTGTTGCCCGAACTCGCGGCGCATTACGCCGCCATGCCGGCCCGTGGGGAGATCACCATCGCCGTCGGCCCGGCGCCCGAGGACAGCACAGACGCGCAGGACCTGGACGAGCAACTCCGCCGGGCTTTGGCGCAGAGCAGTCTCAAGGACGCCGCCGCGCTGGTGTCCACCGCGACCGGGCTGCCGCGCAAGCTCGTCTATGCGCGTGCCCTGTCGCTTGGGAAGCCTTAGCGACCGGAGACGATGCGCTCCATCAATTGCTTCACCGTGGGGATGAACCCATTGGAATAGAAGGGATCGTTGGCGAACCGGTAGGCGTTGTGGCCGCTGAACATCAGCTGATGCTCGATGGCGTCCGGGGTTTGGTCCTCGCGCCGCACCGATTGCAGGGTTTTCTGGATGCAAAAGCTGCGCGGGTCGGCCTTCTTGCCGTTGTCGTAGTCGGGACCGTGCTGGCTCCAGTTGCTGAACCGGCACTGGCTCAGGCAACCCATGCAGGAGACCTGATCCTCGGTGATCCGCGCCGCCCGCTCCGGCGTCACGAAGATCAGCGTGCTGTCGGGCGTGCGCAACGCCTCGGTGAACCCGGCGGCGATCCAGCCCTCGACGTTGAACAGGTCGTTGGCCGTCAGATACACCGGCCGCTTGCGCGGGCCGATGCCGAGCATGGCGACATGCTCCCCAATCGGCTCTGTCGAGTAGGCGACCTGATGCTCCCCGCGCTCCCGCAGCTCCGCGATGAAGCCGTTGTTGACGGCGCTGGAGTAGAAGCCGGTCGGGCTGAACTTGTTCAGGAAGACATCGCCCTCCTTCAGGCTCAGCAGCCGCTGCTTCCAGGCGTCGCTGATCGGGCTTTCCTTGGTGAGAAGGGGCCGGGTGCCAAACTGGAAGGCGATGGGGCCGAGCTCCGGGTTGTCGATCCAGTCCTCCCATTCCTCCAGCCACCAAACGCCGCCCGCCATGATGATCGGGGTCTGGTCCAGGCCGAAGGTTCGCATCAGCTTGCGGAGCGCCAGCACGCGGGGGAAGGGGTCTTCCGGCTTGTGGGGGTCCTCGCCGTTGGACAGGCCGTTATGCCCACCCGCGAGCCAAGGGTCCTCATAGACGACGCCGCCCAGCAGGGAGGCCGCCTTGGAGTAGGCGCGCTTCCATAAGGCGCTGAAAGCGCGGGAGGAGGACACGATGGGGTAGTAATGCACGCCGAACCGGGCGGCGATGTCCGACAGGCGATACGGCATGCCCGCGCCGCAGGTCAGGCCATGGATCAGGCCCTTGGCACCTTCGAGCACGCCGGTGATGACGCGCTCCGCCCCGCCCATTTCCCACAGAAGGTTGGCATGCAGGCGGCCTTGGCCGCCGGAGATGTCGTGCGCGCGCTGCGCCTGGGCGATGCCGCCCTGGATGCCGAACTGCACCAGTTCCTCATGCCGGTCCCGCCGGGTCCGCCCGTAATAGGCTTGGTCCAGCGGGTTGCCGTTTTCGTCGTAGAAATCGGCATTCACGGCGCTGAACGTCCCGGCGCCACCGGCACTGGCCCAATGGCCCGAACTCACGCCGGTCGAGACGCCGATGCCTTTTCCGCCCTCAATCAACGGCAGGACATCGACGCCGCCCATCCGTATCGCGTTGACAGCCTTCATCCCCGCCCAGACCTTCTTTGTAACAGTCTGAAACATTGGCGGCCGAATCCAGATTTACTAGACCCGGCCGCGCGCCGTTCACACTTATGGACTACTCGGCCGCGTCGGATTCGGACCGCTCGCGGCGCCCGCCCTCACGCCCGCCACCCTGGCCGCCCTTGCTGCCGACCTGCTCGGTGATGTCCGCCCCGGTCGCCTGGTCGACCACGCGCATCGACAGCTTGACCTTGCCGCGGTCGTCGAAGCCCAGGACCTTCACCTTTACGGCGTCGCCCTGGTTCACCACGTCCGTCGTCTTGTTGACCCGGCCCTGTTGCAGCTCGCTGATGTGCACCAGGCCGTCCTTGGCGCCGAGGAAGTTGACGAAGGCGCCGAAGTCGGCGGTCTTGACCACCTTGCCGTTGTAGATCTGGCCGACCTCCGGCTCCGCCACGATGCCGCGGATCATGTCGATGGCCTTCTGGCTGGCCGTGTCGGTGGTGGCGGCGATCTTGATGGTGCCGTCGTCCTCGATGTCGATCTTGGCGCCGCTCTGCTCCACGATGTCGCGGATCACCTTGCCGCCGGTGCCGATGACCTCGCGAATTTTCTCCTTCGGCACCGTGATGATGGTGATGCGCGGCGCGGTCGCCGCCACATCGGACCGGGCGCCCTGGATCGCCCGCGCCATCTCGCCCAGGATATGCAGCCGTCCGTCCCGCGCCTGCTCCAGCGCGACCTTCATGATGTCGGCGGTGATCGAGGTGATCTTGATGTCCATCTGCAGGCTGGTGACGCCCTGCTCGCTGCCGGCCACCTTGAAGTCCATGTCGCCCAGGTGGTCCTCGTCGCCCAGGATGTCGGACAGCACGGCGAAGCCGCGGTCCTCCTTGATGAGGCCCATGGCGATGCCGGCCACCGGCCGGATCAGCGGCACGCCCGCATCCATCAGCGCCAGGCTGGTGCCGCAGACGGTCGCCATGGAGGAGCTGCCGTTGCTCTCGGTGATCTCGCTCACGACGCGCATCGTGTAGGGGAACACGTCCTTGCCCGGCAGCACCGGGCGCACGGCGCGGTAGGCGAGCTTGCCATGACCGATCTCGCGACGGCCCGGGCTGCCCATGCGGCCAGCCTCGCCAACGCTGTAGGGAGGGAAGTTGTAGTGCAGCATGAAGTGCTCGCGCCGCTCGCCTTCCAGGGCGTCGATGATCTGCTCATCCTGCCCGGTGCCGAGCGTCGCGACGCACAGCGCCTGCGTCTCGCCGCGGGTGAACAGGCTGCTGCCATGGGCGCGGGGCAGCACGCCGACCTCGGCCACGATCTGCCGCACCGTCTTGGTGTCGCGCCCGTCGATGCGCAGCCCGGTGTCCAGCACCGCGTTGCGGACCACGTCCGCCTCAAGCTGCTTGAACAGCGACTTGGCGGCCTCCGCCTCGTGCCCCTCGCTCGTGAGGATTTCGAGCGCGTCCTTCTTGGCGGCGCCGACCTTCTCCTGGCGGACCTGCTTCTGCCGCTCCTGGTAGGCTTCGGCCAGGCTGGCGCGGGCCAGCTCGTCGATGCGGGTGGCCAGCGCCGCCCGCTCCGGGGCCGGCTCGGCGATGGTCCAAGGCTCCTTGGCCGCGTGTTCGGCCAGCTCGATGATCGCCTGGATCACCGGCTGGAAATGCGCGTGGCCGAAGGTGACGGCGCCGAGCATGACGTCCTCGGACAGCTCCTGCGCCTCGCTCTCCACCATCAGCACGCCCTCGACCGTGCCGGCCAGCACCAGGTCGAGCTTGCTCACCGCAAGCTGCTCCGCCGTGGGGTTCAGGATGTACTCGCCGTGGGCGAACCCGACCCGGGCGGCGCCGACCGGGCCGAAGAACGGGATGCCCGACAGCGTCAGCGCGGCCGAGCATCCAATCAGCGCAACGATGTCCGGGTCGTTCTCCATGTCATGGCTGAGCACGGTCGCGACGACCTGCACCTCGTTCCGGAAGCCTTGCGGGAACAGCGGGCGGAGCGGGCGGTCGATCAGGCGGCTGGTCAGCACCTCCTTCTCGGACGGACGGCCCTCGCGCTTGAAGAAGCCGCCGGGGATCTTGCCGGCGGCGAACGCCTTTTCCTGGTAGTTCACCGTGAGCGGGAAGAAGTCCTGGCCGGGCTTCGTGGAGCGCACGCCGACGGCGGTGCACAGCACGATGGTGTCGCCGTAGCGGGCCAGCACGGCGCCATCAGCCTGACGCGCGATCTTGCCGGTCTCCAGGACCAGCTTGCGCCCGCCCCAGTCGAGTTCCTTGCGGAAATAGTTGAACATGGATGTCGTGTCCTTGGAAACGCGGGACGGGCGACGAGGGGACGATCCCGGAGTCCGGCAGGGCGGCGGCTCGGGCAACATGGAAGCGGACTGCAAGCAGTACAGCCCGGGACGCCATGTGGCCGGAGGCGCCGTCGCGGACGGGTTCGGCGGCTCGTGCCGCATCGCGCGGCGGTCGCCCGGCGCCCCCATGGCGCCGGGGTGGCAGTCGTCTAGCGGCGCAGGCCCAAACGGCCGATCAGCGCCTGGTAGCGGGTGTCGTCCTTCTTCTTGAGGTAGTCCAGCAGGCGGCGGCGGCGGCCGACCAGCATCAGCAAGCCGCGGCGGCTGTGGAAATCCTTCGCATGCGTTTTCAGGTGTTCGGTCAGGTTCACGATACGCTCGGTCGCCAGCGCGACCTGGACCTCGGGACTGCCGGTGTCGGCGGTGCCGGTGGCGTATTCGGAGACGAGCGCCGTACGGCGCTCCGCAGTGATCGACATCGGATTGAACTCCGTGAGGGGGTTACAACAAGCGTTCCGGTTTCAGCCAGCCATCGCTCAGCCGGCACAAACCGATCACGCGCGTC
>CAXULX010000069.1:0-18400 GCA_964252005.1 uncultured Acetobacteraceae bacterium | reverse complement strand
CGCCGAACAGGCGTCGCGGCCGGGCATGCCCATTCCAGGCCCGGCGCGCAAACGAGGAGCGGGGTTTAGCGGGACGGGGGAGGGGATGCAACAGGCGGGCCCGGTCAGTCGCCCAGGTCCGGCTCCTTGCCCTCGTTCATCACGGCATACAGGCGGTCCATCTCCACGTCGAACTCGGCCCACAGCGCCGCGCCCTCGGCCGGCGGCAGCGCGTCCTTGCCGAAACGGAAGGCGTTGTCCTCGCGGATGATGGCGAGCCGGTCGGTCCAGGGCATGACCTCCGCCGCCTTGACCAGCGCCAGGGTCGCGCGCAGCCGGGCGCGGATCAGGGCGACCACCTCGTCGCTGGGCGGCCCGCCGGTGCGGGAGGGCGTTCCGAACAGGTCGGCTTGCGATGCGGACATGAACGCTTGATAGCAGCGCCAGCCGATTCGGCCCAGTTTTTGGTCCGCCGTCTCGTGCATGCCGGGCTTTGGCGACTCCAACCCCGCCGCGCATCGTGCGGCCATGACGATGACCTGGCGTACCGAAAGGCTGCCCGAACTGGTGCGGGCGCTCGCCACCCGGCCGCGGCACGAGGCATTGCGCGGCCACGTCACCGAACTGCTCCGCTCTGGCTTCGGTGCGCCGTATGACGAGATCGGGCACGAAGTCTATCTGCTGGACGGCAGCGGCCGCATCGACACGATGTGGGGCGCCATCGTCATCGAGCTGAAAACCGACCTGCGCCGCGAACTCGACGACGTGCTCGCCCGTCTGCCGGCCTACCTGGCCGACGCCGCCGCCCGTTCGCGCAGCCCGCGGCCGGTGACGGGGCTTGCGACGGATGGCGCCACTTTCATCGCCTATGCGCTGCGCGATGGTGCTTTGCAGGAGCTGGCTCGCTACGCCACCGACGCGGAACGGCCGGACACGCTGATGGGCTGGCTTGAGCCGCTGCTGTCCGACCGCCCTGACCTGCTGCCGGAGCCGCAGGCCGTCGTGCAGGCGTTCGGCCGCGCCAGCCTCACCTTTGGCCGCGCCAAGCTGGCGCTCGACACCCTTTGGGCGGCGCTGCGGCACGATCCGGAGGTGCGGCTGAAACGCGACCTCTGGGACGGGCTGCTGCGCGAGGCTTACGGCGAGGAGGTGGGCGAGGACGCGCTGTTCCTGCAGCACACCTACCTCACGGTCGTGGTGAAGGCGATTGCGGCGCGGGTGCTGGACCTTTCGGTGGACGACCCGGCCGCCCTGCTGTCCGGCCGCACCCTGGCGGAGGAGGGCATCCTGGGCGCGGTGGAGGCGGACTTCTTCGACTGGCCGCTTCGGCTGCCGGCGGGCGCCGACCTGGTGCGCCAGGTGGCGCAGCAGGCCGCCCGGTTCCGCCTGCGCGATGTCGAGACGGACGTGCTGAAAATCCTGTACGAGAGCTTGGTCGATCCGGACCAGCGGCACGACCTGGGCGAGTACTACACCCCGGACTGGCTGGCGGCGCGGGTGGTCGCGGCGGCCGTGGATGCGCCGCTGGAGCAGCGGGTGCTGGACCCGGCCTGCGGCTCCGGCACCTTTCTGTTCCACGCGGTGCGCCGCCTGGCGGCGGCCGGGTGTGCGGCGGGCTGGGCCGGGCCGCAAATCCTGGAGGCGTGCGCGGAGCAAATCCGGGGCCTCGACGTGCATCCGGTGGCGGTCACGCTGGCGCGCGTCACCTGGCTGCTGGCGCTCGGCAACCTGCTCGCGGACCGCCCGGCGGTGCTGCGCGTGCCGGTGTTCCTCGGCGACGCCATGCAGTGGAACCTGCGCCGCTACGTTGGCGGGGCGGACGTGCTGGTGGAGGTGCCGGGCGAGCCGCCGCTGCAAATCCCCGCCGGGTTCGCCGGGGACCAGGCGGTATTCGAACAGGGGTTGGACGCGCTGAGTCAGGGCCTGGCCGACGACGCGACGCCGGCGGCCGTGGGCCGCGCGCTGCGGCGCATCCAGGGGGCGGAGCCGGCGGACGCGGATGCCCTGGCGTCCACCTTCGCGCGCTTGCAGACGCTGTATCGGGCCGGGCGCAACGGCATCTGGACCTTCGTGTTCCGCAACCTGGTGCGCCCGGTCTGGCTGTCGCGGTCGGAGCAGCGGGCGGACGTGCTGGTCGGCAACCCGCCCTGGATCGTCTATCGCCACCTCAGCCCCGGGATGAAGGACCGGATGCGGGAGGCGCTGCGGGGTTATGACCTGTGGGTCGGCGGCAACCTGGCGACGCAGCAGGACATGTGCGCGCTGTTCTGGGCGCGCGGGGCGGAGCGTTACCTCAAGCCGGGCGGGCGGCTCGCGTTCGTGCTGCCCTACGCGGTGCTGAACGCCCCAGTGTTCGCGGGGCTGCGGGCCGGGCGGATGGGCGAGGCGCGGGTGCGGCTGACCGGCGGGTGGGCGCTGGAACGGGTGTGGCCGATCTTCGGCGCGCAGTCCGGCAGCAGCACGACCAGCACCTGCGTGCTGTTCGGCCGGCGGGAGATGGCCGGGGCGCACCCGGCGGAGCTGGACCGTTGGGTGGGGCACCTGACCCGGCGGGATGCGGACGATGCGGAGGCGACGCGGGCGCTGGTCCATAGCCGCGTGCCTTGGCCGCGGGCGCGGACGCTTGTTGGGATTTCACCTTATCGCAAGCGGTTTAAGCAGGGAGCTTCAATTGCGCCGAGGCGGTTCTTTATTGTCGATCCGGAGCCGGTTGGAAGGTTGGGTGGGCGGCGGGACGCTCCTCGGATGCGTGGTCGAGCGGGGCCACTCGATAAATTCCCCTGGACAACTGTTGAGCCACCTCGCGGGCCGGTAGAAATGCAATTTCTTCGGCAGATTGCATTAGGCGAAACAATTACTCCGTTCCGCCTTCTGGATACCGTCACTGCCGTCATTCCTCTTGAAGGACCGAGACTGCTGAATTCTGCCGCTGCAAGCGATGCAGGTCATCGTCACCTTGCCGCATGGCTGCGCAACATCGAGATGAAATGGATAGAGCATTGCAATAAAAAATCTGATGGAGAACCGCGGATGACAATTTCCACGCAGATTGATCACATGCGAAAACTAACCAGTCAAACAGGGCAACCCACAATTCGGGTTCTCTATACCAAGGCCGGCACGAGGCTTAGTGCTGCCCGTATTGCAGCAAATGACGTTATAGTGGACACAAAAGCGTATTGGGCGTCGGCCCGCTCTCAAGCCGAAGCGGCTTATCTGATTGCTGTCATTAACAGTGCTGCCGTCCTGGCCAAAGTCACCGACTTGCAGCCGCACGGCCAGCGCGACAAGCGCGACTTCGACAACCTCGTCTGGACCCTGCCAATCCCCGAGTACGACGACGCCGACCCGCTCCACCGCGACCTCGCCGCCGCAGCGACCCTCGCCGAGGCCATCGCCGCCGCCGTCCCGCTGACCGACGCGCAGCACTTCACCGCCAAGCGTCGCGCCATCCGCGCCGCCCTGGCCGCCGACGGGGTCGCCGCCGAGATGGAGGCCCTGGTGGACGCCCTCCTGCCACCCTGATGCTCCCCCCGAAACAGCCGCTTCAAACCCGCCGCCCCACCCCTACCTCCTCCGCATGCCACGCCAACATCACGCAGCACCGCACCCCGAACCCCCGCCCGACGACCCCACCCGCTGCGCCCTCTGCCACCGCCCTATCCCGCCGCAGGCCCGCTCCTCCCTCCATCACCTGACCCCCAAGCTCAAGGGCGGCGCGCGCCGGGGCACCGTTCGGCTGCACCAGGTCTGTCACTCCGCCATCCACGCCCGCTACACCGAGGCGGAGATCGCCCGGCGCCTCGCCGACCCGGCCGCGCTGCGCGACGACCCAGAGCTGGCGCGCTTCGTCGCCTGGGTCCGCACCAAGCCCGACGACTTCCACGCCCCGACACGCCGGGCGCGCGGGCGGACCGCGAAGTGGAAATGAGCGTCTCCGCCCCATGATGCCCGCCCCATGACGATCATGCGGCCGCCGCGGGCCATAGCCCCGCCGGGGCCACGCGCCTATATCCCACTCCGTATGACCCCGTTCATCAAAGCCCATGGCGCCGGCAACGACTTCGTCATCATCGACGAGCGCACCCGCCGGCTCGACCTGTCGCCGGCCAAGGTCCGTGCCCTGTCCGACCGCCGCACCGGCATCGGCTGTGACCAGTTCATCACCCTGCACCCGCCGCCGCCGGGCACCGACGCCGACCTGCTGATGCGCATCCGCAACCCCGACGGTTCCGAGGCTGGGGCCTGCGGCAACGCCACACGCTGCGTCGCAGAGCTGCTGTTCGAGGAGAACGGGCGGCCGTACCAGGTCATCCGCACCATCGCCGGGGACCTGCCGGCCGAGCGCCTCCCCGATGGGCGGCAGCGCGTGGACATGGGGCCGGCCTGCCTCGATTGGGCCGGGGTGCCGCTGGCCCGCGCCGTGGACACGCTGCATCTGCCGCTGCCGGGCGACCCGGCCGCGTGCGGCATGGGCAACCCGCACGCCACCCTGTTCGTCCCGGACCTCGCGGACGCCGCCATCGCGACGCTCGGCCCGGCGCTGGAACATGACCCGCTGTTTCCCGACCGCGCCAACATCGGCTTCGCGCAAATCCTGGCGCCGGACCGCATCCGGTTGCGGGTGTGGGAGCGGGGCGCCGGGCTGACGCTCGCCTGCGGGTCCGGCGCCTGCGCGGCGCTGGTCAACGCGCACCGCCGGGGCCTCGTCGGGCGCCGGGCCGCGGTGCTGATGGATGGCGGGACCCTGGAGATCGAATGGACGGAGGCCGGCCGCGTGCTGATGGCCGGGCCGGCCGCGACCAGCTTCCACGGCATCGTGTCGCTATGACGGTCGAGGTCCTCACCTTCGGCTGCCGCCTGAACGCCTATGAGAGCGCCGTCATCCGGGACTTGGCCGAGCGTGCAGCGGTGGACGGCTCCGCCGCCGGGCAATCCGACACGGTGGTCGTCAACACCTGCGCCGTCACCGCGGAGGCGGAGCGGCAGTGCCGCAAGGCCATCCGCCGCGCCCGCCGCGACCGGCCCGGCGCCCGCATCGTCGCCACCGGCTGCGCCGTGCAGCTCGATCCCGCCGCCTGGGCCGCGCTCCCCGGGGTGGACCGCGTGCTGGGCAATGCCGAGAAGCTGCGGCCGGACAGCTGGGCGTCCGGCGCCGCGGCCCGCGTGTCCGACATCATGGCAGTGCGGGAGCACGCGCCGCACCTCGCCACCGGCTTCGACGGCCGCGCGCGGGCCTTCGTCGAAATCCAGCAGGGCTGCGACCACCGCTGCACCTTCTGCATCATCCCCTTCGCCCGCGGCCCCAGCCGCAGCGTGCCGCTGGGCGGCATCGTGCAGCAGGTCCGCACCCTCGTCGCCGCGGGCTACCAGGAGGTCGTGCTGACCGGCGTGGACATCTCGTCCTACGGCGCGGACCTGCCGGGCGCGGCGTCGCTCGGCGCCATGGCGCGGCGGCTGCTGGCGCTGGTGCCGGACCTGCCGCGGCTGCGCCTGTCCTCGCTCGACCCGGCCGCCATCGACCCAGCCTTGTGGGAGCTGATCGCCGAGGAGCCGCGGCTGATGCCGCATCTGCACTTGTCGGTTCAGGCCGGCTCCGACCTGATCCTTAAGCGGATGCGGCGGCGGCACGGCCGGGATGCGGCGCTGGGGGTGATCGACCGTGCCCGCACCCTCCGCCCCGGCATCGCCATCGGCGCCGACCTGATCGCCGGCTTTCCGACCGAGACCGACGCGCTGTTCCGCGAGACCCTCGCCTTCGTGGACGAGGCCGCGCTGCCCTATTTGCACGTCTTCGCCTACAGCGAGCGGCCGGGCACCCCCGCCGCCCGGATGCCCGCGGTCCCCGACGCCGCCCGCCGCGAGCGCGCCGCCCAACTCCGTGCCGCCGCCCTGCCGCACGCCGCCGCGTTCCATGCCGGGCTGCTGGGCCGCACGGTCCAGGTGGTGGCCGAGCGCGGCGGCGGCGGCCATACCGAGCATTTCGCCCCGATCCGGCTGGCGCAGGCGGCCCCGCCCGGCGCCCTGCTGGCGGTCCGCGTCGCGGGCGCGTCCGCCGCCGGGCTGCACGCCGCCGGCGCATAGCCGCATCCAACCAGGAACATCCGCATGGCGCTCGGCTTCTTCAACCGCCTCAAGGAAGGTCTGACCCGCAGCACGCAGAAGCTGACCACCGGCCTCGCCGCCACGTTCACCCGGCGCAAGCTCGACGACGCCGCGCTGGAGGAGCTGGAGGAGCTGCTGATCGCCGCCGACCTCGGCCCCGCCGCGGCGCAGGAGATCATCGCCGCGTTCCGCCGCAGCAAGTTCGGCCGCGACGTGACGGACGAGGAGGTGAAGCAGTCGCTGGCCGAGGAGATCGCCGCGATCCTGGCCCCCGTGGCGCTGCCGCTGGTGATCGACCGCGCCCTGCGCCCGCATGTGGTGCTGGTGGTCGGCGTGAACGGCACGGGCAAGACGACGACCATCGGCAAGTTGGCGCTGCAATACCAGCAGCAGGGCCTCCGCCCCATCCTGGTCGCCGGCGACACCTTCCGCGCCGCCGCCGTCGAGCAGTTGCAGGTCTGGGGCAGCCGCACCGGCGCCACGGTGGTGAGCGGCCCGCCCCAGGCGGACGCCGCCGGCCTCGCCTTCGACGCCCTGACCCGCGCCCGGGCCGAGGGCGCCGACGTGCTCCTGATCGACACCGCCGGGCGGCTGCACAACAAGGGCGCGCTGATGGAGGAGTTGGCGAAGATCATCCGCGTGCTGCAGAAACAGGACCCGGCCGCGCCGCATTCCGTGCTGCTGGTGCTGGACGCCACCACCGGGCAGAACGCCATCGAGCAGGTGCGGGTGTTCAGCGACCTGGTGGCGGTCACGGGCCTGGTCGTCACCAAGCTCGACGGCAGCGCGCGGGGCGGCATCGTCGTAGCGTTGGCCCAGGCGTTCGGCCTGCCGGTGCACGCGGTGGGCGTGGGCGAGCAGGCCGGCGACCTGCGCCCGTTCGAGGCGATGGACTTCGCCCGCGGCCTGGTCGGCGCCGGGTGACGGACGGGGAGCTTGCGGAGCTGATCCGGGACTGCCCCACGCTGTATCACATGGCGGAGCGCGGAAGCTGGCCCTCGATCCAGCGGCACGGGCTGCTCAGCACCTCGGCGCTGCTGGATTTGTACGAGGTGCGGGGGGCCGAGCGTGAGGCGATCGAGGGGCGCCGCCGGCCTGAAGGCGTGACGGTCGAGCATCCCACGCTGCGCCCGGCGATGATCCGCGACCAGAAGCCGATGGACGACGCGGGGCTGCGGATGTGCCTGCTGGACGGGCTGACGCCGGAGGACTGGTACCGCTGCCTGAACGGCCGGGTGTTCTTCTGGCTGACGCGCGAACGGCTGCTGCGGCTGCTGAACGCCCGCCCGTACCGGGAGGCCGAGCACGACGTCTTGGAACTCGACACCGCGTCGCTGATCGCTGCCCACCAAGCCGCCATCCGGCTTTCGCCGATCAACAGCGGCACCACCAAGCCGTTCCCCAGCACGGCGAGCAAGCGGGGCCGTGAGACGTTCCTGCCGATTGCCGAGTACCCCTATGCCCGATGGCGCGCCCAGGGCCGCAAGCCCGGGGAGCGGGTGGTCGAGCTGACGGTGGACCATGCCGTGCCCGACGCGGCCCGGTTCGTGCGGCGGGTCGTGGCGATGCGGGGCGCCGCGGTCACGGAAGTCATCGAGGGCTGACGCCTCGAGGCGCCCTATTTCGCTTGCGCCCGGGCGGAAACGGATGACACTGCCGGCTCGATGTCGAACGACACAGGGGGGAAATCATGAGCGGCCCTTATTCGGGAGCATGCTTCTGCGGCGCCGTGGAGCTTCGCGTGAGCGGGCAGCCCAACGCGATGGGCTACTGCCATTGCGGCTCGTGCCGCTCCTGGTCGGCCGGCCCGGTCAACGCCTTCACGCTCTGGCCGCCGGACGCCGTGGAGGTCACCAAGGGGGCCGAGCACATCGCCACGTTTCACAAGACGGAGATGAGCCATCGCCAGTTCTGCCGGCTGTGCGGCGGCCACCAGATGACCGTGCATCCCCCGCTCAAGATGATCGACGTCTACGCCGCGACCATCCCGGGCCTCGCCTTCGTGCCGCAGGTGCACGTCAACTACGCCGAGACGGTCCTGCCGATGCGCGACGGCCTGCCGAAGCTGAAGGACTTCCCGGCCGAGTTCGGCGGCTCCGGCGAGGTGGTGCCGGAGTAGGGCCGCTAACCCGGAGGTGAGCGCCGGAGCCGGGTGCTCCGGTAGAGGTCGGGCAAGGGCGTGCGAAGCCCGATGCTTTCCAGCACGAGATCGCCCTCGGTGACGATCTCAGGCTCGCGCGGCCAGCTTCCGTCCGGGCCGCGCCGCAGCAAGTCCGCCCCGACTGTAATGGTTCGGAGAACCAAAATCTCTCGCACGCTCGGGATGGTCGTGTAGGCCCACACGTTGGCCCAGGTCTCGGCCCGGTTGCTGGACGACAGGATTTCCACGATCAGCACGGGGTCGGTCAGGCCGGTTTCTTCGGCGTCGTAGTCCGAGCCGGTCACGGCCAGGCCGGGCACGCGCATGTTGTGGGCCGCTCGGACGTGCGGCGTGACGCCCGGCAGCATCACGACCGAGCAATGGCTTGCCTGGCTCTGCAGATGGTTGCCGATCACGGCGCCCATCTCTCCCAACAACGTGCCCTGCGTGCGGTTCGCCGGCGCCATCGCCCGCGGCTCGCCGTCCACAAGCTGCCAGGTGCGCCCATCGCCGGGGTCCCAGGCCAGGAACTCCTGGACCGACATGCTCGGTGAGGTGATCGGCACGGCCCCGTTCCCCTACCGCCCCAGCGTCACCCCACGCAGCCGGATCAGCCCGTCCGGCACCTGCACGAACCCCTCCAGCCCGCGCTTCATCCCCACCACGTTCTTCGCCGTCCACAGATACAGCAGCGGCAGGTCCGCCCGCTCCACCTCCCACAGCCTGGCATACAGCGCCCGGCGCGCCGCCGCGTCGGACGGGATGCGCGCTTGGTCGAGCAGCGCGTCGGCCGCTGGGCTGCTCCAGTGGCCGTAGTTGAACGTGCCGCCGGTGTGCAGCTGCTGCCACACGTTGCCATCCGCGTCCGACCGGCCGGACCAGGCGATCATGTAGGCTTGGAACTCCCCGCCATACCCGGCCTGCAGCGACGACGCGAACTCCATCACCCGCAGCTTGAGGTCGAAGCCGCCCTCCGCCACCATCGCCTGGATCACCTCCGCCGCCTGCTGCACGTCGGGGCTGTTGGGCAAGGTGAGCGTGACCGGCACCGGCGGCGTGACCCCGGCCTCCTTCAGCAAGGCCCGCGCCCGCGCCAGGTCGCGCGGCGGCGGCTGCACCTCCGGCACGAAATATGGGGAGCTCTGCGGGTTGGCCTGCGCCGTCGGCGAGAACAGCCCGCCAAAGACGACCTGGTTCACCGCATCCCGGTCGATGGCCCGCTCGAACGCCTGACGCACCAGCCGGCTCCGCCCCAGCGCCGTGTCGGCGGCCGGGCCGTTGCCCGTGTTGAAGGTGATGCCCTGGTAGGTCAGGCCGTCGCCGATGGCGATCTTGAGCTTCGGGTCGCGCTGCACCGCCTCCACGTCGCTCGGCAGGATGTATTCGACGAGGTCGAGGCTTCCTGCCTGCAGGTTCGCCAGCCGCACCGCGGAGTTCGGCATGGGCCGGAACACGACCCGGTCGAAATGGTAGTTCGCCGCGTCCCAATGCCGGGCGAACCGCCGCAGCACGATGCTGTCCTGCGCCACCCGGCTCTCGAACGCATACGGCCCGGCGCAGACCGGGTGGCTGCCGAAATCCCCGGCCTCCGCCGCCTTGGGCGAGATCATGATCCCCGCCCGGTCCGCCAGTTGCGACAAGAGCGGGCTGGACGGCGCCTTCAGCACGAGGCGCACCGTCAGCGGGTCCACCACCTCGACCGACGCGATGGCGTTCACCTCGCCGGCCCGCATGCTGCCCTTGATCGTGGCGTCGCGGCAGAGCTTGTAGCGCACCGCCTCCGCGTCGAACGGCTCGCCGTCATGGAACACGACGCCGGGACGCAGGTGCAGGACGAGGTGCGTCGGGTCCTCGTACTCCCACGACACCGCCAGTTGCGGCACGAGGTTCAGCCCGGCGTCGATGTCGATCAGCTTGTCGCATAGCGACGCATAGACGACCCGGCCGACATAGGCGGAGCCGAGCGTCGGGTCCAGCACGTCCGGGTCCTCCCGCAGCCCGATGGTGAGGGTGGACGGCTGGGCGAGGGCAGGGGACGCCAGCCCGGCCCAAAGCAGCGCAGCGAGGACACAGCGCGTCACAACGGCCGTCCGTCACGGGCGATGGCCGCCTCGATCACGCCGCGGTCCAGCGTGCCCCAGGGGTCGCCGCGCCCCGCCAAATGCCGGCGGAACACCGCGTAGCGGTCCAAGCTGACGCGGTGCAGCCGGCGCAGTTCTGCCAACGGGTCCGGATGGTCGTCGGCGCGGATGTCGAGGTCGGGATACGGGTCGGCCACGCAGACCTTCAGCCCCGCGCCTTGCCGTCCCCGCTTGTCGCCGCCCGCTGCCTCGCCGGCCTCCATCGCCGCGAGCAGCCGCTCGGCCAGGCTGCCGCTTGCCGCCATGAAGCCGTCCAGCGTGCGCGCCACCACCTCCGGCCCGGCCAGCATGTTGCCCGCCACCGACACGTCGATGCCCCCGACGTGCCCGGCCCAGGACACGCAGTCCGGCCCGGTGTGCTGCGCGATCCGCCCGGAGGCGTCGAGGATGTGGACCTGCCGCTCCGCCCGGCCCGGGTCCGGGCCGACCAGCGCCGCGAGCGTTGCCTCCGGCGCCTCCCTTTCCCGCAGCCGCGGCATGGCGTGCACCGCGTACATCGGGTTCACCAGCGCCTGCGTCGCGAGCGCCGCCACGCCCCCCTCCACATGGATGCACAGCGCGCCCACCGCGAAGAACCGCGAGGCGACGGCGGCGCCCAGCGCGCCGGTGGCGCTGTCCCGCGCGAGGATGGACCATGTCATGCCGGCACCCTCCCGCGCCCGGCGCGTGCTGGCAACCCTGGACTGTTCTGCTGCATTGCGGCACAACCCTTCGCATGAGCCTCCTGACCTGCACCGGCGTGACGTTGCGCATGGGGGGCCGCACCCTCCTGGATGGCGCCGACCTGGCCGTGGACCCCGGGCGCCGCATCGGCCTCGTCGGCCGCAACGGCGCGGGCAAGTCCACCTTGCTCAAGGCCATCGCCGGCGACATCACCGTGGATGGCGGCGACATCCGCCTGTCGTCCCGTGCCCGCATGGCGCAGGTCAAACAGGAGGCGCCCTCCGGCCCGGCCACCCTGCTCGACACCGTGCTGGAGGGCGACCCCGAGCGCCTGGCGCTCCTGGCCGAGGCCGAGCGTGCCGAACAAGGCGAGCTGCCGCCCGACCGGGTGGCCGCGGTGTTCGAGCGGCTCCACACCATCGGCGCCGACGCCGCCCCGGCCCGCGCTGCCATCATCCTGGCCGGGCTGGGCTTCGACGCGGAGGCGCAGCTTCGCCCGTTGGACTCGTTCTCCGGCGGCTGGCGCATGCGGGTGGCGCTGGCCACCGTGCTGTTCTCCGCCCCCGACCTGCTGCTGCTGGACGAGCCGACCAACCACCTCGACCTCGAGGCGACGCTCTGGCTGGAGGGCTGGCTCGCCCGCTTCCCCGGCGCCGCCCTCGTGGTTTCGCACGACCAGGGCTTGCTCGACCGCTCGGTGCAGGCCATCGCCCATCTCGACGGGCGCAAGCTCAGCCTCACGCCCGGCGGCTACAACGAGTTCGTCCGCATCCGCACCGAGCACGCCATGCAGCAGGCCCGCGCCGCCGAGCGCATCACCGCGCAGCGCGCCCACATGCAGGCGTTCGTGGACCGCTTCCGCGCCCAGGCCAGCAAGGCCCGGCAGGCCCAATCCCGCCTCCGCGCCCTGGAGCGCATGCCGGCGATGGATGCGGTGATCGAGGCCGCGCCCACCAAGTTCAACTTCCCCGAGCCGCCGAAGCTCGCCCCCCCGATCCTGTCGCTCGACGGCGTGAGCGTCGGCTATGGCGGCACGGCGGTGCTGGAGGGTCTGTCGATGAGCTTCGGCATGGAGGACCGCATCGCGCTCCTCGGCGCCAACGGCAACGGCAAGAGCACCTTCGCGAAACTGCTGGCCGGGCGGCTGGAGCCGATGGCGGGCCGCCTGCGCCGCCCCGGCAAGCTGCGCGTCGGCTACTTCGCGCAGCATCAGGAGGCCGAGCTGGTGCCGGGCGACAGCCCCATCGACCACATGGCCCGCGCCCTGCCGCAGGCGGCGCCCACCCAGGTGCGCAGCCAGCTGGCCCGCTTCGGCCTCGACGCCGACCGCGCCAACACCCGCAGCGCCAGCCTGTCCGGCGGCGAGAAGGCCCGCCTGCTGCTGGCGCTCGCCACCCGCGACGCGCCGCAATTGCTGATTTTGGACGAGCCGACCAACCACCTCGACATCGACGCCTGCGACGCCCTGGTCCGTGCGCTCGGGGAGTTCCCCGGCGCCGTGCTGCTGATCACCCACGACCCGCATCTGGTGGAGCTGGTGGCCGACCAGCTTTGGCTGGTCGATGAGGGCACCGTGCGTCCGTATGACGGCGACATGGACGAATACCGCGTGCTGCTGGCGAAGAAGGGCCGCGCGCCCAAGCTGGCCGGCGCGGCCAAGGGCGGCAGCAAGAAGGAGGAGCGCAAGGCACGGGCGGCGGCACGGGCGCGGGCGGCGGCATAGGCCGGCAGGTTTGCTTTGTGCGCAAGGGCTGCGTAAGTGATGCGTGTGTCTTGCGTGTAAAGGGAAGAACCATGGCGAACGCAGCGGCCTCCACCCAGTACGACCGCAATGCGCCGCGCCGCGCGGTGAACCTGTCGCTCAACGAGGACCTCGTGGCCCGGGCGAAACGCTCGACTAGGAACCTTTCGGCAACCGTCGAAGAGCTTCTGGCCGGTTATGTACAACAGGAACAAGCGCGCAGGCGGGCGGAGGACGAGGCGCTGGATCAGGTCATTACCGCGTTGAACGCGTTCCATGAACGCCACGGGTTTCTGTCGGATGAGTTCTCGACCCTGTAATCTGGATGCCGCAATTCGCCGTCTATCGAAATCCAGGACGTAACGAGGACGTGCCATTCGTCGTTCAGGTGCAGTCCACGCGACTGGACCGGAGCGTCGGTCGGGTCGTTGTTCCATTGCCTCTTGTTGGCCAGAACGGTGTGAAGGACCATGCGTTGACGCCGCATCTGGTCGTGCTGGATCAAGTCGTATTCGCAGATGTGCTGAACATGGCGACGTTGCCCAGCGCACGTCTCAGGCGGTCGCTGCTGGTGTTGGAAGAAAGTGACCAGGACCGGGTGATCCAGGCCATCGATGAGATGATCAGCCGCGCATAGCGGCGGCGCCCGAAGGCGCCGCCCCGTCCGGTCAGCGCAGTCCGAAGAACGACAGCACCGCGATCACCACGACGACCAGCCCGACGATGTAGATGATGTTGTTCACGCAAAATCTCCCTTGCTACCATTGCCTGAGTGCCCAGCGTGCATAGCCGGAATTAAGCGCATTTGGGTAAAAAAAGATTGCGCCTGGTGGTTTCGTGTTCGCACGCCGTTACACCCCCCAAACCAAAACAACCCCCTGCATGCCAATCCTCCTCCTCGATCTGAGGACGCGCCGGATGGACCGTACTGGAGAGGTGCCATGTGCGGTGAACGGCTGCTTCTACCCCGAACAGCAAAACGGGAGGGTCATAGCCCCCGCTCAGCCAAACGTCGTCAGCAGATCCTCCATCTGCCCCGGCGACAGCATGCGGACCGGCGCCCCGCGCAGGGTGAGGAACAGCTTCGCCGCCTCCTCCAGCTCCTCCGCCGCATAGACCGCCTCGGTCAGCGTGCGTCCGCTGACGACGGGGCCATGGTTCGCCAGCAGCACCGCCCGCGCTGTCCGCGCCTGCTCGGCGATGGCCGGCTCCATCGCGGCGTCGCCGGGCCGGTAGTACGGCACGACCGGCAGGCGCCGGCCGATGCGCATGACGAAATAGGGGGTCAGCGGCGGGATCGGGTTGTCCGTGTCCACCCCCTCCAGGCACGCCGCCGCGGTTGCCATGGTGGAGTGCAGGTGCACCACCGCCCCGGCATCCGCCCGCGCCTGGTAGAACGCCCGGTGCATGAACACTTCCTTGGACGGCGGGTCGCCGCCCACATGCGCAAAGTTGGCGTCGAGCCGCGACAGCCGCGCCGCGTCCAGCCGGCCCAGGCAGGAGTTGGTCGGCGTCATCAGGTATCCATCCGGCAGCCGCGCGCTGATGTTGCCGGCGCTGCCGACCGAGTAGCCGCGAGCGAACAGGCTCGCCGCCAACGCCACCAGCAGGCCGCGCAACTCGCCCTCGTTCATGCCCGCCTCCTTCACGCCAACCGCTCGAACGCCTGCAGGAAGAAGTCGCGCCCGCCGAAGTTGCCGGACTTCAGCGCCAGCAGCAGCGGCGCGGTCCCCCCCTCGGCATAGGTCCAGGGCACGCCGGGGTCGATCTCGGCGCCGATGCGCAGCCGCTTCACCCCGAGCCGCCCCACCACCGCGCCGCTCGTTTCGCCGCCCGCCACCACCATCCGCCGCACGCCCCGCGCCACCAGCCCGGCGGCGATCCCGGCCATCGCCTCCTCCACCAGCGCCCCCGCGGCGTCCCGGCCCAGCCGCGCCTGCAACGCCGCCACCCGGTCCGGCGGCGCGCTGGCCGCGATCACCACCGGCACGTCGCCCAGCTTGCCCTCCGCCCAAGCCAGCGCCTTTGCCACGAGCGCCGCCGCGTCGGGCGTCGCCAGGGCGTCAAGCTCCAAGGTCGGCACCCGGTCCCGGGCCGCGCCCAACTGGAACAGCGTGGCGCGCGAGCACGACCCCGCCAGCACCGCCGCCGCACCCGGCGCGTCCGGCAACGCCCCCGCATCCCCCTGGCCCAGCAGCCCCGCCCGCCGGAAGTTCTCCGGCAGACCCATCGCCACCCCCGAACCGCCCGTCACCAGCGCATGGCCGTCCACCGCCTCCCCGATGGCCAGCAGGTCCGCCTCCGTCACCGCGTCCACGATGGCGTAGCGCCGCCCCTGTTCCTTGAGCGCCGAGAGCGCCGAGCGGATCACCGCCGCCCCCCGCGCCACCGTCGCGAACGGCACCAGCCCCACCGTCCCGTCGGTCTGCCGCGACAGCACGCGCACCAGGTTGGAATCCCGCATCGGCGTCAGCGGATGGTCCTGCATCCCGCTCTCCGACAAAAGGGCGTAGCCGGCGAACAAGTGCCCCTGGTACACCGTCCGCGCGTTGGCGGGGAACGCCGGGCAGGCGATGGCGAAGCCGCAGCCCAGCGCGTCCGTCAGCGCGTCCGCCACCGGGCCGATGTTGCCCTCATCCGTGCTGTCGAACGTCGAGCAGTACTTGAAGAACACCTGCCGGCACCCGGCCGCCTGCAGCCAGGCGAGCGCCGCCAGGCTCTCCCCCACCGCCTGCCGCGCCGGCGTCGTGCGGGATTTCAGCGCGATGACGATGGCGTCCACGTCCGGCACCGGCTCGTCGGCCGCGGGCACGCCGATCAGCTGCACGGTGCGCATGCCGCCGCGCACCAGGGTCGAGGCGAGGTCGGTGGCCCCGGTGAAATCGTCCGCGATGCAGCCCAGCACAGCCATGTCTAGCCCCTCAAAACCTGTTCCAACAGCACCGCCTGCGCTGGCCAGCCGGGCAGGCCCTGCCCGGCGCGCCAGGCGCCCTCTGCCATCTCCGCCCGCAGGCCCGTGTCGAACACCAGGCGGCGCAGGCATTTCGACAGCGTCGGCTCGTCCTCCAGCGCGCAGACCGCGCCCGTGCCCGGCGGCACCAAGGCGCTGACGCCGCCGGGCTTGTCGCCTTCGGTCGCGACGACGGGGACGCCGCGGCGCAGCGCCTCCGCGACGCCGGCGGCGTAACCCTCCCACCGGCTCGCCAACGCGAACAGATGCGCCTCCCGCCACAACGCATCGAGCGCCGCCCTGTCCGCATCGGTCACGAGGCGGACCCGGCCATCCAGCCCGAGTTCCGGGATCAGCGCCGTCACATGCGCGGCATGGTCCGGGTCCCGCCCGGCCGCTCCGGCGATGGTTAGCGACCAATCGAGGTCAGGAAGCCGCGCCAACGCGCGCAGCAGCACGTCATGCCCCTTCCGCGGCGTCAGCACGCCGACCGAAAGGATGCGGCATGTCCCGGCCCCCGCCGGGTTGCGCGGCAGGTCGTGCGCCCCCGGCTCGATTACATCCACCGCGGCCAGGCCAAAATCCTGCATCAGCCGGTCCGCCACCGGCCGGCTGGTCGCGACCACGCGCCGGAGCCGCGGCAGCATCGTCCGCAGGGCATCCGAGACCGCGGCCCGCTGCCCGGCCTCCCGCCCGGCGCGGGCCAGCGCATGGTGGATCAGCACCACCGCCCCCGCCTCCGCCAGCGCGTCCAGCCGAGGCAGCAGATGCGGCAGCAGCAGCCCGTCGATCACCGGCACGGCGCCGGGCGCCCAGGCGGGATCGTCGTCCTCCGTCACCCGCACGACATGGCCCGCCGCCCGCAGGGCCGCGGCCATGGTTTCGGCGTAGTCCAGGCCGCCGCCGCCCGTATCGGCGCGGCCGGGAAGGGCGAACGCGATGTGCATCCGTCAGGCGTACCATAGGCGCGCGGGCGGGTCACGCCCGGACATGCAGCGCCATCGCGCCCCGGTCCGCCGCCGCCGCCCCGCTGGCGCCATAGCGCCCGTTCGATTGCGCCACCCCTTGCCGCGCCGCGCGGGCCACCATGTCCAGCACCCGGCTTTGCACCTGGATCGCATGTTCCAGCAGCCGCCGGTTCTCCTCCGCCAAGTCGCGCAGTTGCAGCGCCAGCCCGGCCGCTTCCGGCGTTTGCCGGGCCGTGGGGCGCAGGGCTGCGGCCTCCGCCAGGCCCCGCGCCGCCGCCAGCTTCTCCTCCAGCAGCGCCGCCGCCGCCGGGGCGTCGAGCGCCCGCAGCGCCGCGTTCTCCGCCGTGAGCACCTGCACCAGCCGGGCGGCGGCGGTCAGCAGCGGGGCCGACATCTACGCCCCCGGCCGCAGCGGCGATTGCTGCGACGTGGAGCGTTGCAGCGCCGGCCGTTCCAGCAGCATCTGCTCCACCGCCGTCTGCTCCCGCGCGCCCGGCCCGGCGGGCGCCCCGGCGGTTCCCTTCGGCTGCGCCTCCTGCATCCGCAGCATCTGCTCCATGATCGGGCGGGCCAGGCCAAGCCCGCCCGACTTCGCCATCTGCTTGCCCAGCTCGTTCACCATCATCGGCTTCCAGGCTTGCTCGCCCGACCCGCCGCCAAACGGGCCTTTCGACCCATCGACCGTCTCGAACATCGGCGCCAGCATCTGGCCCATCGCCATCGCCTCGAACTCCTGCGCCGCCTTCTGGATGCGCGCCACCTGCTGAGGCGGCAGCTTGGTGTCGATGGGGCCGGTCTGGACTGAAGGGATCATCGCTCTCTCCTATCGGACAATAAGGTCGGCTTGCAGCGCCCCGGCGGCCTTGATGGATTGCAGGATGCTGATCATGTCGCGCGGCCCGACGCCCAGCGCGTTGAGGCTCGCCACCAGGTCGCGCAGCGTGACGCCGCCGCGCAGGATGCCCAAGCGGCGGTCCGCCTGGTCATCGACCTGGATGCGGGTCTGCGGCGTCACCACGGTCTGCCCGTTGGACAGCGGCTCCGGCTGGCTCACCTGCGGCGCCTCGGACACGCGGATCGTGAGGTTGCCCTGCGCGATGGCGACCGTGCTGATGCGGACGTTGGCGCCCATGACCACCGTGCCGCTCGCCTCGTCGATCACCACGACGGCCGGGCTGTCCGGCTCGATCCGCAAATCCTCGATGCGGGCCAGCGTGTCGATGGGGTCGCGCCCGGCCAACTGCAGGGCGACGGTGCGCGGGTCGGTCGCCCGCGCCACCCCGCCGCCGAGCGTGCGGTTGATCGCGTCCGCCATGCGCCGCGCCGTCGTGAGGTCCGGGTTGCGCAAACCGAGCCGCAGCACCGCCTTAGCGCCCAACTGGAACGGGATCTCCCGCTCCACGCTGGCGCCGTTGGCGATGCGGGCCGACGTCGGCACGTTGCGGGTCACGGAGCCGGCCGCCCCGCGCGCCGCGATGGCCCCGGTCGCCAGCGCCCCCTGCGACACCGCATACACCTCCCCGTCCGCGCCCAGCAGCGGCGTCACCAGCAGCGTGCCGCCGGTCAGGTCCTTGGCATCGCCCAGCGCCGAGACCGCGACATCGATCCGGCTGCCGCTGCGGGCGAAGGCCGGCAGGTTCGCCGTGACCATGACGGCGGCGACGTTCTTGGTCTGCAGCCGGCTTTCCTGGTCGCGCGTGTTGACGCCGAGCC
>CAXULX010000068.1:0-18511 GCA_964252005.1 uncultured Acetobacteraceae bacterium | reverse complement strand
TGGCTGGTCATGCCGCCGCGGGTGGTCAGGATGCCGCGGGCGGCGTGCATGCCGTGGATGTCCTCGGGGCTGGTCTCGATGCGGACCAGCACGACGGCCTCCCCCTTGGCGGCGCGCATCTCGGCCTCGTCGGCGCTGAACACCACGGTGCCGGACGCGGCGCCGGGGCTGGCGGGCAGGCCCTTGCTGAACAGCTTGCGGTCCGCCTTGGGGTCGAGCGTCGGATGCAGCAGCTGGTCGAGCGACGCCGGGTTGACCCGGCGCACCGCCTCGTTCCGGTCGATCAGCCCGGCCTCGGCCATCTCGACCGCGATGCGCAGGCTGGCGGCGGCGGTGCGCTTGCCGCTGCGGGTTTGCAGCATGTACAGCTTGTTCTGCTGCACCGTGAACTCGATGTCCTGCATGTCGAGGTAGTGGCGCTCCAGCGTCTCCCGCACCCGCACCAGGTCGGCGTAGGCGTCCGGCAGCGCCTGCTCCATGCTGACCTCGCCGGGGTGGGCGCGCAGGCTCGACAGCGGCTGCGGCGTGCGGATGCCGGCGACCACGTCCTCGCCCTGGGCGTTCACCAGGAACTCGCCGTAGAAGATGTTCTCGCCGGTGCTGGGATCGCGGGTGAAGCAGACGCCGGTGGCGCAGTCGCCGCCCATGTTGCCGAACACCATGGCCTGCACGTTCACGGCCGTGCCCCAGGTGGCGGGGATGTCATGCAGGCGCCGGTAGGTGTTGGCGCGCGGGTTCATCCAGCTGCCGAACACGGCGCCGATGGCGCCCCAAAGCTGCTCGTGCGGGTCCATGGGGAAGGGGGCGCCGCGCTCGGCCGCCACCATCTCCTTGTACTCGCCCACGACGCGCCGCCAGTCGTCGGGGGTGAGCGCCGTGTCCTCGGTGACGCCCGCATCCATCTTCGCGGTCTCGATGATTTCCTCGAAGCGGTGATGATCGACGCCCAGCACCACGGAGCCGTACATCTGGATGAACCGGCGGTAGCTGTCCCAGGCGAAGCGCGGGTCGCCGGACGCGGCCTCAAGGCCCAGCACCGTCTCGTCGTTGAGGCCGAGGTTCAGCACGGTGTCCATCATGCCCGGCATCGACACGCGGGCGCCGCTGCGGACCGAGACCAGCAGCGGCTTCGTGGCGTCGCCGAACGTCAGGCCGACCGCCTGCTCGATCAGCCCCAGCGCGTCCTGCACCTGCTGCTTCAACTCGTCCGGATACTGGCGGCCGTTGTCGTAATAGGCCGTGCAAAGCTCGGTCGTGATGGTGAAGCCCGGCGGCACCGGCAGGTCAATGCTGGCCATCTCCGCGAGGTTCGCCCCCTTGCCGCCCAGGAGGTTGCGCATGTCCGCGCGCCCCTCGTTGTGCCCGGCGCCGAAGCTGTACACCCATTTCGTCATGCTTTTTCCAGGCCTTCGATACGAGAGAAATCGGCGGCGCGGCCCATGGCCGCGCCCACGCGGGCAAGTAGGCGGAGACGGTTCCGGCGCAGCGCCGGGTCGGGCGCGTTGACGGTCACTTGATCGAAGAACGCATCGAGCGGCGGACGCAGCCCGGCCAGCGCACGCATCGCGTCGGCGTAGCGTTCCTCGGCAACGCTGTCCCGCACCGCGGGTTCCGCACGGTCCAACGCCCCGGACAGGGCGTGCTCCTCGGCCTGCGACAGCAGGTCCGGCTCGACGGCGCCCTCGTGCGGGCCGTCGCGCTTGCCCTCGATGCGCAGGATGTTGGCGGCGCGGCGGCTGGCGGAGAGCAGGTCGGCGCCGACCGGGGTGGCGAGGAACGCCGCCACCGCGTCGGTGCGGGCCAGCAGGCGCAGGATGTCGTCGTCGGCCCCGGCGGCGAACACCGCCGACAGCACGTCGTGCCGCGCGCCCTCCGCCCGAAGCTGCACCCGCAGGCGTTCGGCCAGGAACGCCAGCAGCGCCTGCGTCGGCACCGGCGCCGGCAGGTCCTGGCCCGCGGCCTCGAAGACCCGCGCCAAGGGCAGCCGCAGGCGGTTGTCGCGGATGATGCGGATCACGCCGAGCGCCGCACGGCGCAGTGCGAAGGGATCGCCCGAACCCGTCGGCACCTCGCCCACCGCGAAGAACGCCGCGAGTTGGTCCAGCTTGTCGGCCAGGGCGGCGGCGAGGGCGACAGGCTTCGTGGGCACGGGGTCGCCGGGTCCTTTCGGCGCGTAATGGTCCCGCACGGCATCGGCGACGCGCGGGTCTTCCTTGTCATGCCGGGCGTAGTAGCCGCCCATGACGCCTTGCAGCTCCGGGAACTCCCCCACCATGCCGGTCGTGAGGTCCGCCTTGGCGAGCAGGGCGGCGCGCCGTGCCAGCGCCGGGTCGGCGCCGACCAGCGGCGCGATGACCTCGGCGAGCCGCACCAGGCGCTCCACCCGCGCCCCTTGGCTGCCGAGCTTGGCGTGGAAGGTCACGCCGTCCAGCGCCGCCACCCGCTCGCTCAACGGGGTGCGGCGGTCGAGGTCCCAGAAGTGCCGCGCATCGCTGAACCGCGCCCGCAGCACGCGCTCGTTGCCCGCGACGATGGCCCGCCCGCCATCCGCCGCCTCGATGTTGGCGGCAAAGGCGAAGCGGTCGGCGGGCGCGCCGTCCGGGCGACGGAGCGCGAAGTAGCGTTGGTTGACCCGCATGCTGACCTGCATGACCTCGGGCGGCAGGTCCATGTAGGCCGCGTCGATCCGGCCGAGCAGCGGCACCGGCCATTCCACCAGCCCGGCGACCTCGTCCAGCAGGCCGTCATCCGGCGCGACCTGCAGCCCTTCGGCCGCGGCGAGGGCCGCGACGCCCTCCGCCACCAGGCGGCGGCGCTCGGCGGCGTCAGGGATCACCCGCCGGGCGCGCAGGCCGTCCCGCCAATCGGCGAGGGATGCGACGGCGAAGGCGCCGGGGACGTGGAAGCGGTGGCCCTCGGTCTCGTTGCCGGACAGGAGGCCGTGCCCGTCATCCGCGCCGTCCGCCAAGGCGAACGGCACGACCCGGCCGCCCAGCAGGCACAGCACCCGGCGCAGCGGACGCACCCAGGTGAACGCGCTGCCGTCGCCCCAGCGCATCGACTTCGGCCAGGGAAAGCGGCGCAGCAGGCCGGGCAGGGCGGCGGCGATCAGGCTGGCGGCCGGGGTCGCGGGGCTTTCGAGCGTGAGCACCCAATGCTCGCCGTCCCGCGCCAGCTGGTCGCGCACCGCATTGTGCTTGCGCAGGAAGCCGGTCAGCGCCTGCTCCGGCGCGGACACGCGCGGGCCGCGCTCGCTGCTGCTGCGGGCGGGCACGCTGTCTTGCACGGCGGCGGCGAGCGCGATGCGGCGCGGGCCGTGGAAGGTCTGCACCTCCGCGGGCGCGAGCGGGGCGAGCGCCTCGGCCAGCAGGCGCGCGAGGTCGTCTGCCGCCCGCGCCTGCATGCGCGCGGGGATTTCCTCGCTGAACAGTTCAAGCAGCAGGTCCGGCATCAGGAGAGGGCTGGAACGATGTCGGTTTGGCGGAAGTCGTTGCCTTTGAACAGCAACGGCTCACCGGTCTGCTTGGCCAGTGCATAGGAGAAGCAATCGCCGAAGTTGAGCCGGGCGGGATGACGGCCTCTGCCGTAATCCTGGTTGGCTCGGCGAGCGGCCCACGCCATCTCCGCATCGACAGCAACGACCTCAAGCTTCAACCGGTCCATGAGATCTTCGAACCGGCTTTTCACGGCCGGGTGCTGATTAAGACTGTCCACGACCATGTGGACCTCAACCCATGTGGCGGCACTGATCTTTCGGTTGCGCGTCTTTGACAATGCCCGAAGATAGACGTCGCCATCCGGTTCATTCAGCACGATTGCCATAAGGGCAGAACTGTCAACGATCACCGCGGCAGGCCCGTTTCGTCGTCGTAAAGCCAGGAATGGTCCGAACCGGGAAGCGGATGCTGCAGGTGGCGATGGATGTCGTCCACAATCTTTCGCAACTCCAGATACTCAGTATCATCCTGGTGCTGCGTCTCAACGTCTTCCTTCGCGGCCCGGTCGCGCTCCAGCGCGTCCCGAAGTGCGGTTGTCACCACAGCCTCGACGCTTTCCCCACGCAGGGCCGCAAGCGTGGTTGCCAGACCCGCGGCCTCTTCGCTCTGGATGGTCAGACCCTTTTCCATCGCCGCATAGTACTCTGCTCCCTACCCGGAAACAACCGACGCCTCCTCAACCAACCACCCCTCGCAGCAGCCGCGCGCCAGCGTCCGCACCCGGCCGATATAGGCGGCGCGCTCCGTCACCGAGATCACGCCTCGGGCGTCGAGCAGGTTGAACAGATGGCTCGCCTTGATGCACTGGTCGTAGGCCGGCAGCGGCAGGGAGTCGGCAAGCAGCGCGGCGCACTCGGACTCCGCATCGGCGAAGTGCCGGGACAGCATGCCGGTGTCGGCGCGCTCGAAGCCATAGGCGCTGTATTCCCGCTCCGCCCGCAGGAACACGTCGCCATAGCTCACCCCGGCGCCGTTGAAGTCGAGGTCATAGACGTTCTCGACCCCCTGCACATACATGGCGAGCCGCTCCAGCCCGTAGGTGAACTCCGCGCTCGGCACGGCG
Organism: uncultured Acetobacteraceae bacterium; assembly: GCA_964252005.1. Classification (GTDB taxonomy): domain Bacteria; phylum Pseudomonadota; class Alphaproteobacteria; order Acetobacterales; family Acetobacteraceae; genus CAHJXG01. Next base: position 13,951 of record CAXULX010000068.1, on the reverse strand, counting down.
ACGGGGATGCCGCCGACCTGCTGGAAGTAGGTGAACTGCGTCACCTCCATGCCGTCGCACCACACCTCCCAGCCGAGGCCCCAGGCGCCCAGCGTCGGGCTTTCCCAATCGTCCTCGACGAAGCGGATGTCGTGCGAGAGCGGGTCGATGCCGATGGCGCGGTAGCTGTCGAGCAGCAGCGCCTGGCAATCGGCCTGGCTGGGCTTCAGGATCACCTGGTATTGATAGTAGTGGCCCAGCCGGTTCGGGTTTTGCCCATAGCGCCCATCGGTCGGCCGCCGGCTGGGCTGCACGTAGGCCGCGCGCCAGGGCCGGGGGCCGAGCGCGCGGAGCGTGGTGGCCGGGTGGAAGGTGCCGGCGCCCATCTCCACGTCGTAAGGCTGCAGGATCACGCAGCCCTGCCGCGCCCAGAAGGCATGCAGGCGCAGGATGATGTCCTGGAAGCTGGGCGGCGATGCGGTCATGGTCCCCGGCGGCTTGCGTGGCCCCGCACCATAATGATGCCGCCGCGCTTAAGGAAGCAGCCGCTGGCGCCCTTCCGCGTTGAGGCGACATGCCCGATCCGATCCGCCATATCCTGACCACCACCCGCCGCATCGCCCTCGTCGGCGCCTCCCCCAAGCCGGAGCGCCCAAGCAACGCGGTCATGGCGTTCCTGATCGCCCGCGGGTTCGACGTGGTTGGGGTGAATCCTGGCCTCGCGGGCCAGACGCTGCACGGCCGGCCGGTGGTGGCCACGCTCGAGGAGGCCGGGCCGCTCGACATGGTGGACGTGTTCCGCGCGTCGGACCAAGTGGGTCCGATCATGGCGGACGCGATCCGCCTTGGCGCCCGCACGGTGTGGCTGCAGCTTGGGGTGAGCGACGCCGACGCCGCGGCGGCGGGCCGGACGGCAGGCTTGCAGGTCGTCGAGAACCGCTGCCCGGCCATCGAATGGCGGCGCCTGCGCCTGCCCACTTGAACCAGAGTTGGGCGCGGGCCAACTCGACCCTTGCAACAAACGCGCGGATAGTCCCCATGACGAACGAAGAACGCGACCTTATTGCCCGATTCATCTCCCGGGTCGCCGGGTCGCCGCAAGGCGGCGGCTTCCTCGCAGGCCCCGGCGGCAGCGTGCCGCAGTCGCAGCCGGCGCTTCCGCCGCTCGACCGCGAGGCCGACGCCTTCATCGCCCAGCAGTTCCAGCAATATCCCGAAGCCCGCTACCGCATCACGCAGACCGCGCTGGTCCAGGAAGCAGCATTCGCGGAGGCCCAGAACCGCATCCGTCGCCTGGAATGGGAGCTGCAACAGACCCAGCAGGCGGCCCAGCAGGCCAGTCAGCAGGCCCCCCAGCAGCAGAAGGGCTTCTTCGGCAGCCTGTTCGGCGGCGGTGGCGGCCAGGGGCAGCAGCGCGGCGGCTTCGGCCAGTCCGGCTACGGCCAACAGTACCAGCCGACCTCGGCCCCGCCCCCGCCGCAATATCCGCCCAACTACCAGCCCGGGATGTTCCAACAGGGCGGCGGGTCGGGCTTCCTCGGCTCGGCGCTGACCACGGCGGCGGGCGTCGCGGGCGGCATGGTCGTCGGCAACGCCCTCATGGGCGCCTTCAGCGGGCATGGCGGCAGCGGCGGGGGCATGTTCGGTGGGCTTGGCGGGGGCGCAGCCTCCACCACCGCCTTTGACGGCGCCGGCACGGACCCGACCGCGGGCTTCTCCTCAGAGGCCAGCGCAGACCCCTTCGCCGGCGGCGGGCAGCCCGTGAGCTACGACGACGGCGCCGGGTTCGGCGGCCCAGTCCAAGAGGCCAGCTACGACCAGGGCGGTGATCCCGGCGGCTTCGACCAGGGTGGCGGCGGCTTTGACTCCGGCGGGTTCGACGACAACGCCTGAGCCGCATGACGTCTGCTGAACGGGGCGGCATCCCCGCCCCGTTCACCGGCCACACCGCGGTCGTGCGCCCCGAATGGATCGACGAGAACGGCCATATGAACATGGCCTACTACTTCGTGGTGTTCGACGGGGCCATCGACCATCTCTGGTCCGCCATCGGCCTCGGCGCGCCCTACCGTGAGCGCACGCGGCACGGGACCTTCGCGGCCGAGAGCCACATCATCTACAGGGCCGAGTTGCTGCTGGGCGACGAGATTCAGGTCTCGACGCAAATCCTGGCCGCCGACAGCAAACGCATCCACCTGGCTCACGAGATGCGGCGGCCCGGCGGCGATGTGGCGGCGCAACAGGAGGTGATGCTCCTGCATGTCAGCCTGGACACCCGCCGGGTGGTGCCGTTCTTGCCGGAGGCCGCCGGGATGGTCGCGGCCGCGGCGCATGCCCACGCGGCGCTGCCCCGTCCCCCCTGGGTTGGGCGCAAGCTGGCTATGCCGGACGCGCGCCCGCCAGCCTGATGGGCGTGAGCTGCATCCAGGCCGGGGGAGCCGGCCGCAACACCGCCTTGCCGCACGCGAGGCCGGCGGACTCGACGACATCCAGCCGCAACAGCGCCATGCCGAGGCCGGCGACGGCGGACCGCATGGCGCCGACCTCCATGCCGGCATGCAGCACCGGGGTTCCCGGCGGCGGCGCCGGGCCGTCGATGTGCACCGGCACCAGCCGCCGCTTGAGCAGCCCGCGATACTTCGTGCGCGCCGTCAGTTCCTGGCCCATGTAGCAGCCCTTGGTCCACGACACCCCGTGCAGCTCGTCGAATCCGGCCTCCAGCAGCGTCGTCTTCTCTGCCTCCATATCCCGGGAGCCGTCGGGAAGGCCGAGCGCCAGCCGGTGCCGGTCCCAGTCCTCTGCCGTCGCGTTGGCCGCAAGCGGCACGTCGGACAACACCCGCCAGCCGGCGTCTGCACTGCGCGGATCGGGTGCGGCGATGCCGGCCTCCGGCGCCGCGCCGCCCCAGCCGGCATGGACCCGCAGCGGTACGGGCTGCACGGCGGCCCTGGCGCGCAGGCGGAACCGGGTCAGCCGTTGGACCAGCATCGCAACCTGCCCGGCCTCGCAGTCCAGCAGCAAACGCCCGCCATCCGCCAGGATGAAGAAGTCGGCCAGCCACTTGCCCTGCGGCGTCAGCAAGGCGGCCCACACCGCGCGGCCCGGCGCCGCCTGCGCCACGTCGTTGGACACGAGTCCCTGCAAGAACGACACGCGGTCCTCCCCGCTCACCTCGATGACGGCACGGTCGGGCAGAAGGGCGAGAATGCTCATGCAGGGCGACGTGGTGGGCCGGCGCATCAAACTCAAGCCGCGCCGGCTCGCGCAACCCGGCGTCCGTGCTACACCGGCCCGGCATGCGCATCCTTTTCATCACGGCGACCCGCATCGGCGACGCGGTCCTGTCCACGGGCCTGCTCGACCACCTGCTGCGCGTCCATCCGGCCGCGCGCTTCACCATCGCCTGCGGCCCGGTGGCAGAGGGCGTGTTCGCCCGGATGCCGCGGCGCGATGCGACCCTCGTGGTGGTGAAGCGGCGGTTCGACCTGCATTGGCTGGGCTTGTGGCGGCGCACGGCGGGCACGGCCTGGGATTTGGTCGTGGACCTGCGCGGCTCCGCGCTGCCTTTCCTGCTCCCGGCCCGGCGCCGCGCGGTGATGCGCGGCGGGCGGCGGACCGGGCACAAGCTGGCGCAGCTCGCCGCGACGCTCGGCCTCTCGCCGCCGCCGCCGCCGGTCAGTTGGTCCGATGCCGCCGACCAGGCGCGGGCGGACGCGCTGCTGCCGCCGGGACCGTGCTACGTCGGCCTGGGACCCACGGCCAACTGGTCCGGCAAGGTCTGGCCGCCCGACCGTTTCGCGGCGCTGTTCCACGCCATCCGGGACCAAATGCCGCCCGGCGCCCGCCCGGTGGTGTTCGCCGGGCCTGGGGCCGGGGAGCAGGCCATGGCGGCGCCGGTCCTCGCGGCCCTGCCGGACGCGCTCGACCTCACCGGCCGGCTGTCGCTGCCGGAGGCGTCCGCCTGCCTGTCGCGTTGCGCGCTGTTCGTCGGCAACGATTCCGGGCTGATGCACCTGTCTGCCGCGGCCGGCGCGCCGACGCTTGGGCTGTTCGGCCCGAGTCCCGCGGCCGAATACGCCCCCGCTGGCCGACGCACCGCCGTGGCCGTGGCGCCGGGACCGCCGGGCGCCGCGCCGATGGAGGGTCTCACGGTGGCCGCCGCCGCCGCGGCCGCGCTCGGGCTGTTGCGGCCATGAGGGTCGCGCAGGTCATGGCCGGGGCGCCCGCCGGCGGTGCGGAGCTGTTCTTCGAGCGGCTGGCGCTGGCGCTGCATCGGGCCGGCGACATGATCCTGCCGGTGATCCGGCGCGATCTCGGCCGGGCGGAGCGGCTCGCGGCGGCGGGGCTTGCGCCGTTGCAGTTCCGTTTCGGCGGCGCGCTGGACCTGCTGACCCGGCCGCGCGTCGCCGCCGCCCTGCGCGGCTTCGCGCCGCGGGTCGTCGTGACGTGGATGAACCGGGCGGCGCGGCAGACGCCGCCGGGCGATTGGGTGCTGGCCGGGCGGCTCGGCGGCTACTACGACCTGCGCTACTACCGGGCGTGCGACCATCTGATCGGCAACACGCGGGGCATCGCCGCCTGGATACGCAGTCAGGGCTGGCCGGCCTCCCGCGTGCATCACCTGCCGAACTTCGCGCCCGACCTCGCTGGCAGCACCCCGGCCGTGCTGCCGCTGCCGCCGGGCGCACCGGTGGTGCTGGCGCTGGGCCGCCTGCATCGCAACAAGGCGTTCGACATCCTGGTGCGCGCCATGCCGATGCTGCCGGGCGTGCAGGTGGTGATCGCGGGGGAGGGGCCGGAGCGCGCCTCGCTCGCCTCGCTCGCCCGCGACCTGGGCGTGCGGGAGCGCCTGTACCTCGCGGGCTGGCGGACCGACCAAGCGGCGCTGCTGGCGCGCTGCGACCTGCTGGCCTGCCCGAGCCGGCATGAGCCGCTGGGCAACGTGGTCATCGAGGCGTTCTCCGCCGCCCGCCCCGTGGTCGCTGCCGATGCCGCCGGGCCTGTGGAGCTGGTCGTCCCGGACCGCGACGGCCTGCTGGTGCCGCGGGAGGACCCGGATGCGCTGGCCGCCGCCATCGCCGCCGTGCTGGCCCGGCCCGCGCTTGCCGCCCGCCTGGGCCAGGCCGGCCGCGCCCGCTACGAGGCCGATCATGCGGAGGCGCCCGTCCTCGCGCAGTGGCGCACGGCGCTTGCCGCGATGGGGCGGGCCTGATGTGCGGCATCGCTGGCGTTGTCATGGCGCCGGGCCGGCCGCCGCCCAGCCCGGCCACCCTGGGCGCGCTGACCCAGGCGCTGGCGCATCGCGGCCCCGACGGCAGCGGCCATTTCGTGGTTGGGCGCACCGCCCTGCTGCAAACCCGGCTCGCCATCATCGACGTGGCCGGCGGCGACCAGCCGTTCTTCGCCGGGTCGGCCACGTTGGTCGCCAACGGCGAGGTCTACAATTACCGCGAGTTGCGTGACGGGATGCCCGGCGTGCAGTTCGCCACCCAGTGCGATTGCGAGCCGCCCTTGCATCTCTGGCAACGGGACGGCGCGGCCTACGCCCAGGCGCTGCGCGGCATGTACGCCATCGCGATCCACGAGCGGGCGCAGCGCAGCGTCACCCTGACGCGCGACCCCTTCGGCATCAAGCCACTGTATGTCGCCCATATCGACGGCGGGCTGGCCTTCGCGTCGGAGGCGCAGGCATTGCTGGCCGCCGGCCTGGTCCGCCGCACGCTCCGACCCGCCGCGCGGGAGGAGCTGCTGCAGATGCAGTTCACCACCGGCGCCGAAACCATCTTCGGGGGCATCGAGCGCCTGCTGCCCGGGGAGACGCTCCGCATCGCCGACGGGCACATCGTGGACCGCAGCCGCATCGCCGCCTTGCCGGAAGGCGGGCCGGAGACCCTCACGGAGGACGCGGCGCTGGCCCGGCTGGACGACGCGCTGATGGAGAGCGTGGAGCTGCACCAGCGCAGCGACGTGCCGTACGGCATGTTCCTGTCGGGCGGCGTGGACAGCGCCGCGGTGCTCGCCGTCATGGCCCGGCTGAACAACCGGCCCGTGCTGGCCTACACCGCGGGCTTCGCAGCACCTGGCGCGGCGGACGAGCGCGACCACGCATCCGCCGTCGCCCGCGCCGCCGGCGCCCGGCACGAGACCATCGAGATCACCGAGGCGATGGTCTGGCGCGACCTGCCCCGCATCGTCGCCGCCATGGACGACCCGGCGGCGGACTACGCCATCATCCCGAGCTGGTTCCTGGCCCAGCGCGCCCGGCAGGATGTCAAGGTCGTGCTGTGCGGGGAGGGCGGCGACGAGGTGTTCGGCGGCTACGGCCGCTACCGCAGCGCCATGCGCTCCTGGTGGCTCGGCGGCCGGGTCATGCGGGCGCGGGGCGCGTTCGACAAGCTCGACGTGCTGCGCGTCCGCCCCGCCGGCTGGCGCGACGGGCTGGCGGCCAGCGAGGCGCACGCCGCGACGCCGGGGCGCACCCGGCTGGCGGTGGCGCAGGCGACCGACGTGGCCGATTGGCTGCCGCATGACCTGCTGCTCAAGCTGGACCGCTGCCTGATGGCGCACGGGGTGGAGGGGCGCACGCCGCTGCTGGACCCCGCCGTGACCGCGGCGGCCTACCGATTGCCGGATGCGATGAAGGTCCGGGACGGGCGCGGCAAGTGGCTGCTGCGGCAGTGGCTGGCCCGGCACATGCCAGCGGCCCGGCCGTTTGCGCCCAAGCAGGGCTTCACCGTCCCGGTCGGCGCCTGGATCGCCGGGCAGGGCGCGCGGCTGGGGCCGCTGGTCGCAGCACAACCGGGCGTCGCCGAGGTCGCCGACCCCGCCCGCGTCGCCGCGCTGTTCCGTGCGGCCGGGGCACGGCGGGAGGGGTTCGCCGCCTGGACGCTGCTGTTCTACGCCCTGTGGCACCGCACCCACATGCTGGGATTGCCGCCAGAGGGGGACGTGTTTGAAACCCTTGCCGGCTGACCGTTTTTACGCTTTCAGATAATTGTTCAACTGAATGGTATCCTGGTTTAATGGATGATGGCCATCGTCACAATGGAGCCGGTGGGTCCGCATTTCCCCGATCTACCTGCCTTTTTGCGAGCTGTATCCATTCATCGACAACGCGCGGCATCTCATCAACGACTTCCAATCCAAAGAAAACCTCGTCCACGTAGCCCATATTCAGCATGTCCACTATCCGACACAGGTAAGAACGACCCATGTTCCACCAGGTATTATAGTCGTCAACCATTAAGTAGTGCTTGATATCTACATTCTCACTTGTCCGGAGATCCTCGAGTTCGAGTCCATCCAACAGCGTCTCATACACTCCATCTGCCACGCGAGACCCAAACGTGGTAGTATAGTAATATTCTTTGATTTCCCAAATAGCAACCGGGTTTACTGAGTTTGGAAAGGCACCATCAACGCGTCGGGCAAGCGTTCGCAGGGGAACGCCATTGTGCGTGACAGTTGTCAGTTTTCTCGGATCATAGTCGCAATCCGCACCTTTGGCGTAATGTTCAATCAGCATGTTTACCAGACCTGTTAAGAATGCTGGAGCCTTTTTGTCACCTTTTTGTTTATTCATTGGTGGTGGACGACTTGGTTTAAGTTTTTGCAAGTGGTAGTCAAATACTTTCTTTGCTTGACGAGCATCCATCAGCTTTTTGGCCGCTATGCTGTCAAGAATATCAGCTCGGTATTGGAAATACTCATGTAGAAGAGTTGCAAGCTCTGTCGGAACCTCATTGCCATCAGAAATCGCAAGTGGGTTCAGGTCGAGGTTCACGAAGCCCTGCTTGATCTCGTTGATAGTGTGAGACTTAATTCTCCCTTGGCCCTTCACGGTATAACCAAGCTCTTGGCTAAGAGAACGAACGCAAGCCCAAAAGGACTTGCTTTGTCCAACAAACCGTGCAGCCGGCTTCATTTTGAAAATATTTCCTTCCTAAACATTGTGAGGAGGCTCTCTATTTGAATGTTGAGAGCGGTGCATACCGAGAGAAGTTCGATTAGGTCGAGCCGCCGCCCACCAGACTCATACTTGCTTACGTACGATTGCGGCTGCGAAAGCCGCTGGGCGACATCGACCTGGGTAAGCCCGGCTTCCTGGCGCACGGCACGAAGAACTTTCCGTAAGGCACGTCGGCAATCGTCTTGGTCAGCCATTAACGAGCTTGCACAATATTCTAAAACGGGTTATTAAGCATGCCTGGTTCTGACGGGTTACACATCTCACAATGCAATACACCCTGTTCGATTCGCCTGAAGCTGACCTAGCCTGCCATGGTTCAGAATCAGAAGCTAGAAAAGTGCTTCCCGAGCCTTTCAAGCAGCAATTGTTGAAGTGGGTCGGCAACAAGCAAAGGTTTGCTCACGAGATTGCGGCCTTTTTCCCCGAGCGATTTGGCACTTACTTCGAGCCTTTTCTAGGATCGGCGGCTGTCCTTGGAACATTGATTCCGAGCCGGGCCTTGGGATCCGACGCTTTCGAACCCCTCATAGGCATTTGGCGTACGCTCAAACGGGAACCTAGTCTGCTGGTGGCTTGGTATGCCAAGCGCATCGCCATGCGGCATGAACTCGGCAAAGAGAACGCTTACGACGAAATTCTTGCCAGCTACAATGCTAAGCCGAACGCGGCCGACTTCGTCTACTTATCCCGGGCGTGCTACGGTGGTGTCGTCCGTTTCCGCAAGGACGGCTACATGTCGACGCCATGCGGTCCGCACGAGCCCGTGCCGGTAAAGTCCTTCACCGAGCGAGTAGCCGTATGGAGTCGTCGGGTCCGAGGCGCAGACTTCGAGCGCCTCGATTACCGTGAAGCGATGGGCCGGGCTAAGGCGGGCGACTTGATCTACTGCGACCCGCCTTACAGCGACACTCAAGCAATCCTCTATGGTGCCCAGGAGTTCAGGTTTTCCGAACTGCTGACCGTGATCGCCGAGTGCAAAGAGCGTGGCGTCATAGTTGCGTTGTCACACGACGGTACGAAAAAATCGGGCACGGTGATGTGCGGTGTCTCCATACCGAAAGGGTTGTTCAAACGTGAGGTTGCTGTGAACGTCGGGAGGTCCATGCTTAGGCGATTTCAGCGGGAAGGGGAAACGCTTGAGGATGAAGTCGTTTATGATCGGCTATTGCTGACGACCTAATTAGGAGCGCTGTCTAATGGCTTGGATTGATTGCCTTCAAGGAGCCATTCCATGCCTGCCCATTACGACCTGCTGATCCGCGGCGGCACCTGTGTGCTGCCTTGGGGGGAGTTCGCCATCGACGTCGGCGTGCGCGAGGGCCGGATCGCGGCGCTTGGTGCCGTGGGCGCCACGGCGGACCGGGTGCTGGAGGCGGCCGGGCTGCATGTGCTGCCGGGGCTGATCGACCCGCACGTCCACCTGCGCGACCCCGGCGATCCCGCCATCGAGACGATCCCGACCGGCACCAAGGCCGCGGTGCTGGGCGGCCTCGCGGCGGTGTTCGACATGCCCAACACGTCGCCGTCCATCACCGGCGCGGAGCGGCTGGCCTGGAAGCAGGAGTATGTGGAGCAACACGCCTGGTGCGACATGGGGCTTTATGTCGGGGCCGCGAAGTCGAACATCCCCGAATTGGCCGATCTGGAACTCGGGCGCGGCGTGTGCGGGGTGAAGGTGTTCGCCGGCAGCTCGACCGGCGACCTGCTGGTGGACGACGACGCCTCGCTGGAGGCGGTGATGCGAAGCGGGCGGCGGCGCGTGTCCTACCACAGCGAGGACGAGGCCCGGTTGCAGGCGCGCAGGGGCATGTTCAAATCCGGCGACCCCTATGCCTGTCACATGGAGTGGCGGGATGAGGAATGCGCCTTCCTCGGCACCCGGCGCCTGATGGCGCTGGCGCGCAGGACCGGGCGCCCGGCGCACATCCTGCACGTCTCGACGGCGGAGGAGCTTGAATACCTCGGCGGCCACCGCGACGTGGCGACGGTCGAACTGCTGGTGAACCATCTGACGCAGGTGGCGCCCGACGTTTACGAGCAGCTTGGCGGGTTGGGCGTGATGAACCCGCCAATCCGCGGGCCGCGCCATTGGGACGCCGCCTGGGCGGCGATCCGGGACGGCACGGCGGACACCATCGGCTCCGACCACGCGCCGCATGCCTTGGCGGCGAAGCGGCGGCCCTGGCCAGACTGCCCGGCCGGGCTGACCGGGGTTCAGACGCTTGTGCCGATCATGCTGGATCATGTGGCCGCGGGCCGGCTGTCGCTGGCGCGGATGGTGGACCTGATGTGCGCCGGGCCGGCGCGGGTCTACGGCGTGGTCGGCAAGGGGCGCATGGCCGTCGGCTACGACGCGGACTTCACCTTGGTGGACCTGAAGCACCAACGGACCATCGAAGATTGCTGGATCGTCTCGCCCTGCGGCTGGACGCCGTTCCACGGCATGCGCGTGACCGGCTGGCCGATGGCGACCGTGGTGCGCGGACAGGTGGTGATGCAGGACGACGAGGCGCTGGGCAGCCCCGTCGGCCGGCTGGTGCGGTTTCGCGGTTGAGGGTTACTTCAGCGTCAGGGTGACGCCATCGGCCGAGCCTTGCAGCCGCGCGCCGCGGGTCGTCTGGTCCACCCGGATTTCGACGCCGTTGCTGTTGCGCAGCACCTGGCCGCCGATGCCGTTCACCAGCGTCGCCTCGCCGGTCGCCGCCGCGTAGGTGCCGCTGAAATCCTGCAGCCGCTTCAGGTGATAGACCCGGCCGCGCCCGGTCACCTTCGAGTAGCCGACATCGGCCACGGTGACGCCGCTGACGGTGAAATGGTGGCTGCGGCCGCCGTAGCGCAGCACGCCGTCGCCCCAGGTATAACCCACCCCCGCCGCGGCGCCCTGCGCCGACAGGAAGATGGTGCCCGACACGGGGCCGGACGTGCCGGGGTCCCGGCGCTGCGCCATGGCGGGCATGGCGGCCAGGGCGGCAGCGGCGACGATGGCGAGGGATAAACGGCGGGTCGAGTTCATGGCCTGCTCCAAACTGTATGACACCGTGCCAACGCCGGGGCTTGCAGATCGTTGCGCACATTGGCCCCTTAGTCCCATGCGACGGGCGGGGGACAGCCTTGCGAGGGTTAAAAACCGGCGGTGAGCGATTTTGGCCAGCGGGCGTGGCGATATTGCTCCTGCGCCGGCGTGGGCGCCGGGCCGTCCGCCACGGGCCGCTGCGGCATGGGCAGGGCCTCCGGGTTGATCCAGCAATCCACCACGCCGAGGCTGCGGGTGCAGAACGGGCCGGGGCTGGGCGGCGGGTCGATGGGCGCGCAGTAGGTCAGCCCGCGGTCCAGCCGCACGACCGAGCAGTCCCGCCCGCTGATGGCCGAGACGCCGATGTCGGCGATGCCGCGCCCGAACACGACGACGGAGGCGATGTCGGCCGCCGCCAGCGCGCCGGTCGGCTCCACCCAATGGGCACAGCCGGGAACACCGAGCAATAGGACGAGGATCATGGCGCGCATGGGGGCATCTCACCATGACGGGGTGAACAAAGCGTTACGGTCTGTTTGATGGGCGGGGCGGTTTGCTAGGCCGTGCCGCCGTCGCTATGGTCCGGCCGCAAGGGACGGCGCGCGCGAAGCGCAGGCATAAGGGATTGCGGCGTGAGGGCTGGGCGTGGCTGACATCTTCGACGAGGTGAACGACGACCTGCGGGCCGAACGCGCCCGGCGGTTCGCCCTCCGCTACGGTTGGCTCCTGGCGGTGCTGGCCGTGGCGTTGCTGGCGGGCGTCGGTGCCTGGCAGGGCTGGCGCTGGTACGCGGCGCGGCAGTCGAACGAGGTCGCGTCGGCCTACCTGGGCGCCATGCGGGCAGCGGCCGGACCCGCGGTGGCCGAGGGGCAGGCCACGCCGAGCCGCACCGCCGCGATGGCGGAGTTCGACCGCCTGGCGGGCACGGCGCCCGAGGGCTACCGCAGCGTGGCCCGGCTGCGCAGCGCGGCGCTGCATGCCAGCACCGGCGACCTGCCCGGCGCGTTGGCGCTATGGGACAGGCTGTCGGCCGACACCGCGGCGGACCCGCTGCTGCGCGATCTGGCCAGCTTGTTGTGGGTGCAGCATCAGGTGGATGCCGGCGACCCCGCCGCGGTGGAGGGCCGGTTGCAGCCGCTCGTGGCCCCCGGCAACCCGTGGCGGCCGTTGGCCCTGGAGAACCAGGCGCTGCTCGCCTTGCGCACCGGACGGACCGACGAGGCGCGGGAGACGCTGCGGCGGCTGGCCGTCGATGGGACCGCGCCGGACGGCGTGCGCGGCCGGGCGAACGGCTTGCTGGCCCGGCTTGGCGAGGCGGCGCCCGGCCCCGCCTCGGACCCCGTTCCACCCTCGGCGCCGCGGGGATGAACCGCCGCCTCGTCTTGCTGCTGCCGCTCGCCGCGGTGGGTTGCAGCAGCCTCGACAGCCTGCTCGGCGACAACAAGGAGCCGCTTCCGGGCAAGCGGGAGACGGTGGGCGCGGCGCGTCGCGGCCTGGAGGCCGACCCGGCGAACCAGCGGCCCGTGACCGTGCCGCCCCCGGCTGCCCTGCCGGAATGGCCGCAGGCGGGCGGGACCGTGACCCACAGCGTCGGCCATGTCGAAGTGGGCGGCCTGGCGCCCGGCTGGCGCGCCAGCATCGGGGAGGGCGGGGGATACCGCTCCAAGATCACCGCGCAACCGGTCGTCGCGGGCGACCGGGTGTTCACCATGGACAGCGATGCCGTGGTGGCCGCGTTCGACCTGGCGACCGGCCGCCGCGCCTGGCGCACCGAGACGCAGGACGAGAAGGACCGCAGCACGAACGTGGGCGGCGGGATCGCGGCGGTGGGGGGCGTCGTCTATGCCACCACCGGGCGGGCGGACGTGCTGGCGCTTGAGGCCGGCACCGGCGCCATACGCTGGCGCAAGCCGCTCGGCTCGCCCGCGCGCTCCGCGCCCACGGTGGCGGAGGGGCGGCTGTATGCGACGACGATCGACGACAAGCTGATCGCGCTCGACGCCGCGACGGGCGAGCGGCTTTGGGCCTACCAGGCAAGCGCCAGCGCCACGACCGTGCTCGGCCAGGCCGCCCCGGCGGTCAGCGAGGGGCTGGTGGTGACGGGGTTCGGGTCGGGCGACCTCGTGGCGGTGCGGGCCGAGAGCGGCGCCCTGGCCTGGAGCGACAGCCTGGCCTCCTCGCGCGGGCGGAACAGCCTCGTGGACCTGTCGGCGATCAGCGGGCTGCCGGTGGTGGACCGGGGCCGGGTCTATGCGGTGGGCGTGGGCGGGCTGCTGGTGTCGCTCGACCTGCGCTCCGGCCGGCGGCTGTGGGAGCGCGAGGTCGGCGGCAGCGAGACGCCGTGGCTCGCGGGCGACTGGCTGTTCGTGCAGACCATCGACCAGTCCTTGGCGGCGATTGGACGGGATGACGGGCGGGTGCGCTGGGTCGTCGACCTGCCGCGCTACGATGATCCCGAGAGGCGCCGCGACCGGCTGTTCTGGACCGGCCCGGTGCTGGCCGGCGGGCGCCTGGTGCTGGCCGGCAGCAACGAGACCGCGCTGTCGGTCAACCCGGCGGACGGCCGCATCCTGGGGCAGCAGCAACTGCGCGGGCCGGCCGCCGTCGCCCCCATCGCGGCGGCCGGCACGCTGTTCATCGTCACCGATGACGGCAGCTTGCAGGCGTTCCGTTGACCGCGCTCCCGGTGGTCGTCATCGCCGGGCGGCCCAACGTCGGCAAGAGCACGCTGTTCAACAAGCTGGCCGGGCGCCGCTTCGCCATCGTGTCCGACACGCCCGGCGTGACCCGGGACCGCAAGGAGGCCGAGGCCCTGATGCGCGGCAAGCGCATCCGCCTGATCGACACCGCGGGGCTGGAGGAATCGGCGCCCGACACGCTGCCGGGCCGTATGCGCGCCTCGTCGGAGGCGGCGGTGGCCCTCGCCGACCTGATCGTGTTCGTGGTGGACGCCCGCGCCGGCATCACCCCGGCGGACAGCCACTTCGCCG
>CAXULX010000067.1:0-19017 GCA_964252005.1 uncultured Acetobacteraceae bacterium | reverse complement strand
ACGCCGCGCTTCAGGTCCATCGGCGCCATGCCGGCGGCGACGGCCTTGCCGCCCTCACGGACGATGGCCTGGGCCAGCACGATCGCCGACGTCGTGCCATCGCCGGCGATGTCGTTGGTCTTGCTGGCGACTTCGCGCACCATCTGCGCGCCCATGTTCTCGAACTTCTCGGCAAGTTCGATCTCTTTCGCGACCGTCACGCCGTCCTTGGTGATGCGCGGCGCGCCGTAGCTCTTGTCGATGACGACGTTGCGGCCCTTGGGACCCAGCGTCACCTTCACGGCGTCGGCGAGGATGTCCACGCCGCGCAGCATGCGGGCGCGTGCGTCGTCGCCGAAGCGAACGTCTTTGGCTGCCATGTGATGATGTCCTTGTTATTGCTTGTTATTGCTTGGGCTAAAGCTCGCTTACGCGGCCTTGGCGACGGAGGGCGCGCCTTCGATCACGCCCATGATGTCGCTCTCCTTCATGATGAGGAGCTCCTCGCCGTCGAGCTTGACCTCGGTGCCGGACCACTTGCCGAACAGCACGCGGTCGCCGGCCTTCAGGTCCAGCTCGACGATGGCGCCCTGCTCGTTGCGGGCGCCGGGGCCGGTGGCGATCACCTCGCCCTCCATCGGCTTTTCCTTGACGGTGTCGGGGATGATGATCCCGCCGGCGGACTTCTCCAGCGGCGTGATGCGGCGGACGACGACGCGGTCGTGCAAGGGGCGGAATTTCATGGGGTTCACTCCAATGGGGATGGATGCGATGAGGCTGGCTATTCGGCCGGCCGTGTGAGCGCACCAATGGGCAACACATTAGCACTCTCCCATGTAGATTGCTAACACTGTTTGGAGGCGGCGAGGTCTGGTGCCCGGCCGCGGGACGGGGCAGCGTGGCGCGCCGGGCTTGATCGGGGCAGACATCCCTTCTTTGACGATCGCCCGCCGCAGCGGAGACGCCCATGCCGGACCACGCGCCCCACCCCCATGACACCGTCCGGACGGAACTGCTGCGCGCCGCCGCAGATGCCCTGGCCCGCGCCGCCCCGGCGCTGCCGAAGGAGGCCGCCCTGTTCATCGCCCGGCTCCATGCCGGGGTGCCCGACGCCGAATTGGCCGACGCCACCCCCGAGGCGCTCGCCGCCGCCGCCGCGAGCCTCTGGACGCTCGCGTCGCGGCGCCGGCCCGGCGAGGCGCTGGTGCGCGTCACCGGGCCGGGATCATCGGCCGGGCCGCGGGCCGTCGCCGAGATCGTCACCGACGACATGCCGTTCCTGGTCGATAGCGCCATGGCCGCGCTGACCCAGGGCGGCCGGGTGGTGCGGCAGTTGCTGCATCCGGTGACGCCGGTCCGGCGCGACGCCGAGGGCCGGCTGCTGGGCTTGGGCGAGGGCACGCTCGAAAGCTGGATGCGGATCGAGTTCACCGGCGGCGGCCGCCAGGGCAGCGACGACGGCCCGGCGCTGGAGGCGGCGCTGCGCCGCGTCATGGACGACGTGCGGGCGGCGACCGGCGACCACGGCGCCATGCTGGCGCTGCTCGGCCAGGCCGGGACCGAGGCCGCGGCCGACCCCGGCCCGGACGCCGGCCCGGCGCAGGCGTTCCTGCGCTGGATGGCGGACGACAACTTCGTGCTGCTCGGGCACCGCCGCATCGCCGTGGGTGCGGACGGCGCGCTGTCGGTGGCCATGGAGGAGAACCGCGGCCTGCTCCGGCGGTCCGAGGTGGTGGCCTTCGATGCGTTCGCCGACCTCGCCGCCGTGCCGCCCGCGGTCCGCGCGGCCCTGCTGGAGCCGGAGGCGCTGGCGGTCGCCAAGGCCAACCTGCGCTCCACCGTGCACCGGGCGCAGCATGGCGACGTGGTGGTGACGCGCATCTTCGGGCCGGGCGGCGGCGTGGTCGGCGCGCGGCTGTTCTACGGGCTGTTCGCGGCGGCGGCCTACAACCGCAACCCGCGCTCCATCCCGATGCTGGCGCAGAAGGTCGATGCCATCCTCGCGGACTCCGGCGTCGATCCCGGCAGCCATGACGGCCGCGCCCTGCGCAACACGCTCGACACCTGGCCGCGGGACGAGCTGTTCCAGGCGCCGAAGGCCGCCATCCTGGACGGCGCGCGGCGGGCGCTCGACCTGCGCCTGCGCCCGCGCGCCGCCCTGGTGCTGCGGCGGGACCCGTTCGAGCGGTTCGTCTCGGCCATCGTCTGGCTGCCGCGCGACGTGTTCGACACGCGGCTGCGGGAGCACGTGGGCGGCATGCTGGCCCGGGCCTTCGCCGGGCACGTCGCGGCTTTTTACATCGCGCTGGGCGACGAGCCGCTGGCCCGGGTCAACTACGTCATCGGCACGGTGCCGGGCGCGGTGCCGCCGGTCGATGCGGCTGTCCTCGAGAGCGCCATCCGGCAGGCCGCCCGCGACTTCCGCGACCGCCTCAGCGAGGCGCTGATTGACGCGGAGGGCGAGGCGATGGCGGCCGGGCTGATCGCCCGCTGGGGCGACGCCTTCCCGGCGGCCTACCGGGAGCAGGCGACGGCCGCGCAGGGCGCTGGCGACCTCGCCTTGGCCGAGCGGGCCATCGCCTCCGGCCGCGCCGCCATCACGCTCGGGCAGCAGCCCGGCGCCGATGCCGGCCAGTTGACGATGCGGCTCGCCCAGCCCGGCGCGCCGACGCCGCTGGCCGACACGCTGCCGCTGCTGGAGAGCCTGGACCTGCGGGCGATCCAGGACGTGCCGTACGACCTCGACCCCGCCGGGGCGCCGCGGGTGGTGTTGCAGGTGTTCACGCTGCAGGCCGGGGCGGAGGCGGCGCCGGCGCGGTTCCCGGCGCTGCTGGATGCGCTCGATGCCCTGATGGACGGCCGGGCCGAGGCCGATGGGTTCAACCGCCTGGTGCTGCGCGCCGGCCTGACCTGGCGGGAGTGCTGGCTGCTGCGGGTAATGTACCGCTGGCTCAAGCAGGTCGGCTTCGCGTTCAGCCAGGCGAGCGTGGAGGCGGCGCTGGCCGCGCACCCGGCGGCGGCGCGCATCCTGGTCGACCTGTTCCACGCCCGCTTCGCGCCCGACAGGCCGGACCGGGACGAGGCCGCGCTGGACGAAGCCGCCTTGGACGAAGCCTGGGCCGCGCTGCTGGACCGCGTGTCGAACCCCGACGAGGACCGCATCCTGGCGCGGCTGATGACCCTGCTGCGCGCGGTGCTGCGGACCAACTTCCATGCGGACGCGCCCTATCTCGCCTTGAAGATCGACAGCGCGGAGGCCGGCGACATGCCGTTGCCGCGGCCCTGGCGGGAAATCTTCGTGCACTCCGCCCGCATGGAGGGCTGCCACCTCCGCGCCGGGCCGGTGGCGCGCGGCGGCATCCGCTGGTCCGACCGGCGCGAGGACTTCCGCACCGAGATCCTGGGGCTGATGAAGGCGCAGCGGCTCAAGAACGTCGTCATCGTGCCGACGGGGGCGAAGGGCGGCTTCGTCTTGAAGCAGGCGCCGGCGCCGGGCGACCGCGCGGCGCTGATGGCGGAGGGCGTGGCCTGCTACCGCGTGCTGATCCACGCGATGCTCGACATGGCGGACACGCTGGACGGCGGCCGGGTGGAGACGCCCGCCGGCATCGTGCGGCGGGACGGCGACGACCCCTACATGGTCGCCGCCGCCGACAAGGGCACCGCGACGTTCAGCGACATCGCCAACGGCATCGCGGAGGGGCGCGGCTTCTGGCTGGGCGACGCCTTCGCGTCCGGCGGCAGCCAGGGGTATGACCACAAGGCCATGGGCATCACCGCCCGCGGCGCCTGGGTGATGATCGCCCGGCACTTCGCCGAGCTGGGCCTCGACATCCAGGCCGACCCCTTCACCTGCGTCGGCGTCGGCGACATGAGCGGCGACGTGTTCGGCAACGGCCTCTTGGTCAGCCGCAAGACCCGGCTGCTCGCGGCGTTCGACCACCGCCACATCTTCATCGACCCCGATCCGGATGCCGAGGTGTCGTACCACGAGCGCGCCCGGCTGTTCGCGCGGCCCGGCTCTTCCTGGGCGGATTACGACCCGGCGGCCATCAGCGCCGGCGGCGGCGTGTTCTCCCGCGCCGAGAAGCGCATCACCCTGCCGGGCGCGTCCGCGGCGCTGCTGGGCCTGGCCTCGGGGCCGCTCGAACCCGCCGCGGTGATGCAGGCGATCCTCCGCGCGCCGGCCGACCTGCTGTACTTCGGCGGCATCGGCACCTACGTGAAGGCCGCCGCGGAGACCCAGGCCGAGGCCGGGGACCGCGCCAACGACGCGATCCGGGTGGGCGGCGCCGAGCTGCGCGCGCGGGTGCTGGGGGAGGGCGCCAACCTCGCCATCACCCAGGCGGGCCGCATCGAGTATGCGCGCTCGGGCGCCGGGGGCGCGGGCGGGCGGGTCAACACGGACGCGCTGGACAACTCGGCGGGCGTCTCCACCAGCGACCATGAGGTGAACATCAAGATCCTGCTGGCCGACGCCGAGCGGGACGGCGCGCTGACCCGGCGGCAGCGCGACGACCTGCTGGCCCGCATGACGGAGGAGGTCGGCGCCCTCGTCCTGCGGGACAACCACCAGCAATCGCTCGCCGTGTCGCTGGAGATGCGGGACGGCATCCGCGACCTCGCCTCGCACGCGGCCTTGATGGCGCGGCTGGAGGCGGAGGGCACGCTGGACCGCGCGGTGTCGGGCCTGCCGGACGCAGCCGCGCTGACCGTCCGCGCCGCCGCCGGGGAGGGGCTGCTGCGGCCGGAGGTGGCGGCATTGCTCCCCGTCGCCAAGCTTTGGCTGACCGAGGCCATCGGGAACGCCGGGCGGGATGGCGACCTCACGGCGGACCCGGCGTTCGGCGCGGCGTTGCTCGCCTATTTCCCCAGGGAACTGCGGGACGGCTTCGCTGGGGTCGCCGGGCGCCACCGGCTGCGGCGGGAACTGATCGCGACGGCGATTGCCAACACCGTCGCCAACCGGCTCGGCCCGGCGGCGCTGGGGCGCTTGGCAATGGAGGGCGGCCCGGTCCGCATCGCCCAGGCGGCTTGGCTCGCGGGCGCGCTGTTCGACCTGGACCCTTTATACGACGCCATCGACCGGGCGCCGGCCGCGGCGGCGGTCAGGCTGGACGCGATGCTGGCGGTGCGGCGGCTGCATGAGTTGGCGGCACGGGACCTGCTCGGCGCGGCCGAGCTGAACGAGCCGCTGGACGCCGCCATCGGCCTGTTGCGCCCGGGCATCGCCGCGCTGGCCGCCTCGGCCGCGCAGCAGGCGGCGGCCGGGCCGGTGGCGCAGCGGCTGCGTGACGCCGGGTTGCCGGACATGCTGGCGGCACGGGTCGCGGCGGCGCCGCTCCTGGCCGCGGCGCCCGCCGTCGTGCGTTTGGCCGAGGGCCTGGGCGTGCCGCCGGCAGAGGCCGCCGCGGCCTGGCACCAGGTCGGCCACTCGCTGGGCATCGAGGACCTGCGCGCCGCCATCGGCGCCATGCCGGCCGTGGGCCGCTTCGCCGGCCGCGCCAAGGCGGCGCTGCTGGCCGACCTGATGGCGGCGCAGACCGGGCTGGCCCGGGCCGCGGCGCGCGGTGCGGACCCGGCGCAACGGCCGGAGGCGTCGTCGGTGCTCCAGCTTGCGCGGGAGGCCGCGGCGGCGCCGGAGTTCGCCGGGCTGTCGGTCGCGACGCGGGCGGTGGCCGCCATGGGCTGACGGCGTTTGGGTCCCTACGCCGGCCCCGTCACCCTGTTGCGCCTCACGGCTTGGGAGGGGCATCCCGGTCGTGCACCTCGGCTGGCGGGTGCGTGGCCTCGACCGCGGTGAAGGCTTCCAGGATGCGGTAGCTGTGTTCGGCGCCCTTCGGGACGACCCAGGAACTGCCCGCCTGAAGCGAGACGGTCTGCCCTTCCAGGGTCAGTTCCGCCCGCCCGGCCACCACGTAGCCCACCGTCTCGTACTCCCGGCGGACCGGCGGCAGCGGATCGCTCGGCGCGATGCCGTCCCACAGCCGCATCGAGAGCGCACGGCCGCTGGCGAGGTAGCGTTGGCCCTCGGCGCCCTTGGGCGCATGGGCCGCCTCGACCTTGGTGACGCTTGTATCGGCCATGCCTGCTGTTCCTTTCAATGCCGCCGGCCTGCGCCGGCTGCGGTTTTATACGGGCGGCATCATTGATCGACCCGTGTGCGGTTGTTGATGGGTTGCACCCATCCTACGCGATCCGTACGGTAGGATGGGTGCAACCCATCGGCGGATGACGGTCATTCAACCAAGCCGTCCGTATTAACCGAGATCGGGGCCGGCGGTTGCAGCCGGGTCCTGCGCGGCCTCGTCGATGAGCCGCGCGACCCGGCGCAGCGCCAGCAGGTAGCCCTGCGTGCCGAACCCGGCGATCACGCCGTCCGCCCGGCTCGACACGTAGGAATGATGCCGGAACGCCTCGCGCTTGTGCACGTTGCTGATGTGCACCTCGATCACCGGCGCCTCGAAGACGTTCAGCGCGTCCAGGATGGCGACGGAGGTGTGGGTGAAGGCGGCGGGGTTGATGACGATGCCGCCGGCCGCCCCCCGCGCCTCGTGCACCCAATCGATGATCTCGTACTCGCGGTTGCTCTGGTGGAAGCGCAGGTCGAGCCGCAGTTCCGCGGCCAGCGCCCGGCAGTCGCGCTCCACGTCCAGCAGCGTCTCATGCCCATAAATGTGCGGCTGGCGGCGGCCCAGCAGGTTCAGGTTCGGGCCGTTCAGCACGAATACAGTGCGGCTCATCGGGGCGCCCCTCTCCATCGGCGGCCTCGCCGGGCCGGACCGCGGCCGAGGCTACCGGGCCGGACCCAATGCGGCAATCGCCGACCGCCGCGCCTGCTTATCCTTGAGTTGGGAACGGCGACGGCCCTGGATCGGCTGCCAGCCGGTCCGCATCCGCCAGGTCGGCCGGCGTGTTCACGTTGAAGAACGGGTCCTTGCCCCCGGCCGGCCATTCGACGATGGCGGGGCCGTGGCGCCCGGCATAGGCGCCGACCCTGCGCAGCCCCTCCTCCACCAGCACCCGGCGCAGGTCGTGGCGCAGCGCCACGGGCCAGAGCGCCACGACCGGATGCGTCCGTCCGCCCGACGCGGCGCAGGCGAGCGTCGCCCCGTCCAGGCCGGCATGGAGCCGGGCCACCAGGTCCTCCGGCAGGAACGGCGCGTCGCCCGGCGCGGTCACGACCCAGCGCACGTCCGGCTCGTGCCGCGCCGCCCAGTCCAGCCCGGCCAGCACGCCCGCCAGGGGCCCCGGCCGGCCCGGCAGGTCGTCGCCCGCCACCGGCAGGCCGAACGCGGCGAAGCGGGCCGGGTCGTCGTTGGCGTTCAGCACCAGCCGCGTCACCTGCGGCCCCAGGCGTGCGATGAGCCGTGCCAGCACCGCCTGGCCGCCCACGAGGCGGAGCGCCTTGTCCCCGCCGCCCATGCGCCGCGCCAGGCCGCCGGCCAGGATCACGCCGACCGTCGGCTCGGTCATCGGCGACCCCGAACCCGCCTGGCCGCAGGGCCGTCCGCTTCGGGCGCAATCGGGGCGGCGGTCATGGCGGCACTATGCGGCAGGGCGGTTTGAACACAAGACCCTCGGCCTGCTATGGACTTTCAAAGGGGCGAGCAACAGATCGCGTTCAGCTTCGGGGGCACGTCATGACATTCAAGAGCGGCCGGCACTTCCTGCAAATCCCGGGGCCGAGCAACGTGCCCGACCGCATCCTGCGCGCCATCGACCGGCCCACCATCGACCATCGCGGCCCCGAGTTCGGCCGGCTGGGCCGCGCCGTGCTGGCGGGCTGCCAGACGGTGTTCGGCACCCAGGGGCCTGTCATCATCTTCCCGGCCTCCGGCACCGGCGCCTGGGAGGCGGCCATCGTCAACACGCTGTCCCGCGGCGACCGGGTCCTGATGTATGAGACCGGGCAGTTCGCGAGCCTGTGGCGCGCGATGGCCGGGCGGTTCGGGCTGGAGGTCGATTGGGTGCCCGGCGACTGGCGGCGCGGCGTCGATCCCGCGGACGTGGAGGCCCGGTTGCGCGCCGACCCGGAGCGTTCAATCAAGGCGGTGATGGTGGTGCACAACGAGACCTCGACCGGCGTCACCAGCCGCATCCCCGAACTCCGCGCCGCCATCGACCGGGCGGACCACCCGGCGCTGTTCATGGTGGACACCATCTCCTCTCTCGGCTCGATGGAGTACCAGCACGACGCCTGGGGCGTGGACGTCACGGTGTCCGGCTCGCAGAAGGGGCTGATGCTGCCGCCGGGCCTGGGCTTCAACGCGGTGTCCGACCGGGCGCTCGCGGCGGCGAAGGCGGGCGGGATGCCGCGCTCCTACTGGGATTGGCAGGAGATGCTGGCGCCGAACGCGGCGGGCTACTTCCCCTACACGCCCAGCACCAACCTGCTTTATGGGCTGGAGGAGGCCATCGCCATGCTGCTGGAGGAGGGCCTGCCCCAGGTGTTCGCGCGCCATGCCCGGTTCGCGGCGGCGACCCGGGCGGCGGTGCGGGGCTGGGGGCTGGAGGTCCTGTGCCAGGAGCCGCGGGAGTACTCCAGCATCCTGACCGCCGTGGTGATGCCGGACGGGCACGACGCCGACGCGCTGCGGCAGGTGATCCTGGACCAGTACGACATGTCGCTGGGCGCGGGGCTTGCGAAGCTGAAGGGCCGGGTGTTCCGGATCGGGCACCTGGGCTATTTCAACGAGCTGATGCTGCTGGGCACCCTGGGCGGGGTCGAGATGGGTCTGTTTGCTGCCGGCGTGCCGCACCGGGCCGGCGGGGTCGCGCGGGCGATGGACGTGCTGGCGGGGCGCGACGAGGCGGCGCAGGCGGCAAGGGCGGCATAGGTCGGGGTCCGCAAGATTGCCTGACGACCTGCACCGCCGCGCCACGCCGCCGGGCGACCCGCGCCTGGCCCAGCGCCTGCGCCGTGAGATCGAGGGCGAGGTGCTGTTCAGCCGCGCCGACCGTGGGCGCTACGCCACCGACGCCTCGATCTACCAGGTCGAGCCGGTCGGCGTCGTGGTGCCGCGCACGCAGGCCGACGTGGCGGCGGCGCTGTCCATTGCGCGGGAACACGGCGTGCCCGTGCTGCCCCGCGGCGGCGGCACCAGCCAATGCGGGCAGACGGTGAACCGCGCGCTCGTGATCGACTGCACCAAGCACCTGCGCCGGGTGCTGGAGGTGGATGCCGGCGCGCGGACCGCCTGGGTGGAGCCGGGCCTGGTGCTCGGCCACCTGAACGCCGGCCTGAAGCCGCACGGGCTGTTCTTCCCGGTCGATCCCAGCACGCACAGCCGCTGCACTTTGGGCGGCATGGCGGGCAACAACTCCTGCGGGTCCAAGAGCATCCGCTATGGGCTGATGGCCGACAACGTGCTGGCGATCGACGCCCTGCTGGCGGACGGCACGCGGCACCGTTTTGGCCCGGTGGCGGACCTGGGCGGGGACATGGCCCCGGGCATCGCCGCACTCATCCAGCGGCTGCGGGCGCTGGGGGCGGCGGAGGCCGACGAGATCGCGGCGCGGTTCCCGGAGCAGCTTCGCCGGGTCGGCGGCTACAACATCGAGGCGCTGACCCCCGCCGCGCGCCGGGCCGGGCGGGAGAACCTGGCGCGGCTGCTGGTGGGGTCGGAGGGCACGCTGGCCTTTTCCGCCGCGCTGCAACTCGCCTTGCAGCCGGTGTTGCCGCGCAAGGTGCTGGGCGTCTGCCAGTTCCCAACCTTCCGCGCCGCCATGGAGGCGTCGCGTCATCTGGTGCAGTTGGGGCCGGAGGCGGTGGAGCTGGTGGACCGCACCATGATCGACCTCGGCCGTGGCATCCCGATCTACCGTGCCACCATCGACAAGATGGTCATGGGTGAGCCGGACAGCCTGCTAATCGTCGAGTTCCACGGCGACGCCGACGGGTCGCTGCTCCGCAAGCTCGATGATCTCGACGCCATGATGGCCGACCTCGGCTGGCCCGGCGCCGTCGTCCGCGCCACCGATCCCGCGTTCCAGGGGGCCATCGCCGAGGTGCGGGAGGCCGGGCTGAACATCATGATGTCGATGAGGGGCGACGGGAAGCCCGTCTCCTTCATCGAGGATTGCGCCGTGGGCCTCGATGACCTCGCGGACTACACCGAGCGGCTGAACGACGTGTTCGCGCGGCATGGCACCAAGGGCACCTGGTATGCCCATGCGAGCGTCGGATGCCTGCACGTGCGCCCGGTGCTGAACATGAAGGACCCGGTCGACGTGTCCACCATGCGCGCGGTCGCAGAGGAATGCTTCGCCCTGGTGCGCGAGTACAAGGGATCGCACAGCGGCGAGCACGGCGACGGCATCGTGCGGAGCGAGTTCCACGAAAGCATGTTCGGCCCCCGCATCGTCCGCGCGTTCGAGGCGGTGAAGGACGCCTTCGACCCGGCGGGCCTCCTGAACCCCGGCCGCGTCGTGCGCGCCCCGCGCATGGACGACCGCAGCCTGTTCCGCTACGGGCCGGGCTACGCGGCGGCGCCGGGCTTCTCCCCGGCGCTCGACTGGTCGGAGCATCCGGGGCCGCTCGGGGGCATGCTGGCGGCGGTCGAGATGTGCAACAACAACGGCACCTGCCGCAAATTCGACGCCGGCTCCATGTGCCCGAGCTACCGGGTGACGCGGGACGAGGCGCACGTGACGCGCGGCCGGGCCAACACGCTGCGGCTGGCGCTCACGGGGCAGCTCGGGGCGGACGCCATGGCCGGGGACGACGTGGCGGAGGCGCTGGCGCTGTGCGTGTCGTGCAAGGCGTGCCGGCGGGAGTGCCCGACCGGCGTCGATATGGCGAAGATGAAGATCGAGGCGCTGGCCGCCCGCGCGGCGCGGCACGGCGTGGGGCGGCGGGCGCGGCTGGTGGCGGAGCTGCCGCGCTACGCCCGCGTGGCCGCCGCGTTCGCGCCGCTGGTCAACCTCCGCAACCGGGTGCCGGCGCTGCGCCGCGCGTCGGAACGGCTGCTGAGCCTGTCCGCCGCCCGCGCCTTGCCGGCCTGGAGCGGCGCGCCGTTCCGCGATGCGGAGGCCCCGTCCGTCCTGGCCCCACGCGGCGATGTGCTGCTGCTGGCCGACACGTTCAACCGGTATTTCGAGCCGGAGAACCTTCGCGCCGCCATCCGCGTGCTGTCTGCTGCGGGATACCGTGCCGTGCTGCCGGCATCGTCCGGCCGGCCGCTGTGCTGCGGCCGGACCTACCTCTCCGCCGGCATGGTCGAGCAGGCCCGCGCCGAGGCACAGCGCACGCTGACGGCGCTGGCGGGGCCGCTGCCCGTCGTGGGGCTGGAGCCGTCCTGCCTGCTGACGCTCCGCGACGAGTTCGCCTCCCTCTTGCCCGGTCCGGAGGCGGCGGCGCTGTCGGCCCGCGCCGTGCTGCTGAGCGAGTTCCTGGTCCGCGAGGGCGTGCGCCTGCCGCTGAGCGCGCGGCCGGGCCGGGCGCACGTGCACGGGCATTGCCACCAGAAATCGTTCGGCGCCTTTCCCGACGCGCTCGCGGCGCTGCGGCAGGTGCCCGGCCTCGACGTGCAGCCGATCACGTCCTCCTGCTGCGGCATGGCCGGGGCGTTCGGCTACCAGGCGGAGACCCAGGATGCCTCCGCCGCGATGGCGGAGGCCGGGCTGCTGCCGGCGGTGCGGGCGGCGGGGGCGGGGGACCGGATCGTCGCGGACGGCACCTCCTGCCGGCACCAGATCGCCGACCTTTCGGGACGCCGTGCCGTGCATTCCGTGATCGTGCTGGACGAGGCGCTGCGTGGGGAGGGCCGCCACGCAACCTGAGCTGCTGGCCCGCGCTGACGTTGCCATGGCGCACGAATCCAAGACGACCATCTACGCAGCCCTCGCCGGCAACACGGCCATCGCGGTCACCAAGTTCGGCGCCGCCTTCTGGACCGGCAGCGCCGCCATGCTGAGCGAGGCCATCCACTCGCTGGTCGATACCGGCAACCAGTTGCTGATGCTGTACGGCCTGCGCCGCTCTGCCCGGCCGGCCACGGAGGCGCATCCGTTCGGCTATGGGCTGGAGCTGTATTTCTGGACCTTCGTTGTGGCGATCCTGATCTTCGGGCTGGGCGCCGGGGTGTCGATCCTGGAGGGCGTCAACAAGATCCGCGCGCCGCACCCGGTCGAGGGCGGCTGGGTCAACTACGTCGTGCTGGGCCTGTCCTTCCTGTTCGAGGGGGCGACCTGGCTCGTGGCGTTCCGCGCCTTCCGGACCCAGGCCAAGACGATGAGCCTGCTCGCGGCGGTGCAGCGCAGCAAGGACCCGACCGTGTTCACCGTCCTGCTGGAGGACAGCGCGGCCCTTGCCGGACTCGCCGTCGCGGCAGTCGGCCTGGCCTGCGCCGACATCTTCCACCTGCCGGTGCTCGACGGCGTCGCCAGCGTGCTGATCGGGCTGCTGCTGGCCGGGACCGCCGCGTTCCTGGCGTCCGAGTGCAAGGGCCTGCTGCTGGGGGAGGCCGCCGACCCCGCCGTCCGCGCCGGGCTGCGCGCCATCGCGGCGGGCAGCGCGGGCGTCGAGAGCGTGAACGAGCTGCTGACGATGCATTTCGGCCCGAAGGACATCCTGGCGGTGATCAGCCTGAACTTCGTGGACACGCTGAGCGCCGGGGTGGTCGAGCAGACCGTCTCCAGCATCGAGCGCCGGATCAAGTCCGACTACCCCCAGGTCCGCCGCATCTTCGTCGAGGCGCAAAGCCCCCAGGGCCACATGCAGGCGCAGCGGGAGGTGGTGCCCCTGGACGACGAGACGGGCGAGCCGGCCACGCCGTAGCCTGGCTGCGGTCCTAAATACCGAGATACGCCTTCCGCACGCCCGCATCGGCGGCGATGTCGCGGGCCGGCCCTTCCAGCACGATGCGCCCGGTTTGCAGCACATAGGCGCGGTCGGCCAGGTCCAGCGCCTCCGCCAAGCGCTGCTCGACCAGGAGGATGGTCGTACCGAGGCCGCGGATGCGCCCCACCGCGGCCAGGATGTCGTCCACCAGCTTGGGCGCGATGCCCTGGCTCGGCTCGTCGAGCATGAGCAGGCGCGGCTGGGTCATTAGCGCGCGGCCGATGGCCAGCATCTGCTGCTCGCCGCCCGACAGCGTCTCCGCCCGCTGCGCCAGGCGTTCCTGCAAGCGGGGGAACAGGCTGAACACCAGGTCGAGCGGCTTGAAGCGGTCCGGGTCGCCGCGGCGGGCGTAGGCGCCGAGGCGCAGGTTGTCCTCGACCGACAGCCGCGGGAACAGGCGGCGGCCCTCCGGCACCAGGCCCACGCCGGCCCTGGCGATCAGATGCGGGGCGACGCGGGCGAGGCTGCGGCCGTCGAACGTGATGGCGCCCTCCGTCGCGACCTGCCCGGCGATGGCGCGCAGCAGGGTGCTCTTGCCGGCGCCGTTGGCCCCCACCACGGCGACGATCTCGCCGGGCACGACCGAGAGGCTCACGCCTTGCAGCGCGCGCAGCCCGCGGTAGCTTGCGGACACGCTGTCCAGATGAAGCAGAGGCTCAGGCCGCGTGCTTTCAGGCGGCATACTTGTCGCCGAGATAGGCGCGGATCACGTCGGGATGGCGCACGACCTCGGCCGGCGATCCCTGCATCAGCACGCGGCCCAGGTTCAGCACCACGGCGCGGTCCACCAGCGGCAGCACGACCTCCATCACATGCTCGACCATCACCACGGTGACGCCCTGGTCGCGCACGGCGCGGATCAGCGCGACGCCGCCGGCGGCCTCCGTGGGCGTGAGGCCGGTCAGCATCTCGTCCAGGAGAATGAGGCGCGGCCGGGTGGCGAGCGCGCGGGCGATCTCGAGCCGGCGCTTCTCGGGCGGCGTCAGTTGGTGCGCCGGTGCGTCCGCCCGGCCGTCCAGCCCGGCGAACTCCAGCACGTCCTGCGCCGCCCGCATCGCCTCGCGCAGGCGGGCGCCGCGGGAGAACGCGCCGACCATGACGTTCTCCAGCACCGTCATGCCGTCGAAGCTCCGCACCACCTGGAACGTCCGGGCCACCCCGGCGCGGGCGCAGGCGACCGGGCCGAGGCCGCTGATCGCCCGGCCGGCCAGCAGCACGTCGCCGCGGTCCGGGCTGACCTCGCCGGAGATCACGTTGAACAGGCTGGTCTTGCCCGCGCCGTTCGGGCCGATCAGCCCCAGGATCTCGCCGGGCGCCACGTCAAAGCTGATGTCGATATTGGCCGCGACGCCGCCGAAGGTCTTGGTGACGCCGCGGACTTGCAGGAGCGGAGTCACCCCCGCTCCGGGCCGAGCCGCCGCGCGACCGCGGCCTTGTAGCATTCCAACTCCGTGTCCGGGATGCCCCAGCCGCGCAGCGCGTCGGCGGTTTGCAACAGGTAGTCCGCCGCCGTGCCGCCGGGTCCGACGCCCGCCGCCAGCAGGTCCACGACCTCGGGGTTCGGCACCGCGCCCGCATACAGCGGGTGCCGCGGGTCGGCGACGAACGCGACGGCGGCGACCGGGCCGGCCTCCGTCGCTACATCGACCCACTCGGCGGTGTAGTAGCCGCCGGACATCTCCTGGGTCCAAACGGTCCAGAGCGCCTCTTGCACCGTGTCGTCCGCCAGATGGAGGGCGACGGCGGCGCAGGCGCCGGGCCGTCGATCCAGCCCGAGGGTCAGGGCGGGCTGCGCCACCGTGCCGCGGTTCCGGTTGTCCCAGACGCAGTAGCGGCGCACCAGGCCCTCGACCGTGCCGACGCGGGCCGCATCGTGGTCGCCGCCCTGCCAGATCAGCGCGCCATAGGCGAACACCCAGATGCCGTCCCCCGCCTGCCGCTGGTTGAGGACGCGCTGCATGCCCTCGCGCAGTTCCGCCTCCGGCACGGTCGCGGGCTGGGTGCCTGCGGCCACGGTGAGCGGCAGGCGGGCCTCGATCAGGGCGCGGGTCAGGAGTGTCATGATGCCGGGAGAGTTGGGGAGTGCGATGAGGTTTGGAAGGCGCCGCGGGGTCCGGTCCGGCTCTCAGCGCCGGGCGCGCTGCCGATTCGCGGCCAGTTCCTCGGGCGTAAGCTGGAAGCCGACCTCGATCCGGTAGGCCGCCGCCGTCTTGTTCTCCCGCACCGGGAGCCGCAGCTCCACGTCGTCGCCCGCGAGGCGCAGCCGGTCGGCGTTCGCCGGGAACTCGGCGCGGAGCGGGAACACCTGCTTGTCGAGGATGGTCTCGCCGTCCAGCACGGCGACGAAGTAGGCGAGCTCGGCCCGGCGCCCGGGTGCGGCCGGACCGCGCGTCAGCTCGATGCCGACCTGGATGGTGGTCACGACGGTGTCCAGGCCGTCCCGCTTGCAGTTGCCGTTGATCCCAGTGATGCGCCCCTCCAGTTCGCTATCGACCAAGTCGCGCTGGCCGCCGCGGGTGCGGGACAGGTCGGCGGCGTCGCGCACGATGGCGGCGCCGGGGCAGGCAGGGGCGAAGGCGTCCTGGGTGCCGGCGCCGCAGCCGGCCAGCATCAACAGGGAGGGCGCGCCCAGCAGGAGCGTGGAGAGCCAGGCGGGAAAGCGCAGTGCAGGCATCCAGATCTCCGGCGTGCGCCCCGCTCGTCGCCGGGGCCGTGCGACACCAGTTGTAGCGGAATGCGCGCGGCGGCATAGTGCGCCGCGCCTGCAAGCCGGATCTTCATGCCCCAGATTCAGACCGTCCAGCCAGCCTTGACCCCCCAGCCGC
This sequence comes from uncultured Acetobacteraceae bacterium, assembly GCA_964252005.1. Lineage (GTDB taxonomy): Bacteria > Pseudomonadota > Alphaproteobacteria > Acetobacterales > Acetobacteraceae > CAHJXG01. The sequence continues at coordinate 3,369 of CAXULX010000067.1, read as the reverse complement.
GGCCCGACCTGCTGGTCGTGCTGGCCGGCCCGCGCGGATTCTGCGCCGGGGTGGACCGCGCCATCCGCGTGGTGGAGGAGGCGATCCGCCGCTACGGCGCCCCCGTCTATGTCCGCCATGAGATCGTGCACAACCGCACCGTCGTGGAGGCCCTGGAGGCGCAGGGCGCCGTGTTCGTCGAGGAGCTGGACGAGGTTCCCGCCGACGCCCACGTGGTGTTCAGCGCCCACGGCGTGCCGAAGTCGGTGCCCGCGGAGGCGCAGCGCCGCAACCTGTCGTACTTCGACGCCACCTGCCCCCTGGTCAGCAAGGTGCACCGGGAGGCCGAGCGCCACTACGCCGGCGGCGGCCTCAACGCCCGCCACATCCTGATGATCGGCCACGCCGGCCATCCAGAGGTCGTCGGCACCATGGGCCAGTTGCCGCCCGGCAGCGTCACGCTGGTGCAGGACACCGCGGACGCCGAGACGGTGACGCCCGCGGACCCCACGCGCCTCGCCTTCATCACGCAGACGACGCTCTCGGTCGATGACACCGCGGACATCGTGGCGACGCTCCGCCGCCGGTTCCCCACGATCGAAGGCCCGAAGCACGAGGACATCTGCTACGCCACCACGAACCGGCAGGCGGCGGTGAAGGCCATCGCGCCGCAATGCGACCTGGTCGTGGTGATCGGCAGCCCCAACAGCAGCAACTCGCAGCGCCTGCGCGAGGTGGCGGAGCGCGCCGGGGCGTCGCGGGCGATCCTGCTGCCGCGGGCGGACCAGCTCGACTGGTCGGTGCTGGAGGGGGTGCGGACGCTCGGCATCACCGCCGGGGCGTCGGCGCCGGAGAGCCTGGTGCAGGAACTGCTCGGCTGCCTCGGCAAGCAGTATGCGCTGCGGATCGAGGAGCGGCAGGTGACGCAGGAGGACGTGGTGTTCAAGCTGCCGGCGCCGCTCTGCTGACCCGCTGAATGGCGGTCTATACCGACGTCACGGACGAGGCGCTGGCGGCCTTCCTGTCCGGCTACGACCTGGGCACCGCCGTCGCCTTCCGGGGCATCGCGGAGGGCGTGGAGAACAGCAACTTCCAGCTCCGCACCACCGCGGGCGACTTCATTCTAACTCTCTATGAGAAGCGGGTGGACCCGGCCGAGCTGCCCTGGTTCCTCGGCCTCATGGAGCACCTGGCGTCGCGCGGCATCACCTGTCCGCAGCCGGTGCGCGGACGCGATGGGGAGGCGTTGCGCCAGCTTGCCGGCCGGCCGGCCTGCGTCACGACCTTCCTGCCCGGCGTCTGGCCCCGGCGCGTCCGGCCGGAGCACTGCGCGCCCGTGGGCCATGCGCTGGCCGGGCTGCACCGGGCCGGCGCGGACTATGCACCGCTGCGGCCGAACGCGCTGGGTCCGGCAAGCTGGGCGCCGCTGCTCGCGCGCAGCGGCGGGCGTGCGGACGAGATCCAGGCCGGCCTGGATGCGGAGCTGACGGCGGCGCTCGACCGCATCATGCGCGCCTGGCCCGGCGGGTTGCCGCGCGGGCACATCCACGCCGACCTGTTCCCGGACAACGTGTTCTTCCTGGACGGCCGGCTGTCGGGGCTGATCGACTTCTACTTCGCCGCGACGGACCTGCTGGCCTACGACCTCGCGGTCTGCCTGAACGCCTGGTGCTTCGAGCCGGATTACAGTTTCAACGTCACCCGCGCCCGCGCCATGCTGGCCGCCTACGACCGGGGCCGCCCGTTGCTGCCGGAGGAGCGCGCGGCCCTGCCGGTGCTGTGCCAGGGGGCGGCGCTCCGTTTCCTGCTGACCCGGCTGTACGACTGGCTGCACACGCCGCCGGGCGCCTTGGTGACGCGGAAGGACCCGGTCGAGTACCTGCGCCGCCTCCGCTTCCACCTGGCCGCCCCAGACGAGCACGCCTATGGACTCTGACGCCCCCATGGACGCCGAGGCTGCGACGGTCGAGATTTGGACCGATGGCGGCTGCAAGCCGAACCCCGGCCCCGGCGGCTGGGCGGCCATCCTGCGCTTCGGCGCGCATGAGCGGGAGCTGCAGGGCGCCGACCCCGCCACCACCAACAACCGCATGGAACTCACCGCCGCCGCCGCGGCGCTCGAGGCGCTGACCCGGCCCTGCCGCGTCGTGCTGCACACCGACAGCGAGTACGTCCGCAACGGCATCACCCGCTGGAGCACCGGCTGGGTGCGCCGCAACTGGCGCAACGCATCCGGGGATCCCGTCGCCAACATGGCGCTGTGGCGCCGCCTGCTGGATGCGGCCAAGCCGCATACGGTCGAGTGGCGCTGGGTGCGCGGCCATTCGGGCGACACGATGAACGAACGCGCGGACGTGCTGGCGACGGCGGCGCGGCAGGGGTTGGGGGGGTGACTTGTCGAATTTGGCATAAGATGGCACTGAATGGGACAGTAACCTAGTTCCGGCATCAAGCTCGGCTTTGGTCGATAGTGGCGTCAGGAGGATCAAAGAAAGTTAACGAGCCGTCCCATCAATGAATGCCCTTCGTGCAACCGTGATACACGGCGCAACGAATGCCGATTTTGCCGAAAACTTAACTGTCAGCCAGGTCTCCAGACGATCCACGATCATGGAGTTATTCAAATTCCAGATTATGAGTTCTGCGTATCGGCTTCCATGCTTACCTAGCCTCGAGATGCATTTTTCGCGCGCAATCCGGCCATTAAACCGGGCGTGGGCGCCGCGAGAAATAGCCCCGACCCGCATTTTCGGCCCTTTTGTCGTCTCAAAACCAATTCTTTTCAGGCCGTATCAGCCTAAAGTGGCCGTCTGGAAGGGGTGACTTCAGGCTGGTTCCGGGCAGCTTTTCGGCCCGTCAACATTCAGGTGATCCTACCCGGGGTTGACGGCTCCGCCCCGGGGTGGATCAGCCCGGCTTCGGCGAAGAGATCGACCGCGCCCATGTTGTCTGCCGGGTCCAGCGTCAACAGCTGCTTCAGGCATTTGGTTGCCATCCACGTCGTGCCCTTGTGGGTCATCTCGACGCCATACATGGCCAATGCCGTCATGAAGGGCTGCGTCGCCTTGTCCGTCCACCAGGCGATCTTCTGGTCACCCTTCAACCATGGCTCCCCTACCCGACGGCCGGCGCTGACGGCCTGGGCCAAGTAGACGTTGCGAACGAACGGCGTCGGGGCATGCTCGGCCAACAGCAGGTATGGGCGGATCCAGCAAGGGTTTCGCCTGAGCATGTGCTCTCCGGCGCGGACCCTATCAGCGGGTGTCTTGGCCGACGCCCTGAAGCGTGCCAGTTCGGCCGGCGCGGCCATGGTGGCGAGCCGCTCGAGTGGCGGCTTATACCAACTGCCATTTGCATTGACTCGAACGTGAGTAGGTCTGGCTTGGGTCT
>CAXULX010000066.1:0-19776 GCA_964252005.1 uncultured Acetobacteraceae bacterium | reverse complement strand
CTCGATACGCCGCCTTCCTCACTCAGCCATCACCCATTTTCCGGCATAGCTCGGCAGGACGTGATGCTTCAGCCTTCCGAGAGTGTAAGCCTTCGTCCGATCCTTCATTGGCTCGCCCTGACGGATGCCGCGCTGAATGAAGCAGCCTTCGTTTTCGTACAAATCGACGAGCTGGGTGATGGTCATCTCTTTGCGTCTTTTCTGGCGCTCACCACCGGGATCATCACCTGTCGCTGCCGATGCGAGGAGAAGGCGAGCTTGCCGACGGGCTTCGTCGACTGTGAGGGGACCAAAGCGCCCGACCGTCATGAATCGCCGCGGCGCCGATCTGCCGCCGTTGTCGGCCCGGTAGCGGACAACAAATGTCTTCGTCCCGCTCTTCTCGACGCGCAAGCCGAAGCCAGCCATTCGGGAATCCCAGACGTGGTAGCGCTCCGCCCGAGGCTTTGCCCCGTCGACTTCTGTCTTGGTTAGAAGGACGCTGGAAGACCTGTCCATGGAGGCGCCCCGGCTGGAAATGGTGTCCACATGGTGTCCACCGTGATCGACGGCCGCAGGATATCGCATCGTGCCATATCGTAGCAAGTGGCTGTAATCACTACGCTTCGTAGTGCGAACGGATACCCCCGGATACCCCAGAGTAGCCTTCCTGCACCCTTGCCAAGGTTGGGGTCGAGGGTTCGAATCCCTTCGCCCGCTCCAAATTCGCCCCACCACACCTTGCAAATCAGGATGCCGAGCCAGCCCACGCGGTCCAGCCGACGGCGGCACAGGGCTGATTACCGGCAAGTTGAACAGAGCGTTGCGTTTTCGCAATCATATGTTCGATGGTATGCTCGCGACCATGGAACCACTCCCAAGACGCCTGCCCCAAGTTCGGATGGCCTGCCCCGACGCCCCCGAAGGCAGGTCGTGGCCGCCTCACCCTTGAAACTATCCGGCGACAATACGCCGCTGATCCTGCACGTGTTTCCCTCCTTCGCGGTGGGCGGGGTGCAGGTGCGGTTCGCCGCCATCGTCAACCATTTCGGCCGGCGGTGGCGTCATGCGGTGATCGCGATGGACGGCGACCTGTCCTGCCGGGAACGGCTGGACCCGGCGCTCGACATCGGGTTCCCATCGGTGGTGGTCCGCAAGGGCGACACGCTGGGCAACGTCCTGCGCTTCCGCCGCCTGCTGCGCCGCTTGCGGCCGGAGCTGCTGGTGACCAGCAATTGGGGCAGCATCGAGTGGTCGCTCGCCAACCTGGCGCCCGTCGTGCGCCAGCTGCACATCGAGGACGGGTTCGGGCCGGACGACCGGGGCGGCCGGCTCCCGCGCCGGGCGCGGCTGCGGCGCCTCGTCCTGCGCCGGCGCTTGGTCGTGCTGCCGTCCCGCACGCTGTGGACGGTCGCAACGGGCGTCTGGCGCCTGGACCCGCGGCGCTTGCGCTACGTGCCGAACGGCATCGACCTGGCGCGGTTCGCCGGACCGTCGCAGCCGGGCGAGTGGCCCGGCCCGGTCGTCGGCACCGTCGCGGCGCTGCGGCCGGAGAAGAACATCGCCCGGCTGCTGCGCGCCTTCGCCCTTGCGGCGCCGGATGGACCGGCCAGCCTGGTCATCGCCGGCGACGGCCCGGAACGCCCGGCGCTGGAAGCGTTGGCGCAGAGCCTTGGCATCGGCGGCCGCGTCCATTTCATCGGGCATCTCCCCGACCCCGCAAGGCTGTTCAACCAACTGGACGTGTTCGCCATGTCGTCCGACACCGAGCAGATGCCCTTGTCCCTGCTGGAAGCGATGGCGGCCGGGCTGCCGGTCGCGGCCACCGACGTGGGCGATACCCGCTCCATGCTGGCGGACGCCAACGCGCCCTACGTCACCGCGCTGGATGATGCGGCGCTGGCGGCGGGGCTGCAGGCGTTGCTGGGACAGGCCGGGCTGCGTCAGGCGCTGGGCGCGGCCAATCGCGCCAGGGCGGAACAGGAGTTCAACCAGGACGCGATGTTCCGGGCCTGGGCGGCTGCGTTCGACGGCACGCTCGGTCCGACTCGGCCGGAATAAAGCCGGCCGAGGCCCATTCCATCGGGGTCACAGCGCCGTCCGTCCGTGCCGCAGCAGCACTTACAATCCTATGAATAGAATATCCTATATACTGATGTCGTAACGATGGTGTATGGTGTCACAGGAGCGTGAGGCGGACGGAGGGAGTATCGTGCGATGCCGAGCCAAACCAAACGGGCCAAACCTGTCTGCGCCCCTATGGTCGTGGGGGATGGTGGGCCGGCCATGACGGACGCGCAGCAGCCGATGACGCTCAGCGGCTGGCCCGGCGAAGCCGAGCCGCGGTCGGACCCGTCCCGCGACAGGTTCCGCCACAACCTGAGCCGCATCATGGCGGAGCGGAAGCTGACGCAAGCGGGGTTGGCGCGCACGATGCACGTATCGCGCGTCGCCGTGCACGCCTGGATTTGGGGCACCTGCTTTCCGGAAACGTCCCGGCTGATCCGGCTGGCGCAGACGCTGAACGTGCCGATCGGCATGCTGCTGGAAGGCGGCGACGTCGGCACCGCGCCGTCGAACGAGGAGTTCCTGCTGCTTGAGGCGTTCCGCAAGTTGCCGAACACCGCCCGGCTCACGCTGCTGGCCGACGCCTACGAGTTGACCCAAACCAGCGCCAGCAAGCTGCAGCCCGGCGGGTCGCCCTGACCGGCAACGCTGCCGCGGTTCCAGTCAGGGCACCATTGGCCTAACGCAACGCCAGCGCGATCTCCCGAAACAGCCGTGCCGGAAGGCCGCTGCCGGAGACGGCCCTCATCGGGCGGCCGTCGTCGTTGCCCAGCCAGACGCCGATGACCGTGCCCTCCACGGCGCCCACGAACCAGGCGTCGCGGTAGTCCTGCGTCGTCCCGGTCTTTCCGGCCACAATCTTGCCCGGCACCGCCGCCGCGCGCCCGCTGCCGCGCGACACCACGGCCGCCATCATGCGTGCCATCATCGCCGCCAGGTCGGGATCGACCACGCGGTCCTGGACCGGCCGCGGCACGCGCACGGTGCGCCGGTCGGCCTCGACCGCGTCGATGGACTGCGGCGTGACGGCCCGGCCGCCGTTGAACAGGGTGGCATAGGCCGCACACAGCTCCAGCAAGCCGACCTCGCCGGTGCCGAGCGCCAGGGACAGGTCGTCGGGCAGGCTGCCGGCGATGCCCAGGCGCCGGGCCACCGCGGCGGCGGCGCGCGGGCCGCCGGCCTGCTGCATCACCCGGACCGCCGCCGTGTTCAGCGATTGCGCCAGCGCCTCTTCCAGCGTCACCGTGCCGTGGAACGCGCCGTCGAAGTTCTGCGGCGCCCAGCCGCCGATGCGCAACGGCGCGTCCAGCACCGTGTCGTCCGGGCGCAGGCCGTGCTCCAGGGCGGCAAGCCAGACGATGGGCTTGAACGCCGATCCGGGCTGGCGCCGGGCGGCGGTCGCGCGGTTATAGGGGCTGGCGCGCCAGTCCCGCCCGCCGACCATCGCCCGCACGGCGCCGGTCGCGGCGTCCAGCACCACCACGGCCCCCTGCCCCACCCCGGCCGAGGCGCCGGGGCCGTCGAGCGTGGCTGCAAGCCGCGACTCGGCCGCTGCTTGCAGCCGGGCGTCGAGCGTCGTGTGCAGCACGGCGTCGGCGCCGGGCGCGATGAGCGCCTGCGAGCCGTCCGCCGCCCAGTCGGCGAACCACCCGGCCGTGGCGGGGCGGGGCGGAAACGCGATCTGCCCGGCGGCGGCGTCCGCCTCGGCCTTGGAGATGACGCCAGTGTCAGCCATCGCGGCCAGCACCTCCCGCCCCCGCGCCGCCGCGGCGATGGGATCGTTGCGCGGGTTGATGCGGGACGGCGCCCGCGGCACCCCGGCGAGCACCGCGCATTGCCACAAGGTCAGCTTGCGGGCGGACACGCCGAAATACATCCGCGCCGCCGCATCGACCCCCCACGCACCGGACCCCAGGTACACCCGGTTCAGCCAGATTTCGAGGATCTCGACCTTGGAGAAGGTGTGCTCCAGCCAAAGCGTCAGCATCAGCTCCTGCACCTTGCGGCGGAGGGTGCGGGCGTTGGTGAGGAACAGGTTCTTCGCGACCTGCTGCGTGAGGGTCGAGCCGCCCTGCACCAGGCGGCCGGCGCGGAGGTTCACGAACGCCGCGCGGGCGATGCCGATCAGGTCCAAGCCGGGATGACGGTAGAACCGCCGGTCCTCCACGGCGACCGCGGCGGCCGGCAGGAACCGCGGCATGTCGCCGAGGCGCAGCGGATCGCCCACCACGTCGCCGAACGTCGCAAAGGTGCGCCCGGTGCGGTCCTGCAGCGTGAGGCCGGGCCGCCGGACGGCATCGAGCGCCACCTCCGGCCGCGGCAGGTCGCGGCCAAACCACGCCAACGCCAGGGCCAGCGCCAATGCGCCCCACACCGCCGCGATCACGCCCGCCCGCAACGCCCGCCAGGCCAGGCGGCGCCGGGCCGGCTCGGGCGCAGTTGGGGCCGCAGTCGCCATGGGGGGCCTGGGCCGACGCAGCGGCGTCGAGGTCGGCGCGCGGGCCAAAGCTCAGCGCCGAACGGGCCGCGTCAGCATCGGCCTCGGACTCGGGCAAGGCATCGCAGGGCGCAACGATGCGGCCGGGGGAGCCGATGGGCCAACCGCTAAGCCTTGCCGGGACGGGCCGCGCATCGCAGGATCAGGCGCAGCATTGGAGGCCGGCATGAGGGGACTATTCCTGGACGCGACCGAGGACCTCGCGGAGGTGTTCCGCGCCATGCGCCGGGACGGCGACCCGGCGATCGACGTGACCATACAGGGACATGTGGCGCCTGGCGACCTGCCGGCGATGCTGGCCGGCTACGACTTCATGCTGGACGACCACACCTTCCTGGCGACGGACGCCATGCGGGCCTGCCCAGGGCTGCGCCACGTCATCTTCCTCGGCACCGGCGCGCGCAGCTACATGAACCCGGAGGAGTTGGCAGCACTCGGCATCACCGTCCACACCATCAGGGGATACGGCGACACCGCCGTGGCCGAGCATACCATCGCGCTGATGTGGGCCGCCGCCCGCGGCCTCGCGCGGATGGATGGCGGCATGCGGGCCGGGCAGTGGGTGCGGACCGAGGCCATGCAGCTCACCGGCAAGACCATCGGCCTGATCGGCTATGGCGGCATCGCGGCCGAGGTCGCGCGCATCGCTGGCGGCGGCGGCATGCGCGTGCTGGCGTGGAACCGCACGCCCCGTACGGCCAAGGGGGTCGAGTTCGTCCCGCTCGACCAGCTGCTCTCGGAAAGCCACGTCGTGTCGCTGCACCTGCTGCTGACGGACGAGACCCGGGGGTTCTTGGACGCCGCCCGCCTGGCGGCGATGCGCCCGGGCGCCATCCTGGTCAACACCGCCCGCGGCGCGCTGGTGGACGAGGCGGCGCTGGTGGCGGCGCTGCGGTCCGGCCCGATGATCCACGCGGCGCTCGACGTGTTCGATCAGGAGCCGCTGCCGCCGGGCCACGTGCTGACGACGCTCGACAACGTGACGCTTTCGGCGCACAGCGCATTCCGCACGCCGGAGGCGAGCGACACGCTGATCCGCCGCGCGCAGGACATCGCCTGCCGGATCGCCAGCGGCGAGATTGCCGGGTAGCGCCCCTTGGCGGCGCCTGGGCCGGTTGTGCTAGGTTGCCGCCCAGTGTGGGCGTGGCGGAATGGTAGACGCTGCAGACTTTTGATTGGAGTGCCCGCGGGGAAATCCGCGGCGTAGAACCGCCCAAATTCGGGGAACGCTAACGGCCGTCGCCCGGCCTACGCCAATCCCGAGCCAAGCCCCGGTGCCGCGCCGAGCGGACGGGGAAGGTGTAGAGACTAGACGGGGGGCGCCTACCGCCTTCGGGCCATGGCGAAGGGATAGTCCAGACCACGAACGCCGCACTTCTAAGGCGCGGCGGCGGCGAAAGCCGAAGTGGGATGAAAATCTGAGTCCCGTAAGGGAGTGCGGGTTCGAGTCCCGCCGTCCGCACCATCAGGCTTCAATCCACGCAGCCGGCCGCACCGTAGTGCGGCGTCATCATGGCAAGAAGCGGATCGGCTGCGTCTGCCGCGCGCAGGATGTGTCCAGCGCCGTTCCTGGCTGGGCAATGAACGCCGCCACGATCATCGCGGCGCATGGGCTGATGTGCCGGACGTTATGGCCGACCAGCGGAAACTCGACCCAGCGTGCGCTGCCGCCGATCAGCTCGGCGACATGGCGGCTGAGTGGCGGGCTGGCATTTGGATCGAACTGGCCAGCAAGCACCAGGGTCGGAATATTTGTGTCCGTCGGGATAGCAGGGGGCGGCCCAAGGTTCGACCAACCGGTGCAGATGCCTTGATCCACGATTTTGTCCAGCGATTCAGCACCAGCAGGCTCGCGCAGATGCGGGCGGTCGCGGCACTCGACCGCGATGTGGGCAGATTGGTTTGTGTCCGCCGCGCCTGACAGGACGGCGGCGAGAGCCACCGCAAAGTCCTCGACCTTGCCGTCGCGGACCGTGGCAATCAACCTTGGCAGGTCCGGGTAATTCTCCGGGTAATAGAGGCGGAGGGCCACGACCATCTCGAACAGCGACGCGGTAAGTGACGTCTGGTTGCCCGGCTGGTGCATCGCGGCCGGCACGGAAACGGTCATGGGCGCATGGGACAGCCGCCCCAAGACCTGCCGGTATTGTCCGGCGAGGTCGGGGAACAAGGCCGCGCAAGCCGGGTCCTGTTCGCACATACCGAAGAAAGCCGTCCGGGCCGCGGCGACCCTGGCCGACCACGGGGGGAGAACGAGGTCGGGCGGGTAAACGGAGTCCAGCACGGCTGACCGGATCGCCTCGGGATGACGCACCATCAACGTCATCGCGACCGTGGTGCCGTACGAGTTGCCGACGACATTCCAGCGCGCGATACCGAGCGCCTGGCGGACCTGCTCGAAGTCCTCCACCGTGACGTTTGTTCCGAAGTCGTCAAGGTTGACTCCTTGTGCCCTCGCCGTACTCCGGCACGCCAAGAACAAGGCACGCCGCCGGTCTTGCGTTTGCGCCGTTATGGTATCCGCCACGGCGAACCCGGCGCCAAGGAGTTCGCCGGCGATCCTCGGGCAAAGGCTTGGCTCCGAACGCCCGACGCCGCGCTGGTCCACCAGGATGAGGTCTCGGTCAGGGGCGTAAGGATGGCGGGCTTGGTTTTCTGTGTACTTAGTCAAAGGCGAGCCGGGACCACCGCTGATGTAAACGATGGGATCGGGCAACGCGGGCTGTTGCGCGCTCTTGACCACTACGACGGCCAGCTTGAACATCCCGGAGCCGGGCTGGCCGTAGCTGCGGGGCACGCTGACGGTCCCACATTGCACCCTTGGGGCGATCTCCGGGGATAATCCAGGCAGTTCACAGGCACTCTGCTGAAAGACTGGCCGAACCGGTTTGGTTTGTCCCATAGCACCGTCCGGCGCGGCCAAGGAAACGGCGTACACGACCAGTATGCCGGCGATCCAGCGTCCGAACATGCCTTTCAACACGTGGTCACTCCACAACCAGTTCAGGACGCCTACAAGCTATTCACGAAATTGGACATGCTACCGGGCATTTCACTTCGTCGGACAACCATGCGCATCCTTAGAACCGGCCCTCAAGCTTGCTGCCGCGCGCTCCTCGAATTGAACTTCGTACAAAAGCTCCGAAATGGCTGCCTAGGCCAAAAGTATCGGGTTGGCGCCCATTCACACCGTCGGCACCCGCCGCCGCAGCATCCCCGACGCCGCGAGCACGACGAGCGCCAGCGCCACCGGCGGGAACACCACCCCGTTGACCGCCGCCCAGCCGAGCGTGACCAGCAGGTGGCCCGACCAGAACGAGCCGACCGCCATCGTGCCGAACACCAGGAAATCGTTGAAGGACTGCACCTTGTTGCGCTCTTCCGGCCGGTGCGCCTCCAGCACCAGGGCGGAGGCGCCGACGAAGCCGAAGTTCCAGCCCAGCCCCAGCAGGATCAGCCCGGCCGAGAAGTGCAGCGCCGAGAGGCCCGACAGCCCCGTCCATGCCGCCATGCCGGTCAGCAGCAGCCCGGCCGCCACGACCCGCCGTGCGCCGAACCGGGCGATCAGGCTGCCGGTGAAGAAGCTCGGCGCATACATGGCGACGATGTGCCACTGAATCGCCCCGTTGGACGCCGCCAGCGGCAGGCCGCATAGCCGCATCGCGAGCGGCGCCGACGTCATCACCAGGTTCATCAGCGTGTAGCTGACCACCCCGCAGACCACCGCCACGATGAAGCGCGGCTGGCGGATGATGGTTGGAAGCGGCCGGCCGCGCGCCAACTCCGCAGGCGCCGGCCGCGGCAGGTCCACCCCGGACAGCACGGCCATCGCCACCACTGCCACGGCGGCTTGCGCCAGGTAGCTCACGACGAACAGGTTGGGCGACCAGAGATCCATGGTCCAGGTGACGAGCTGGGGCCCCAGCACGCCGGCGAACACGCCGCCCACCATGACCCAGGACAGCGCCTTGGGCCGGAACGCGGCGCTCGCGCCGTCCGCGGCGGCGAAGCGGAAGGACTGCACGGCGGAGGCATACAGCCCGGCGCACAGCGTCGCCAGGCAATACAGCGGGAACGACTGCAGCAGCAGCGCCATGGCCGCCAGCAGCCCGGCCAGCACGCCGCAGCCGCCGCCCGCCATGAACGCGGCCCGGCGGCCATGGCGGCGGGACAGCCACCCCACCGGCAGGGTGCCGGCCGCCTGGCCGACGACGAACACGCTGATCGGCACCGTCGCGAGCGCCGGGTCGGGCGACAGGGTGCTGCCGATGATGGCGCCGGTCGCGAACACGACGGAGGCGTTGGCCCCCGCCAGCGCCTGCGCCGCCGCGAGCCGCAGCACGTTGGCCCGGGCACGGCGGTCCCCGGAGAGCGAGGTCTCGGCGGCTGCTGACATGCGGGGACCCTACCTGCGATGGCCCGGCGCGGCCAGGTCCGGTTCCGCATGGCCGGCGCCGGGAACGGCCGGGCCGTCCAGCCGTTGCGGCCAGCATGACGATCACCCCGTATGGCCGCACCGACGCCGGCGCCGAAGTCCACCGCATCAGCCTGGGCGACGCCATGCTGCGGGTCAGCATCCTGACGTTCGGCGGGGCGGTGGAGCGCATCGAGGCGCCGGACCGGGCGGGGCATGCGGCCAACGTGGTGCTCGGCCTCGACAGCCTCGACGGCTACCAGCATCGCAGCCCGCATTTCGGGGCGCTGCCGGGCCGGTTCGCCAACCGGATCGCCGGCGGCCGGTTCGTGCTGGACGGGGTGGCGCACCAACTGGCCTGCAACGACGGGCCGAACGCGCTGCATGGCGGCCCCGACGGCTTCGGCAAGCGGGTCTGGAGCATTGAGGATAGCGGGGACCGCCACGTGACGCTCGGCCTGGTCAGCCCGGACGGCGACGGGGGCTACCCCGGCACCCTGCATGTCCGCGTCACCTACACGGTGGACGGCCCGGAGCTGCGCCTCGATTACCGGGCCTGGACCGACCGGCCCACCGTGCTGAACCTCACGAACCACAGCTACTTCAACCTCGCGGGCGAAGGCAGCGGCAGCGTGCTCGGTCACTTGCTGCAGGTCGAGGCCGATGCCGTCCTGCCGGTGACGGCGACCTCGATCCCGACGGGCGAACTCCGGCCCGTGGCCGGCACCCCGTTCGACTTCCGCGCGCCCACGCCCATCGGGCAGCGCATCCGCGAGGCGGACCCGCAGATCCTATACGGCCGCGGCTACGACCATACCTGGGTGCTGCGCCCCGGCGCCGGACTGCGCCAGGCTGTCCGCCTGCATGAGCCGATCAGCGGCCGGACGCTCGACGTGCTGACCACCCAGCCCGGCGTGCAGGTCTATACCGGCAACCAACTGACCGGCGCGCTGTCGGGGCCGAGCGGACGCAGCTACCGCCAAGGCGACGCCGTGTGCTTCGAGACCCAGCACTTCCCGGACAGCCCGAACCAGCCCGCCTTTCCCAGCACCGTGCTGCGCCCAGGCGAGGAGTTCACGTCGGCGACGGTGTTCCGCTTCACAGCGCCCCCTGCGTGTTGACATACAGCGCATAGACCGACTGGCTCGCCGCCATGAACAGGCGGTTCCGCTTCGGGCCGCCGAAGCACAGGTTGGCGCAGCGTTCCGGAAGCTGGATGCGGCCTATCGGCTCGCCCTGGGCGGAGAACACCATCACGCCGTCCAACTCCGGCGTGCCCATGCCCCAGCCGCACCACAGGTTGCCGTCCTCGTCCAGGCGGAAGCCGTCGGGCGTGCCGGGGCCCGCGTCGATCAGCACCCGCCGCCCGGTGATCCCCACCCCGTCCCCGGTCACGTCGTAGGCCAGGATGTTGCGCGGGCTGGCCCGGCTCTGCACCACATACAGCACGCGCTCATCCGGCGAGAAGGCGAGGCCGTTGGGGCCGGCAATCGCGTCGTCCATCACCGTCGCCTGCCCGGTCGCGGGATCTAGGCGATAGAGGGCCTCCGGCAGCTCCTGCTCCGCCCGCGCCCCCTCGTAGTCGCCCAGCAAGCCGAACGGCGGGTCGGTGAACCAGATCGAGCCGTCCGACTTTACGACGACGTCGTTGGGCGAGTTCAGCCGCTTGCCCTCGAACCGGTCCATCAGCACGGTGATGCTTCCGTCAAGCTCGGTCCGCGTCACCCGGCGCCCGCCGTGCTCGCAGGTGACCAGGCGGCCCTGGCGGTCCCGGGTGTTGCCGTTGGCGAAGTGGGAGGGGCGGCGGAACACGCTGACCGCGCCGGTCTCCTCCTCCCATTTGAGGATGCGGTTATTCGGAATGTCGCTGACCAGCAAATGCCGGGCGTCGCCGAACCAGACCGGCCCCTCGGCCCAGCGCAGCCCGGTCGCCAGGCGCTCGACGGCGGCGAGCGGGAGGCGGTACTTGGCGAAGCTCGGGTGCAGGATCGTCACCGCCGGGTCCGGGTAGAAGCTGCTGGGCTGCCACATGCCGAGGGTCCTTCCTTGTTGCGTCATCATGCATTTTGCGCGACGCGCAGGAACCTTTCTGTTACGCCTGACTTATCGCGGCAACCCCGCGGGAGGATGAACGGCGTCGTGCGGACCTCTCGGAGGCGTTTCCGGCCCTGGCTGGCGGCCCTGCTCACGGCCCTGGCGTGTTTCGCGTTGCCGGCGGACGGCCTGGCGCGGGCCAGCGGCGGCTACTCCCGGCCCGGCGGGTCCAGCAGGACGCCCTCGTTTGGCGGCGGCAGCCCGTCCCGGACGCCTTCGTTCGGCGGCGGCGGCGGCTACAGCCGTCCATCGTCCTCGTACTCGCGGCCGGCGTGGACGCCGCCCTCCTCGCCGGGCGACCGCAGCTTCTCGCAGGACCGGTCCGGCGCCGCGTTCAACAACTACCGCGCCCAGCAGAACGCCCCGCCGCAGCGGCAGGAGCCGCAATACACGGCGCCCCAGTACGCCCCCCGCCAATATGCGCCCAGCCAGTCTGCGCCAAACCAGTATGCACCGCGCCAATACGCGCCCGACCGGTCCGGTTGGTTCAGCAACCGCGGCTGGTCCGCGCCGCCCACGGCGTATTTCGGCGGCAACCGCAGCTTCGGCGTATGGGACGGGCTGTTCCTCGGCGCGCTGCTCAGCAACCTCGGCCGCCCCGGATCGGGCGAGTTCTTCCACAACAACCAGAACGACCCGGGCTACCGGCAATGGCGGCAGGAAGCGGACCAACAGGCGCAGGGCAACGCCGAGTTGCGCGCCAAGCTGGATGAGCTGGATCAGCAACTCGCGCAGCGCGACGGCGAGCCGCGCACACCCGGCGCCCTGCCGCCCGACATCCCGTCCGACGTCGCGAAGGCGCCCCCGGCCCGCACCCCCGGCGTGCCCGGCGCCGGCGGCTCCGGCTGGGTCTGGGCCGTGCTGCTGGCGGGCGGCGGGGGGATCGCCTACCTCGCCTACCAACGCCGCCCGGGATCGGGCGGCCCATCCGGAGGGTCCGCCGTGCGCCCGCCCACAACCGCCCTGCAATCCGCCGGGAACCTGCTGCGCCACAAGCTGTCGGGCGAGACCTACGCGCCGTCGAAGTTCCGCGTCGGCATGACGCTCACGCTCGACCCCACGCCGTTCATCCTGGCGGGCGGCAGCATCAAGCTGCCGCAACCCGAGGGCAGCGGCCCGGTCAGCGTGAGCGCGGTCGGCCAGGTCGCCTCCGGCAACACGCGGCTCCTGCGCCTGTACCTGTCCGACGGACGCAGCCTCATCCAGCTTCACCTCGACGCCGCCGGCGATCCCGACGAGTGCCGGCTGTTCGGCACCATCGACGAGGTCACACCGGCCGACCCCGGCGAATGGGCCGCCTGGCTCGACCCGAACGAGGGCATGATCGGCTGGCCGGAGTTCCAGACCAAGGACAACAAGACCTACTCCCGCGTCTGGGCGCCGGGCAGCGGCCGGGTGTCGCCCCGTGCGCTCACGGAAACCATCGAAGGGCTGGACGGCAGCCGCACGGTGCAGAGCCAGGCCATGTTGTACGCCGCGCCGACCGGCAGCCCCAGCCCGGCGCCCGCCACCGAGTACATCATCGTCGCGGCGATGCAGGAGGGCGGCCGGGCCTGGGTTGACATTCGGGCCGGCATCGACCTCAACCCCGCCACGCTCCAACTCGCATAGGACTCCATGGACAGCATCCTCGCCACCTTGCAGATGGGCTTGCCCGTGCTGGCCGGCCAGTTCGCCGCGACGCTCGCGCTGCTCGGCATCGGCATGGCCTGCTACATCGCATTGACGCCGTTCAACGAGTGGCGCCTGGTGCAGGAGGGCAACGTGGCCGCGGGCATCGTGGTGGCGGGAACCCTCGTGGCGCTCGCCATGCCGCTGGCGGCGACGCTCGCGACCAGCGTTCTGGTGCTCGACATCGTGCTGTGGGGGCTGGTGGCGCTGGTGATCCAGCTTGCGGTGTTCTTCGTCGCGACCGCACTGCTGCGCGGGCTGCGCGCGATGATCGAGGCCGGCAACGTCGCAGCCGCCCTGGTGCTGATCGGCATCCAGCTCGCGGTGGCGCTGCTCAACGCCGGCGCGATGGCCGGATAATCTTTTTAAAACAGACCCATACGGGAGGCAGCCATTATCACATTCATCCGCAACCTGGTCAGCGTGAAGGCCGACCGGGCCGTGAACAACGCCGTCGAGGCCATCGTGCGCTGGGACCCGAAATCCGCCACCGAGGCCGAGCTGCGCACCATGGAGCAGCATCTGGACGACCTCGGCCGCCAGGTCGCCCAGGCCCGGGTCGCCTTCGACAAGGAGAAGCGCGAGGCCGACGCCATCACGACCCTGTCGCAGCAGCGCATGGCGGCGGCCGAGCAGATCCAGCACCGTATCGAAAGCGAGTCCGACCCGGCCCGCAAGTCCGAGCTGGAGCGCAGCCTCGGCACCATCGTCACAATGCTGGAGACCATGGCGCCCGACGTCGAGCGGGAGAAGGAGGACGCGGTGGACGCCGGGGAGTTCCTGCACTCGCTGGAAGCCACCTACCAGCAGGCGGGACAGAAGCTGAAATCGGCGCGCGACGACCTGAACCGCGCGCAGCGCGACATGGGCCGGGCGGAGCAGCAGCGCGACATGGCGCAGCAGCGGGCGGAGGCGGCACGCCAGGCGGCCGGGCTGTCCAGCGCCACCAGCGGGCTGAGCACGGCACTCAAGGCGATGCAGGACAACGCGACGCGCAACCTGGCCGACGCCGAGGCGGCCAACGCCAAGGCCAAGCTGCTGGCGCCGACCCGGCCGGAGCAGGACGACCCGAACATCGCCGCCGCGATGGCGCAGGTCCAGGGCAAGGGACCCACGCCCATCAACCTGAACGACCGCCTCGCGGCGCTGCGGCAGAAGCAGGTCGGCGGGCCGGCCAAGCAGATCGGCGCTTCGTAGCCGGAAGGGCCTGGCGCCCGCCTCCGCATCGGGTAGCATCAGCGCCGCGGCGCGGGGAGGCCGGCATCTTGGACGCACCGGACGACCTGCCGGACTACCTCATCGTCGGCGGCGGCACCGCCGGCTGCATCCTGGCGGCACGCCTGTCGGAGGACCCGTCCTGCCGCGTCACCCTGCTGGAGGCCGGGCCGGAGGACCGCGACATCTGGATCCACATCCCCGCCGGCTATGCCCGCCTGTTCGCCAGCGGCAAGTACGACTGGCGCTTCGCCACCGAGCCGGAGCCTGAACTGGGCGGCCGCAGCATCGCCTGGCCGCGCGGCCGGGTGCTGGGCGGGTCCGGCTCGATCAACGGCCTGGTGTTCCTGCGGGGCTCGCCGCACGACTACGACCGGTGGGCGCAGGTCGGCGCGCGCGGCTGGTCGCATGACGACGTGCTGCCCGCGTTCCGCCGCATCGAGCACTGGACCGGCGACCCCGGCGCCACCCGCGGCACTGGCGGCCCGATCCCGGTCGGCGAGCCGCGCGGCCTGTCGCCCGGCGCCGCCGCCTTCATCACGGCGTGCGAGGCCATGGGCTTCCCCCGTCACCGCGACATCAACGACGGCGGGATCGAGGGGGTGGCGCCGATCCAAATGAACGTGCGCCGTGGCCGCCGGGTCAGCACGGCGCGGGCCTATCTCCGCCCGGCCCGGCGCCGCCCGAACCTGCGCGTCGTGACCGGCGTCACCGCGCAGCGCCTGCTGATCGAGGGCGGATGCGCGGTAGGATGCGTGGTCCGCCGCGCCGACGGCTCCATGGCCGAGATGCGGGCGCATCGGGAGGTCGTGGTCTGCGCCGGCGCCATCGCCACCCCGAAGCTCCTGATGCTGTCCGGCATCGGCGACGGCGACGCGCTGCGGGCGCTCGGCCTCCCGGTCGCGCTGCACCGGCCCGGCGTCGGGCAGAACCTGCAGGACCATTTCATCAGCCGCTTCGGCTTCCGCACCCGCCCGGCCGGCACGCTGAACGAGATCACCGCGAGCCCGTTGCGCACCGCCGCCATGGCCGCCCGCTACGCGCTGCGCCGCAACGGCCCGATGGCGGTGGGTGCCACGGAGGCCACGCTGTTCGCCCGCGTGACCCCGGGCGCGGAGGAGGCCGAGGTGCAGTTCCAGTTCATCAACTTCAGCCTCACGCCCGGCGGCGGCTACGTGCTGCCGAAGCATCCGGGTTTCATGTTCAACTTCGGCCAGTGCCGCCCCGACAGCCGCGGGGAGTTGCGGCTGCGCAGCGCCGACCCGGAGGACAAGCCGGTGATCCGCGCCAACTATCTTTCGGCGCCGGGCGACCAGCATGTCATGGTCGCGGCGGCGCGCCTCGCCCGCAGGCTGGGCCGCATTGCGCCGTTCAGCGACTTGGTGCTGGAGGAACTGGCGCCGCCGCCGGAGGTCACGTCGGACGACGACATGCTGGACTACATCCGCGCCTCCGGCACGACGGTGTATCATCCCTGCGGCACCTGCCGGATGGGCGGCGACGCCGGTGCCGTGGTCGATCCGGAACTGCGGGTGCGCGGGATCGGCGGCCTGCGGATCGCCGATGCGTCGGTGATGCCGCTGGTGCCGTCCAGCAACATACAGCCGGCGGTCATGATGGTGGCGGAGCGCGCGGCGGATTTTATCCGCATGCCGGGCTGATGGAAAGGACGAGGAATGGCCGACACGGACACGCCGATCCCGCCGGACGACCCCGGGCGCAAGCTTGTCGTCGCGAACCCGGACGGCCCGGGGCTGCGGCACGTCTCGGTGGCCGGCGACACCTACACGATCCTGGTGCGCGGCGAGGACACCGGCGGGCGCTACTGCCTGATCGACATGCACGTGCCCCCGGGCGGAGGGCCGCCGCCGCACCGCCATGATTTCGAGGAGATGTTCACGCTGCTTGAAGGCCAGCTCGAATTCACCTTCCGCGGCGGGACATCCACCGTCGCGGCGGGTTCGACCGTGAACATCCCGGCCAATGCGCCGCACTCGTTCAAGAACGTCTCAGCCGAGGCCGCACGGATGCTCTGCATGTGCACGCCGCCGGGTCAGGACGCGTTCTTCATGGCAATCGGCGATCCCGTCGAAAGCCGCACGGCGGCGCCGCCGGAGCTCAGCGAGGAGCAGGTCGCTGAGCGGAAGCAGCGGGCCGGCGCGCTCCTGGCCCAATACCGGACGGAGTTTGTACAGGCTTGATGGCGTGCGCCCCGCGACGCGCAAACGCAGCAACTGACCTCAACCATCATGCGATCTGCGCGGCGTGGTGGAGCTGAGCGGGATCGAACCGCTGACCTCCTCATTGCGAACGAGGCGCTCTCCCAACTGAGCTACAGCCCCGCCGTGCAGGCGGCGGACAATGCTCAGGCCGGCCGGCCAAGTCAAGCAGGCCCGCCGCACAATCCGCACGCGGTTGCGCCCCGCCGGGCGCATCGGTAGGGTCCCGCGCATTCTCCGGGAGGCGGCCACAAGTGATTCCAGCGATCTTTCAGTTGCTCAATGCCATCATTGGCCTGTTCGTGTGGGCGCTGATCCTGTCGGCTATCTTCAGCACGCTGGCCTCCTTCGGCGTGCTCGACACCCGCAACCGCCTGGTCTGGACCATCGGGGACTTCCTGACCCGGGTCACCGAGCCGATCCTGCGCCCGATCCGCAACGTGCTGCCCAACTTCGGCAACATCGACATCAGCCCCATCGTCGCCATCCTGCTGCTGCAATACATTGCGCGCCCGTTGCTGGCGACCATCTTCACCGGCATCGTCACCGGGGTCTGGACGCTGATGTGATGGCGGCCCGCGTCATCGACGGCACGGCGGTCGCCGCCGCCCTCCGTGCCGAGATCGCCGAACGGACGGCGGGCTTGCCGTTCAAGCCGGGGCTGGCGGTCGTCCTGGTCGGGGACAACCCGGCCAGCACGGTCTACGTCCGCAACAAGGACCGCGCGGCGCAGAACGCCGGGCTGCTGGCACAGACGATCCGGCTGCCGGCCAGCGTGTCGGCCGCAGATTTGATGGCGGTGATCCAGCGGCTGAACGCCGACCCCGAAGTGGACGGCATCCTCGTGCAGCTTCCTTTGCCCGACGCCATCCCGCCGCGCCCGGTCCTGGAAGCCATCGACCCGGCCAAGGACGTGGACGGCTTCCATCCCCTGAACGTCGGCCGCCTGCAGGACGGGCTCGAGGTGCTGGCGCCCTGCACGCCCAGCGGCGTCATGCGCCTGCTGGCTGCGGGCGGAACGCCGTTGCGGGGCGCCCGGGCGGTCGTGCTGGGCCGGTCCGCCATCGTCGGCCGGCCGGTGGCGGCGCTGCTGCTGGCCGCCGACGCCACGGTGACCATCGCCCATTCCCGCACCCTGGACCTCGCAGGGGAATGCCGCCGGGCCGATATCCTGGTGGCGGCGGTCGGGCGGCCGGAGATGGTGCGCGGCGACTGGATCAAGCCCGGCGCCGCGGTGATCGACGTCGGCATCAACCGGACCGCGGACGGCAAGCTGATCGGCGACGTCGCCTATGCCGAATGCGCGGCGGTCGCCGGGGCCATCACCCCAGTGCCGGGCGGCGTCGGCCCGATGACCATCGCTTGCCTGCTGGACAACACCGTGAAAGCCGCCCTGCGCCGGCGCGGGGCGCGCGCCTAGAAGTCGGTGCAGCGGCCCTTCTGCTCCCAATCGCCGAAGCGGGTCGGTTCCGGCCCCTTGGGACCGCCGAGTTCAGGGGGCAGCTTCGGGTTGTGCGGCTTCGACGCGGGCGGGGTGCGCTCGGCGTCATGCCGGGCCAGGTGATCGGCGGCGGTCGGGGCGTGAGGCGTGTCGTTCATGCCCGATAGATGGCCCGGCGGGCGCCGACCGCAATGCTATGCCGCCCCCCGCCGCAGCACCCGCGCCAGCCACACCGCCAGCACCACGATGCAGCCGGAGTCGAGCAGGAACGCCGTGGGGTAGCCGAAGCGCGCGATGGCGGCGCCGACCAGCAGCGCGCCGACGCTCTGCCCGAGGAACAGCAGGCAGGCAAAGGTCGCGACCGCCGTGGCCCGCGCTTGCGGCAGCATCTCGGTGGCCTGGGCCTGCAGCACGGAATGCAGCATGAAGAACCCCAGCCCCAACGCCATCTCCACCGGGATGAACAGCCACCACCGGCCGCTGGCCACCGCGGTCGCCAGGGCCGCCGCCATCAGCAGCCCGCCCGCGAGCACCAGGCCGCCCTCCCCCAGCCGGGCCAGCAGGCGCCGGGCCAGGCGGGTGTAGGACCAGGCGCCGAGGCCGAAGCACGCCAGGATCAGGCCGACCTGGGCATAGCCGAGGCCGAAATGCTCGTGCAGATAGGGCGCGAGGTACGGGAAGCAGCCGACGAACAGCGCGCCGTCAAGCGTCGCCGCCAGCAGCACCAGGCGCCCGGTGCGGTGGCGGGCCATGCGGACGTAGTTCTCGGGCTTGAACATCCGCCCGGGGCTGCGGCGGTCCGGCAGGCCGCGGATGCGCGCGGCGAACGCCGCGGCGACCAGGACCGCAAGCGTGGCCAGCACCAGGAACACCCCGCGCCAGCCGACATACTGCCCGAAGACGCCGCCGACCGGCCCGGCCAAGGTCTGCGCCAGCACGATGCCGGTCAGGAACTTGCTGAGCGTCACCTGCCGCTGCTCATACGGCACGGCGTCGCCGATATAGGCCATGCCGACCGGGATCAGCCCGGCGCTGGCCGCACCCGCGCAGGCCCGCAGCACCGCCAAGCCCGCAAGGTCCGACGCGAGCGCGCAGGCACCGGTGAACAGCGCGTAGCCCACGAGCGCCCCCAGCATGACCCGCAGCTTGCCGAACCGGTCGCCAACCGGCCCGAGCACCAGTTGGTTCAGCCCATAGGGCAAGGTGAAGGCCGCGATGACGATCCACAAATCCGGCACCGACACCGAGAAGTCCGTCGCGATCGCATGCAGCAGCGGATCGACGACGCGCGCCCCGGCCGAGGACAGGAACGCCGCCGCCCCCAGCAGCCCGAGCGGCAGGGCGATGCGTTCAGTTTCGGCTTGGGACATGGCCTGAGACCATCCGCGCGCCCGCTGGCTCCACCACGCTACGCCGCCGGGCGGGTCCGGCGGCTCTCGGTCCGCAGCTGCCCGCAGGCGGCCAGGATGTCCTGCCCCCGCGGCATCCGGATCGGGGCGGCGAAGCCCCCGCCCTGCACGATGGCGGCGAACCGCTCCAGCGCCTCCCGCCCGCTCGGGCGGTAGTCGCTGCCGGGCCAGGGGTTGAACGGGATCAGATTCACCTTGGCGGGAATGCCGGCGATCAGGCGCACAAGCTCCCGCGCGTCGGCCTCGCTGTCGTTCACGCCGCGCAGCATGATGTACTCGAAGGTGATGCGCCGGGCGTTGCTGGCGCCGGGGTAGCGGCGGCAGGCGGCGATCAGCTCGGCGATGGGATACTTGCGGTTCAGCGGCACGATCTCGTCCCGCAGGTCGTCCCGCACCGCATGGAGCGAGACCGCGAGGTTGACCCCAAGCTCCGCCCCGCAGCGGTCCATCATCGGCACGACGCCCGAGGTGCTGAGGGTGATGCGGCGGCGGGACAGCCCGATCCCCTCCCCGTCCATGACGATCCGCATGGCGCGGGCCACGTTCTCGTAGTTATACAGCGGCTCGCCCATGCCCATCAGCACGATGGTGGACAGCAGGCGCGGCGTCTCCCCGCGCGGGCTGGGCCACTCGCCATAGGCATCGCGCGCCGCCATGAACTGGCCCACGATCTCGGCGGCGCCCAGGTTGCGCACCAGGGTCTGCGTGCCGGTATGGCAGAACCGGCAAGACAGGGTGCAGCCGACCTGGGAGGAGATGCAGACGGCGCC